>NZ_CP014308.1:0-600000 GCF_001557535.2 Burkholderia sp. PAMC 26561
GATACAGGCTTAAGCCCACGAACAGGTTGCGCGCTAGGTCATTCCAGAACTTGGTTTTGGCCTCGACGTTGGTTGGATAGAACTTAAGGCCAATCGCCTGTACGTCGCCAATGCGAAGATGCTCCGGGCGATGAGCGATCGAGTCGAACACATTCCACCCGTGCGACTTGCCATCTTCCGCAAAGGGAGCCCACAGGAATACCTTCTGCCCATACTTTTGTCGGTAGGCGGACGTGTACTTATAGTTCTCCAGCTTCAAGTCCAGGACGACCATCGAATCCGGATAGGTGAGGAGATTCGGGATCGCTACGGCCACGCCTTTTCCCGATCGCGTAGGCGCGGCGAGCATGATAAATTGCTGGCCCGGAAAAGTCAGATATTTGCCTCGATACTTGCCGACGATCAGCGCGGGCTTGCCGTCTTCGCCATCGAGTAATCCGGTCTTGCGGATTTCATGCGCCTTCGCGAACCGAGCACTGCCATGAAGCTCGCGTTTGGCCGTACCGAACGCAGCAAAGCAAGCAGCCGTGATCGCACCAACGGGAATGGCCATCGACACAAACGTACATGCGGCAAGCGCTTTCTTGACGGCAGGTACATCGCCATAGGCATGCCAGTAGTCGCGCAACGTAAAGATGCCAACCACCGACGACGGCAAGTGCTGCATTTTTGCGAAGAGCGCAGCGCCCGCGTACTGGCCGCCCACCGCAACGGCCGCAACGCCGGCGGCTGCAAGTGCGCTCACGAGGATCTTTGATTGAATCGTCATGTCCGTGACCTAAACGCAGCTGACTGCATCGCCGGGACCAAACATCCGAGTGGTCCAATCACCGGCTGCGACCAACCCGGACGCAGCGTCAATTGGAAACACGGGCATCTTGCATCGGTCATTTATGCGAGCCCCCGCAAGAGCTTCCACTTCTCCACCGGGTCGTAGTGGATCTGGGTCAGGCGTTTCCGTTCCATGAAGAGCACGACGTCGATGGTGGTCTTCACCTCATGCAGGATGTAACTCCAGTCGAGCGTCTGGCCAACCTGGCTTGCCTTGACCAGTGTCGCGATTCGCGAGAAGGCAGACGCGCAATCGTTCGCATGCACGGAGGTCATGCCGCCATCGGTACCGGTATTAAGCAGCGTGAGGTAATCCCACGTTTCATCGCCGCGCAGCTCGGTCAAAAACACGCGGTCGAATTTCATGCGCAACGTCGAGCGGACGATTTCTTTCGCCGGCAAGCTGTCGCTAAAGAACATGTGCACGTGGTTGGGATGGTTCGGCAACGACAGTTCGTGCGTGTCTTCGATCGTGCCAATGCGCGTGGTGGGTGGCACGAGATCGGCCAACATCTTCATGAGGGTCGTCTTACCGGACCCGACACCACCAACCGTCACGATGTTGAGCTTGTGCTTGATCGCCAGCTCGAATAGCCGCGGAACGTTGCGCGTTGCTTTCGCCGCAAGCATCTCCAGCTCGAAGGGCGCAAGCGTGACGCCGGCCGGCACAAATTCGATGGGTGCAGCATCCCGAACACCGTCATCCAACAAGCCAGGCATACGCCGTACAGCAGCCGATCCCGCAAGCACCGACGGAGATACATCCACGAACCCTGTCAGCGTGCCCGCACGAACATAATCGTCTTTGGAAAAGCGAACCGTGCTCGGAATTCGGATGGTCATCGAGACTGTGCCCGGCTCACACGCGGGCGCAGTCATGACCTGGCCGCGTTCGCCGTCGGGCAAGCGCACTGGCTTGATTGGCGCGAGGGCTGACAAAGGCGGGGACGCCTTGTTGTAGATCGTCAACGCGTCCGCCAGCTTCTTGCAAAGATCGAACGACAGGGCGGGCGCTGCGTGTTGCTGCCATCCATCGACCGTCTCGGTCCACATCTCATGTGGACGGTTGATCGTCACTTCTGTGACACCTTGGGTCGCCATTTTTTCGGCAATGCCGGTTGAACCAAGATAGCTGCGGACTGTTTTGCTCGAATCGAAATGGGTCGATGCAGTATGGATTGACGCAGCATGGGCGGACCCGACATTACTGCTGGTGTTCGAGGTCATAGACGCTCCTGAAGTCCACATCGCGTGCCACGAAAATGTTCAACGCGGAACCCTGATTCGAGTACGCGGTCGGCGGGATATCGATGGTGTTTTTGAGGGTGTCGTCAGCCAGGCTTTGCCCAGCCGACGAGGTGTTCGAAAACTGAATCTGGTTGTTGCCGCTGCCAAGCGACCGGTTGCTCGCGGCCTGCCCAAAGTCGCCAATGAGGCTCACCATGATGGCGCCGCCGAAACGATCCCAGAAATGGGTATCGACGTAGGCATTAAGTCCGCTTGCGCCAAGCGAATCCGAGCCCGGCGAGTCCAATGGAATGGTGACGCCATTGGGCATATCGATGCGTGACCACAGCACGAAGATGCGCGCCTGACCCTGCATGAGCGAGGTGCGCTGTTCACCGGTAGCTTCGCTGCCACGCTCGATCAGGAGTGTTTGACCGTCTGCTGAGTACACGTCCTTGGTAACGATGCAGGAAGTCGCGCCAGGATAGGTTGTAACGATCTTGGTCCTCTGACCGCACGGGATGATGATCCCCCGCTTGAGCAGATAGTCCAGATCAGGGAGAAAGCTCGCTTTGACGCTGGCTAGCGCCGAGGGCGTGAGCCGGTCATCCAGACCGCCGGTGACGCCGCGCGCGACAACAGGGACGAGACTTGCGCCCTTGCCACTGCTACTTCTGGTGTCATTCGGAGCGCCACTGCCGCCATTGTTCAGCAATACATCTCCATCGAGACGTCGCTCCGCAACGGTCTCCACGTGTGGCGCGGGTTGTGCCGCCGCGCCCCCACGCGCGCCAGTGCTTGTTATCGCGACAGCACTCGCGGGCGCGCCGCTCGGCACGGGCATCGATGCGGCTGACTGCGCGGCCGCAATGGACGCTTGCTCGGCCGCTGCGGCTTTTTCGCGCTTCAAACGGTCCGCATCCACTGCAAAATCGTGTCCAGTATCAGCGCCCATTTCCTTCGGTGCTGCGCGCGAATCAGCCTTGGCCTGGTTGTGCTGGTCCTGCAAACGCTTGGCGAACATCGCACCACCTAATGTCACGGTCGCCAAGGCGATCACGGCGATCGCCACAGCGGTCAACTTGTTGACATTCGCTTTCTTGCGCGTCTGCTTGAGGTTCGGCATCCCGCGATCGCCGGCCATACCACCCGTGGCCCCAGCGCCCGCCTCTCCCGATATCGATGACATCCCTGAAGGATTTCCTTCGCCGTCGTGGCCATGACCTTCACGTTCCGAGCCAGATTCGATTCCGTTCATTACTGATGCTCCTTCGTGATGCGCACGGTGCCGGGAACCGTGGTGCCGGTCGTGTTGAACTGACCGTCGGGCGTGTAGCCGTTGTTGCGCACCCCCAGCACTGACTGCCCAAGGCGCAACATGAACTTGGCCGCCGTCTCGTGCACGACAACCGTGTCACCATCCACATGCGAATTCACCAACGCTTCCGATCCGTCTGGAAGCACGCGATTGATGTCCGGCAAATCACGTGTCGTGGCGTATCGGAAATACGTGAAACGACCGTCGTCCCACATCGACGTAGGCGCAAGCACGGTATCGCCCTGCATGTCGAAGTTCTCGTTTGCGTGAACGGAGGTTGCCGCGCTGCTACGCGCGCGGTCGGCGGCCAGCGCCTGTTTCTTGGCCGTCGCCTGCGCCTCACGCGCTCGCGTGTCCGGATAGGTGAAATTGAGCGACCACACAGCAGCCTCGCCACGATCTGCGGTGACGAGCTCAACCGCATAGCGTCGGCGATCAGTGACCAAAATCAAATTGGTATCCGCATGCGCCTCCGTGGGCTTGAACAAAATCCAATTGCTCTTCGCACCCACTTTCCAGGCCTTCGAATCGCCCATACCCATCCCGGATGCAGGACCATCGATCACCTCGCCGGGCTCCAGCTGGATAAGTGTTGCGGTACCAGCCCGAAACGGCACGCGATAAACTTCCGTCGAATCGAACACAGCACAGCGAATATGGGCGTCCGTGCCACACGGTCCAGGTGTCGTCAACGCGTGAGCAGGGAGCGCGCACACAGCGGCCGCGATCGCAGAGGAGGTGGCCAACGCATGTGCGCTGCACCCCAACTTCAATATGAACGTCATTGCGCGGTACCTCGCTGAACGGCGGCACCGGCGGCCGCAGGTGGCACCGGCTGAATGCCAGACTGTGCGGGGGGCAGGGGCGTCAGCGTGTCAGACGCGCGCGTCCAGTCTCGATCAACGACATAACTGGTGACACGAAACCCTGTCGGGTCCATCTCCAGCTCACTGGCTTTTTCCGGAAGGTGATCATGGCGATAGGCGATAGTCGCCACCCAGTACTCCGTCTTGGGCGGCATGCTGCCGCTCAATGAGATGAGCTTGCGTGAGAAGAACACCTGCGCTGTGCTACCGACAAACGTGATCGCACCCACGCGCGCGATCACACGGTACTGGTCCTTAAGCACCTTTTGCGGGGCGTTAGCCAGTGAGTACATCGAGATGAACTGGTCACGCTCCTTGTCAGCTGACATGAGCTTGACGGCATCGAACATGTCCTGGATCGTTTCCCAGTCGTAGCTCTCGCGCATCTCGACATAACGGCGCAAATCGGCGCGATCGTTTTTTTCGGTGAAGATCTCCCGATTGTTGGGGCTCACATTCAGCACGTCGACCACCCCGGTCGTATCGTTCATGCGCAACACAGCAGGTGGGTTGGGTCTCTTCAGTTGTACTAAAGCTGCCGAACCAATAATAGAAACAACCGCAATTGCGCCAGCGCCGATCGCAACGCGCCACGCGAGTTTGGTTTGCCTGGCCTGTTGCTCCTGCTTGGACGCTTCAAACTTCAACGCTTGTTGCAAGTACCAACGTCCGGTCGCAATGGCAGAGCCATTCTTTTCGGTAGGCTCTGTCTCGCCGGAACCAGGTACCGCAACGGCTTGGTCACCCATCACGAGCGCGGACGCGTGCGGGCGCTTGCGTTTTGAAAACATGATCATGCTCCCTTTGACGCAGTCGACAACGGCGCAGCGGATGACGACACTGACGGCGGATGATTGACAGGGACCCACGCGCCCGATGGCTGCGGTGGCTGCGGCGGCGAACACCCTGCCAAAAGCACCACGAGAAGTATGCAGATTGAAACGGCTTTCATTGGTCAGCCCCGACATTGCGAGGCGCCGGTGCGGCCGTTCGACACGTGAGGCATGTTGGTCCAGCTAAGCGGCCAGATACATTCATCTCAATCTCCTTAAGCGACTTGAATATCATTTATCGCGAGGCAGGCGACTTACGTCACCGCCCTGCATACAGGCAATAGAAAACGTCTTACTCTCCACCGCGCTGCAGCTCTTCGCCCGCAAGTAATAGATGGCCTGTCGACTTGTCGATCACCACAGGAATTTCTCCGCCTACGCCTGCGTGTAGCACCAAGCGATCGCCAACCATGTCAGCGGTGAATTGATCGAATTGCCCGGCCATCAAAACGCTAGGCTCTTTGATAATGAATACGTCTCCGTGCTTTTCGATCGTCAGATCGGGGCCTTGCCCAGCGACTTTCGTCCAGTGGCCGAGGTACTCCTCACCCGAAGACTTCCCGCACGCGGAGATCAACAGTGGAAAGAGCGCTGCGATAAAAAGCTTTTTCATTTTTGTTCCTTCAAAGTGTTAGGCGCAGCCGACGTCTTGTCGTTAGCCGCGCGTCGTGACTACTGCGGCGCTTGCGAGGCGCTTCCCATCAGCGTGTTCTTGAAGGTGTCGGCGTCCTGTTTTTCCGCGAGCTTTTCTTCAGCCTGCTGCAGCTGACCCACCAGGTTGAGCTTGGTCTGTTCGTTCTGGATCATTGCGTTTTCACTAAGCAACCGATTTTGCAAATCAGCCTTCGCCGCAGGGTCCTGCGTCAGGTCAGACTGCTGCATCAGGTTCTGGATGTTCTGCAGGCGGTCGGCCGACGCCTGATAGGCCTGCGTTGCCATCGCTTTGTTGGTCGCGAGCGTGTCGTTGTAACGCTGCTGAGAAGGTGTGGTTGCGGTCATAGCTTCCTGGCTTTCGATCAGCTGCGCGGCGCTGCTTAACCCTTGCAATTGACCGGACTTGACCTGGCTATAAACCGATTGCCACTGGGAAGGCAAATAGCTCGTCAATGACGGGTTGTTCAGGATCTGCCCGAAACCACGATTTCCAGTCAGTGCGTGGTATTGATCCGTCATGGTGACAAGCTGCGATTGAAGGTTTTTCGCCATAAGCAGGTCTTGCGCAAGTTCGCTTGTGCTGATGACAGGGATACCCTGTGCATGCGCGGGAGCAAATTGTCCCTCGATAGCAAGGACGCAACCGACGAGCGTCACCATCTGCCGGAATTTACTAGTTCGAGTTTCGATGTGTATAAGCATGAATACCCCTGAAATGAATTACCCGTCGATCGATCCGCCGGCAGCACGGCCTGTCAGCTGCTTCGCAGCCCTGTATCCCGAGCTGATGCCTTTTCCAACACTCTTTCCGGCGAACCTGGCCGGGCCGCCGGCGTGTTGTGCCATCGCCGAGATTCCGACACCACCCGCCAGTGCAGAGGCCAGCGCAGGCAAGTTCAGCGATACGACGATGAACGTGATCCCCATCATGGCAAGCTTGGCCGTGGTAGGAATGTCCGTCAGGGACCCCGCTGGTACGCTCGCGGTTGCGAACTTGACCTCAATGGCGCCGGCCGCCGCAAAGAGCGCTGTCAAGAACGCGTAATTGAGGCATTGCGCGGTCCATGCTTCAAAGAACTTGCGCGTTGCAGGAAAGAGCGCCGCCGCGATGAACATCGGTCCCAAAGCAAGCAACAGCCCAAGCGCGAACTTCGCAAGAATCAGATAGGCGGCCGCAAGCGCGAGAAAGGGGAGGGCGACCAATATGATCAGTAACGCGTTGGCGCAGGAAGCAACGTAGCCACCAACGTTGAACGGGCTCAAAGGCGCAAACAGGTTGTTGATCGCGGTGAGATAAGACGACAGCAAGGTGTCCAGGGCCGTACCTGTCGAGGGGCTATTCGTCAGCGCCTGAGCGATGTCGTCGCCGACGCCATTGAAGAATGGCACCACATACTCGGTGTAGTACTGGATGTTCATCCCGGCGGTGATGATGAGTCCCCATGCAGCGAACCGCATGAAGAAGTCGATCACCGGCTGGTCCGTCGCACCACGCCAGTAGGAGGTCATGATCAACAACATGTAGACGCCGAGGCCAGCCGCGACCAAAGGGCTGATCAACGTGATCAGGTTGGCAGAGCCCGTCATGATCGTCTGGTTGACGGTCGTGTCGAACATGGTCATGAGGGGCTGGAAAATGGCGACATTGATCGGCGCAACGCTCATGATGTTGCTCCCTCTTCAAGACTCGCTGCATAGGTCGGGCCATGCGAGGGGTCTATGGCATGCCGATCGAACCTGGCAGCCTTCTTCTTGCCCTTGCGCCGTGATTGAAAGACCGCCATACACTTGTCGATATCAGGCCCATATTCCGCCCATACTTCGTCCCAAATTGGGATGTTGTCTGTTGTGCCGGAGAGAACTGCAAGCGCGTCTGACATGCCGTATAGGTCAAGCGTGGCGAAGACTGATTGATTACTCTGTTTGATGAGAAACGTCCGCGATTCCTTGTCGAGGCTCTTGAGGACGTCGAACTCCTTTCGGTTCATGTTGCACACCTCGTAAGCCTCGAAACGCGCGTCCGGATTCGGCAGATAGATCTTGGTGGCCGTCTGCTGTTGAATTGCGGCAAAGATCGGGCTCGCAATGGCATCTTCCGGCGACTGCGATACAAGCAGCACAAACTCTTCAATCTTTCGACCCGTCTTGAGCGACTTTAAAATTAACTCTTGCGTCACGGGGTACTGCGCTGGCAACCAGAATTCTTCGACGATCGTCACCAGCAGGCCGCCGTTCTCCTGCATCAGCTTTTTGAGGTAGAAGAGGTAGGCAAGGACCGGCTCAGTTGGCTGGTAGTTTTTTTGCAGGAAGTCGGTGACATCAAAGCCGATGCGGTGCTGCTTCGTCACGTCGATCATCGTGTTCGGCACGTTGTCGAGCGCCCACGCGAATTCGCCGCCGGCCGCATGGCACCACTTCGACAGCCGCGTCCAGAGCGAATTGGGCGTGCCGTCATCCGCAATGTTTTCGAGCAGACGGCTGAACACGCGATCTTCGACCCGCTCGATCGCATAGATGGCGTCGACCGCGTTCTTGACTTTGACCGCATCGGCGTCATTAATCTGTCCGGCCGCGTCACGCCCGCACGACCTCACCAAGCTGTACAGGAACTGCAGGTTCGCTTCGGTGGGCGGCAGTTCAAAAGGCGCAAGCCCCGTTTCGACACCGGCCTTCAACGGCAGATACACACCGCCTAAGTTACGAATAAAGATCTCCATGCCTCGGTCGAGGTCAAGGGCGAAGATCTTCGGATCGAACCGCTCGAGAAAACCGACGAGCGACAGCTGCAGCGTGGTCTTACCTGTGCCGGTCGCACCGAGGATCAGGGTGTGACCTGCGAATTTCTCGCCGGTGTTGTCTTGATCAGGCAGCGACGCATGGAAATTGAAGTCAAATCGACCTTTGCCGATGGTCGAAAGCGGCATGACCGCAGTACCGTCGCCGATCGGATTGCCTCGTGCCTTGCCGGTCGAGTAGTTGTGCATGGAGGACGTCGACGCCAGCGTGCGCGTAGACCGCGGACTGGGTCGCGGCTTTTTGGTCGCCCCGGGAACTTGACTAAAATAGGTCACCGGTGCCGACAAAGTCGCAGGCATCCAGCTCACGCCGCATTCATTGAGCGACTGCGCGGCAACGTAGGTCCCGTTTTCGATTGCCTTCTGCGCGCTCGATCCGTACACCACGAGCGCACCATGGTAATCACCGAATGCAAGCTCACGCGCAGCGAGTAGGGCCTGCGCGTGACTCAGGTCGTCAATTTGATGAACGGCCTTGTCTTGCACTGACGTAAGCTTGCCAATCTGTGTTTCGATCTTGGCGTTCGCCTGATGCGTGCCCAGAAATCCGAACGATTGCGTCAAGGTGAACTCGACTGGCACAGTCAGAAGCGAGTTCATCTGCCCCCAGCCGCTTTTCGGCAAGTCTTTCAGGTCATAGCAGACAGCGTATTTGGTGTTGTTGTCGGAGCGCACCTCCAAAACGTCGTAACCAAAGTGCATCCACGCGTTGGGTATGGCCTGGTAGCCGGGCATTTCGGTCACTGGCACCCGACGCTCGACGCCATTGATCAGCTCGCCGATGAATTCAAAGGTTTCAGAAAACATCATGCCGTTGCGCTCGTAAGCGCACAATATTTCCGGGTCGTACGCGCTGAGTGCCTTAACGATCGTCGCCCCAAGCTCTTCGATCTCGGCAACGCCCTCATTGAGGTTGTCGTGCTTGAGCACAACGCTTAGGTAATATGTGTTTTCGAAATAGTCCGTCTTCTTGAATCGCGCCAGATACTGCTCACTGAAATCCATCATGAACGACGAGCGAAACGCGTACGTCTGATCGTGCGCCATGCGCCGGCGCTTGAGCGTCGTTGTCATCGACAGCCGATTGCCTTTGGTCGCGCCAAGCGATGACAAGAAACGGTTCAGAGAATCAAAACGGTTCTCCAGAATGGAGTCCGTTGCCGATTCGAATGGGATGCCCGGCAGACGGATAACGAGCAAGGTTCGGTCGTTGCCGCAACTCGTCACTTGCTCGGAGACGGCGTGACCAATCTTCGGCATCTTGTCTTCAACGGCCGGCTGACGTTTCATTTTTTCGTAAATGGACATCATCTTTCCTTGCGCTGCGGAGGCCCGTTCCGAAACAGCTCGGCTCGGAACTGCTCGTGGGCAACGAGTGACGGGATGCGCTCGAATGCCTGGCGGAACGTATCAAGCCGGTAGCCGTACTTCATCGGACTGAGCGTGTAGGTGTTGCCAAACATCCGGGCGTTCGTGCGTCCTAGAAAGCAACGCACTTCCAGCAATAAGATGTTGAGCGCCTGATCATCGGTCGCACACACCTGTTTGATGAACATCACGGGTGCGAGGCAGGGGACGAACAGGAGAAATCCTGCTGGCCCGAAGGCAAAGCCGCCAACCATGGCAACGGCGACGCTGATCCCGAAAAGGACCAGGCCGGCCATGAGGGGTACACCCTTGATCATGGCAACGCGCCCAAGGCCCGCATACGACGAATACAGGGCTTTTTCGCTCATGATCCGAAAACGGTCCAGGCCCATGCGGCGAGAACCGGAACGGAGCCGACGGCCGCGACCTTGGCAATGGCGCCACCAAAGTCATGCACCCAGTCGGCCTTGTTGCTCCAGCACTGAATCCCGACCCAGAGCAGGTAACAAATCGCCAAGATCCCGCAAATCGTAAAGAACCAAAGTTCGAAATTGGTGATCGCGCTGGTCCCGGCAGTCAGACCGCCTGCATGCGCGCTCGCGCTGACCAGCGATACAGCGAAGCCAACCAACGGCGATACAAGCAGGGATAATAGTTTGGTACGTTTCATAGTTGTCCTCATAACAGGCTATTCAGATGGGGGTGAAGAAAAAGAGTGCTGGATCAAAGGTTCAAAAATCTCCGAATGTGTCCCAGGATGGGTGGGTATGCTCGGGCTGCGCACGCCGTGATGTCGAAGGCGTTCCAATCGCTGCCGATGTCCCTGTACCAGGGTCGAGCCGCGGCACGGTTTGCCGCACGGTCTCGGGCGTAGCGACTGGCACGACAGCAATGGGCCGAACATCTCCCTTAGCCGTTTCTGGGTCTGTCGACGCTACGAAGGAAACAACACGCTGGACGTAGCTCGATGTTCCGGAATCACGGACAAACCCACGCTTGAAATTCCCGCTGTAATAGCAGCTGAGCGCCGCGTGCAACGCGTTCTGGCCAGCACCCATACGGGCGGACGCACGGCGATAACAGTCCGACAAGATCGCCGAGCCTGCACGCAGATTCGTGCAAGGGTCAAGTGCGGCATTCGCGTCCATGCCATACCTCGCGAGGTTGTAGCGATTCACTTGGCTCAAGCCCATGCTGTAGTTCCAGCCTCCCGCGTCGAGCGCCGCAACAGTGGCCATCGCTTCATCGCGGTTCTGTGGCTGACGCACGAGGCGACCTCCTACGACACCGATCGCAAAGGGGTTGAAATCCGACTCGCCGCGAACAATCGCCTGCAAGGTCGTCGGATGAACTCCGGGCGCGCATTGCTGCGCGAGGCTATTGAAGTCGGCGGGCATCATTGCGCGGGTTCGCTGTCAACGTCCGGATCTTCGTCCGGACGGTCTGGTTCTGCATTCAGGAGCGTGTTCAAAGACGTCGTTTTCCCGACGTGGGCCGAATCCGAAACCATCGTGTTCCCGGCTGGTGGCTTTTCATCATCCGACGGCAGGTATGCTTCAGTCGCAAAATCCCACACGCGATCTTGTTTGGGTTGCTCAGCCATTACATCGCTCCCACTTTCTTAAATCCAAAGCCCTTGCTCCTGGGTTTCAGTTTCGACGTGAAGTCTGGTGCGCCGTCACGGTCCGGATAGGACGCGGAGCACTTGGGCTGCGCCTTGAAGTTCGAGCAACCCCAAAAGTGGCCGTCATTGCCCGGGATTCGCCGCAAGCGGCCCGATGTACATTTCGGACATGCTGGTGCGGGTGCCACGGGCAAGTTCATCTTCGAGGTCCGCAAGCCCGCGATCACCTTGGTAATGAAAGCGACGTTGCGGTCAATGAACTGGTCGTACGTGATTTGCCCGCTCGCTACCGCGTCGAGCGCGATTTTGAACATGCCGGCCATCGTTGGATCCTTGACTGGGCCGGGCAGTGCCGTAAGCAACCCCCGGCCGCTCGCGCTGCACGTCAGCTTGTTTTTGGTGCCCTTGGCGATCTCGAGGAAACCACGCTCGCGCAGGTCCTTGATGATCCCGGCGCGTGTGGCGCTTGTACCAATGCCTTTTCCCTCTTTCAGACGCGCTCTAGCCGCCGGATCGGTCGTGAATTTGTGAAGGTCAATCATGGCGCTCAGCAACGATGCTTCATCAAAGCGGGAAGGGGGCTTCGTTGCTCGGCTCGCGGTATCACATGCCGTGCACGTTGCAGGGTCGCCCTGCGCCATGTCCGGGAGTGTCTGTTTGGCATCTTCAGTTTCGCCGTCGACCGGCGTTTGCACAGCCGCTTCCTCGTGCGGCGCATAGACCTCACGCCAGCCGGCGGACACGGGCGTCTTGCCGTTCGCGGTCAAGCGCTCGCTGACACATGAAATTTCGATGCGTGTTTGCATAAATACGGCGGGCTCGAAGAATTGGGCGAGATAGCTGCGCACGACCAGGTCGTAGACGTTGCGCTCAATCTCATTCAGCGCGGATAGGTCCGTTACGCATACGGTCGGCACGATGCCGTGGTGCGCTTCACCATTCATCTTCTTGTCGTCGAACGCAGCCGATTTGCGTTTCGTGTCGGCGCAGCTGATCAATGAGCCGAGCCCGCGCAGGTTTCGGCTAACCGACGCCAGAATGGTCGGCGCTTCATCGTGCTGCGCCTCCGACAGATAACGGTTCTCCGTGCGCGGGTAGCTTGTGACTTTGTAACGTTCGTACAGCACTTGCGCCGCGGCCAACACTTCGTCACCCGTGTAGCCAAACTTGCCGCATGCGGCCACCGTCAATTCGTTCAGGGACAAAGGCAGCGGCGGCGCCTCTCGCTTGGGCGACTTGTCATACGCTGATATCTCTGCCGGCTGGTTTCGCATCCGGACAACAAGCGCACGCGCAACAGATTCGTCGATCAAACGGCCCGCATCGTCTAGACCGGCTTGGTCTTCGCGCGCCTTCCAGTTCGCGACAAACAGGCCGTTCTCATGCTGCATCTTCGCCGCGATAGTGAAATAGCCGACCGGCTTGAATGACTCGATAGCACGATCGCGTCCATATATGATCATGAGAGTCGGGGTTTGGACGCTCCCGACGGTCAATACGCCGTCGAATCCGAGTTCACGAGCGCGTAAAGTTGCGGCACGCGTTAAGTTCAGACCGAAGAGCCAGTCGTAACGGGAACGCGCGAGTGCCCACACGAACCATGCGCGAAACTGCGGCGCCTCGTTGCTGTGCATCGAGTCAAGTGCCTGACGGACTTTGGCCGGGTTGTAATCGTTGACGAGCAGCCGTAGGACGGGCTTGGTGTTACCTAGATAGATCAGAACTTCATCTACAAGAAGCTGGCCTTCCTCATCCGGGTCACCCAGATGCACGACTTGATCGACCTCGGACAAAAGTTTTTCTACCGCGCGGACGTTGCGCTCCAAATCACCACGGGGAGCCATCAGCCAGGCAGTTGGTACGATCGGAAGGTCTTGATAACGCCAGATCTTTGCACCGCTCTTGCTGCGTGGTAGGTCATCGGGAAGATACTCGTCTGGCATGGCCTGCTCGAGTGCGTGACCAGCGAGCGGCACGAACGCATCGTCGCCGATATAGGTCACCACGCCGTCGCGACGCGGCGTGCCCGGCAAGACTGCGACCACGGCTTGCACGAGAGATGACTTTTCACCAACGAACAATCTACGCACCTTGCATACCTTTCAGTTGTACTAATTGCATCATCGAAAATTTGAAGTGCTTTTTCTCAACTCTGAATTCCCGCCGCAGGCCTACTGGTGATGACAACGGCAGTTTGATTCGGAGTGTGTAGAGTTAGTGGTTGCCGCCGCTGTCTACGGCAGTCGCGCTACCAGACCCTGGAGCATCTGTTTTTGACAAGAACTGCTGCGCGGATGAGGCCGGGTCATAGGGGACCGTGGTCGATCCTTGCCCATAGAACTCAGTAACGGTCGTTTTGCCATTGATACCCCACCACACGCGCGTAAAAATGTGGTTGTCGATGGTGACGTTGATCGCTCCACGCGCGCCGCATGTGAGCATGCTTTGCTCGGGCGGACCCCAGAAGAGGAGATTTGGGCTGCAATAGTTTGGCCCTGCGCCTACATTTTGGGCGCCAGTGCCTTGCCCAGCATTACGCGCACTCGCGGGCACCGAGCTCCTGACATCGGGCGACAGATTCGCCGCGCTGCTATTCAGGTCGCAAGTGGGAAATGATTTGCCGTGCTCAAGCGCATTCCAGAGCTTTTCGATGGGGGGCTTGCATTCTGACTCGGTCTCCGGCCCGCGGGGGTCGGCGAGGCACAACAGCACTTGGCAGCCCCAGTCATCAGCAAAGACCGGGGAAGGCGACGCAATGGAGATGGCGCCAGACGCCGCAACCCAAAGGAACTTGCGATCCAGTTTTTGTGAACGAACGTTCTCATCTATAATGGTTTTAGCCATTTCGATTCCTCAACAGTCCTGCAATGGTCAGGCCGATGGTGGTGTTGGTAGCACTCTCATCGGCCGCTACAACTTATACTCGCTTAGGTTTGACTGGGCTGGCGCTGCATGCGCCCCCACGAGTCGCGCTGTAATCCCCACGGATGAGTAGAAGCTCTTCGTCGTTCATCCTCTGCATGAATCTCATCGAAAACTTCCGAGGCATTTCCCGCCTCTTATAATAGCGTTGGAATGGACCATTAAGGCCATTCTGGGTCGTTTTGAACCCAATGTCAATAATAGGTACGTTATGACGCAAAGTATCGGTGCTCGTCTGCTGAGCGAGAGGGAGCGCAAAGGCCTAACACAAGGGAGGATGTGCGAAATCACCGGGGTGAGTCGGAAAACCCAATTCACATATGAGACCGGCGCACGTCTGCCAGACGCGTCATATTTGGCTGCGATTGACGCCGCAGGGCTAGACCTCTTATACATCGTGACCGGTCGCCGCACTAACGGGTCGATCAACGACGCATTGCTGCAGGACGTGCTGACCCGCGTCGATGAAGCGATCAATGGGTTAAAACCTAATATGGCTATCGAGGTCAAGGCGCGACTCATATCGTTGGTTTATCTGACTGCGTCCGAGAGCGGACGGGTGGATCCTGAAGTGCTCAACAAAGCGGTTCAACTGATTTCCTGATTGCTCGCTTGGCGTACTGAAGGCGTGCCGTCAACCACATCGACACCCTAGCGCGCGGACCACACGCATCTCGACCCGCATTGGCATGATCTCTCCAAGTTCGGCGACTGCATCGTCCAGCCGCAACCATTTCCGCGGCTCTCCCTCAACATTCGAGAACAGCATCTGACCGTCTCTTGCGACGACTAGCGCGTGCCATCTGATTCTGTTGCCGTGTCGCAGCTGGAGAAAATCAACATGGGTTATGACGGCCGTTTTTCCCCACACGCTTTGAAGCAAACTGAAGTTGCTGAGTGGCATTGTTATGAGCCTCGCGATCGCTGATGACTCATCGTAGATGCGAAGCACCCCCGAGGTGTACCCCCTTGACCTCGGGGGGCGGTATGTAGTAGGCGCTGAATGCAACCCTTTGTAACATCGGATGAATTGGTAACGACTCCGCGTTTACATTGATGCGCAGGTAATCGCGCAAGGGATGAGATGTCGATGTTGAACGCAGAAAGTGTTACGTTTTCAGCTGGCCATGAGACGGTTCATTTAAGAGCACGGCTGTCGCAGTTTGGAGGTCTCCTCGAACGCGAATCGTTATTGCGCCTGGGGCGCAACGGCGAGACGCGATTCACACAGGTTGTCCTCGCGAACGAGGCAAATGTCCAAGATCTACAGCGTACCGAGCCGTATCAAAAGATAAGAGACGCTATCCCGCGACTGGCGCGCGAGCCTTTGGCTGCATGCGCGAAAAAAGCTTCGCTTGGTCACGATGAAGACGTGATCGATATGATTCGTCATCTTGCGAATGCGCAAGATGAAGCGGCTCTCCTCAGGCAACTCAGAGATGTCGTTCTTCGGCTCGGAGCCCGGACAACATTTTTCTGTTTGACGGAAAAAGGCACAGATGGCGCCCATCATTCATATCGTGTGCTATCGGCTTCCGCTGTGGACCTCGTTCAGAAGTATGCGGAAAAAAGGTGGTACGCGACGGACCCCTTCATGACGCATGGGGCACATTCTCAGCAGCCGTTCTTTTCCTCCGACGTGGGTTCGATAAAATACCTGGATGGAAGCCGGCGTGAGATGGCCGAATTCATGCGCAGTTTCGGCGCCTCCAGCTGGATCACCATCCCGGCACACGGCCCGGAAGCGCGTTTCTTCGGCGTGCTCTATGTGGCGATGCCGGACCTGCCTGAAGATGGTGGGGAAGAACCGCTTCGTAAAAACCGCTTATTGTTCAAACTGATTGCTGGTGAAATTTTTGATTGGTACGACCGGGGAGAACGGGCATCCTCTTGGAGCAGTAGCGGATTAACCCGGCTTGAACTCGACATTCTGTACCTGTCGGCACAAGGTGCGTCGTCAGCCATGATCGCTGAATCGCTTGGCCTATCTGCCAATGCCGTAACACGTCGTCACTTTAAGTCGATCAACGCAAAACTCCGCACGAACTCGATCACCGAATCGGTCCGTCTAGCAGCAGCTCGTAACCTCCTGCCGATTGCGAGTAATCGCAAAGTTGCCTATGTCCTACATAGTCCTGTTTACGGCATCTTCTTGGGCTGCGACCAGAGCGTGCCATTTTGGTCAGGGGTCATGCCCTCGGGGATGGACGAAGCGGCGGTTTTTGAAGACATCGAATCAGCCGAAGCCGCCTTGTGCGAACTCGGGCTCCCGCATGGGCACGACGTAGAACTCAAACGCGTCGATATTCATCAAGCTGCCCAAACGGCAACAATTAATGACTGTTTGCGTGCAGGTTTGCCAGCTTGGGATCCGCTTGTACAAACAAGTGGCGCACCAGCGGATGATTCCGCGACGCCTGGCGAAATCGAAGAAGGACCGCCGCCGTCGTACCACTGATAAAATTTGAGACTGAAACTGGCAGTTGCCATGACATGCTGTCAGTAAAGAATCGGTTGACGGTGAGACATGCGCTCGCAAGGAAATTTTGGTTTAAATTACAACCCTGCTTGCGCCAGCGATTGTAGCTGCTCGTTCGCGTGTTTTTATCACGTGCATCTCTGATGGAAAGAGCGGTGAAATCAACGTTGCCTGTTACTCCGGACGGTCGCTACTTTGTTGTCAGAGGACGTCTCTGGCGATGTACAAACCCGTTCTTGTCAGCCGAGGTAAAAAAGGTTTTGGTAGACGAGTTGATGCAAGCCCGCCGCGAAAAGGGTTCAGCATTACGTGGTGGCGATAACGCGGGTCGCGAAGTCGCGCGTCAGAGAATCGATGAAATCAAAAAGCAGCTGGGTGAGCGGGGTCCCGTTTGGTGGTCGGACGGCGCGCCTGACTGGAATCGGCATATGGCAAAGAACACCCCATATGCCGATTGGTATGCTGGGCTACCTAGCTGATACCCTCATCAAGTCGTAGGTATGCTCTTGCGAATTTTCTCGTTTATCTTCGAGCAGTTTGAACACCGCTAAAAGCGCTTGGTCTTTCGACACTGATAGCCGCTGTCACCGACGTCGGCTTACCCGTATTGCAGGCGCCCAGGTCGAGGATGGTTGATAACGGTGCAGGCACCCCCGACGTGAGCGTCATTTCGCTCGGCGGTATTGAAACTACCTACTCATCCGCGATATCTCCAGATTTTGGACGCTGGCCGATCTTGACCGGTTCAGCCGCTTGCGACTTGGGCCATTTGGGGAACGGCCAAATGACTGCAGCTGGTTCGGTTTTCTTCACGACAATGTCGGGAGTGCGGCATCCGCATGACGTTCGGAGGCCGCTCCTTACGTAACTCGATGGGAAGATTTTCACGGATCCGCAATCGCACTGGAAAGACCAACGCGCCCCGTTTTTGCCGTGATTCACGTAAAGGGATGCAGTCAGGCGGCCAAAGCGTTGGCCGGGCGCAATGTCGATCTGTCGCAAGCAGCCACACGACAAAGTCTTGCGATACCTTGCGCTACGAGCCTCGATAACCTTTTCGACGCCGCATGCGCACTTGAATCGCCAACGAGAACCGTCCTCGCGGGCAATCGCAGTGAGCCTGCCAAAGGTCCGACCGGTGAGATCAAGTGCCATATCAAATCAGGTCAAAGCAATACGGCTTGCCGCAACAGTTCCAACGCTTTCAGTTCGTCCAAGCGACCGGTACGTGCCTTGCCTGCGGGCGTCTTGAGCAGCGCCTCCGCGATCGGTGCAATGCCGAGCAAATGGTCCAGACTGGTCGCAGGAATGAGACGGTACGGCTGCCTGCTGCCTTGCGCTTCAGGGGGCGCTCCGAACTCCTGCAGAGCAGGGGACGACGAGACACGACTATCGACGGGTTGCAGAACTGCTGATTCGGCGACGGACGGGACCGCCTGATCCTGATGCTCAACGACCGCTTCAGTCTCAAAGACTACGCCTGTCGGATGGCCCGTGCCATTCGCATCATCGATCTTGGCGATTCGAGGCTCCGCCTTCCGCGCTTTGATATTCGCAGGCGTCTTCGCCACTGGCGCTTTTGGTTCGGCCACAGGCGGCAGTTCTTCATGACTGACCGCGCGACGATCCGACGAAGGGATCAGCAATTCCGACACCGACTTGGGAATGTCCGTTACTGTCCGGGGAACGTCAAACCAGCCAGTGGGCAGACCGAGGCGTTCCGTGAACCGGTTCACTTCAGCATCGTCCAAACGCTTTTGCCCATAAAAACGATTGGCCATGTTGGAGTCGCTAAGTTCCGTCACCGCGCCGAGCCGAGCCTTTGATCCTTTGCGGGCTGTGAGCACGTGCAGGTTGGCGCGACGGACTTTTTCCAAAGCGGCGACATCAATCAACGGCAGTGATTGCTGAGCCGCCGACTTGGATGGCGCTTTCGTTTTCCCAGGCGCCGTCTGCGGTGGCGTTACCTTGCTAGGCTTTGCAGCAGTCGTGTTGTTCTTCGCGACGGCCTTATGCGACCCGCCATTTGTTTTCTTTGGCATTTCCGGGTCTCCGGGCGGATGATCAGTAAGGGTAGGGTGGTGATTGAACTGTGTAGAAGGAGCTGGCCAAATCACTTCCACGTACGCCGATTCCGGTTCAGCGTTCACGTGAATAAAGTCTAGGGGCGACCTCAAGCGAGCAATGATCTCAGGCGTGAGGACCGGATTGGGTTGATCGAAAAAACCATGCGGGAGGCCAAGCGTCGTTTCCATGTGAAAAGCTGTCTCGGGCGTAAACCTCTCCCCATTCACCAGTTCGGCTACGCGCGTTAAATTAGAGTCAAGTCCGAGTGCGATATTTTCTGCGCCCACTGCATCGACCAGCAATTTAAACGAACGCGTTTTGAAGATGGACGCCGTCTGAGCCGCGTCTCTTGCAGGCGGCGCTTTAACGTAAGGCTTGTTCGTTCGGCGCGGTGTTGCATCTGATTGTTGGCGCGATTGATGCTGGCCCTTATCTCGAGATCCAGAGTATCGCCCGTGTGGTTGACTCATAAAGTGGGGCTCCCGGTCGTCAAATCACTAACAATTTCCACATTATAGGGCGAGGGTGTACCTACAGCGGCTTCACTATAGGGAAAGAACCCGTCCTCAGGATTCAACTCTCTCTGTGCTGCTGTTGGCGCCAGATGTTACCGGGTCGAAGGCAGCGCCCCATTAAAGATACAAGATGTCGAACCTCGTGACGCGGGGCCCAACGTTTAAGGATGAGTCGACGACATACTAGGGAAGGGCGTACGCAGTGTTCGCTGGCGGTCCTGATGCGCTTGCTGGGCTCAGCAATTAAGCTACACGGGAGTCAAGATACGAACCGTCTAATCTACCTGACAGCGATCGGGATTGTTGGGGGGAAGCCCCCATCTCAGATTTCGTCACTTGGATCGCACAGTTCGAGCTTGAACTGCCATCCTTCAAATGTCATTAGCATGCGCCCAAGCTCGTCCCATTCAACACGGCGCCCATCTACGACGACGCACGGCATACGCGAATGCTCGTCACCGTCCCATTCGATTCTGCCGCGGATTGTCTCGTCGACAATTTGCAACCCGAGATCACCATCTCTTACGTGCACAACCGCAAGCAAACGACGCATCTTTTCAATCAGCCTTCCAAGCAAAACAAATTGATCCGCTTCCGCATCTCCAAGAATCTGAAACCGGTAGCCTGATGGTTGATTCTCGCTAGTCGCGCCGAATGCCTCCAGAGAAAGTTTGTCGCCAAACAGCAGACTTCGAAAACGAAACTCGTGAACAGTTCCGCTGGCGTCCGACAGGTGCATCGGTTCAAACTTTGTTTGATCAAAATTGTCGATGCCGGCGTGCTTTGCCATTTCGCGGTTAAAGCAGGCGGTGCACAGCAATCGGTCGCTGTGCTCGTCGCTTCCAGTATGGATGGTGTCGTACTGTGGCACGGTGGCTTTGCAAGCTGCGCATTGACTGACGGACATGACGGAACTCCACGAAATCAAATGAGCGGCGCGTTTCGCAACCGATGATACTTCGCGGGCCCGATGCGGTACGAAAGATCGGCTTTGTTCGCGACGGGCCCATTTTGTCATGCCAGAACGGCCCTGCAACTATATGCGGCCGATCTATTTTCCTGAGAGCGCTTTTGATGTACAAATTTGTTGTAGCTTAAGTGGCATACAACGTCTCACATCAACCAGGTTCCGCCTTAACAGATTGTCTGACTGCCGAGAGATAATTGCTCATGTTACGAATTTATTGCGCGGGTCCGCTTTTTAACCCAAGCGAGCGCGCTGAGATGGACAGCATTGCCAGCACACTGGAGCTGTCTGGCTTTTCAACCTTTCTTCCGCATCGCGACGGGTTAGAGTTTGCTCAGATCAAGCCTGCGTTGGAACAATGCGGCGCATCGCCCAGCGAAGCAGCGAGGATTATTGATAGAGCGATCTTCGCTTTGGACACTTATCAGTTGCTTCGATGTTGCGATGTCGTTGTGGCGAACTTGAACGGCAGAGTACCCGATGAGGGAACAATCGTCGAGGCGACGCTCGCGTGGCACTCCGGCAAACCGCTTGTGCTGTACAAAACGGATGTACGCTCGATGCTCGGCGGTTCTGACAATCCGATGGTGACAGGACTTGGCGACTTCGAATCAATCAACGATTTGTCCGCTTTGCCGGCTGCCGTAGAGCGAGTCGTCGCCATTCACAGCTCAGAAAAATTATCCGAAACCATGGAATTTGGCGCATCCATAGCGGCGCTTCGGGACAAAAACGACAGTGTCTGCGCCGTTGCGGCGGTGCTTTATCAGAATAAGCATCCAAAAAAGTAACTTGAGGCGCCATACCTACGGTGAGGACCTCTGGAAACACTATCGATACTTTTAAGCAATTTCGCAACACCAACCGAACGTTGTTGATCTTTGCGGATTAAGAGTTAGTACAACGGCTACAAAAAGAGGATCACCTTACAGCTGTGCCGCGCGCACTACGACATTTATCCGAGCAGTATTTAACGCTGCTCCAATCGCGCTCCCATTTCTTGCGCCATGTGAATGTGCGGCCACAACTCGCACAAACCTTACTTGGGAGGGTATCTTTTTTCTGCATGCGCATCCGGGACCTCCTAAAACCATTGTTCAATGACACTCATTCTGAATCACAAGTCATGTTTGTGCAAAGAACTGCAATATCCATACGCCCGCAATAGCCAGTCGTTCAACGAAGAAACCTAAGCGAGTCGAAGTCAAGTAAGGTACTTAGGACTGGTAAAAATCGATAATTTCTTTTTATGTCAATATCGAGAAAGTGTCAGGATTGTTTTCCTAAGGCTCAAACATATGCATCAGGTTCACTTGATTCCTATCAGCGACCAATAAACTTGGCGGTTTAAGGGTGAACTGCAACAGGGGGTCAATGTTTAGAGCTTGGAGGTCGGCTTGCTGAATCAAGGGTCGCAGCGAAGACCTCGAATGGCGAATGGAACGCGTGAGTGGCGCGCGGGCGGCTGTTCAGGCTGTCGGCGATCGCGTCGAGTTCGTTCTGACTGTAGACCGATAGGTCCGAGCCTTTAGGCAAATACTGGCGCAGCAACCCGTTGGTGTTTTCACAAGTACCGCGTTGCCAGGGACTGTGCGGGTCGCAAAAGTACACGTTCACGCCGGTGGCGGCGGTGAGTTCCTGATGGCGCGACATTTCTTTGCCCTGGTCGTAAGTAAAGCTTTGCCGTAACGGCGCCACAATCGAATTGAGTTTGGCGGAGAAGCCCGCTAGCGCTGACGCGGCGGTGGCGTCCTCCATCTTGGCAAGCAGCACCAGACGGCTGGTGCGCTCGACCAGAACGCCGACAGAGGATTGGTTGTTCGCACCCTTGATGAAGTCGCCTTCCCAGTGACCTGGCAGTAGTCGGTCTTCAATTTCGGGCGGTCGCACGTGGATACTGACCATGTCGGGAATCTGTCCGCGCCGGTCTGTGCCCCGAGTGCGTGGCATGCGCGTGCTGTGGCCGTGGCGCAGGCAGGCAATGAGTTGGCGGCGCAGTTCACCGCGCGGCTGAGCATAGATAGCCGTGTAGATGGTTTCGTGCGAGACGTGTTGGGTCGAGTCGGTTGGATACATGCGCTTGAGTGTGCCCGATATCTGCTGGGGCGACCATTTCCACTCAAGCAGGGTGAGAACGATGCGCCAGCAGACGCTTTGCAGGCAAAGCTTGGCGGGGCGGCGGGACGCGCTGCGGCGTGCGCTGCTAAGCGCTGCAGCGGGCACCGATGCGTAGCCAACAGAAGAGCTGTTTCGCATTAGCTCACGGCTGATAGTCCCGGTGAGCGCCCGAGTATGCGAGCCATGGCTCGCATACTTGAACCCTGCAGATGCAAGCTTGCAATGGTCAGGCGTTCTTCAGGTTGCAGCTGCTGGTATGAAGTTTTTTCGGGCATTGCGACACCTTATACGAGACAGGTGTTGCAGTTCACATTTGAGGCCGCCCTTCCAACCAACGAAATGCGGTTACTCTAGGTTAAAATGTTATTTCTGTGCTCAAAGCGTCTCCCTGTTACGCCGCCGTTTGCTGTTTGGCGCTTGCACATATCCTGCAGCCGCCTTTTGATGCCAATCACGAGCTTGCGCGGGGTTTTGCTCAATACCTAATCCGTCCTGGTATGCCTGTCCCATGTCGAACATCGCTTAAGCATTGCATGATCGGTGGACTTCCGAAACCACACGACCGCCTGACCGTAATCCATTGCCACCCCTGGCCGAACGCATAACACTTACCTACCCAGAGCTCGCCGCGCGCATCTCCCAGCCTGGCCGCCTTCGCATACCACTCAAACGCGTTGCGATCGTCTTGGGTGGTATTACCCCAGTAGTAGGTACCCAAAAGTAGCATTCCCGATACATTGTCTTAGCCCGAAGCGCGTCGCAGCCAATCGAGGCCAGCGGCTGTATCACGCTCAACGCCCACCACCTCAGATAAGCAACACCAAGACTAGTTTGGGCGTCGGCGTCTCCCTGCGCGGCCGCTTTAACGAACCAGCGATACGCTTCGGCGTCGTTTTGCTGGACGCCTTGTCCGATTGCGTAACCGGAGCCGAGCAAAAACATTCCTCTTGCATCGTCCTGTTCTGCTGACTTGCGAAACAACCCTGTAGCTTCGGTCAGATTGGTCTCAATGCCGAGACCGGTCGCGTAGCGGTTGCCCGACTTCTACTGCGAAGAGGCATCACCTTGAATCGCCGCCGACTTAAGCCATCTGGTAGCGAGCGCTTCGTTATGCGGCACGCCCTGGCCATGGGCATACATGATCGCAAGATTCCCCTTAGCGCCAACGTTCCCACTGAGCGTCGCCTCTGTTAATAGCTCTGCCGCGCGCATGTCGTCGCGAGCGACGCCCAGGCCAGTCATGTACAGGTATCCGAGATTCAATTTTGATTTGAAATCGCTAGCTTGCGCTGACAGTGCAAATCATTGTGCCGCCATTTTCAGATCCGGCGGCACTCCGATGCCATCCTGGAAGCAAACCCCCAACTTGAACTGGCCAAGTGCATAGTCCTGAGCTGCGGTGCTCCGGTACCACTCGAGTGCCCAGTCAACATCGCGAGGCAGGCCACACAGCCCGTATTCATAGAACACCCCAACGTTGTACTGGGCAGGTGCATAGCCGCCCGTTGCGGACTTCATCATCCATTGCACCGCTAGGGCGTCGTCTTGTTGCAGTCCTAACCCCTTCAGATAGGCGTAGCCGAGCCTGTTCTGCGCTGCCGCGTATCCTTGGTCCGCAGCTTTCTGATACCACATCGCAGCCACGCTGTTGTCTCGCACCGCCCCAACGCCCGCGCTGTACATCCGGGCCAAGGTATGTTCGGCCTCGGGCTGTCCTTGTTCGGCCGACAGCCGAATGGCGCGGGTACGCGCGTCGTTTGCATCACGTTGCCGAGTCTTAATCGCCTCATTTGCATCGCCCTGGACCAGCTCGCCGATGTGGCCGGATAGCATCGGAGCGGGCGCGGCGATCTGGGACGCAGCAATTGGGCGGGCTGCCAACACAGTCAGGCCAATGGCGATGCACCCGCTTAACCGGCGGCGCTTCGGTAACCATCTGTCCACAATAAACCCGGCATTCCGTATTTTCGATCTGTACTCAGTCATGGGGCAATACGGCAAAACCGCCGGGATCACTCCGAAACCGTAATCTGTACCGACTCAAGATTCGCCGACCTGATTTTGTCTTACAAACCCTTGCCGAACGGTCTAAACAATCCCACAATGGTCATTGTTACGAGATCGGAAGAGGGATGAGCACTTATTGCCGATTTTGTTCGACCCATTTTCGATCAGGGCTGGCCTATGAACACTTTGAATGATACCGCGGCTTCAATTTGTGAAATCAACCTTGCGTACTTGACGCTCGCGCAGCGACTTCTTCGTTCGGATCGTTCAGTCGCAGAAGCGCGTTTTGGCTTTTCAGCACAAGCGGCAGACCTTCTAGTCGACCTTTCGGCGATCCAGGTAACGAAGCTGGCATCAGCCCCTCATCTTCTCTGTGCGTTTCGATTCCACGACCTGTCAGTGCTGTCGACGCTTTCTCGACCTACTAGCGAATCACAGGCTGTGCCGGCGGAAAGCGACTTTGGCACTGGCATGAGAGGTCACTTTGCTGCCGATGCGTTGTATAGGTGAAGGGCATTAAAGCACTCATCCGCATGATTTCTTCCGCGCCACCGGCTTTGGGAGGGATAGTGGATCTGCGGGAAGACGCAAAATGTCTGCCGCGAAGTCTGCAATTACGGCCGACCACTCTGGCGTGCCCACAGGAAAATCGGCCGGGTTGGGCTTTCCCTGTGCTCGCCGAATAGAAACGATAGAAAGGGCGAAAGCACGCGCTTCCAGGAACAATTTGTCGTCGGCTGGGAATGGATCCTCGGTGTGATGGGTCATTGCGCTCTCTGGTTATTATGCTTGTATTTGATTTTGCCGCTCTCGGGGAGGCGGTTAGTTATCTGAAGGTCTCGCATCCTTAATCTCGGCGGATGCTCCGAAAACTTGAGTCTCTCCGAGCTTTGCTTCAAGGATTTCACGGACATTTGCCCAGGCGGCCGCTGTTCTTGAGCCAACTAACAGAGAGCCGATGCTCGGCGCTCTCACTCCCTGAAATGCAGCCCAAATGCGCCTATAAAAGCGGCTTGATGCCCATGAGCGGCATTCTCGTGGTGATATCTCATATCTGGGATGGGGCTTTCGTCGCCGATCTGCGCGCGGCCTTCGGCAGGTTCGTCAACCCGGAGGTAGGCGATGGAAAAGCGGGCGAGCCTCGGCTAAGGCGAGCGATAGTGAACGCACTGGGAGACGCGTTGGAGACGCGTTCAATGGACACATCTCGGTCGACTGCCAACATTCGATCAATGCGCGGTGGGCGGCCACACCGCGACGCTTTGCTCGGACGGCCCCTCAGGTACCTGGTTCAAACCGTAGGCAAACCACGGCACTTGCTGTCGGAGCTCGGAGACGTAGATTCCCAGCCGCTTTGATTTCCGTGAATGAGATCGTGCTGCACAAGGTTCGCGAGCAGCGGCCGGTTGATCGTTCATCGAGCAGCAGCTTCGGCCAGAGGAAGAACGCGCTCGCCGCTCGTTTCGCGAACTCGTACGGGGTGATTTCCGCATCGACCATACGAAGGATGGTAAAGGTCATCAGGGATTCTTCTTGCCCGACGGCCTCGCCAACGGTGTTGAACCGGTTTGCGCATTTCATCACGCACGCAGATGCTTCCAGTACGTCGCCCAAATGCAGCAGCAGGGCGCGTCTCTCGATTCCATCGTCCATCGTCTCCCCGTTGTGTAAAGCTGCTACTTAAGGTCAATCGCTCTCTTCATGGCAACGGTCAATCCCTGCCGGCAACGTGCGTATCCTTGCCACGGGTCGGCACCCAAGGTGCGCTGGCGTTTGATCGCGCTGTGAATCGTCCACTGGTCGGCCGCCTTGATTTCTGGCAGTTCTTCCCACTTGATGGGCATCGAGACGTCCATGCCGGAGCGTGCGCGCGGAGAAGGCGGCAACTGTACTCGCGCCTTTGCTGTTACGCAGGTAGTCAATGAAGATTTTCCCGACGCGGTTCTTTGGACCCAGCGCCGCAGAAAATTGGTCGGGCATCGACGCAGAACGGCTCAAGTGGCACACGCCGAGCGATGCGCGGCCCACGTTTCTCTACATACACATCAGGTCAAAGACCGTCCACGTTTACGACATCGAAATCAAGTTTCCGACATTCGCCGATGTAAGACCTAAACCCAAAAACATGGCGACGATCGCTACGCTTTGTAGCTGTTTGAATGGGGCATCCGTCGGCGCCACGCACACGCCTTGCAGGCGTTTAACTGCCATTCGTCGTACACCGCTTGCGGATCGTCCAGCCAGTCGAGGTCGTTTGTAAAATGGATATACTGAGATTGCGCATCACCCAATATATACGAAGCTGCGCTTGCAAACCCCGTAATCAAAATGGGAGCCACCATTGCTGAACTTCTTTATCTCACGCAGACAATCGCCCGGGCCACCTACTACGAAGCCTGCCGAACTGGCCACCATCGGATTGACATTTAGGCCAGAATGTTCAAGGACATATCCACGCGCGCTCATAGGGAGGGAAGAGGGTGGATCGGACGTTGCAGCGATCTGTTCGACAAGCGCTCGAGCGCCGGATTGATACGCCCATGTAGGCTTGCCGAGCGCGGCCGCAAAACCAATTGAGACCGCTGTACCGCAGTTCGGCTCACCGAGTCCCCGAAAATTGTTTAAGTGCGCCACGACCATGTCAGCGGATCGGATGCCATCGATGTTCGCGCGACAGATCCAGTAATGCGACCTACAGCGAAAGTGGCAGCTGGCTCAGAGCTAGGTTCAACGCCTCGTTCTTTAAGGGATAGAGTGTTAGCCAAGACAGTTTCGGCGCGCTGGTAAATCATAGCGCTGTAAGTATCTGCAAGTACGCCTGCACGCGGACGTAGTGCCACATCCTCGCACGACGCTTTATGCTCACGCCAGTAGTTCATCGCGTTTTCAAACTGCCTGATAGTGAAGGTATTCATGGCGATGAGTTCGAAAAGAACAGTGCCAACTGTCTACCGAGCGCAACTCTACTGAGGTTCCCTCCTCGAGCTATGCGGTTGCCCTTACCTTCACTGATTTAGGGGGAGCAGCCATTGGGGAGCGGGTCATCGTAATTACAACGGTCGCGCCTACTAGCAACAGCAGTCCTGCGATACCGAATGCCCAGTCGTAGCTGCCCGTCGCAGCGATTACGTAGCCGGTGGCGATTGGCGCAATCATGCCGAAAATATTTCCGCCTACCACGACGAACGCCATTGCCTTCGCTACATCTCGTGAATTGGGAAGCAGATCGTTCAGCAACGCAAAATTGAGCGATGTCGTGGATGCGATACCAGTAAGGGTGATCGAGAAGACAACCAGCAGAACAACAAGGTTAGAGGTGAAGGGCACTGCGAGAATGGCCGTACCGGCAAGCATGGATAGCGCGACCGCATTGCGACGCCGGCCTGTGCCGACTCCACTTTTCTTCAGGTACTGATCGCTCAGACGACCGACGAAGACGCAAAGCACGACGGCAGCCGCATAGGGAACTGCGGAGAAGAGACCAGTATGCGTAATGCTCAGACCGCGACTCACCTGAAGGTAGCTTGGCAGCCAGGTAAGGAACAGGTGCTGGGTGTAGACGTTGCAGCCCTGTGTGAGAGCGAGTCCCCACAAGGTCGGGGTGCGCATCAATGACAGAAGACCAGATGATTCGGCATGAAGTGCGCTCGCGTTGATTGGCGCGGGGTTGCGCTCGCGAACAATCTTTTCGCGCTCTTCCGCCTTGAGCCAACGAGCATTTTCTGGGGAGTTGTAAAATGCCAGCCAGGCCGCGAGCCATACGAAGCCAATCCCTCCTGCGATGACGAAAGACATGCGCCACCCGTAGAGAGCAATGAGTGAGCCGAGTATCACCGAGCAGATCGCTGGCCCTGCATAGGATCCGCTGTTAAACACTGAAGTGACCATCCCCCGTTCGTTTGCCGGTATCCACTGTCGAATGACCTTCGCGCCGACAGGGTTGCTGACTGATTCGCCTGCGCCCATCACTAATCGCGCCAGCAGAAGACTTCCGAAGCTGCTGGCCGCGCCGGTAAGGGCCGTTGCAGCCGACCAGACGAAAATCCCGACGCCGGCCATACGCTTGGTACCAAACCGGTCAATGAGAATACCCATCGGAATGAGAAAAAGAGCGTAGCTCCAGATGAACGACGAAAAGAGATAACCCATACCCACGGCTGAGAGCTTGAATTCGCTCGCAATTGGCTTGGCCGCTATCGATAATGCAATCCGGTCCATGTAGTTAATCATTGAAAGCGAAAACAAAAACACGGCTATCCAACCTCTGCGGTATGACATGGTTGTCTCCAATATAGTCACGCGCACCGAACAGACGTAGCCCGGTGGCCGGTAAACCGCATCTCAAGGACGGCGGCGAAAAGATAAGCGTTTGACGATCACAAAACGCAGATCACCACTTTCGAAACGTAGGAGCTTCACATCGTATGAACCAACGAGCATCACGACAAAATGAAGGCTCCTATCAAAAAAACTCTTAAGATTTTTGTAATCACAAAACGCACTATTGGGTGAAAAAAAGCGGCGAAATGCCGCCAGCGTCCGCAACGCTATTTACCGCGTGGCGAATACTTCACGTGAACGAACCTTTGCGCGACGGGCGCCCTCGATGTGATCGCGAAGCAATGCCGCCGCCTTCAGAAGATCTTGATGCTCAATCGCGTCGAGAATTGCGAGATGTTCGAGCGCCTGCTCCTGACGTGGTTTGCGGGTTTTGGCCTGGCGATATTCCACCAGTCGGCGCAGCCGATCCATCCGGCGAACCGAATGGGCGATGAACCGGTTTCCCGACCATTTGGCAATCGTTTCGTGGAAGTCGCTGTTCGCTTCAAAAAGCTCGATGGAGTTCATCGTGAGGTAGCCTCCGTCGACAATGAATTGCTGTCTGCGCTGTAACTCCCTCAATTCAACCCTGTCGGCGCGGAACATCGGCGACAACACGCCGGTAGGTTCGATCGCTGCGCGAAACAGGTAACTCTCCTCGTACGCTTCAACGGAGTCGATCATCGGCATGAACTGCCAGCCATGCCCCACCTGTCGCTCTAGCCATCCTTCCTCCTGCATCAACGACAAAACCCTGCGCAGCGCGCTTCGCGACACTTGGTATTGCCGCATCAGATCCGCTTCGGATATCACGTCTGGCAAACGCTTGGCGAGTCGGTCGTCAGCGATCTTCAGATACAACGGCTCTTCGGGCTCGTCGAAAAACTGCGCCGCGACATCGGTTACTTCCCGCGCCGGTTTTGCCATGAAGAAGCCCCGGTTCGCGTCGTAGAACACAACGCCCAGTGAAACCAGGTGATGCAGGCCAACGTTGACGGGTGAGCGGGATGTCCCAATCCTTTCCGCAAGCACTGATTCAGCGAGTCTGTCGCCCGCCGAGAGGTCGTCGCGTCGTGCGAGCGACAAGATTTCGCGGATCACCCGTGTCTGCAGCGGGGTCAGGGGTGCGGGCGATTGTTCGGTTAAGTCCATATGGGATAGAGGCACTCTATGACCGTTCACGACCGTCAAGTGAGGCGGTGCATCTGAAAGGTCCATCTGGGATTTTGCCATCGCTCGCTCCGATCGGGATCGTGTTGGGCACTCACTGGCTGCACCCACCATATCTGCCGCGTCGTCATGGGGGAAACAGTTATTTTCAGGACGTTACTGATTGCGTTTGATGATCATATAACGCACTTTTGCTTTGTGCAAGGACGTGTCAGGCGAGCGGTGTAAACCCCTATTTTTGCTCTTCAAAATAGCGAAGCAGCTAACCATAGCGGGCAAGCACTGACAAAATTTGCGTTTGCTTATTGCGTTTTATGATCATAGAATGCATTAATCAAAACATAGATCGCACTGCACCTCCCCGGAGAACGCCCAAATGCCCCGCAATCCTCTTCCTAGCCAGACGGTAGATTTCGTCAGAGTCGTTGATGCGACGCAGTCGCTCGATGCCGCTCAATTTGCCCGCCTGCCATATTGCGTTCGTGTGTTTGCCGAAAACATCGTGCGCAGGCAGCCCGGCCCTGAAGCCAGGACGTATCTCTCGGCGCTGGCCGCGCGCCGTCACGACGTTGACTTTCCCTACTACCCGTCGCGCGTAGTGTTGCAGGATTTACTTGGCACCCCAGCGCTTGTGGATCTCGCCGGGATGCGTGATGCAGTGGCCGAAGCCGGCGGCGATCCATCCGCTATCAACCCGGTGGTGCCGACGCATCTCGTGGTAGACCACTCGCTCAATGTTGAGGTGGCGGGGACGGACCCAGAGGCGATGGCCAAGAATATGGCAATTGAGAGAAGCAAAAACGCCGAACGTTTCGAATTCCTCGCATGGTGCAAGCAGGCTTTCTCAAATCTCGACGTCCTGATGCCAGGCAATGGGATCCTGCACCAGGTCAATATCGAACATCTGTCGCCGGTCATTCAGGTAAAAGACGGCGTTGCCTTTCCCGACACGCTGGTGGGAACCGATAGCCACACCACGATGATCAATGCGCTGGGAGTACTGGGCTGGGGCGTTGGCGGTATCGAAGCTGAATCGGTGATGCTCGGTCGTGCCGTATGGTTGCGCCTGCCGACCATCGTCGGTGTAGAACTCAAGGGTTTCCGGCAACCTGGCATTACGGCGACCGATCTGGTCCTCGCAATCACGGAGTTTCTGCGCAAGCAAAAAGTGGTTGGCACGATCATCGAGTTCTACGGCGATGGCGCTCGCGCTATGACGTTGAGTGACCGAGCGACCATCTCGAACATGGCTCCGGAGTTCGGCGCGACTGCCGCGCTATTCGCGATCGACGAAAAAACGCTCGATTTCCTGCGCCTGACTGGGCGCACCGAAGCGCAAATCTCCTTGACCGAAGCCTATGCGAAAGCACAGGGGCTTTGGGCCGATGCATTCGCCCATGCCGAATATGACCGGGTCCTGTCATTCGACCTGTCAACCGTCGGCCGCGCACTGGCCGGGCCGGCCAATCCGCACGACCGCGTGCCGCTCTCCAGTCTCATCTCGAAGGGTATCGCGCGTCCGGCCGAAGCTGTAGCCGAGCAGCCGGATCCGGCGAGCCCGGTCAAACTCTATGACGGGGCCGTCGTCATTGCGGCGATCACGAGTTGCACGAACACCTCCAACCCGCGCAACATGATTGCCGCCGGACTGGTCGCCCGCCGGGCTGTGGAGCTCGGCCTCGAGCGCAAACCGTGGGTTAAGACCTCTCTCGCACCCGGATCGAAGCCGGTCGAAAGCTACCTGCGTGAAGCGAGACTGATGGAGCCGCTTGAAGCACTCGGGTTTGGAATCATCGGCTTCGGCTGCACTTCCTGCAACGGCATGTCTGGTCCGCTTTCGAAAGAAATTGAAGCGGACATTGTGAGCCGTGATGTGCATGCAGTGGCTGTCCTCTCGGGCAATCGCAATTTCAATGGACGTATTCATCCGCGCGTGAAGGAAGCTTTTCTTGCCTCTCCGCCGCTGGTCGTGGCGTATGCGATCGCCGGGACCATTCACGTGGACATCGAGAACGGTGTGCTCGGAACAGACAAGACCGGCGCGCCGGTCTATCTGAAGGATCTGTGGCCGGCTGACGAGGAGATCGACACGCTGCTCAAGGCAAGTGTGCACGGCGAGCAGTATCTCAAGATCTATACGGAGATGTTCCGCAAGAGCGAGCGTGTGCATGGCCAAGCCGCGGTGCCGGCACGCTTTCCGTGGCGCGAGGACAGCAACTACATCTGCCGGCCGCCTTACTGGCAACCCGATCTCATCAGCGCGGCCAGATTTGCGGACATGCGGGCCATCGGTGTGTTTGGCGACAACGTTACGACCGACGACCTTTCACCGTCAGGTGCGATCCTTCCGGAAAGCGCAGCGGGCGAATACCTGATCGAGCACGGCGTTGAGCCGGCGGAATTCAACTCGTACGGCACGCGGCGCGGCGATCATCGGGTGGCGATCCGGGCGACCTTCGCGAACAACCGTCTTCATAACGAGATGGCTAATGGTCAGGAAGGTTCGCTCACGCGACTTGAGCCGGAGGGCAGGATCATGCGTTTGTTCGATGCGGCTGAGCTGTACCTGTCTCGCGGACAGGAGTTAATCGTGATCGCAGGGAAAAACTACGGTTCTGGCTCGTCGCGCGATTGGGCAGCCAAGGGCGTGCGACTCATCGGCGTGCGTGCGGTTGTCTGCGAAAACTTCGAACGCATTCATCGCTCGAATCTCGTTGGCATGGGTGTGCTGCCGCTGGAATTCGCGGAAGGCACCGACCGTTTGACACTCCAGCTCGATGGGTCGGAAATTTACTCGGTTGAGGGCTTGGGGGGAGACGTGTCTTCCGGCGTGACGCTCGGCCTGAAAATCAGGCGCAAAAACGGCGACGTGGTCACTGTGCCGGTCAAATGCCGCATCGACACCGAAGAAGAAGCGGAAATCTTCAATGCCGGTGGGCTGTTGCCGCGCATCTCGGACGAAATGTTCGAGGCGGCGTAAAAATGGCACCCGTCTTCGCCTATGTTGGATGCCGCACGACACACGAGAGAAACGCGCGCGGCAAGGGTATCGGAGTCTACGCGGTGGAGCCTTCGTCTGGATCTTGGGAACACGTCGAATCGTTCGAGCCACTGGAAAACCCAAGCTTCCTGACTTTGAACGAGGCCCAGAACATTCTCTATGCCGTGCACGGCGACGGCACCGAAGTAAGCAGCTACGCGGTCAACGCAACAACTGGAAAACTAACCGCTTTGAATCGTCAACCGTGCGGGGGGCGCAATCCGGTACACCTCGCTCTGTCTCAAAGCGGAGAGTCGCTGGTCGTCGCCAACTATGCAACTGGAAATGCGGCGCAGCTTCCGATCGATCCCGACGGATCACTGGGCAGTGTTGCTTCGTCGGTCCACTTTCCTGGTGCCGCCGGTCCACATCGAATCGAACAGGTTTCGTCGCATCCGCATCACATCTCACGATTCGTGACGCGACGTTACAACACTGACTGGCACATCGTGCCCGACAAGGGACTGGATACAGTTTTTGCAGTCAGGTGGGACGGTGTAGATAGCATGCCAATTCCGACATCCGGCCGGGCGCGGGAAGGCGCGGGGCCGCGCCATGCGGTCTTCCATCCGACCCTTGCGATGATTTACGTCGCAAATGAACTCGATTCAACGCTCACGGCATGGTCCTTCGACCCACTATCCGGTGCGCTCAAACCGTTACACACGATGTCTGTTGTGCCTTGTGACAGCCACAAGTTGTCACGGGCCGCTGGCATCGCGATACGGCACGACGCAACCGCCCTCTACATATCGAATCGCGGCCACGACAGCATCGCGACGGTCGCGCTTGACGGAGCAACTGGCATCCCGTCAAAGGCACGCTGGATTGACGCTCAGGGGCAGTGCCCCAGATTCATCTGTCTCAGTCACGACGGTCGAATGCTCTATGTTGCCAACGAACAGTCCGATTCAATCGTCCAGTACCTCCTTGACGCAAAAACTGGCGCCCCGACGCCAACCGGTCACGTCGTTTCCGCAGGTAGCCCCGTGTGCATCACCTTCAAAACCCAATAGGAGCAGAGCTTGACTCAATATAGGATTCCCGCTGTGTACATGCGCGGCGGCACGAGCAAGGGTGTCTTTTTTCGCGCCGAGAGTCTACCCGCCGATCCCGTTCTTCGCGACAAGATTTTGCTACGCGTGATCGGTAGCCCGGACCCGTACGAAAAGCAGACCGACGGGATGGGCGGTGCCACCTCCAGCACGAGCAAGTTGGTGCTCGTCGGGCCGTCGTCGCGGCCAGACTGCGACGTCAACTACCTCTTTGGCGCGGCTTCCATCGACAAGCCTGTCATCGACTGGTCTGGCAATTGCGGCAATCTCATCTCTGCAGTCGGCCCGTTTGCGATCGAGCAAGGGTTTGTTAAGCCACCTCAGGACGGCGTGGCTATTGTCCGCATCTGGCAGGCGAACATCAATGCGAAGATCATTGCGCATGTTCCAGTGAGAAATGGGGAGGTTGTCGAGGAAGGTGACTTCGAGCTCGACGGTGTGACCTTTCCGGCAGCCGAAATCAAGATCGAATTTCTCAACCCCGGCGGCTCTGAGGATGGTGAAGAGACAACGGGAGGAATGTTTCCAACAGGAAATCCCATAGATTCGCTCGACGTCCCGGGATACGGCACATTCCAGGTCACGATGATCAATGCGGGTAATCCTGCAATCTTCATAACGGCGGAAGATCTGGGTCTGCGTGGCAATGAAATGCAGGCGGACGTGAACGATAACGTCCAGTTGCTGAACAAGTGCGAAGCGATTCGCGCGCACGCGGCGGTTCGGATGGGTCTGGCGGCGACGCCCGAAGAAGTGACGGCACTTCGTCCTCACACGCCGAAGCTGGCGTTTGTCTCTCTACCTACAGAATACGTGGCGTCGAGCGGAAAGCGAGTCGACTTGTCAAGCATCGACATCAACGCGCGAATTTTGTCGATGGGCAAACTTCACCACGCGATGACTGGAACCGGTGCCGTTGCCGTCGCCGTCGCCGGAGCCATACCCGGTACCGTGGTCAACCAGCTTGTCGTAGGGAAAGCGACGAATGAAATCCGTTTCGGACATCCTTCCGGCGCGATGACAGTGGGCGCCGAAGCCGAACAGAAGGATGGTACGTGGATGGTCACGAAGGCAATTATGAGTCGAAGCGCCCGTCGCCTTATGGCGGGTTATGTTTTCGTTCCCTCGTCTCTAGACCCCGAACTTCACTAGCCGCTTTGGCTTTCGTGAGGTGTAGCCTTGGCCACAAGGTCGTTGGCATAGGGGCCAACAGCGACGCGACAACCGGCCAGCCTTCTGGCGTTTCAATCGTCCTTGCCCGGGAGTTTGCGAAGTGTTTGGCGGTCGACATCGAGAGTGTCATCTTCGACGCTGGAGAATAGTCTGTCGAGGCAGTCTGGGACAATCGTGCGGGTATTGGTTTCTTTGCCATATACCCGCTGCGAGCCGCGAGCATTGCATTCACTACGACGTATGTATTAGTTTGAGGGCTTCTACGTAGCGCGAAACGGGTCCGCGATACAAACGAACACCGACATTAATTCAGAGTCCTTGCGTCGCGATTGGCAAGGGGAGGGCCTACGATCTTCTCCTTCCGCGCAAGCTCAAGCGTGTGTAGAGGGACGTTGCGACATGCGTTATCAACAAGTGGCAGCGCCGATGAAACGGCTATCACCTTTTAATCAATCACGAGGCGGGGCAAGTGATGCACCAGCGATGCGATGCATTTCAAGTGCGTTTTGAACGAATCCCGAAGCCTTTATTTCTTCCACAAAATCGGCCAAATACGCTGCGGCGGCCGCTCCCCGGCTCTTCGGTGTTCCCATCGCCTGCTGTATGACCATAAAGCGTTCGTTGAGCAAGCGTAGGCCAAGTGTTTTGGCGGCATCGGCTTCGAGTTGCTGCTTTACGCCTGCGGCCACTTCGAGGTTCTGTTCAACGAAGGTTTGCACGACGGTAGGGGACGTTGGCGCCCGAACGATTTCTGCTTGCTTCAGCTCGCGCGTCAGATACAGGTCGTATGCGCTTCCTTTGCCAACAGCCACACGATTTTCAGCACGATCAACGTCGGCATTCTCGCGGATTACTGACTTGTCGCGCACAAGATAAAAGCCTTCAATCAACACATAGGGTGCGGTGAAGGCGATGCTTGCGCCCCGGACTGGATCGATCGCAAAGAAGCCAAAGTCGGCGTGTTCATTGGTTACCGCTTCAACGGATTTCCCCGCTGCATCGAATACAACTAGCTCGACAGGAACGCCAAGTCGTTTCCCAAATTCCAACGCAATATCCACCGACACGCCAAACGGCTGTCCCGTTGCGGAATCCTTGTTGGCTAGTATCGGATTCCCCAGATTGATTGAAGCACGAAGTCGCCCGGTCGGCGTAAAGGAGGAAAGTATCGAAGCGTTGACTGTCATGAGCGATGTGGAAGAGATCAGGTAAGGATCCGATCTAGGGTTTGAGAATGTTGCTGATGTTGGATAGCGCGTCGAGCGTGTGGCGAAGATGAGCGCGAAGCTCCTCGGACGCTTCTTCGTTGCGTTCTTTCTCCAGTAGATCAAGAACGTTCAGGTGCTGCTTGCAATGCTCGGTATAGCGCTGTCTGTCCTGCATCGAGCGATAGGAGAGTAAGCGTCTGACGCGATTTACGCGCTTGATGGTGTCAATAAAAAATGAGTTGCCCGACGCTTCCACCAACGATTCGTGAAAACGTACCCCTCGGTCGTGAAGCTGGTCAGCGGTATCCGTTTCGATTCCTCCCTGCAGCAAATGTACCTCGGCCGCTCGGCACCGTTTGAGTACCTTTGGATCAAGCCAATATCCGGGTTCTAGCAACGCAGCGGGCTCAAGCGCCAACCGCAGTCGATACGATTTCAAGAGGCTATCCGGGGTGGTCAGCATCGAAGAGAACTGCCAGCCGTAGCCCGGTTTGCGCTCGGCCCAGCCTTCTTGCGAGATGCGCCCAAGCACGGAGTTGAGTTGGGTATTCGTTAATCCGTAGCGCGTTTTGAGCGCCTGCTCTGAGACTTCCTCTGGCAGTAATCCCTTCAGCCTGTCGTCGGCGATTCGAAAATAAACGCTCGTGACGACATCCGCTTCGCCCAAACCAAGCTGGTCGACGACCTGGTCGAGCGGCTGCTCCACTGGCTTTGCCAAGAAAAATCCGCGATTCCGCTCGCGAATTAACACGCCCTTTTCATGCAAGAAGGCGAGAGCATCGTTGACCGGGGAGCGCGACACACGAAGGCGATCCGCGATTAGTTGTGCCGGCAAGTGACTGCCGACAGCCATTCCTTCTGCGTGAATAAACGCGACGATTTGCGAGGCGATCGATTTGTCGATCATGACGATTCTAGCCTGTTCCTTCATTCGGCTCGCACGCTCCGCCTAGGTCGTCAGGTCGGGAGCGATTGCGCTGCCAGTGTTTTTTGCAGGATCAATGGGATTACGCCTCCGGCGCGCAGCAGTGCCGTTTCAAGTTGCGTTTCTACGGCTGCCGTTGCTTCAAATTGGTCGATTTTCCCATCCACACGAACGATTTTGACACCGATTAGGCAACGAGGTGCCAACGTCTCGGCTGATGCGCTGATTTCGAGCTTGTCGCCGGGGCGAACGTTCAACGAAACGGGCGTGATGCCTTCAGGCAGGCGCAGAGGCAGGATGCCCATCCCGATCAGATTCGACCGGTGAATACGCTCGAAGCTGACAGCCAAGACCGCGCGAATGCCGAGCAGTCGCTGGCCTTTCGCGGCCCAGTCGCGCGAGGATCCCGTCCCATATCGCTCGCCGGCGATGAGAACGACCGAGTCTCCATCGGCGCGGTATCGATTGGCAGCTTCGAAGATCGGCAGCACTTCACCAGTCGGGACGTGCAACGTGTTTGCCGTCGGGGCGTCAGCCTTCAATAGATTGACAAGCGTCTTGTTGTAAAAGGCGGCACGCACCATGACTTCCCAGTTCCCGCGGCGAGACGCAAAAACATTGAGGTCGTTACGATCGTCTCCGCGCTCCACCAGGAAGTCAGCGACGTAGCTATCTTTCGGAATCGCACTTGCAGGGGAAATGTGATCGGTTGTTACATCGTCGCCCAGCACGAGCAACGGGTAGGCGATGTAGGTGCCAAGCTGGGAGCCTTCCGAGAGGGAAGCAAAGGGCGGCCGACGCAACGCAGTCGACGCGTGATCCCACGGAAATTGAGCACTTTCCGGGGTTTTCATTTCGTGCCAAAGCGGGTTCTGACTGGCGATAGCGAACGCGCGGGGGTAATCACTCGGCTCCGCAGCCTGCTTCACCAACGCTGCAACTTCCTCGCGGCTTGGCCATAAATCATTCAAGAAAACGGGCTTACCGTCTGCGGTGATTTGCACCGGGTCCTGGCTTAAATCGACTTCCGCGTCACCAGCTAGTGCAAAAGCGATGACCAGGGGCGGTGACATGATGAAGCCCAGATCCAGATCCGGATGAATCCGGCCCGGAAAATTCCGGTTGCCCGACAACATGGCGACGGGATAGACGGACTTGCTTGCGAGCGCTTCCTTGATCGGCTGGGTGAGCTGACCGGAATTTCCAATGCAGGTCGTGCATCCGTATCCAACGATGTCGAACCCTACCGACGACAGGTCATCAATCAAACCAGCACGCTCGAGATACGCCGCGGCAGCGGGCGAACCGGGTCCGAGTGAGGTCTTGATCCATGGCGAGACCTTTAGCCCTCGTTCTCGCGCCTTGCGGGCGACTAGACCCGCCGCGATGAGCAAGGCCGGGTCAGACGTATTGGTGCAACTGGTGATGGCAGCAATCGCCACCGGGTGCTTGGGCATCGACGTCGCGGCGGTGCTTGGTTTAAAAGCAAAAGTTGCAAGCGCCGCCGAGGTTTCTGAATAGTCCAGCAAATCCTGCGGACGGCGTGGGCCGGCGATATGCATGCCGATCTCGCTCAGATCGATGTTGATACTTCGCGTGTAGGTTGGCTCCGCGGACGGGTCAAACCACACACCCAGTCGCTTCGAAAATTCTCCGACCAGTGCGATCGCGCTCGAAGTTCGATTAGTTGTTCGAAGGTACTCGAGCGTGGATTCATCAACCGGAAAAAAGCCCGTGGACGCACCATATTCCGGGGCCATATTCGCGACAACAGACCGGTCGCCAGCAGTCAACGTCGCAACGCCAGGACCAAAGAACTCCACGAACTCGCCAGATACACCGATTTGGCGAAGGCGCTGCGTCACCGTCAACGCCAGGTCGGTTGCGAGCGTCCCGGGTCGGAAAGCGCCCGTCAAGCGAACGCCAATGACATCAGGAATTCGCTGCATCACGGGCATGCCAAACATCACCGTCTGCGCTTCCAGACCTCCAACGCCCCATCCAAGTACGCCGATGCCGTTGATCATTGGCGTGTGGCTGTCGGTGCCGATCAAGGTGTCTGGTACCGCCCAGCGCTCATTGTCACGTTCTACGACCGAGACAACCGTTGCCAGCTGCTCAAGATTGATGGTGTGCATGATCCCCGTTCCCGGCGGATGAATCCGCACTCCGGTCAACGCTTTCGATGCCCAGCAAAGAAATCGATACCGCTCGTTATTACGCCGAAGCTCGAGTGACAGGTTCATCGGCGCAGCATCGGGTCGGGCGAAATATTCAACCGCCAATGAGTGATCAACCGACGAATCCACGGGTAGTACCGGATTGAGGGCGTTCGGATCAGCACCCGCTTCGGCGAGCGCGTCGCGCATGGCCGCGACATCGACCAGCGCAGGCGTGCTCGTCGTGTCGTGCATCAACACGCGATTGGGCTGGAATGCGATTTCGACCTCGCTCGTGCCGCGCTCGAGCCAACCGAAGATCCCGTCGACCGCGAGCCGGCGCTCTTCGCCGTCCGTATTGCGGATCGCGTTTTCCAGTAACAGGCGCAATACAACCGGCAACCGCGTGAACTTAGTGCCGAACATTCCCGGAAGATCGATGAACCGAAAAGCTTCATCGCCGGACCGCAGGCTCGCTTGTGGGGGGGAGTAAGTGTTTTCCATAACTGTATTTTTGCACTTTCACGAGTAAAAATGCAATCTAGTGAAAACCCCAGAAGAAAAATTGTGGAGACGAGACCGTGGATCTAAAAGATCAATTGACTGCTGTTGGTTCGACCGTAGCGAACATGAGACGCCGTCGTCTTCTTCAGAGCGCCGCGTCGATAAGTGCCCTGGCGACAATTTGGTCCACGTTTCCCACGGCCTTTGCAGCAGCTAACCGGGCAAACCGCCCCTCGAATTCGAAAGGAAATCGTATGTTTGCTTATGTTGGCTGCCGTACCACTCGCGAACGCAATGCCCGAGGTGACGGTATCAGCGTCTATTCAGTCGATGAGGAGTCTGGGAAGCTTGAACGGGTTCAACTTCTAAAGGACCAAGTCAATCCGTCGTTTCTGGCACTGAGCGCCAACGGCGAGCGCCTCTACACTGTCCACGGCGATCTCAGTGACATCAGTTCTTACGCGGTGGACAAAGCGACTGGGAAAATTGCGTTCATCAACAAGCAAAGCACACAAGGCCAGAACCCGGTTCATCTGGCGATCGATCCGAAGGGTCGTTATGTGGTCGTGTCGAACCATATTGGATCAAGCCTCGCTGTGTTGCCTATTGCTGACGATGGCTCGCTTAAAGAGCTAACGCAACTCGTGAAGCTCGAAGGTCCGCTCGGTCCGCACCGGGTCGAGCAAAAGGTGCCGAAGCCCCATTTCAACCCGTTCGACCCGTCAGGCGAGTTTGTCATCGTGCCGGCCAAGGGGCTGGATCAGATCCTGACTTACCGATTCAAGGACGGACAACTCACGCCAGGCACACCAGCGTTCGTTTCAACACGAGAGACGTCAGGGCCTCGTCATATTGCGTTCCACTCGAAATCGGGCTTCGCATACTGCGTCAATGAACTTGACTCAACGGTCACTACCTACCGGTACTTGCCCAGCAACGGTTCTCTGCAGCCTTTGCAAACGGTTTCGACGCTGCCAGACACCTTCACGGGCAATAGCCGCGCGTCCGAGATCGAAGTCGATAGCACGGGCCAATACGTATATGCGTCCAATCGGGGATATGACAGCGTCGCCGTGTTCAAGGTTGATCAGGACACCGGTTTCTTGAGTCTGGTTGAAGTCGAACAAAGCCGAGGTCGTACGCCTAGGTTCATGACATCGACGCCAAACGGCCGGTTCATGTTCGTCTTGAATGAAGAAAGCGACAACATCGTCGCGTTTGCTGTGGACCACACGTCCGGACGGATCAAGCCAACAGGATTTTCCGTTCAAACCGGCAGCCCGGTTTGCATGATCTTCTCGCAACATCAAGCGTAAGCACCTCTGAATCTTTACGGGCATCGAGCGGCTTGACGCCGATGAGACTGATATGCAAGCACCATCAGCAATAAACGAAACAGCGCTCGTCAGGAAAATTTCGTGGCGCATCATTCCGTTCGTTTTCATCCTTTACATCGTCTCGTATCTGGATCGGGCGAACATTGGGTATGCGGCGCTTCAGATGAACAAGGAACTTGCCCTTAGCAGTGAAGCGTTTGGCTTCGTCTCGGGCATCTTCTTCATCGGATATTTCCTCTTTGAAGTGCCCAGCAATGTGATGCTCAACAAGTACGGTGCGCGCGTCTGGATCGCACGTATTCTGCTGACATGGGGAGCTGTCGCGATCGTCTCTGCGTTTGTCCAAAACGCTACTCAGCTTTATATCTTGCGGTTTCTGCTCGGGGTTTCGGAAGCCGGCTTTTTCCCAGGCATCATCGTCTACCTGACGTACTGGTTTCGTGCCAAAGAATTAGCGACGACCGTTGCCCTGTTCACGGCCGCCATCCCGGTTTCGTACATCATTGGCGCGCCGCTTAGCACGTGGATCATGGATAACGTCCATTGGCTGCAGTGGAGTGGATGGCGATGGATGCTGGTCCTCGAAGGTGCGCCTGCCCTACTTGGCGCCGTGATGTGCTTTCTCTACTTGGCCGATCGCCCGAAGGATGCCAAGTGGTTGAAGCCTGATGAGCGTGACTGGTTGCTGGCTGAACTTGAGGAGGACAAGAAAGCACGCCCAAGTGTGAAACACATCGGGACGTTCAAGGTGCTCGCCAGTCCGAAGGTCCTTTACCTGTCGTTCATTTACTTTGTCTACCAGTGCGGAAGCTTGGGCGTCGGTTACTGGATGCCGCAAATCATCAAGGCGTTCTCAACAAAGATCAGCCATACCGAAATCGGGCTGATCGCGACGATCCCTTACATATTTGCAACAGCGGTCATGGTGCTGTGGTCACGTAGCTCTGATCGTCGGAGCGAGCGCCGGCTGCATTCGGCGATTCCGTTGGCCGTCGCAGCAGCAGCCTTGTTCGGAGCCAGCATGGCGACAAATCCATATGTCTCCATTTCGATGATCAGTTTGAGCCTCGCGGGCTTGTACGCGTTTAAATCCCCGTTCTGGGCTTTGCCTACGCTGTTTCTCTCACGCTCAAGCGCCGCGGTTTCCATTGCCGTTATCAACTCAATCGGCAATTTGGGCGGGTTCGTCGGCCCCTTTGCCATTGGCTACATCAAGGAGCAGGGCGGAAGCTCGACTACCGGCCTGCTGTTCCTTTCTGGGCTTCTGGTCGTGTCATTCTTCATGACCAACTTTATTCGCATAAAGGAACATATTTCGGAGGTTTCCGGGGTAGAGGCTGTCCCATCGAACAAGAGTGCTTGAACGCGGCAGCCATTGACCGTTACGAGTTCACTCGCGCTCCAAAAATCAGCAAATTTTTATAACAACTTAGCGTGGGTGGAGGTCCCAACGAAAAAAGCGAGTTCGGAAAGAATGGCCTGCCGTAGCTAGCTGTCATTTACTATGACTGCCATGATGTCTCCGGGACGATCAGAAGTAATGTTTGAAGAATGGAATAAACGATGTTGATGATGATAAAAGCCGTCGTGCTGTTCCGATAGAGCCGGAAACTACTCAGCACATAGCAGCAGGCCGCGTGCGATGCCAACTTTGGATCGTGTCGAACGCTGGCGAACAAAGACCGCATCGCCGTGTCTGCATTCGTTGACCCAGGTCAAGCCGGGCCTCGTCGCCAAATCTACACTCTCAACGTTAGAAGGCTCGTTCCACGCAAAGGGGATTGACGTTGAGAGCATTCGTGTATCACGGACCCGGCGGAGAATCTCTTGGGAGTGAAAGGCGGGGAAGAGCATATCAAGCCACCGGGCATGATTCCGCGAAGTGACGGCCACGCAATTATTTCCGTAGGATTTCGCTCTTTTTTGCGACTAAGCAACAGCCAGAAATATTTCATGACAAAGCGGTTGATCAAAGTGTTCGACGGCAGCGGTGCCGTCATCCACTCCACCGCTGCAGCATCGATCTCTCGGATATTGGTTGCCGCCCTCGGCACCGGTATCCTTTGCCGTTAGCTTCTGTGGCCGGCTTTTTTATTAGTTGCCTCTGCCTAACCCAAAGATGGCCGCATGGAACAATGTGTCGCCAAGCGATGTGGGTGAGGCAGGCCTAACTTGCGTATTTCAGCGTTCGATGGGCATGGCTAACGCGTACGGAGACGCGGCGGCAGATGACCCGTTTCGGGTTGCGAAGGCCTTATCGGTGTTCCGACTGCCCTACGGTTCCAAGTGTGTCGGCGTGACGGCCCGATCGGCGACTGTCCCCAGGATGCGTCGCACTCGATCGAAGTCAACGGGTTTGACCAGATAATGGTCTATTCCAGCCTTCAACCCGAGCTGTCGATCTGTTTCGTGACCATATCCAGTAATTGCCACAAGAACCGTGTGGTCGAGACTCGGTTGTTCTCTGATGCGCGATGCCACCTCGTAGCCGTTCAGCCCGGGCAAGCCTATGTCGAGAAGCACGACGTCAGGCCGAAATTCGGAGGCGGCTCGAAGCGCGCTATTGCCATCGTGCTCCATCCTTACGACATGCCCGAGCATTCCCACCAGCATCGCCATACTCTCTGCGGTGTCGACGTTGTCATCCACTACGAGAATTCGCAACGCGGTCGTTGATTCAATACTTGATTCGGTCACGGGTAACGTTTGCGTTGCTGACGATGCTGCGATCGGCAGGCGTATGACAAATTCCGTTCCTTCGTTCAAGACGCTATGAACATCGATGATCCCATCGTGCATTTCCACGATACGTTTTACTAACGCGAGGCCGATCCCCAGTCCACCGCGGGAGCGCGCAAGGGACCGCTCTGCTTGTGTGAAAAGTTCGTAAATATGTGGTAGTAATTCCGGGGCTATGCCGACGCCGCTATCTCTTACGCGCACAACGCAATTAGTCTCTTCGAGCTCGACCGACAATGCTATTGTGCCGCCTTCATCGGTGTATTTGGCTGCATTTGCTAGAAGGTTGACCATCGCCTGTTCGAGCCGCGATGCGTCTCCGTTGATCCATATTAGGTTCTCTCCAAGCGACTTGGAGACTCTATGGTGCCGTTGTTCAATCAGCGGTTGAGTTGTCTCGAGGGCCCGACTCAGTATTTCCTGGATGGTCACGCGCTCAAGCCTCAACCGCACCCGTCCCGTCGTAATCCTCGACACTTCGACTAAATCATCGACCAGTCGCGTCAACTGAACGAGTTGCCGCTCGATGATGACGCACGCGCGATCCATTGTGGCGTCTTTGATCTCGTGGTGGCGCAGGAGCCGGACAGCGTTGGTGATATGAGCAAGGGGGTTGCGGAGCTCATGGCTGAGCATCGCAAGAAACTCATCCTTCTTATGGTGCAATTCTGTAAGCGCTGCTGCCTGCTGCTTCAGAACGTCTTGCATGCGCACGCGATCGCTGATATCACGGATATTGCATTGAGCGATCGGCTGGCCGGCGACCGAGTAGACATTGCTGATGAATTCCACCTCGGCCGGCTTTCCTGCCATGGTCTTCAGCGGGAGACTATCGTAACGGACATACCCGTATTGCTGCAGATGCGTGTAAGTGGCCTGACTCGCTTCTTTGTCGGCAAAGAACCCGATTTCCCAGAGCTCTTTCCCGACCAGCGCACCGTGGGAATAACCTAGAAGATCAGCGATGTACCGATTGGCATCGACGATGACAAGCGTCTGAGCATCAAGAATGAGGATGCCGTCCTTGGCTGTCTCGAACAGTCGTCGATAACGCAGTTCTGAGTCTCGTAATGCGCGCTCTGCAGACCGACGTTCCGATACGTCTTCAATCGTGACTAAGATTAGATTGTTTGTTAGGCCGAACAAGCTGAGAGCGGTGGCACTCACTTGCATCGCGCGTTTGCCCAAAGAGGGAAAGAAGTCTTCGACAAGACAGCATCGGCTGCTCTGCTGGCCCTGTAGAAGCCCATCCAAAACCCCATCAACGTCGATTTTGGCCCATTGCCCGTTTCCCAGTGCATCTAGCTTGATCCCAAGGGTCTCTGCCGCCGTGACACCGAAAGTGCGGTAAAACTCAGGGTTCGCTGCATCAATGCTTAGATCAGGATTCAACACCAAAAGCGGGAAGGGTAGCGAATCGATTACGCTCTGCGCCGCGCTGTGTTTTTCCGCAGAAAAAGAATTTTCATCACTTCGAGGGATCTCCTCCGCGAATATCAAAAGTCCTGTAGCTACCCCTTGAGGTGGGTTCAAATCGATCGCGCTACCGATCACATATTTTGACAAACCGCTCTTGGTCGAAATCGCTCCGCTGACCGACCGCGAATTGTGTTCTGGGGAAATTTTCCTGGAGATTTCAAACAATCCCTCGGGGTCGTTCTCCGTTGAAAAAACGTGCTGCAGCGTCCTACCGCGCGCCTCGGCAATGCTCCACTCAGTAAGGCTTTCTGCTTTCGTATTCATCCAAAGCACGCGTCCCGTGACGTCAACAGTGATAACTGAATCGAACTGGATGAGGTCGGGATCAGCGAGTCTTCCGAAGTCATAGGCCTCTGGCGGCTGACGATCTATGTTCATTCAAAATTCCATAATGTGTCGCCGCACTGGTGGCATTAACCCGTAGCTGTTTAAAACACGGGTTTGCAAGTAGCAAAAAAGTTGACTGCCAAGCTATTGTGCTGCGCGTGCAAAAGAAGGGGATGTATCAAGCGCGCTCAACGCAGGAATCGCTAAGAGTGACGCGCCCAATAGTAGGAGGCCTGATAGAGAACCGTCTGTTAAAAGTATTAAGCAGATGGCGAAAAGTCGATGATCTCCCTGCCGGGTCTTACAGTCCGCATTAACTTATATTCTGTTTCCAATGTGTTCACAAGGAATAATGTGTATCCGATATGTCCATGTTCGGAATGAAATAGTGTTTCAGTAAAGCGTTGACTACAACATTTGGTTGCTCGTTCGCAGCGTTGATCGGCAGAATAACGTCGTTCCCTCGTACACAGCCGCCGTCGTTGATCGCAGTTGTTTTGACGTAGTGTGAAAAGGTGTTTGGAGCTTGGTCAAAGAAAGGGCTTTGGGGGCGCAAAGTCCGTAAACCGGTAAAACTGCGCGAAATCAGTTGATATTTCATTTATAACGCTGGACGGAACGTCGTAAGGGTGATTAACTGGATTAATTCCTCCTGCATGACGAGCGGGCACCGAGCTTCTAGGTGAGAAGTTATGAGCGAACGGCTAGTCGACGTAATGATAGAGGCGAAACGGTTATACACAGATATCCGGTCACGATTAATGGGTCGCGTGGCATTGCATGCAATCAGCAGTTTGAAGCTAGTGCTCTGGAGGCGGCCGCCCATGGTCAACTCTTACCCAATGACTTGGCTGGTTTACAGTCCGGATGCATGTGAGTCGAGCAGAGCAGTTGGCGTCCTACGGGGACGATGTCAATGAAGCTTCCGAGACGAAACTCGGCTTAGAACAGTGCGTGCGTGCGCGAGCATATTTCCTTTGGGGGAGCGGTGGCCGTCTGGACGGAAAATCAGCAGATTTTAGCATTGCACTCTGGACCAGCATATCCGCGAGCGGGCCCACGCGGTTTGGGAGCAAGAAGGTAGACTCACCGGTGGGCAAGATGGGGGTTGGCGCCGCTTATGCGATTTTCAATCGTAGTGCGCTACGATGATGTTTGGTTCAGGTGGTTTATAGGGACGCCGCTCGTCGAAGAACAGTATGTTTTGCTTCTCTCTGATGTTGACCGCCCCCTTTGGCGCCAACGTCCTCAGCTTTGGTTTCCGTGGTCGGCATTTTTATTCCCTTTGTTGGCGTAGGTTTATTCAGGTGCCATTGACGTGGCGTGCCACGCGGGCAACGCGTTACTTAATAACCTTTTTACAGCATTGAAAATTTTAGATGTCATTGAATTGCCTACGGACCCCAACTAGACATAGGTGACCTTTGTTTTGTTCCACTTTCTTCAAGCGCCGGCGTGAGGCAAAAATGACTGTGCGTTCCGAACGATCTTCCAATAGCGCATTCACCGACAGATACATCGAAAGCGCGCCTGACGGCGCCTTCGAACATACGTTATTGCGAGCACTTGCACAGAATGTGCCGCACCGCATTTATGCAAAAGATTTGCATGGCCGTTTCATCTTCGCTAACGACTCGGTAGCAAAAGGCATGGGAGTTTCCGATTCTACTGAACTGCTGGGAAAAACTGATTTCGATTTCTATCCATTCGAGCTTGCCAGCGAGTATCACCGGCAAGAACAGGAGGTTCTAAGGCACGGGCGCTCGCTGCTCAATCAGGAGGAGCATGCGAAATATCTCCTACTAGAATCCGAAGCGTGGCTAGTTACGACGAAGGTCGCCGTGCGCAATGAAGCAGGGGAAATTATCGGTCTGGTAGGAATCAACTATGAAATCACCACTCAGAAGGCAGCTGAACTGGCGTTGCAAGCAGCTCATGCGATGGCAGCAGATGCCACGTTGCGACTGCAAGCCACTGTTGCGCGGCTTGATCTAGAGGTAAAAGAGCGCCAACGCTTCGAGCAGGAACTTCGCCACCAAGCCATGCACGACGCGCTCACTGGTCTGCCGAACCGGGCGTTGCTAATGGACCGCATTGAACAAGCCATCGAACTCGCCCGGCATCGCAACCAACCGCTCACGCTGTTGTTCCTTGATTTAGACCGTTTCAAGCTTGTCAACGACAGTCTTGGTCACGCCGCAGGGGATGAACTACTAAGGGTCCTAACCCGGCGGCTTGGCCGCGTAATGAGCTTAGGTGACACCCTGGGCCGCCTTGGCGGTGATGAGTTCATTCTCTTACTCACCGAGCCCATGTCGGCTAACGCTTTTGCTGATCTGACCGGAAACCTTCTGCGCGTCGTGGCCGAGCCGGTGCTCATCGCTGAGCGCGAGGTGTCCGTTACCTGCAGCCTGGGCTACTGCGTCTATCCCCGGGACGGAGCGGATGTGACCACGTTGGTTAAGCATGCCGACGCCGCCATGTACGGCGCAAAAAAAGACGGCGGTAATCGGGTGTGGCAATACACGGCGGCGTTAAGTTCGCACGCCGGCGAGCGGTTGGAGCTAGAGACGCAGCTAAAGCCCCCTGCGTCACAATAGTTGTCGCCTCTGAATTTTCTTAGTGAAGAGATCAGAGGTGGTAGATTGAAGACGAAACAAACGTATTCAGCCGAGTTTAAAGAGCAGGCGCTTGCGAAGGTCCTAAACCGCGGAAGCCGTACAGTCGGATCCGTGGCCGACGAATTGAACATGAATGCACTGACCTTAAGGAAGTGGATGAGAGGTAGCGCCACGGCAGGTCGGAGCTTGGACTCCGGACACGCAAAACGTCCAGAAGACTGGTCGCCGGAAGAGCGACTGGTGGCTTTGCATGAGAGCCATGGGTTGGTCGATGAAGCCCTGAACGCGTGGTGTCGCGAGCGGGGTTTGTTTGCCCATCATCTTGCGCAGTGGGGTGCGGATTTTTGCGTCGCCGGCAGGGCTGGCCATCGCCAAGAGAGCGCTCAGGAGATCCGTGAACTGAAGCAGGCCAATATGCAACTTCAGCGCGAATTGAACCGTAAGGAGAAGGCCTTGGCTGAAGCGGCAGCGCTGTTGGTGCTGCAAAAAAAGTATCGTGCGTTGTTCGAGGACGAGGCGTCATGACCGCCCTTGAAGATCGCAAAACAGTGATCCGTTTGATCGGCGAGGCCACCTCGGCCGGGGCTCGGCAAGCACCTGCGTGTAGCATACTGGGATTGAGCGAGCGTACTGTGCAACGTTGGCTGTGCGGTGAACCTGACTCGCTCGATGGGCGCTCGACGCGACACTATGAACCGTCCCATAAGCTTTCTGCTGATGAACGCGCGGAACTGCTGGCCGTGGCGAACTCTGCCGAATTCGGGCATCTGCCGCCCAGTCAAATCGTTCCCCGGCTGGCCGATCAGCAACGCTACATTGCCTCGGAATCAACCTTCTACCGCGTCCTGCGAGACGAGAACCAACTCGCTCACCGGCGCAGCGAGCGGGCGCCCCGCTCGTGCCGCAAGCCACGCGCTGTCATGGCCGATGCGCCGAACCAGCTTTACAGCTGGGATATCACTTACCTGCCTTCAGCGATTCGCGGGCAGTACTTTTATCTCTATCTATTTATGGACGTGTTCAGCCGCATGATCGTCGGCTGGCAGGTCTATGCCGAGGAGAGCGGTGCCCAGGCAAGCGAGGTCCTCAAGGATCTCTGCGCGCGTGAGGCGATACAGCCAGATCAAGTCATTCTGCATTCCGACAATGGTGGCCCGATGAAGGGCGCCACGATGCTGGCTACCTTGCAGTCCCTGGGCGTCATGCCGTCATTGAGTCGCCCGGGAGTCAGCAACGACAATCCTTATTCAGAATCGCTGTTCAAAACGCTGAAATACCGTCCGGCCTATCCGCTCAAACCGTTCGACACATTATGCGCCGCGCGCGATTGGGTCACCGAACTGGTGCGCTGGTACAACCATGAGCATCGCCACAGCGCGATTCGCTTCGTCACGCCAGCCCAGCGTCACCGAAATCTCGACCAAGACATCTTGAATCGTCGTGCAACCCTCTACGAGAGCGCTCGACAAAATAATCCGCTGCGATGGAAAAGCCAAACGCGCAACTGGCAACGCATTCATGTGGTCCATCTCAATCCGGATCGCGACGACAAAATCAGCGCCGTTTCGCAACCCCGTAACCAGGAGCTAAAAGCAGCTTAAATCTCATGCGTCGAGGCGACAACTAGCTTGAAAACTTCCGAAAGCAGGCCCTGCAACGGGACGAATTTCTGCTCCACTACCAACCCCAAATTCAGATTGCCAGTGGACGCATTGTCGGCGTTGAGGCGCTGATACGCTGGAAGCATCCCGTTCGCGGATTGCTGCCTCCGACACAGTTCATTCCGCTTGCCGAAGAGACTGGACTGATCGAGCCTATTGGCGAATGGGTGTTGCGAACCGCGTGCGCGCAAGCTGCTGCATGGCACAGCAGCGGGTTGCCGGCTCTGCGTATGGGTATTAATGTTTCGGCTCGTCAGTTCAACAATCCTTCGCTGGAATCGGTGGTCGCTCAGGTGCTCGCTGATTGCGGCCTGGCCCCTGAGCAATTGGAGCTTGAAATCACCGAGAGCCTTTCGATGAAAGACCCTGAGGAGAGTATCCGCATTCTGGCCAGCTTTAAGGCGCTCGGCATCGGTATCGCGATCGACGATTTTGGCACTGGTTATTCAAACCTTGTTTATCTGCGACGATTCCGCGTAAGACGGATTAAGCTGGATCGGTCGTTCGTCAGCGAGCTCGGTTCAGAATCAAGCAGCCACGCAATCGTCGAGGCAATCGTCGCAATGGCTCATAAACTTGACTTGCAGGTGGTTGCCGAGGGAGTCGAGACGGCCGAGCAGCGTGAACACTTGCTTCGCTACGGCTGCGACGAACTTCAGGGTTTCTGGTTTTCGCGGCCAGTTGATGCTGCCACATGCGGCAGCTTGCTGCTTTGCGAAATCAAACCGGATAACGAAAGAGCAAAGGCATAGCATGAAAAGATGCAACGGCGTTTTCTGATCGCTCGACGGCTGCTGGAGCCTTGCAAAAAGTGCCGTGCAATCGCGTGTCGTGCAGCTGGCGGGCGACGTGCATCTCTTCGCCAATGCGTTGCCGTCGTCCGATTTTCGATGAGGTAGCGATCACACGCTCAATGCATGACCGGCGGGACGAATTCCAGCGAACTGGCTGATACCGTCAGCAGGATCAGCACGAGTGGCACGTGCACGATCAATTGAATAAATGTGAACCCGACACTATCGCGGGCTCGCAGTCCGAGCACATCCAGCAACGGCAGCATCCAAAATGGATTGATAAGGATAGTTATCTTAATAGAACGGAACTTGATCTTTTTTCCCCGCAATTTTCGCTCGCACAACTAAAGTCGGTTCTAAGTTTCAAGTAAAGTTGGTACTACGCATTTCAGGCAATGAGTGCGCCGTCGCCACTAGGAGTTAGAGTGGCCTCTATTGCCGGCCTGGCGGGACTCGGAGAGTTTTGCGGGGGACGTGCTGCTCGTTCGGTAGGGTAGCTGCGTTGTAAGGTTTCTGGCTATTAAGTGCCAACTTTAGCTGAAATCGTTCAGAGAGAACGAAGTTTAATTGACGGCTAGGGGAGCCTATAGAACCAACTTTGCTTGAAATGGTTTGTGGCTCTCCGCCTTTTCCGACGGACGTTCCCAGCGAACAATGGCTGGATTGCTGTGGGACCATATTTAGTTGTGCAAGCGCTATGTTTTTACGCGTCCAAAACCTTCGAAATGGCCGCTTTTGGTGCTGACAATCGAACTTAAACCACAGCGTTCAAACGCGTGGTCTATGAAATTAGAATAGGCCAGATCTGACCAGAAATCGAGGTCGCTAGCGCGGAGAGCCGTCAAACGTTTTTGTGCCGTGCTAAGCGGCGGCCTTGTAAAATCCGAGAGTTGAGCTCCGCGGAGAAAATCGCAGATGTGTGCCAAGGCCAGACAGTCGTTATTTTTCGGCATCCTCACCCTCGCCGTAATCAAGTCACTTGCGGACACGAAGACGCTCGCGCGCGGGAAAGCATATTTCCAAGAGGGTGCCGTGTCAGTTCTTAAAGAACGTAAAAACATCCTTCGTGCTTTTGTACACGGTACCTATCAGTACAGCGTTCAACTTGGGATTGGGAGCGACGGTGAACTGACCTACGAGTGTGACTGCCCTGTTGGCGCGGACGGGATCTTTTGCAAGCACGCGGTTGCTGTCTCGTTTTCTTGGCTCGAAAACTCGGGTGAGGAGGTGTTTCATATAGACAAGCCAGAACCCGCACGAAGGGGCAAAAATCGCAAGACGTACGAAGAACTGATACGCGAGTATGTTGCTGGATTGGGCGAAGAGGTTCTGAGAGAGTTGCTCCTCGACGCAGTCGAGCGCGACATCGGTTTGCGCGACAGGTTGCTTTTTGCTGCTCGTGCAGCGGCTGCCGATGACGCACCGAGCATGAAGGCAGCAGTTCGTGAAGCGACCCGCGTGTCTCACCCACTCGACTGGCGCGAGGCGGGCGCATACGGTGATGGTCTGATGTCTCTTGTGGACATGCTCCGTCAGCGACTTGCTGGCCCCTACGCTTCCCAGGTAGTCGAGCTTGCAGAAGAGGCGATATCTGGGGCGGAGAAAAGTCTGGAACAGATCGATGACTCGAGCGGCGATGTTATGCCCGCCATTATGGAGCTGGCGGCCGTGCACCTTGAAGCATGCCGGCAAACGCATCCGGACCCGTTGAAGCTTGCCGAACGATTGTTCCGTTTTCAAACTGAAGGCGTGTGGGACACGTTTTACGACGTCTTGCCAGCCTACGCGGACGCGCTCGAGGAGCAAGGAATACAACGCTATCGGACGCTTGTGACAAGTGCGTGGGACAAGCTTGCTGAACTACCTCCAAGCAACGAGTTTCGCCGATCGTTTGACCCCCTACGCATGCGACTTGACCGTGCGATGGAGGCGATTGCCAAAGGCGACGGCGACGTGGACGCACTTGTTCTCATTCGTTCAAAGGATCTGTCGAGCCCCTACCGTTTTTTGCTGGTCGCAGAACTTTGTATGCAGCATGCGCGCTACGACGACGGCCTGAGTTGGGCAGAACGGGGGCTCAGCGAATTCGGGAAGAACGTTGACCAACGCTTGCTCACATTCTGCATTGAGGAATATCTGCGTCGCAGCGATTTCGCGAAAGCCGATGCATATGCGTGGCGACGATTCGAAATGCATCCTACAGCCGAGGGGTTTGCAGAACTGATGGAGGTCGCCAGCGCGACCGGCCAACGAGGCGTTACGGGCGCTCGCGCGCTCGACTATCTCTGGGAACGGGTTCGGGACGAAGAAGCACCGACCAAAGCGACGCGAGGTTCCTGGCAAGCAGGAACACGAACGGAAATGCTTAAACTATTTCTTTGTGAACGCGACTATGCCAAGGCCTGGGAGACATTTTGCGGCGGTCCGGTGGCCACGCACATGTGGGCGCAAATGGCGGCGATTCGAGCGAAAACTCATCCGCATGATGCGATCGCTTTGTACCACCGATTGCTGCCGATCGCCGCTGATAATGGAAGCCGAAAAGCGCGCTATGACGAGGCGTTTGGCATCGTAAGGACAATTAGCAACTTACGAGCGAAACTGGAGGAACACACGGTGTTTGTCGAAGAACTTCAGACGATCCGTGAGACTTATCGTGCCAAGCGCAATTTTATGAAACTGCTGGCAAGTTTAGGCTGAAAACACATCAACCTTCGCACGAAAAAGCCGCCGACATCAATCGTATAGCGGTCTGCGGCGTAGAACTTTTGCACGATGAGAAAATTCTCTGCCGATTTTGTCGCAACAGCGTCGGATCGGCTCGTACGTCATCACCACGCCGCGCTCAAAGAGCAGTCCCTCGACGTCGCGTAGGCTCAAGTGCAAGCGAAAATTTCAACACACGGCGTAATGGATTAAGTCAGTTTGGAAAACGAAGATCGAGATAGGGCGACTTAAATTTCTTCGTTGCGCTGGTTTAGGCGGCCAACTCAGCAACCCGACACTGCCCTCTGTAGGGATTTTGCCTATCTCAAAATCCAGAGATTCCAGCTACCCGACTGTCCGGATTAGCGGAGCCAGCTCTATGCGCAAAACTGGCGTTCAACCCGAAAACGCGGATTGACAGTTTTCTACGCGTAGCGGTGACGAATTAAGTGGGTATGCGCTCGTGAAGCGTGTTTTTGGCGGTGCCGTGTCATGCATCGCGGGGCGCTTATCCAAACCAGCGTGCTTTTTACGTTCAGTGGACGCGTCTCGATTTCTGGACATTTGTCCAATCAGTGTCCGAGATTTTATAGCGTCCACGGAACGTGTCCATTAGGATTAACTGGACACCCAACCTATGGCTTACCATGACAGGCACAACTTCTCCATGGTCGAATCCGCCGGACAGCTTTCGCTGATTCGACTGGCATCGAGACCACCGTCCGCGCGCCCAACCACGGAGACGACTTTGAGGCGACGATCCACATCAAGATCCGCGGTTATCGTGCGATAGGCAAACGGGTGTCCGTCGTGATACCCCGAGCGCTCCATGCTCAACTCTGCATTCGAGAAAAGCGGACCGACCCCGGCGGCAATCGCGATACTCCGCTCCGAAAAACAAGCTATTGAAACGTCGTGGATTGCGAGCCACCGCTAGCGCACTCTTTGGCCGATGATTCGTCGGGAATTCCACATATGCAGCGGTGACCGCGGAAATTGGGACATTGGGTAGCCGAAGGAATTCGTCAGCTGCGAATACTCACTCCGCCGCCTTAAAGACAAACCGCTCTTTCCCCGCAGGGGACTAGATCCTTGCGCGCGAAGTTTCTCGGGTAGCCTGGAACGCAGCGAGTTCAGAAAGACTGCCAGTCAGCCGTGGTATGCGTCCCTAATGATGCCGCTCGCTTGGTGGACGGCATCGCTGCTGCCTTGGCTGGTGCCCAACGCGCGGGCCGTGGCGCCGAATGAACAGTGCTTTCGCCAACCTTGAATATCGACACCGCCTGGCGCAGCGAATTCGACTGATCCGCCATCGATTGCGCGGCCGCTGATGCCTGCTCGACGAGCGCGGCATTCTGCTGCGTGACTTCATCCATCTGGCTGACCGCCTGGTTGACCTGCTCGATACCCACGCTCTGCTCGGCCGACGCTGACGAGATTTCGCCCACGATGTCAGTGACTTTTTGCACGGACGTCACGATCTCCGTAATCGTCGCGCCCGCTTCGGAGACCAGTTTCGAGCCGGCATCGACGCGATGCACCGACTCGCCGATGAGCTCGCCGATCTCCTTCGCCGCCGTCGCACTGCGCTGCGCCAGCGTACGCACTTCGCCCGCGACGACCGCGAAACCCCGGCCTTGTTCACCAGCACGGGCAGCTTCAACCGCCGCATTGAGCGCGAGAATGTTGGTCTGGAACGCGATACCCTCGATCACGCTGACAATGTCGGCGACCTTGCTTGCGCTGTCGGAGATACCTTGCATCGTGTCGACCACGCGGGCCACGACCTCGCCACCTCGCTGCGCCGTAAGCGACGCGGAACCGGCCAGCGCGGCGGCCTGCTTCGCGTTGTCCGCGTTATGGCGGACCGTAGTCGTGAGTTCTTCCATGCTCGCCGCGGTTTCTTCCAGAGACGCCGCCTGTTCCTCCGTGCGCTGCGACAGATCCGTGTTGCCCTGCGCGATTTCTGAGGCTGCGACCGAGATCGATTCGCTCGACGTCTTGATGCCGCGCACGATGGTGGTCAGCTGTTCTTTCATCGTCGCGAGCGAATATAACAGGCTGGCGCTGTCGCCATCTTTCAACCTGATCGGCACGAGCAAGTTGCCTGCGGCAATTGCGTGAGCAATCGTGGCCGCATCGCTTGGTTCGCCGCCGAGCTGCCGAGTCAGCCCGCGCGCGATCAGCAGCGCTAGCGCCAAGCCAATGAGCGTGGCCGCGACTGTCCCGGCAATTACGAGCGCGACCGCGCGCGAAAACCCGTTACGCGAGTCAAGGCCTTCCTTGTTAGCCTCAGCAACATTCGTATCAACGATTGCTTTGAGCGACCTTTCGGCGACATTTAAAAATTCAACCGATTCTCCTTCCAGCAACGACATTGCGTCATCATGCTTGCCGTCCTTCGCTAGGGTGCGAATACTGTGGTCGGCATCCAGATATCGGCTCATGGCAGCTTGCAAATCCCCGTACCGTTTCTTTTCTTCAGGGTCATTTATCAACGGCTCATACTGACCAGCCGCGTGACTAAACCCAGCGATAGCTTGATCGACTTGCTGGCTTGCCGCATCGATATCAACAGCTGACAGGCTATTTGCCGCCCGGTAATCGCCAAGGCGAATCGCGTTTAGGCTGCCCCGCATTTCCAGACTGTACCTAACCGCCGGCAAGGAATTTTCGCTCAGTAAAACGACGTGCTCGTTCTCGCCGGCTATCTCGAATAGGCTAAAAATTCCTAGCCCAATGAGCAGGGCAATGACGACGGAAAATCCGCCGACTAGTTTGGTAAATACGTTTACCTGATTAAAAGTCGGCACAGTTTGTTCCCGCAGATTTGAGGTGGGTGCAAGCTAACAAACAGATTAACGGACATTATTTTAGATACTTAAGGTTTTTTAGATGACAGCGGTGCGGCAAGAGAAAATCGTATTTCCCACATTTCATGTGAACGCTCTGTCAGTAGCCTCGACCGTGGAGATTAAGCGGCCTAGGGTTTGTACCGATAATGTAAGGTTGCGATATGCCGTTGTAAGCATTAAAGGCGCCTCCAGCGCACGCGTTTCGCCAAGCCGGAGTCTGGAATCCGAACAATGATTGCTCATTTTGCTTCTTCGCTCTTGGCAAGACGTTTTGCCGGCCTAGAAAATTTGTACAGGCTTGGAGTTGCCAATGATTAGAACGTCTCGTCACATTTATCGGGTCAAATCAGGCAGATCGGTAATACGCGACCCCGCAAGCAATACTTTCGACGCTTTTGAACATACCCTATTACGCGCGCTTGCCGAGAACGTACCGCACCGTATCTATGCGAAAGATATGCAGGGCCGGTTTATCTTCGCCAACAGGGCGGTGGCTCGAGGCATGGGGGTGTGCGATCCCGCTGAGTTGCTTGGAAAAACCGACTACGATTTTTATCCGCTCGAACTCGCAAGCGAATATTACCGACAGGAGCAGGAGGTCTTAACGCACGGACGCTCGCTCCTTAATCACGAAGAGCATGCCAAATATCGGCTGCTCGAAGATGAAGCCTGGTTGATCACGACCAAGGTAGCGGTGCGCGACGCCAACGGACGCATTATCGGGTTAGTGGGCATTAACTACGAGGTCACTTCTCAGAAGGCAGCGGGACTGGCGCTGCAGGCTGCACATGCGCAGGCAGCGGAGGCGGCCGTCCGGCTGGAGGCCACCGTCGCACGGCTAGATCTTGAAGTGCAGGAGCGTCAACGCTTCGAACAGGAGCTACGCCACCGGGCGATGCATGACACGCTCACCGGACTACCAAACCGGGCACTGTTAATGGACCGGATCGAACTGGCGATCGATTTCGCCCGACGCCGCGAGCACTCGCTCACGCTGCTTTTCCTCGATCTTGATCGCTTTAAGCTCGTCAACGACAGCCTTGGTCACGCTGCAGGCGACGAACTGCTGCGCGCGGTCACGCGCCGGATCGGCCGCTTAATGCGTGCAGACGATACATTCGCCCGCCTTGGTGGGGACGAATTCGTCTTGTTACTGACTAATCCCATCCCTACCGACGAACTGACCCGCGTGATGAGCCGGCTCTCCCGGGTGGTAGCCAAGCCAGTGCTCATTGGCGAGCGCGAGGTGTCAGTCACATGCAGCCTTGGATACAGCGTTTATCCGCAGGACGGTGAGGACGCGACTACGTTACTCAAGCATGCCGACGCTGCAATGTACGGCGCCAAAGAAGGCGGCGGGAATCGGGTCCTGCGTTACACACCTGCTTTAAGCGCTCACGCGGGCGAACGATTGGACCTCGAGGCCCAGATGAAGCGAGGGCTGCAACGCGGCGAATTCGTGTTGCACTACCAGCCGCAGATCGAGATCAAAAGCGGGCGCATCACTGGCGTTGAGGCTTTAGTGCGCTGGCAGCATCCGGTTCGCGGATTACTGCCTCCGACGCGCTTCATTGGGTTCGCCGAAGAGTCAGGATTGATCGAGCAGCTTGGCGAATGGGTGTTGCGTACGGCTTGCGCCCAAGCTGCGGCGTGGCAGAGCAGCGGATTGCCGGCTTTGCGCATGTCTATAAACGTCTCAGCGCGCCAGTTCCACAATCCGGCGTTGGAGTCAGTCGTTGCCCGGGCGCTCGCCGAACATGGGCTCGCCCCCGAGCAATTAGAGCTTGAAATCACCGAGAGTCTTTCAATGAAGGACCCGGAAGAAAGCATACGCATTTTGGATAACTTTAAGGCCCGTGGCATTAGCATTGCGATCGACGACTTCGGCACGGGTTACTCCAACCTTGCCTACTTGCGCCGATTCCCCGTGCGTCGCATCAAACTGGATCGCGTATTTGTCAGCGAGCTAACTTCGCAAGCGAGCAGCAACGCAATCGTCGAGGCAATCGTCGCAATGGCCCATAAGCTCGATCTCCAAGTCATCGCCGAGGGTGTCGAGACCGCTGAGCAGCGCGACGCATTGTTGCGCTTCGGCTGTGACGAATTGCAGGGCTACTGGTTTTCACGACCCGTCGATGCGGCCGCCATCGACGTTCTGTTGCGAAACCAATGGGAATTTGGGCGAGGCCTTTACTTAGGCGCGCCCGTTTGCCTTGAGCTCACGGGGTGACGGTTCTAGGGCTTTCGTTGAACGAGCGTATTGAAAGCGGTCCAGCAAAGCATGAATAATAATTGTCTCGTTGCGGAACGTCGGTGAACCGTGGCGGAGGGTTGAACCGGGGAGGGCAACCGCTTCGGGTTGAGACTTCACTTTTCCACTGCTGCCACCAAAGCTTCTTGCTTTGGAGCCAGGCGCGGATAGCTTGGTGTGACAGATTTTTCATGTCTGTGAGAGGTGGCTCCGGGAATTCGGACAGCCGGACAAGTGGGAAAGCTGGGCCTGAGCCTGCCGTAATGTGGGCAGTAAGGGATCCGTAAATGACGAAACATAATCGGCGTGCTCACTCGGCAGTCTTCAAGGCGAAGGTAGCCTTGGCGGCACTGAAAGGCGATAATAGGCTGGCGGAGCTGGCGCAGCACTTTGAGATTCACCCGGATCAGGTGACGGACTGGAAAAACAGTTGAAAGAGCAGGCTGTCGGCATGTTTGAGAGCAATGGACCGTGCGTGCGTCATTATCGAGCGGCAACTCGTTCAGTTGACGCGACTGGTCGATGATTTAGTCGAAGTGTCGAGGACTACGACGGGGTGGGTGCGGTTGAGGCTTGAGCGCGTGACCATCCATGAAATACTTAGTCGGGCCCTCGAGACAACTCAACCGCTGATTGAACAACGGCGCCATAAAGTCTCGGTGTCGCTTGGCGAGGACCTAATATGGATCCACGGAGATGCATCGCGGCTCGAACAGGCGATGGTCAACCTTCTAGCAAACGCGGCCAAATACACGGATGAAGGCAGCGCAATAGCATTGTCAGTCGAGGTTGAGGAGACGTATTGCGTCGTGCGCCTAAAAGATAGCGGCGTCGGCATAATTCCGGAATTACTACCTCATATTTACGAACTCTTCACACAAGCAGAACGGTCCCTTGCACGCTCCCGCGGTGGACTGGGGATCGGCCTTGCGTTGGTAAAACGTATCGTGGAAATGCACGATGGGATCATCGCCGTTCATAGCGTCTTGAACGAAGGGACGGAATTTGTCATACGCTTGCCGATCGCGACATCGTCAGCAAAGCTTGACTTGCCCGTGACCGAATCAGGTATTGAATCATCGACCGCGTTGCGTATTCTCGTAGTGGATGACAACGTCGACACGGCAGAGAGTAGGCGATGCTGGTGGGAATGCTCGGGCATGCCGTGAGGACGGAGCACGATGGCAATAGCGCGCTTCGAGCGGCTTCCGAATTTCGGCCTGATGTCGTGCTTCTCGATATAGGCTTGCCCGGGCTCAACGGCTACGAGGTGGCATCGCGCATCAGAGAACAACCGAGTCTCGATCACACGGTTCTTGTCGCAATTACGGCTAACCAAGAGTTGTTCCAGTCCATGCAGCTCGACGCCAGTTCGAAAAAGCGTCAGCCGCGCTTTTAAACCGATCTCGATCAATCCTGCATCGCGCTGCGAAGAGCTAAATTGGCAACATCTCGAAGAAAATGGCCTCTAATCGGAGGATGCTTCGATGGAAATTCGGATACTGTGGTTTAGCCTAGTGAAGTTGTATTTGATCGGTGGGCTATCGGACTTAGCATTATGACGAAACGATGCGTTTAAAGCAGAATGTTTGTTCGGCTTTCTTATTTTTTACAAAGGAAAACAAGATGCGGACGGGACGAAAAGATCAACGAACCGATCCATCAAGAGAATCATGGTATGGGCACATTGACAACGAAATGAGTGAAGCATTCTCGCATCCGTCCCTATCCGATTGCGGGCTAAAAGCAGGACTGGCCATCTTGGCGATTGGCCTCCCAGCTCTAGCAATTTACGTCCTGAACTGGGGTTGACTGGCTGTGGCCACGCAAGTTCGCTATGGCCATATTCGGCGCACAAACAAACAGCCGACGTTAGCTTGGCCGCTTTATTCGCCGCTGATCAACACCGATGCCGGATTAACGATTGCCGCGTTGTTTGCCGAACACTCGAGCTCAGGATTTACGCCGTCGGGCAGTAGAGCCGTCAGCGGTGCTGGGCTTGCGAGGGTGGCGAGACACTGGATGGTTCCGCGGTAGTGACGAGGCGCGCTGTGGGCACGATGACCGGCGTCGCACCGACGACCGTAACGACCGGCACAAACGCTGACAGTGCGGTCGGTGTTTCGCGCTTGACCGGGGCGCCAAACTGGTCATGCACCCGAACCCACTTATGCAACTGGCTGGCATTCACGCCGGCCTCAAGGGCGAGGCCCGATAGCGAAGCCCCTGGCTGAAGACAAGCTTCAACCAGTCGTCGCTTGTCCATCGGGTCGAGCTTCGCTCCCCGCTGACGCCAACTCGGGTCACCCGCAAGGGCGGGAAGCTCAGGCCATCTTTTGTCATGGATTACGTCCGCAAAGTGAGGTTGCGGACGCAATCGCGAGCTTTCTCACTAACGTAAGCGAGGTGTGGAAGATCGAGCGCTTACAGCTCCATAGCCTCCGAAAGGGTCGATGCGGTAATACACATGGAGTTTGCGAAGCGAGCGGGCGCGTACCTTGCCTAAAGTACTGCTCGATAAACCGATTTGGCGGGCGCTGTTCGCGGACCTCTTGCGACACCACTGTGTCATGGCTCCCAGCGAAATGTTCGGCCGCCTCATTTCAACGCACTGTGCCCCGGCAGAGATTAATTTTCTCCGCATTATTTAACGGCATCGGAATCTCGCCGGTGCGACATCCGCCAGCGGCAATGATAAGATTTATCACCTTTCGGCGAGCCCGATTGCGAGGCTTTCCGCAGAATGGCGTCCGTTCGATTATGGCTATCCCGCGCCACAATGCCGCCGTTCACGGGCTAGGAAACGATTCGAACGGCGTGTGCCGGCGTAGCATTTGTGCATCGATCTAAAGCGAGACGACCACGTCGCGACGTGACGCCATCGGATGCTTCACCTCTAGCCTCCTATTGAAGCGCGGCCGACTGGGGCTGGTCGATTCATTCCCCTAGTCCACTGCGTCATTGACTTGGCACCGGGCGAATTCGACGGGAAGGATCGTCATATTTCCATTTGATTGGTTTCGGATTTTGATTGTGCTCGCGGATATAACGCATCAGTTTGCGATCCAGATCCTTCACCGAAGTGAAGACGCCGCGAGCGATCACATCACGCTGAATGCGTGAGAACCAGTTTTCCACCTGGTTAAGCCACGAAGAGTAAGTCGGCGTGAAGTGCAAGCGTACGTTGCGATGCGCGGTGAGAAAGTCGACCACCCGCTGCGTCTTGTGGCTGCTTACGTTATCGCAAATGACGTGGATTTCCCGACGTTTGGGCTGGCTGGCGACGACGTCAGTCAGAAAGGCCACAAACTGCTCGCTGGTGTGGCGCGACGCCGTCTTGCCCAGCACCTCGCCGGTCGCCGTATTGAACGCCGCGAACAGGCTGAGTGTCCCGTTGCGTTTGTATTCGAAGCCATGGCTCTCGGCGCGTCCCGGCGACAGCAGCAGCATCCGGTCCTTACGCTCAAGTGCCTGGATCGCGGTCTTCTCATCCACGCAGAACACCGCCGCGTGCGCCGGCGGGTTCAGATAAAGCCCGATCACGTCGGCCGCCTTGGTCTCGAAGTTCGGGTCGTTGGAGACCATGTGTCGTTCCAAACGCTGCGGCTTGATGCCGTGTTTGCGTCAGATGCGCTGCACGGCCAAGACCGACACGTCGCCCAGTTCTGCTGTGAGCTTGTAGCTGCTCCAGTGTGTCGAACCGTCGGATGGTTTGTGCTTGAGGGTGCGGGTGAGTACCCGCGCTTCCAGACTAGCGGAATTACTGGACACAATCAGCGCTTCTGTGGACGCCGCTAACAAGATTAACGGACAACAACAGTCGCTGCATCACGAACTCGCGAGCAAAGGCGTGCAAATACAGGCGGTGCTGCCGGGTGCGACCGCCACCGAGTTCTGGGAAATCGGCGAGCTGCCGATCGAGCATCTCCATGCAAACATCGGGATGTCCGCAAGCGACATGGTTGAAGCAGCGCTGGTTGGTTTTGACCGGCATGAGCTGGTTACGATTCCAGCGCTGCACGACATTGGCCAGTGGGATGCATTCGAAGGCGCACGGCAATCAATGTCGACGTAGTTGTCGAGCAAATCGCCTGCAGCGAGATACGTCCAGCCGAACTGACCTTACTTGGCTGCGCCGACCAGCGCGAACGCATCGTATTTTGGATCCATTGGCGTATGCGGCATGTGCGTGAGCGCCTCTTCAACAAGCGGCTCGCATGCGCCATAGTCCGAACCGATACTGTCGCTATGCGCCTGCGGGAAATTCACGGCGAGCACCTTGCCGCCCCAGCGGTCCACCGTAGCCGTCATGCTGCACTTCCCCGCGCCGCCCACCTTCAGGTCGAGCAAGATCAGCGTCATGTCCAGCGCGGAGTCCGAGTTCGAGAAGTTCCATTGCGTCGTCATGCGGTCATTAGGGCCGCCGGTATCAACGAGCTTCATGGTCTTGTCAGGAATACCGACCGATTGCACCAGATCGAGAATGTTCGATCCGACAAGCTTACCGCCCTGCTCGTCGCGCGCTTCATGAGTTTTGTAAGCGGCGCAACCTGTCAGCAGCATGAAAAGAAAAACCAGGGGGATCGTTAAAATTCGCACAGATGTTCCTCCGGATAGGCGCGTTAAATAGACGCGCAGGATGAGTGTTGGCGATTTGGGAGTGGATGAAAACGAGGTGCAGCTCGAGTCTGGCCGCAGTCGATGCTATTGAGTGACGTGGGCCAGCACTCTTTAACTGATCGCGATTGAACGGATAAGTTCACTGCGGGGTGTTCTCCCGCGCTGCCACGTGGGGACAGGTACGCGGGACTGTATAGGAACGACCCTTCTCAGTCAGCCTGTGAAGACATTTTCTATTGCATCGTTCCGTTGCCGCGGAATGACAACGAAACGAAGCCCGAAAAAGCGTGGCTTAACCGTGCGACGGAATGAAGACTTGCAATGCTGCAGGCACCGAGCTAGATCACTTCGGAGACACGTCGATATCGCCGAGATACTTCTTCGCCAGCGTCTTGACAGTGCCGTTTGCCTGCAGCTTGGCAATCGCCTTGTTCAAGCGCGCCTTGAGCGCACCTTCGTCCTTGCGAACACCAAACGCAATGCCGCTGCCCAGAATCGCGTCATCGAGCACGGGACCGCCGGCAAACCCATAACCCTCGCCGTCCGGCTTCGACAAAAAGCCCGACTGCCCGGCAGCCGACAACACCAGCGTGCCATCGATACGACCCGCCTTCAGGTCGGTGTAGATCTGGTTCTGGTCCGGATAGCTCGTGACCGTCACGCCGTTGGTAGCCCAGGCCATTTTTGCGTAGGTTTCCTGCGTCGATCCCTGCAGCACGCCGATTGTCTTGCCCTTCAACGAGTCAGGCGTCGGCATCAGTCCGCTGCCCGCCTTCGCGACCAGTTGGGTAGGCACCTTGTACACGATGTTCGTAAAGTCGATGGCCTGGCGGCGCTTATCGGTGACATTCATGGCTGAGTTGATCACGTCGAACTTACGGGCTTGCAGCGCGGGAATCAGGCCATCGAACGAGTTCTCGGTCCAGTCGCACTTCATCTTCAGTTCAGCGCACACCGCATTGCCAATGTCGATGTCCAAACCCTGCAATTCCCCTCCCGACGATTTTGATTCGAACGGCGGATATTGCGCTTCCAGGCCGTATTTGAGGGTATCGGCGGCAAATGCCGCGCTCGCGCCCAGCGTCGAGGCTAACAGTATTGCGGCCTGGAAAAACTTGATTGAAGTCGATATTTTCATAAACTGGTCTCGTGAGGTGGGAATGTGCGATCTTGTGGGCGCGTATGAGAATCCCGACCACGCCATTGTGTAATTTAAGCAGGAACATAAGCCGGAAAACTATTCAACCAATCAAAGGCGGCAGACTGCGCGACAAGAAATATTGGCGCGTGCCGCTGGTCGCATCGCCTAGCCGACAAACCGCGCCGCGTGAGGCTTCCAGGGGGTATCCATCGACAATGCCCGTTCGTAGATTCGCCGCATCGGTTCGAGCAACGGCCCGACCGACTCATCGGCAAGATCGATCTCCGCTTTCAACGCCTCGTAAGCGTCGGCAATCTCGCGCGGGATTTTTGGTTCATCGATCGTGGTCAGATTGCCGCCGCGCATCACGCACCGGCCCGCAACGAACACGCTGTCGATCGACCCGCCCCGCTCGGCGTACACGAGCTGTCGCACGGGGTCCGTGAGCGGCGTGAAGTTGATTGTATCGGTCCGGTACGCCACCAGATCCGCGCGATATCCCGACGCGATCGCGCCGAGCTGACCCGCCATGCCCACGGCCTGCGCGCCGCCCAGCGTCCCGGCTCGCAACGCCTCGGCCGCCGTCAGCCAGCGCGAATAGTCGTCCCCCCTCAGCTTCGATAACCCCGCCGCCGAGCCCGCCACGTTCAGCATGTTGGCGGTGACCTTCGACGAAAAGCCATCCGAGCCAAGGCTCAGGTTCACGCCGGCGTCGAGCAAATGACGCGTCGGCTGAATGCCGGACCCGAGCATCAGGTTGCTCCACGGGTTGCGCTGCACGGTGGCGCCGCTGGCGGCGAGCCGCACGATTTCATCGTCGGAAAGCCACATTGCATGAATGAGCGATGTGGCCGGCTTCAGGAAGCCGAGTTCGTCGAGGAATTGCACCATCGGCTTGCCGTAGAAAGCGTTCGCCGTCACGACCTGCAAGCGGGTTTCCTGCACATGGATGATCACCGGCAACGCATGGTCGTCGGCGAATTCGCGGCAACGTGCCAGGAATTCGGGCGTGCAGCGTTGCGGCGCCGATAGTGCCACGAGCACACCGACGCGATGATGTTGCGGATGCCGGTGGCGCACGGTATCGCCGAGAAATGCGAACCACGCATCGGGCGATGGGCGCGGTATCAATCGCATTTGCGCCAGCATAACTCCGGAAAAATCGCATCGACGAAAGGAAAGCTGTCGACAAGCGGGCGGTCCATCATCGAGAAGCCGACGAGTGTGCGAATGCCGGCGTCTTCATACGCCTGGAAAATCGCATTTATCGCGTCGGGATCGATCGAGCCGCCCAGGTTGCAGTCGTCGGCCACGGTTGTCGCGCCGCTTCGCAAGGCCTCGACCGCGCCGATCAGCGTGCGCAGGTAGATTTGGCGCGGCGTCAGCGCAACGGGCCTCGGTGCGCGTACGTAGTGCATCCACAGTTCGAGCGGCAGGTTCTCCACGCGCCCCTTGTGGAAATGTTCGTGTGAATGCTGGTGACCGTTGACGAGGCCGGGCGCGAGCAGACAGCCATCAAGCGGCACGACCGTATCGGCCGGCCCGAGCGGGAGGGTGTCCGTCCACGCGGGGAAGCGGTACGCCGATGGCGGTCATGAAAGCGCTCCCAACTCGCTGAGCGCGCGTACGACGGTACGCCTGATCAGTTCGATCTTGTAGGCATTGGCGCCGTGTGAAACAGCGCCGTCAGCAGCATGCGCCGCTGCCGCCTCTATATTGCTGATATTGAGCGCCGAGCCCTTTAGCGAGGCCTCGACATTCTGCAATCTCCAGGGCTTGGTCGCTACTCCGCCGACCGCGATTCGCGCGTCGCGCACCGTCCCGTCGTCAGCCAGGTCGAGCGCCACGGCTGCCGAGGCGATTGACCACTCGAAACTCGCTCGATCGCGAACTTTAAGGTAATGAGACCGCCGCGTTGGTATGCCCGTGGGAATGTCGATTGACAAGATCAGTTCGCCCGGCTCGAGTTGCGTCTCTATTTCAGGCGTATCTCCAGGCGCACGATGAAGATCCGCTAGACAAATAACGCGATCTCTCCTCAGCCCGGCGATCCGTACGTTTGCATCGAGCACCAACAGCGCATTGGCAAGATCGCCGCTGTAAGTCGCTATGCAAATGCCGCTGCCGCCCAGCACTGCGTGAAATCGATTTTGTCCGTCTATAGCGGGGCATCCCGTTCCCGGTTCGCGCTTGTTGCATGGCGTGCCGGGATCGCGAAAATAACCGCAACGGGTCCGCTGAAGGAGGTTGCCACCGAGCGTCGCGAGGTTGCGAACCTGCGGCGATGCGCTCGCGAGAAGCGCCTCAGTGACAACCGGGTACCGAGCGCGCAGGGTAGGATTCATTGCCGCGTCGCTCATTCGCACCAGTGCGCCCAGGCGAAGCGCGCCAGGGACCATTTCGATACCGTCGAGCCCGGGCAGAGCGGTGATGTCTATGATCCGGTCAGGGTTACGCAGATGTTCACCCATCAGTTGCATGAGGTCGGTGCCACCTGCAAAAAAGTCGGTGCCGGCCTCATGCGCCCCATCTGAGCGATGGCGTGCGCGGGTTGCGATGGCGCCAGCAACGCTTGCCGCCTGGACGTATGCGAAGGCCACCATCAGCTGGCCTCCCCACACGCAGACTGGTGGATCGCTGCAACGACGTTTGTGTACGCGCCACAGCGGCAGATATTGCCGCTCATCCATTCGCGAATTTCGCTGGCGCATACGGCATGGCCTTCCGCTATGCAGGCGACGCCGCTCATGATCTGCCCCGGAGTGCAATAGCCACATTGGAACCCGTCATGGGCAATAAATGCTTTCTGCAGCGGGTGAAGCACGCCGTCCTTCGACAAGCCCTCTATCGTGGTGATCGCTTTGCGTTGATTCATGACCGCGAGCGTCAGGCAGGAATTCATCCGGCGCCCATCGATCAACACCGTGCACGCTCCACACCCTCCCAGCCCACAACCCTTTTTTGTCCCCGTCAAATGAAGGTAATCGCGCAACGCGTCGAGCAGGCAGGTGTGCGCATCGAGATTGGCCAGGCGGTGTTCGGCTCCATTGATCGTAAGTACGACGTTGAACTGCCGCCCGTGTTCGTCGCCCAAAGGGGCCAGGTCGACCGTCATACGTTATCCCCTCGCGCGGACGAATTTTCGGCGTGACGCGCCAGCCAGTCGAGTACGGGCTGCAGTGCCGCATCTGAATTCTTTTCGTAGATCAGACCATGACCATTTCCAGTCACGCCATAGTCAGGCAAATGAAGCAGTTCTGCCGCTGCGCCTCCCGCTTTGAGCGCGGCAACAATTGGCGTGCTGGCGGGCGCAAAAGAAGAGGTGTCTCCCGTCACCACCGCAATAGGCAAGTCGGCCAGATGCGCAAGGCGCAGTGCAGCCGGGTCGGCCTGGCGGACGGCCTCAGGTGTTGTTTGCGGCGGATCGAATGTGAGCGGCGCGGCAGTCAATCCCCAGCGCAGAAGACCGATATGGGGAATATCAGCGAAAGGGGGGCCCATCGGTTCGATACTGACTATGGCCTTGACCAGGCGCGGGCGACGATCGGCCGTCAGCCAGCCACTCGGTCCCGACGCCGAATGGGTCAGGAGAATGGCCGGTCCGATCCGGTCAAGCAGGCGGGCCAGCCGGTCTGCATCCATGTTTTCAGACATCGCAAGGTCGGCAGGCAAAGGCCCGTAGCCCGCGATGAACTGGTCCATCGCGGCTTCATCGTCGGGGGCAAAGGGCCATTGCGTATGCTTACCCGAGGGGTCCGCCGGAAAATAGATCTGGCGCCCACCCTCATAAGAAAATGGTGGCCCCATGGGTCCGATGACATCGGTATGAAGCGGCGAGCGGCCATGTCCGGGACGGTCAACAACCAGCGTGACATACCCCGCTTCGACCAGCCGCTGCGCCCACCCTGGACGGCCGTCCGGTGTATCGAGCCATTCGACGCCTTGGAATCCGCCGCCATGCACGAGGACGATCGGCCATTGCCGGGTGACCCGTTCGGGCGCTTCCCATTCCACATACATCGGTCCGCGCTGATACGTGTTCTCGCCGACCCCAATACGTTCTCCCGCGATCCAGAAGTGGCCGCGCGAGACGGTGCGCGAACGGGCGGTTGACCAAGGGGCAAATGACTTGCTCATTAGGAAATCCTGTTAAATCGGAACGACGCGCAAACGCTGAGGCATCAGTTCAGTGAAATGGATGACGTCGGCCATGACGGCAGCCGCTTCCGGCGAGTCGAATGCAGCGTGAACGGCGGCCATATCCCGGAAATTGCATTCGCAAATCACCTGTGTTCCGTTCTGCTCACCGCTCCGAAACAGCGCAGCAACACTTTCCAGTCCGTATTTCGACCAGCTCTTCATTACGAGTGGCAAGTGGTGATCGACGTACCAGTTACGATCAAACCGCGCATCCGGGCCACCCGTATAAATTACGTAGAAGGTAACCGTCGGGTCATCATGCGTTGCGCCTGTCGCAATTTTTTCCATGCGCATACTCCCTGGTTATCAGGTGCGGCATCGCCTTAGGTCATGTCACTGCCGGCAAAAAGAGTGAAGACAGCGCGCCGCGTTCTCAGATCGATGTGCGGCTTACCTTCTCAACCATGGCGGATAAAGTAGCCTCCACATCGAGCCGACGAGACGCTAAGGCCACGGACAACCACGGGTCTCTATGAGTGGCCGGTCGCCAACGCATCCGCCTCCCACGCATCCATGTCGCGCTGAAACGCCGCCAGCTTTTTGCGAGCAATCTCGTAGGCGCGTTCGCCGAGAGGCAGATGGAGTGGAGGATCTTTTGCGTCGACTGCTTTCAAGATCACTGCCACTCCTTTCACGGGGTCGCCCGCCTGTCTTCCATCGTTGGAATCACGATAAGAGCGGAACGGACCCACGATCTCCTTATAAGCGTCGATGTGGTTTTTGGGACCATTCATCGAGCGTCCAAGGAAGTCTGTCCGGAAAGGACCCGGCTCGACAATGATGACTCGAATGCCGAACGACGTCACTTCTTCGGCAAGCGCCTCGGAAAGGCCCTCAACGGCAAATTTGCTCGCGCAGTAATAGCCATTTGCCGCAAATCCGGCAATTCCGGCCCCGGAGGATAGATTGACGATTCGGCCGTTACCCCTGTGACGCAATGCGGGGAGCGCGGCGCGTGTGGTTTCGATCAAACCGAAGACATTGGTCTCGAACATGGGGCGATACTCTTCGGGCGTCGCTTCTTCGACGGCTCCGATAAAGCCGAATCCTGCGTTATTGACAAGAACATCAAGCCCGCCGAATTCTTCTTCAGCAACAGCTACCGCTGCGGCAGCGTCCCCGGTTTTGGTTACGTCGAGCGCGACGGCACGGACTTTCGTCCCATAGCGCGCTTTCAGGGGTGCAAGAGAGTCGCCGTTACGCGCCGTTGCAACCAGGTTATCGCCCCTCGCAAGCACCGAGTCCGCGAGCACCCGGCCGAATCCACTTGAGCAGCCGGTAATAAGCCATGTTTTTGTCATGTCTATATAGAAGTTAGGTATTCACAATGAAGAATTCGATAGCGCTACGGATAGGGTGAAGAATCGTTCAGCCCGTGGCTGGCGCTTCGTCCTGTCATTACCGCTCCGTGGCGTGTAGTGATGATTTCGAATCCGGTAGATCACGAGCACGTCACAACATCCGACAACATAGTGTCGCCGGTTCAATGTTTATCTTCAATTCACTATAATGCACAACGTTCGTTCAATTATGTGGGTGCAGGATATGGAGTGGAGTGATGTCAGAATCTTCCTCGCAGTCTCGCGCTTAGGAACGCTCGGTGCCGCCGCGCGTGCGCTGCGTCTCAGTCATCCGACCATTGGAAGGCGGCTTCGTGCACTTGAAGAGTCCACGGGACAGGTGCTCTTTCAGCGAACAGCAGATGGCTTCGTTTTGACTGAGGAGGGCACCGCTATCGTGCCGCTCGCCGAGCAAATGGAAGAAGGTGCGCTCGGCATGGAGCGTCGTTTGGCCGGTGAGCAGCAGAGGCTGGAAGGAACACTCAGGGTATCCTCGGCCGATTGGTTTGGCGCCTACGTCCTGCCGCCCGTGATCGCCGAATATTCGGGAGAGTATCCCCTCGTTGAGATCGAGGTCCTGACGGGAACGCGACTGTTCAATCTGTCGCAGCGTGAAGCAGACGTCGCTTTCCGCATTGTTCCATTCGAAGGGCCGGATATCGTGCAAAGACAGTTGAACCCGATGCGTTACGGAGTCTACGTATCGATTGCGAGCCCCGATCCCGTGGAAGGCGACGGTGCGGGTAACCGTCTGATCGTGATGGATACATCGACCGGCACATTTCCGGACATCGATTGGCTAAGAAATCGCTTCCCGAATGCCAGCGTCGTATTGCAGTCGAATAATCGCAATGTTCAGGCGCAAATGTGCGGTAGCGGGCTAGGTATCGCTGTGTTGCCGCGACCGGTCGGAGACAAGAACAGCACTATTCGACGACTCGATTTGAGCGAACATCCACCCGATCGGGAAATCTGGATGGGCTACCATCGCGATCTGAGGCGGCTACATCGTCTCCGCGCGTTCGTAGTGCTGGCAATAAAACACCTGGCCAGTTAGTCGACCGGACGGGCAAGCCCGGGCGCGCGGCGTCACCCGCGCTTGGCCAATGGCGCTCGAAACGGTTCTGTCGCAATAAGGATGGTTGGGCGAGCAAGGGCGATATGATAAGTGATGCTTATTTGGCTAACGAGTAAAACTGCTCGGCGGCGTTTGAGCCGGCGCCTTTCATTTGCCCTTTCTTAATCATATGCATGAGTTCGATGCTGCCCAGCACAATGCGCGCACACCGGAAGGTCTTGAATCCAAGCATTGGTTGGGTGCGCCGCTTGATTGCCCGATGATCCTGTTCAATAATGTGTTTAAATACTTGTTTTGGCGGATCTTGATCGGTGTGTCGCGCTGGGCGTTCAGCGTCTCAAGCGCGGCCACATTTGAGCCACTTTTATCGATTGTAATCGTCTCAGGTTCGCCGTTCTTATCGATCGACTTCTCGAATAACGCTGCGCCGCGGCCTTATCGCGATGGGCTCGTAGCAGAAAATCAACCGTGTGGCCGGCCTTGTCCACTGCGCGATAGAAGTACTTCCATTTCCCCTTGATCTTGATATACGTCTCATCGACGCGCCAGCTCCTGCCCACCGCTCGCTTATGCCGGCGGAACGCTTTCTCAAGAACGGGCAGCATTTTGATCGCCCACCGGTGCACCGTCGAGTGATCGACCTCGATGCCGCGCTCCCCCATCATCTCTTCCAGGTTTCGCACACTCAGCCCATAGGCGACATACCAGCGCACGCACATCAACATCACGTCAAGCGGATAGTGAAGGGGTTTCAACACACGCGCTAAGGCTGGCGTCAGGGTCTTTTTCATCGGGTAGCGGTTTCATTTTATCGACCCAAATCATATCGCACCACCTTATTGCGACAGAACCGAGGAAAAGCGATCAAACGTCGGGATTGGACGCAATGAATTTTGCGAACGCCGTGTAAGGCGCATTTGACTTAACGCCATCGGTCATGATCCCGTATGTGTCGTTGCCGCTATCGAGAACATAATACATCGTGGACTGTATGTTATGAGTTTTACGAGCCTGATGAAGGTTTGATAATTGTGTCGTAATGTAGGCGGCCCGATACGACTGCGTCTGTTCGGGTCCCGTGTTCCACTCCGTTATCATGAAGGGCACGCCGTATCGAGCCTTGCAATACGTAGGCAAATCAAATGCCGGGCCCGCGCCGTCAGTACCAATATTAAAGATGTCGCCATAGACTTCGTAGTTGTGCCACGTGGTAATGTCCCATCGCACCTTTGCATATCCGGCTGTGCCGTCGGGTTGAGACCCTTCCCACAGTGCGTCGGCAGCACCGATGTCGGCAGCACAAAAGTTGATACCGCATTTCGCGCTCGGTTGAACAGACTTGACCCCATCGATCATGCCCCGCATGACGCCCCGCATGGCCGGCCAGTTTGCATTGTTGAAGTCGCTCGCTGCGTTACCTGCTTGTTTAAAGTCTTTAATGGTTGAGACCTGCCGCGTCAGCTCGTTTCCGCATTCGTACATTGTCACGCCGTATTGCTTGAGTCGGCTGGCGACGGTCGATCCAACCATATATGCCTGGTTGTACGCAACCTGTTCCCCGCGCAGCACGTTGCCAAAAGCATCCGTCATCCCCTGATTAACAAGCACAAATAACGTGAGGCCGGCCGACTGAAAAGCTTGCGCTAGTGCAGAGACAGCCGCGAGCTGTTTCGGATCGTCGCTGCATCCAACGCGGTAGGTCGAAATGCCCATCCCCTTTAAGATCGCGACGACTTGGGCGGGTGTATATCGATAATCAAAGTGTCCGTTCATTCCGAAAAAGGTTCCGGCAGTCGCAGGCACTGGTATCCGTGGGTCTGTCGCATGTAGCCATCCAGCCGCGCCGACCCCGGACCAAACGTAGAACTGACCGCTGGTGTTCTTGTGCCAGATCATGCCGGCGTACCATAAAAGCAGCGCAACGTTGTAATTGATCCCCGCCACGACGCCTTCTCGATACACAACGCCGTTCGCCACTGTCCAACGTCGACCCTCGGCGTCGTTGATATAGGCCCCCGACGGAATGGTTGTGCCGTTGGGCGATGTGCCTTTCTCCGAACGCGGGTCTAGGCATGCGGACCATCCCGAGCCTGACCACGAATAGAACTTCCCGGATGTATTTTGATGATAAATGGTGCTGCTGTACCACAACATGAGCACAGCGTCGTAGTTAACGCCGGCGGTCGCGCCATTCTTTTTGACCACCCCTCCGATCAATGTCCAAGTTGCGCCGCTGCTATCCGTAATTGACGAGGCCGGAGGCATCGTTGTTCCGTTCGAAGAGCCGCTATTGATCGCCGCGTTCCGCAATGCCGAGACGCTTGCCGCAACGTTCGGACTTGCTCCGCCGCTTCCTATATCAGACCCACCGCCGCAAGCGGTCAATACATATGTACTGCTAAAGGCGACAAGGCCGCCCAGGAATTGACGACGTTTTATCATGGCGAGTTCATCCCTGTCGGCGCTGGCCGACTCTAAATTTTTTCGAGGTGTTTTCTCTCACGTCTTTAAACGACGACATGGTGAGAAAATGATCCGTAATCCTAATTAGTGAAACTGAAGATCGTGCTTTTATGCGTGTTAATTGTTAAGGCGAATAGAAATTTCCCGGCTTAGGGGAGCGTTTCCCAACTTACGCGCGCACTTAAGCCGACCAAGACAAAAAGACAAATCAGGTATTAATTACTTCTCGTCACGCTGATGTACAGGCAAATAATACGACATCATCTGTGCGTCAGCGCACGCTGTTCGATGACATAAGAGGATTTAGCAAAGGGCTGCTTCCGTTGGCAGATTACCGTTCGTAATCTTCCGGAGAATCCATCTTGGAGGGTTTAATCTCACAAAATGTAACTCAAAAGGGAAATTTATGCCGTATACAAAGCGAGACGGGTATAATATACCGATCGTTCGCCGTCAGGGAGGAACACATTGCTCCTCTTCGTGATGGTTCGGTGGACCTCGATATCGGCGCCGGGGGCAGCATGGGTCCTGAGATCTGCACCGAACAGCTTATGGAGGACGCATTTGTTTGCGCTGGTCGCGCAAACCATTCCATATTGATGGAGAAGGTCACCCTGCAAGCCTATGCCAACGGCAATCATGTGGTGGCGTCTCGGCGCGGGCGCGCCTACGGCCGATAGATGAGATTTTGGCGGCCGCGTATATTGTTCGCCGTGTACCCCTGATCGTACCGGACACTTTGGCCGCCCTCGCGCTTGCGGCAACGTCAAATTATCTCGCGACGGCTCCCCGTATCGTCGCCCTGTGGGGCGTCAAGACCATGAACCTCGGGGTATTTCCTCTGCCGTTCGCTATTCCACCGATGACGATGTTTCAATCGTGGCATCTGCGGCTCTCTTCGGACTTCGCCCATCAGTGGTTGCGCGAGTGTATGGCCGCTATCGCGCGAGACGCTGCTTGAGCATTTCCTGAAGGTTCGGCGCACGACTTCGGTCTAGTCCCGCCGATAACGGATAGATTGGGAACATGCAGATGGTGGTGGTTCAACCGTAAGGCGAGCCTGCCATTGCAGCTTTCAGGCCGATGGCGCCCTTGTTGACAATCGCAAGAAAGGCGGCATTTGCTGCCACTGAGTCTCGGCTCTGTCGAAAGGTTCGGTGTCCCTGTATGAAGGCGGCGGTCCACGTTGCCAGCAGCACATTGGCCGCGAAGTAAGCGTCGGAATCTTCGGCTTCGCGCCCTACGCATTCAGCCAGCGCCGCCGTGACGACATGTGCGATCTCGTCGCGTATTCCTCTGGCGCGGGCCTTGAGGGTTTCGCTGCGCTCGATCGTCGCGATGAAGCCTTGGCTTCGCACGGAAAATTCAACGGCGGGATGTCGTTCGGCGATCAGCCGATGCGCGAGCAGTCGGTACGCTTCGATCGGCGCGACGCCGGGGTCGCGCTGCCGAAGGGCTTCTCGCAATACCTCGCGCGCCTCTTCGTCACGATCGAAGAACATGTCTTCCTTGCGGGGGAAGTGGTTGAACACGGTCATTCGCCCGACGTCGGCCGCTGCCGCGATCTCATCCACCGTCACATCATCGAAGCCCCGCTCCAGGAAGAGGCGCGTAGCGGCATTGGAGATACCTTGCCGCGTGGCGAGGCGCTTACGCGATCGGCGATCAGAGAGCATTGACTTATCGTTTTCTTAAAAATATACTCAGTATATGTTTATATCTAGTATTGTCAATCATGCGGTCGAAATTAAGCTGAGGTTGCCGGTGATTGATCTGACGTTGGGCAGATTGCGCATCGGCGGGCGGCGACCGTGAACAAGCCCCTGGTTGTGATCTACACCGCCATTTGTCTCGATGCGGTCGGGATCGGCTTAATCTTTCCCATCCTGCCGCGGCTGATCGAGGACGTGACCCATGCCGGCAACGTTGCGCCCTATCTCGGCGTCCTGACCGCGCTCTACGCAGCCATGCAATTTGTCTTCGCACCGGTGCTCGGCGCATTGAGCGATCGGCTCGGTCGCCGCCCAGTGCTACTGATCTCTCTCGCCGGGGCGGCCATCAATTACTTGGTGATGGCAGTTGCGCCGTACCTCTGGCTGCTGTTTGTCGGCCGCTCCATCGCCGGACTGACCAGCGCCAATATCTCCGTTGCAACCGCCTACATCACCGACGTTTCGCCGGAAGATACACGCGCGCGGCGCTTCGGCCTGTTCAATGCCATGTTCGGCATTGGCTTCATCGTTGGCCCGGTCCTCGGCGGCGTTCTCGGCGACTACTGGCTTAGGCTCCCGTTCATCGCCGCTGCGGTGCTGAACGCGGGCAATCTGTTGCTCGCGCTATTCGTTCTTCCGGAGTCACGCACGCCAAGCCGCAAGAAGATCGACCTCGCCGCGCTTAATCCGCTGCGCCCATTGCGATGGGTGTTCTCGATGAAGGCCTTGATCCCTGTCGTTGCCACCTTTTTCGTCTTAAGCGCCACGGGCGAAGTGTACGGCGTCTGCTGGGCGCTCTGGGGCAATGACGTGTTCCGGTGGAACGGCCTCTGGATCGGTCTGTCGTTGGGGGCCTTCGGTGTCTGCCAGTCGCTGGCGCAGGCCTTTCTGCCCGGCCCCGCCGTCAAGCTGCTTGGAGAGCGCCGGACCGTGCTGACCGGAATCGCTGGAGCCTGCGTCGCGCTGATCGTCATGGCTTTCGCCACGCAAGGCTGGATGGTCTTCGCGATCATGCCGGTCTTTGCCCTCGCGGGCATCGGAACTCCAGCACTGCAGTCCCTTTCTACGCGCCTCGTCGACGACAGCCGGCAGGGCCAGTTGCAGGGAGTCCTGGCGTCGGCCGTCAGCCTTGCATCAATCGTCGGGCCGCTCGTGTTCTCGACCTTCTACTTCGTCGTTCGCGAACACTGGCCGGGGGCGATCTGGCTCTCGGCGGTGGTCGTCAACGCGCTCGCTATCCCCCTCGTGCTCGGCTTGGGGTTTCAAACCGAAAGGAAAACCGCATGAAAGCAGCTCAGTTCAGTGAATATGGAGGCCCGGAGGTCGTTCAGGTTGTCAACGTCGATGAGCCGCACGCCGGTCCCGGGCAAGTCCGGATCGCGGTCCGGGCTGCCGGGGTAAATCCCTCGGACTGGAAACGTCGGGACGGACAATACCGCGCGTTCGAGGAGGTGACTTTTCCCTCGGGCTTTGGCGTCGAGGCGTCGGGCGTTGTGGATGAGGTCGGGCCGGGTGTTTCCAACGTCGCGATCGGAGACGCCGTCTTCGGCTTCGGCGAGAACACGATGGCGCAATATGCGGTTCTCACGCATTGGGCTCAAAAGCCAGAAGATCTGTCGTTCGACGTGGCGGCCGGGCTTCCGGTGATCGTCGACACGGCGACGCGCGCCCTCGATGAAGTTGGCGTGAAAGCCGGTCAAACGCTGCTTGTCAGCGGCGCCGCGGGCGGAATTGGTTCGGCCGTTCTCCAGCTCGCGCGCCTGCGCGGGATCAACGTCATTGGTACGGCGAGCGCGCCGAAGCATGACTATCTGCGCGACCTCGGCGCCATCCCCACGACCTACGGATCAGGACTGGCGGAACGTGTCAGGACGCTTGCGCCGCAGGGCGTCGGCGCCGCCCTCGATCTCGTCGGTTCGGGGGTTATCCCGGAATTGATCGAGATCGTCGGCGATCCTTCACATGTCCTCTCCGTCGCAGATTTCTCGGCCGAGCAATATGGCGCGAAGTTTTCTCATGGGCCTCCAAAGGACCCGGAAAAGATTTTCGCTGATGTGGCACAACTTTGTTCAGAGGGCCTTTTCCGCTTACGTGTGGAACAGACCTATCCGCTTGAGCAAACTGCGGAGGCGCAAGAAGTCAGTGCCAAAGGGCGGGTTACAGGCAAGCTCATTATTTTCATCGACGGCTAGCTGGGCTTTAACGCGCAATTATTTTCGGGTTCGGCAGATTGGGGTTAAGGCGCAGTGGAACGGAAACTGGATTAAGCCTTTTCATGAGTCGGTGACTGCCGGATCTCGTAGGGGTCGCATTCGCGCTTGGCCACGGCATCGGGCATCGAAAACGAATACCGCCCCAGCATGTTAATGTGGCTCGTTCAACAGCGGCGACAGTCGTGCCATGTCTGCTTCCTTGAACACGTAACCTTTTCCCCGCAATTGGTTTTAGGCGGCTTCGCCTCTAAGTAGATCGTGTTCCACAACACAACCATTCGTGCACGCTCGCGATAAGCCGTCTTATCGCAATGGCCCGACTTCCCGCCTGAATTTGCAAATGTGAAAACGGTCGCTCTTTTTGCAGGACGACGCAGTACCGGGTCGCGGCCTCATCTTCAAATGTGTGCCGGTGCGATGGCCGGAAGTGCTGCAACAAGCCGCCATACGGTATTCGCGCTCTTCAACCTTCACCGGCTGTTGACTGAGCGCCTCATCTTTGATGCGAACCAAAAGTGGCGATAGGCAGTAGGGGGTTGTGGTGCTGACGCGGCACATGGCACATGGCGCACGACACTGTATTGCCCAGAATGGCGTGTCCCGAGCGGCGCTCCTCACCGATAAGTCAGCGTCGGCATATAGCAGTTCCGTATGCAAATGCGCATATATCGCGACCAGCCAGCGTCGTGGACAATTTCGTGAGAAGCAGATGAGTTCTGGCGGCGTTCCGACACATTTGATGTAACTCCGATGCACCCCGGTTTCGAAGGCGCAGCGAGCGTCTATCAAAATCCATGTCTGGATCAAAGCGATCACATGGCATGAAAGGTGATGACATCGAGCAACGGCACGCTTGAATACTTGATTCCAAAAAAATATGGCTGTTGAGATGTCGAATACCTCGAGCACCGCGATCGCCACAAGCAGTACCAAACCCTCGCCTTTCAAGCGCATTTTGGTTCGAGCAGTCACCATCTACTCCCAGCGAACTCTATTAGCTAGCCGGCACCAATCGCTTTGCGCTCGCCTTTTCACATGTAATGCAATCAGTCATGGGGCGATCAACGTCGGTTAGGAGTCCAATCATCTTTCACACCCAACCGGCACTTTTGAGCCTCCAGTAAAGGGTAGCGCAACCAGTCACCGTGACAAATAAGGTCACGGGGTAACCCCACATAGTTTTCAACTCCGGCATCCATTCAAAATTCATCCCGTACATACTAAATATCAAAGTTGGCACGGCAAGTATTGCCGCCCAGCCCGCGAGTCGCTTGACCACTTCGTTCTGCCTGACGGACACAAGGGCTAAGTTGACATGCATAGCGTTTGTCAGCATCTCGCGCATATCTTCAGTCGTGGTGATTACCTGATGCGCATGATCCTGGACATCGCGTACGTAGGCGCGCAAATCTTTTGGAATAGTGTCCTCGTGGAACCGAATCAGTTGATTGCATATGTCGTCCATCGGAATGGCGGCATTGCGTAACTTAAGTAGATGACGCCGGAGGTCATACAATTTCTCAACCGCCGCCTGGTCGAAATCGGATGTGAACATGTCCGCCTCGAGCGCATCGAACTGTTCTTCGAACTGACTGACAATTGGGCGGTAGTTGTCGACGACAAAATCAAGCACGGAATACAGCGCATACCCGGGGCCCTTGCTAAGCAGCTTTGGATTTTCCTCGACGCGTGTGCGAATAGCAGCGTAGCTTGAAGAAGCGCCGTGCCTGACTGTCACGAGAAAATTCTTTCCCACAAAAAGGTGGGTTTCGCCGTACTGCACTTCACCATCCACCAATTGTGCGGTTTTGATGACAATGAAAAGCGAATCGCCATACACCTCGATTTTGGGACGCTGGTGGGCGGTGAGTGCATCCTCGATTGCGAGGTCATGCAAGCCAAACTCTTCCTGAATCTTTCGCAAGAAAGTGTCATCAGGCTGCCAGAGGCCAACCCAGACGAAAGTGTCAGGTTCTTTTACAACCTCACTGATATCGTCGATGGTGACGTCGCTTAAACGCTTACCTGCTCGGTAAGCAACGCTGTTGACGACCATGGCCATCGGTTTCTCCTTTACATCGTCTCGTTTCATTTGGGGGATCACTGAAGGTTTAGTTAAGGCGCTCAAAGAATCGAGATTGACGGCTCCTGATAGTACATGTCCAACAGCCAATCTGTCCTTGGTGATGGAAGCCTCTATCCTGTTGCCGCGTTTGGCGATCGCTTGGTCTGGCTGATCTTTATTGTTGCTTCCTATGCGCATATCGAAGCGCTCATCCGCCACCCACCGAGTCGGACGCGCCCGGTCGGGCTCATGACGGCAAGCAGCGAGACGCTACGGCTCGGGCGTCGAAAAAATCAGCAGCGTACGCGCTAGCGCTCTTCAACGCACCGGTGATCGGCGTAATCAATCTGTATTAATCCGCGAGGCTGAGCGCTAGCGGATCTTCGGGGCGCTGGCGAAGAAGCGTCCACGGCAAGCCGTCGTTATGATCCGGCGAACAGTTTTTTTTCCGAAGCAGAGGTCGTGGCGCTCGCGCAGTTTTCGCAACCCAGCGTGGGACCAACCTTGCTGTAGCTACTTTTTCAGTATTACCTTGTAAATGCCCATCCATGCAATAACGATCTAAAGAAGCGCCGTTTGCCGCCGTAGACCATTGATGTAGCAGTGCACCCCGCCCAAAAAGTAGGCCACGCAATGCCAATCAAATCTAGGAAATTAAATAGATGAAACCGTTTTCGCTACAGGGTAATCGCGGCGCTGGCTTTATTCCCGAAGGGGGCGCCAAAGCCCACGCCAAGACTACAGTCAAGGCCGCCGGCAGGAGCGGCCGGTCGTTGTCCGTCGGGGCGTCGCTTCGTGTGGCGTTTTCGCTGCTGCTAGTCGGCACGCTCGCCATTGGCGTGATCGCGTTGACACAGATCAACCGCCTTAACAGTTCAACCGATTCGATTTATCGCGAGGGTTATGTCGCTAACCGTGCTGTCGAAGAACTACGCAGCGCCGTGCTGCGCGCGAGCCGCTCGCAAAAGATGCTGATTACGGCGACGACTGCGAAGGAACGCGACGAACTCGGCACCGACATCGAGCACGCGCTCGCCGATATCGGTCGGGAGCAACAGGACCTGCAAGGGTACGCAGACCCGTCGGGCGACCAGAAGCGTCTGGCGTCCGGCGTTGGGGCCTGGAGCGCCGATCTGCGGGCCTTTGTGAAGTTGGTGAAGGAACAGCCGCTCGATCTGTCGCAGATGAACTGGCAAGTGGGTATCCAGGACGTCTCGCTGCTGGTGGCGACGGGAAAACTCGAAAAGCTCGTCAATGTGCTCATCGAGCAACGTGGCGTCGCGGCGAAAGCGACCATCGATTCGGCGGCGTCCATCTATCACGCATCTTTTGTGATGGTGGCCGCGTTGACCCTGTTGCTGATCGTACTAGCGGTCTCGGTCAGCGAATGGGTCGTGCGGCGGCTTGCCAAACAACTTGGCGGCGAACCCGTCTACGCGGTGGAAATCGCGAGCCGGATCGCCGCAGGCGATCTGTCCAACCAAATTGCGCTCGCCAAACGCGATAACACTAGCTTGCTCCATGCGCTCTCGGGCATGCAGCATGATTTATCAACGACAGTCGGCGAAATCGCGGCCAGCGCGGAAGCGATCGCATCGGCGTCCAACGAAATCTCGCAGGGCAATGTGGATTTGTCGCAGCGCACGGAACAGCAGGCGGTCGCGCTTGAAAGGACGGCTTCGAGCATGGAGGAATTGACGTCCACCGTACGCCAAAACGCTGATAACGCGAAGCAGGCGAGCGCGCTGGCTTACAACGCATCGGAGATTGCGGAGAAGGGGGGCGTGGTGGTCGGACGAGTGGTGGCGACCATGGAGCAGATCAATTCGAGCGCGAAGAGCATTGGCGACATCATCGGGGTGATCGAAGGCATTGCATTCCAGACGAATATTCTTGCGCTCAACGCTGCCGTGGAGGCGGCACGGGCAGGTGAAGAGGGGCGTGGATTCGCGGTCGTCGCGGGGGAAGTGCGAAACCTCGCGCAACGTTCGTCGGCCGCGGCGAAGGAGATTAAGGGCTTGATCCATGCATCGGTCGCGCGTGTTTCCGATGGCTCGACCTTCGCTCACGAAGCTGGCGCGACTATGGAAGAAGTCGTGAAGGCGGTCAAGCGCGTGACGGACATCATGGAGGAAATTTCGGCGGCATCTGCGGAGCAGAGCAGCGGCCTTGAGGAAATCAATCACGCCGTTACGCAGATGGACGCGGGCACGCAGCAAAACGCGGCGCTGGTCGAGCAGGCGACTGCAGCGGCGCAGTCGCTCGACGACCAAGCCCATGCATTGAAACATCTGGTCGGAAAGTTTCAACTCGTTTGATGTTGTGTGCGGCTGTTTTCCTGAGCCTAGAGGATGCTGCGGGTGTCGCGGTAAAGTGGCGGAGCGCGCAACAGCGATGTGTTGCGGATAGCTTACCTGACCAACGAATTTGGAACCGCTTTTGTCGGTAATTACCGTTTCGGCTACGCTTTTTCGCGGGTCAATCTGTGTCGTGGGGTAGTGATCTTTCGTGGCAATTTTTGGCGGTTAGTGTACGGACCGTACTTATCGGGATGCCTCGAACCTCACACCATTTGAATCAGAAAAATGTGGTAATCGCGACAGGGGCGACTCTGTCGCCTTGCTCGAACGGCTATCACAGGCGAGGCTAGCATCGCCATTGCCGGCGCGACCAGCTCAGGCAATCGACGTGCACTGTTGCTGCGCCTCTCGTCGTGATTTACATCGGTTGAGCAAAATGGACGGACCTTATCACGGCTTCGTTATCGCCCGTCGGAATGCCTTGAGTGTCTCGGCGCTTACATAATGCTCTATGCCTTCGGCATCGAGCCGAGCCGTTTCCGCACTCACGCCTAGCGATCGAAGAAAGTCCTCGACGATCTGATGGCGCACTCGGCTTCGGTGCGCGACCTCACGACCTGCATCGGTCAGAAAAACGCCTCGATAGGGCTTCCGAGAGATCAGACCCTTCTCCGACAAACGGGCAAGCATCTTAGCGACGGTCGGCTGCGCTACGCCGAGCCGCGCAGCGATGTCAACCTGCCGCGCCTCATGGCCGTCATCGATTAAATCGGCTATCAGCTCGACATAGTCCTCGACCAAAGCCATCCGACTCGCCTCACGCGTCTGGCGGAACGCTTCCGAATGCCTATCGGCGTCAATCAGCGGTTTCTCACGCGGCGCAAACTGACGCATATGTTTGGTGTCCTTGCCGATGTTTTTGATTTGCCAATGCAACGTCTTTTAGCTTTTATAGCACATGCTTAAATTTCTTCACCAAGGGCTAACCCCACATTGGCGAATCCGTGCCCTCGGTGAGATATGGATCGGCCGGCCCGAGGTGCGACTCGCTTCGCTAAATAAGTATAGCAAAGGGTATATAGTAGAGACATATCGTAGAAACGGCGGTCGCCGGCAACTTTGCGAAATTCATCGGGAAACTTAAATGTCAGATCCGAGGAGCACTTCGAATTCCCGATCCGCCTGGAAATTTTCCAGGCCGGACGAGGATTTTCAGCCAAGTCTGCGCGAAGTTAATGCTTCGATCCACGTGCCCCAGGGCGGCCATTGGATAAGGCGGTTGCTTGCATTCATGGGTCCCGGTTATATGATCTCGGTCGGCTACATGGATCCCGGCAATTGGGCGACTGATTTAGCTGGTGGCGCGCAGTTTGGTTACACCCTGCTTTCGGTCATTCTGCTGTCGAATTTGATGGCAATTTTGTTGCAGGCGCTATCGGCGCGGCTTGGTATTGTGACGGGGCGCGACCTTGCTCAGGCGTGCCGCGACCATTATTCGCGCCCTGTCAACATCATGCTCTGGCTTGCGTGTGAAATTGCGATTGTTGCGTGTGATCTGGCGGAAGTCATTGGTACGGCCATCGCATTGCAGTTGTTGTTCGGCATCCCCCTTGTAGCCGGAGCACTGCTCACCGCACTCGATGCTTTTCTATTGTTGCTGTTGATGAACAGAGGCTTTCGGTTTCTCGAGGCTTTTGTCATTGCCCTTCTGGTTGTGATTGCGGTCTGCTTCGGCATTCAAATCTTTGCGGCGGCACCCCCGGTCGCGGCGGTACTGCACGGTTTCATTCCGAAAGCCGAGATCGTGACCAATCACGAGATGCTCTACGTGGCGATCGGCATTATCGGCGCCACGGTGATGCCGCATAACCTTTATCTTCATTCATCGATCGTGCAGACCCGGTCCTACGAACGAAACGATGCTGGTCGGCGCGACGCAATCAAGTGGGCCGTGGCCGATAGCACGATTGCGCTTATGCTCGCTTTGTTTATAAACGCGGCGATCCTTATTGTGGCCGCTGCGGCCTTTCATGGCAGCGGACATACCGACGTCGCTGAGATTGGCCAGGCATTCAAGCTGTTGTCCCCGCTCCTGGGCCTTGGAATCGCGTCGACCCTCTTCGCAATCGCGCTGCTTGCATCGGGTATCAATTCGACGGTGACCGCGACGCTGGCAGGACAGATTGTGATGGAAGGTTTCTTGCGCCTTCGCATCCCGAACTGGGCTCGCCGTTTGCTTACCCGCGGCATCGCCATCGTTCCTGTAGTGATAGTCACCGCAATTTATGGTGAAAAGGGCACTGCTCAACTCCTCGTATTAAGCCAAGTCGTTCTATCGATGCAACTGCCGTTCGCGATCATTCCACTCGTACGGTTCGTAACCGATCGACAAAAGATGGGGAAGTTTGTGGTCCCCAAGTTGATCACAGCTTTGTCATGGGCCGTAGGCGGAATCATCCTTGTCTTGAACTTCAAGTTGTTATATGACACGTTATTAAGTTGATGAATATTGAAGACGTTCGACGCCAGACCTCATTCGGGTCATTAGACAAAGCGCGAGGCGGCTATCACAACACATTCATGCCGAAAGCCCGGGCGTCTGGTGATGAGCGATCGCATATTGACTCCAGCCGAGGACCTCTATTAATTTTGGCATGCATGTGCGGTGCGTGGGCGTTGTCTTTACTTCAAAAAGAAACGGGCTACCGTCCATTTTTGAGAACATGCGCAACGCGATCGCCAAGCGGAAACCTATGGGCCGTTCCGGTAGGGCGGTCACGGGTTTCGGTCCGTCGATCGCCAACGACCGGAATCGCTAGCCACATTCACGGCAATGTGCAGTCGCAGCGCACGTCGTGCCTCCTTGCATACCTGCAGCACAGCAACCAGAGAATCATCAACACGACGGCGCGACCCAGCCAAAATGATTCAGACGCGCTCAACCTAGAATATTTTTTCGCCTGACTGCATCCGACCCGATTCTTCGCGTGTAGTACCAGCAACCGCCCCTTATGCGGTTGATTCTCAACCCGCCACACCCACGCGTTGCTCTTGTCGGAGAAAGAACATGAATCATCACTCGTTGCTCCAGTCATCCGTTGCCGTCACGCTAGTCGCCGCAGGGCTGCTTTCCGGTTGCAGCGCGATGGACACACACTCACCGAGCTTTTCGCAAGATTCTTTGCCCGACTCCGTTAAAGTCCCTGCAGGGCATAAAGTCGCGATGGAAACCGTGGGCATGGGCGAAATAACCTACGAGTGTAAGGACAAGGCCAATGCTCCCGGCACCGTGGAATGGACGTTTATCGGGCCCAAGGCCGCGTTGAAAGATCGGTCCGGCAAGCAGGTCGGCACCTACTATGGGCCGCCCGCAACGTGGGAGGCGAAGGACGGGTCCAAACTGACCGGCACGCAGCAGGCAATCGCTCCGTCCGGCCCGGGGAACCTGCCGTTTCAGTTGGTCAAGGCGAACCCCGCCACGGGTACGGGCGCGATGAGCGGCGTGGCGTATATCCAGCGCGTCGCGCTCACCGGCGGCGTTGCGCCGAAGTCCCCCTGCGCCGCTGAAACACGCGGCCGTCGCGACACAGTTGCCTACCAGGCAGACTACATTTTCTGGAAGGCAGAATAAGCCAGCAGCCCGTAATCGAAAGCATCGTGTAATATCCGATTGCGATGCTTTCTTTTATTCGACCTGCCTAAATCATCATCCATGCCTATACCGGTGACCGAGTTTGATTACGAAGCAGCCGTTACAGGGTGCGCCGCCGGAAACCACGAAGCGTTGCATCGCTTATATGAACAGGAAGGCGCCCGACTGCTCGGCGTCGCGCATAGGTTGGTTCGAGACATGGCGTTGGCAGAAGACGTTGTCCACGACGCCTTCGTCAATATATGGACGCATGCGGGCACCTTCAATGTGACTAAAGGTGCCGCGCGGGGCTGGATGTATAGCATTACGCGGCATCTCGCGTTCAATTCGATCCGAAAGCATCGCCGGGAAATCGAGGTCGATGAGAGCACTAAAGTCGCCATCGATGCGCGCGAATCGCTCGAAGCATGGCATGACATCACCGATGCCTTTGTCTGGAAGAGCAGTGCAGGGCGCATTGGTCCCTGTCTCGAGCGGCTTGAACCCGTCAGGCGAAACTGCATTTTGCACGCGTATGTTGATGGACTCTCGCACAGCGAAATTGCCAGTCGCGTCGGCGCGCCCTTAGGCACGGTCAAGGCTTGGATCAAGCGCAGCCTCCAAGCCTTGAAGGAGTGCCTCGCGTGAGCATTGACACTTCTTCCTCCGATGGTCCTGACCTCGATGAATTGGCGGGCGAGTATGTTCTGGGCACCTTATCGACGGCGCAGCACGAAGATGTCAGCAAGCGAATGCTCACCGACCCGGCGTTACGCGCTGCGGTGCAAGAGTGGGAAGCGCGCCTGCTGCCGCTTACGTCGATGACTGATCCTGTCGAACCCTCGACACGGCTGTGGCACCGCATCGAGCGCAGCGTCGATTTCGTCGAGCATGAGGCTGCTGCGCGCACTACCGTGCCTGCATCCCAAACCAGCCGACTGACCCTCTGGCGCGACCTGATGTTCTGGCGCGGCATGTCAGCCGCAGGTTTCGCTGTTGCCGCAATTTTCGGCTCGCTGCTGCTGATACGGCAGAACACGCCGCCGACAGTACCCAAATACATGGTCGTGCTGGTCGCGCCGCAAGACAAGGCGCCGGGCTGGGTCATTCAGGTGAGCGCAGATCGCGAACTACAACTGATTCCGTTGGGAAGCGTCGAGCTGCCGAGCGATCGCGCGTTGCAGTTCTGGACCAAGGGCGACGGCTGGAGTGCGCCGATATCGCTGGGTATGGTCAAGCAAGGCGCGACTTTGCGCGTCCCGGTGAGCAAGTTGCCATCGGTGCAAAAAAATCAGTTGTTCGAGCTCACGCTGGAGCCGCTTTCGGGTTCTCCAACGGGACGACCGTCCGGGCCTGTGGAGTTTATCGGCAGGGCCGCTCAAATAATGTAGCCTGGAGGAGGTGTTAATTTGACGGCTATGGCGTTGATATCATCGGCAGTAACAATGTGTTCTACCCGCCTACGAAAAAGGACTTTTCAAGTTGAGCCAGCGCGATTCTTTCCGCGCTCGAAACACGGCTTGCAATGCCTAGAAATCCACCTGCAGCCTCGGCAATTGCCCGAGCTCAAGTCGCAGCGTTGCGCCGCTTGCCGTCACCGAAATATTGCGGGAGTCGGACCAAAAACGCTTTAAGGCTTACGTGAGATTTCCGTGGACCTGTAACACGTTAATTGGGACGTTTAGGGTTATATGGTCGTTCACGCCTAGAAGCCGTCGAACGTCCTGAACGGCAGCTTCTCTATGTAAATGCCGGTCCACGCTGCCGCTGAGTGTTATCCAACCGTTTTCCACATAGACCCCGACCGCGTCGGAGGAACGGAGACGTCCCAGGCCAGCCGATTTACGATCGCCGCTGCAATGTCGTCGTCCCTGCGCTTCGCGTCAAAGGCAAGGTGGACTTGGATGTTGTCCGCAACCGCCTCGACACCCTTCAGGCGCAGCGCAGCCGCATCGGAGGGATGTTTTTCCGCAAACGATGCAACGTGCCGGTCAACGTGACGATGCTGGCTGCCGTAACGCCGACATATGCAGCGGTGACGCTCGGTTCCTAGGCAAGTTCGGGTAGAACAGCCTTTTGTAGCTCGCTGTCATTGACTATGAACGCCATGATGTCTCCGGGACCGATCAGGAATGCTTGGAGAATGCAATAAATGATGTTGCTGATGATAGAAGCCGTCGTGCGGTTTCGATAGAGTCGGAAACTACTCAACACATAGCAGCATGCCGCGTGGACGCCAACTAGGGATTGTCGGACGCCGGCGACCAAAGACCGCATCGCCAATGTCTGCATTCGTTGACCCAGGTCAAGCCGAACCTCGTCGGCAAGTCTACACTCTGATCGTTAGAAAGCTCGTTTTCGCGCAAAAGGGGATTGACGTTGAGAGCATTCTTGTATCACGGACCCGGCGGAAGAAGCTCTCCAGAGTGGAAGGCGGGGAAGAGCATACCAAGCCGCCGGACATTTCCCGAGATGTGATCGACCACGCGATATTTCGAAAGGCTTCCGCTCTTTTTGCAGGCGGCTGAGCAAAAGGCAGAAATGTTCGTGACAAAGCGATCAAAGTGTTCGACGGCACCGGTGCTGTCATCCACACCGCCGTTGTAGCATCGATCTCTCGGATACTGGTTGCCGCCCTCGGCATCGGTATCCTTTGCCGTTAGCTGCTGTGGCCGGCTTTTTTATTAATTGCCTCTGCCTCACCCAAAGATGGCGGCATGAAAGAATGTGTTGCTAATTGATGTGAGTAAGCGGGGGATAACTTGTGTATTTAAGGGTTTCGATGGACATGGCTGACCGTACGGAGACGCGGCGGCAGATGACTCGTTTCGCGTTGCGAAAGGCCCTATCGGATTCCGCTGCCTTACGGTTCCAAGTGTGTCGGCGTGACAGCTCGATCGGCGACTGTCCCCAAGATGCGTCGCACTCGATCAAAGTCAACAGGCTTGACTAGGTAATGATCGATTCCAGCCTTCAACCCAAGCTGTCGATCTGTTTCGTGGCCATATCCAGTAATTGCGACAAGAACCGTGTGGTCGAGGCTCGGTTGTTCTCTGATCCGCGATGCAACCTCGTAGCCGTTAAGCCCGGGCAAGCCTATGTCGAGAAGCACTACGTCAGGTCGAAATTCGGAGGCGGCTCGAAGTGCGCTATTGCCATCGTGCTCCGTCCTCACGGCATGCCCGAGCATTCCCACCAGCATCGCCATACTCTCTGCCGTGTCGACGTTGTCATCCACTACGAGAATACGCAATGCGGTCGATGATTCGATACTTGATTCGGTCACCGGCAACGCGAGCTTTGCTGACGATATTGCGATGGGCATGCGTATCACAAATTCCGTCCCTTCGTTCAAGACGCTATGAACGGCGATGATCCCATCGTGCATTTCCACGATACGTTTTACCAACGCAAGGCCGATCCCCAGTCCACCGCGGGAGCGTGCAAGGGACCGTTCTGCTTGTGTGAAGAGTTCGTAAATATGAGGTAGTAATTCCTGAGCTATGCCGACGCCGCTATCTTTTATGCGCACGACGCAATACGTCTCCTCAACCTCGACCGACAATGCTATTGTGCCGCCTTCATCCGTGTATTTGGCCGCGTTTGCTAGAAGGTTGACCATCGCCTGTTCGAGCCGCGATGCATCTCCGTTGATCCATATTAGGTTCTCGCCAAGCGACACCGAGACTATGTGGCGCCGTTGTTCAATCAGCGGTTGAGTTGTCTCGAGGGCTCGACCCAAGATTTCCTGGATGGTCACGCGCTCAATCCTCAAGCGCACCCGTCCGGTCGTAATCCTCGACACTTCGACCAAATCATCGACCAGTCGCGTCAACTGAACGAGTTGCCGCTCGATGATGACGCACGCACGGTCCATTGTTGCGTCTTTGATTTCGTGGTGGCGCAGGAGCCGGACAGCGTTGGTGATAGGAGCAAGGGGGTTGCGGAGCTCATGGCTGAGCATCGCAAGAAACTCATCCTTCTTATGGTGCAATTCTGTAAGCGCTGCTGCCTGCTGCTTCAGAACGTCTTGCATGCGCAATCGATCGCTGATATCACGGATATTGCATTGAGCGATCGGCTGGCCGGCGACCAAGTAAACATTACTGATGAATTCCACCTCGGCCGGCTTTCCTGCAATGGTCTTCAGCGGGAGACTATCGTAACGGACATACCCGTATTGCTGCAGATGCGTGTAGGTGGCCTGACTTGCTTCTTTGTCGGCAAAGAACCCGATTTCCCAGAGCTCTTTCCCGACCAGCGCACCGTGGGAATAACCAAGAAGATCAGCGATGTAGCGATTGGCATCGACGATGACAAGCGTCTGAGCATCAAGAATGAGGATGCCGTCTTTGGCCGTCTCGAACAGTCGTCGATAACGCAATTCAGAGTCTCGTAATGCGCGCTCCGCCGTCTGACGTTCCGAGACGTCTTCAATAATCACTAAAATCAGATCTTCTGTCTGGCCGAACAAGCTGAGAGCCGTGGCACTCACTTGCATCGTGCGTTTGCCTAGGGAGGGAAAGAAATCCTCGACGAGACAGCGTCGGCTCCCCGGCTGGCCTTGTATAAGCCCCTCCAAAACCCCGGCAACATCGATTTTGGCCCACTGACCGTTTCCTAATGCATCTAGCTTGACCCCGAGCGTCTCTGCAGCCGTGACACCGAAGGTATGATAAAAATCAGGGTTTGCTGCATTAATGCTTAGATCAGTATTCAAAACCAAAAGCGGGAAAGGTAGCGAATCGATTACGCTCTGCGCCGCGCTGTGTTTTTCCGCGAAAATAGAATTTTGATTTCTTGACCGGATCTCCTCTGCAAAGACTAAAAGTCCCGTGGCTACCCCTTGAGGCGGGTTCAAATCGATTGCGCTGCCAATCACGTATTTTGACAAGCCGCTCTTGGTCGAAACTGCTCCACCGATCGACCGCGAATTGCATTCTGGTGAAATCTTCCTGGAGATTTCGAACAACCCCACAGGGTCATTTTCCGTTGCAAAAACGTGCTGCAGTGTTCTACCGCGCGCGTCTGCAACACTCCACTCAGTCAGGCTCTCTGCTTGCGCGTTCATCCAAAGCACACGTCCCGTAACGTCAACAGTAATAACCGAATCGAACGGGATTAGGTCGGGATGCCCCGGTCTCCCGAAGTCATAGGCCACCGGCGGCTGACGATCTATGTTCATTCAAAATTCCATAATGTGTTGCCGCGCGGGTGCCATTGACCCGTAGCTCGTTAAAAAACACGGCGATGCAAGTAGCAAAGGATTGACTGCCACGCTATTGTGCTGCGCGTGTAAATGAGGTGGTGTACCAAGCGCGCTCAACGCAGGAACACTAAGGGTGATGCGCCAATTGCTGTTCGAGTCCTAATGGAGAGCAGCGGATGTATGTATTCGGTAGACGCCGTAAAGTTTGATGTGATGTTGCGGCCGACTAATGCATTCTGCATCAAGTTATATTCCCTTTCAAATGTATTCACAAGAAATAATGTGTATCTGATGTGCCCTTGTTTCGAATGAAATGGTGTTTCGATAAAGCGCTGGTTGCAACATTGTTTGCGTGCCTTTTAGTGTCCAAGTTTCAATGCAGATTTATTCCAGAACTCGCAACCGCGGGCCAGGGCCGACTGACGCATCGCTACCTGTACAGGACCCCTGTGTGCTGGCAGTTGACGAAATCATAAGCGGAAGCAATCATCGCCTTTTTCGCTCTATCCGATGACCTGCCGGATTCGAAAGCGTATATCCCTCTAATCTCCTGATTTGCCGAATTTCTGCTATTTAAACCCTTAAAGGTTTTTTACCTATTCGCAGACGCGCCGGTCGCGCGTCCAGACCCACATGGTGCGCTTCCAATGCGACGTCGTATGTGCTTTCAGACGCGACGTGTCGGCGCCGCCGATCGGAATCTTCCGTCGAATACCAAGGCAGGCCGGCTTCAAAAATAAGGCTGATAGCGGTTGCATGGTCACCGCAGGACTTCCGGCAATAAATTCTGTTGAGGCATCTGCTGAATAAAATAAATCGGCAGCGACACCTGCGGAACAACTAGGCGAAAGCCACAATCAGTCCTAGTTACCACATGCGAATTGAGATCGGCAATAAATACTGAAAAAGTAGCACGTTAGGTTAATCGCTGATCCGAGGACAGGGCCATGAACACTACAAATGATTCCGCCAACTCAATCCGGGAAATCAACCTTTCGTACGTTCTGCTTGCGCAGAAAATGCTACGTTTGGACCGTGCGGGAAGCGAGGTGCGACTCGGCGTGACAGGACGTGTGGCGGATATTCTTGTTGACTTGACGATGGCTCAGACTGTAAAGCTCTCTACAGCGCCTCACCTGCTCTGCGCTTTTCGGTTCGATGAACAGTCCATATTATCGTCGCTGCTTCGTGCGGATGAGCAGATCAAAGTTACGCCTGCGGAGTCAAAACTGCCGTTTGCCGTAAGCCGAGGGGCAGCGTTGTCCGTGTGAATAGTTTCGAATGATGTCGAGGCCAACGCGGGGATGTGATGGATGACGAGTTGCCATTGTTTCGTGATGCCGAGCTGAGCGCGCAGGCAGTCGTTCTGCTCAAACCGTCATCTCGATTCGCGTTGCGCAGAGAAAAAGCTTACCGCGAGAGCTCCCGGTTGATTCGCTTGAGCGGGAAGCGGCCGTGCTCGGGTTAGCCAAAGACATTGAGCGGCTGTTAGCAGGCGAGAGCGATCAATCCCAGTGTTAAACGTCGTGGCCGGCAGCCCGGGGCGTGCAATAGAGGCGACAGAGGTCCGGCGTAGTTTGGGCGGGTCGGACCTCGACGCGCGCAGGAACGACAGGCTAGTACTGGGGTGCGACCGTTTTCGGCCTCCATCAAAGCTTTCTCGCCGTCGTCCGCCGGGCCAGCCGGCGGCATCGCCTCATTGTCCGAGGTTGGGGCATTTGCTGCGTTGCACGGGTGTGACCTGCTTACATGATGTGGCGAGCCAGGATGCGTTTTGACGATCCGGCTGCCGCGTCATAAGATGCCGCGAGGGAATGAAGCATTGACAGCGCATGCGCAGAAAAACCTGCGTGGCAGCGATTCAAAGGCTCAGACATATGTGGACACGCCGAGCCTCAAAGGCCCGGCATAGGCACAGAGTTGCCGACTTACACCAGAATGAAACAATCAAAAAGAAGCTGGGATTTTCAAGGCTAAGGCTTCGTCCGCCCCGAGAAGCGCCGCACGGATTTCACCTGCTTTGAATAGCTCTATTGACAGCGACAAAAGTTTTTTACTCGACGGATTCGAATTCGGCAAGCGATCGACATCGAGAAGCAGGCGCTCAACGTCCTCGCGCAGGCCGTCTGAATAACTTCCGGCCGTTGTTTCGGCTTCGGCCAAGCGTGAGAGCGACGCCAAGACAACGCGCAAGTCCGCGGCATGAAGGGGAATAATCGGATTGGTCATAATTTATCGTAGGAGGGCGGTTTCAAACTTGAAGTGCGACATGGGCAATGAGATCTTGCTTGAGTTGAAAGAATACTTCGTAGTGAGACTGGAAGCCGAGGATTTTGCGAGGGCGATGATTGAGGGCATGCTCAATGGCAGTGAGTTCCTGATGCGAGACGTCGCTCATGTCCATACCTTTGGGAGGAATCCGCGGATGACGTCGGGTACCTCGGATGCAAATCCAGCGCCTGCCCGTTAGGGCAATGCTGAAAAAGATCAACGATCTTGGCTGACAATGCGTTTAATTGGAATGAGACAACACACACTAGCGATGGCAGAAGATCAAGGCACGGACTTCGAACTTTACCGTCGGCCGACCAAGCGCGACGTATTCCTTGCGACCATGGAGAAGGTGGTTCCGTGGGAGCAGTTATGCGAGTTGGTCGAGCCTTACTATCCGAAGGGCGTGGGCGGACGTCCTTCGGTTGGACTGGAGCGCATGTTAAGAATGTATTTCGTGCAGCACTGGTTCAATCTTGCGGATGTTGCGTGCGAAGAGGCATTGCTCGATAGCACTGCACTGCGGCGCTTCGTGGGAATCGACCTCGGGCGAGAACGCGTACCGGATGGCACGACGCTATTGAAATTCCGCCGCCTTCTTGAAACTCATGATCTCGGCGCGCAGCTGTTCGTGAAAGTGAGTGAAGTGCTGCAAGGCCAGGGACTAAAGATTGGCACGGGCACGATCGTCGACGCCACGATTATCGGCGCACCGAGTTCCACGAAGAATAAAGACAAGGCGCGCGATCCGGAGATGCATCAAACGAGAAAAGGCCAGCAATGGTATTTCGGAATGAAGTTGCATATCGGCGTGGACAGTCAAACGGGACTGACGCATAGCGCTGTAGTTACAGCGGCAAACGTGCATGACAAGCACGCATTGCCTGATCTGCTCCAAGGGGACGAACAACGTGTGTACGGTGACAGTGCATATGCGAGCCAAAAGGAGCTGATGGCAAGCAAAGCGCCCAAGGCGAAAGACTTTACCAATGACCGCGTAAAAAACCGCCTTGGTGAAGTCGATGAGCTCAAGCGGGCAAAGAATCACAATAAATCAAAGATACGCGCTCGGGTAGAGCATGTATTTGCGGTGGTGAAGCGGCTTTGGGGATTTGGCAAAGTTCGCTATCGCGGACTTGCGAAAAATGCTAATCGGGCTTTCGCTGCTCTGGCGCTGGCGAATCTTTACATGAGTCGCTCGCGACTGAAGGGGCAACTCCGTCCGAAGGTCTAGGAGACCGCCTAAAAATGGGCTTAAGCGCGGTGAAATCCGAACTTAAACGCCTATGAATCGATGCAATTGAGTGACTTTTCATCATCTCACTTAGCAGCGAACTCGAATGTCACAGAACCGCAGGTTCTTCAGCGTAGCCTTAGGTGAGGCCAGGAACTTTCCGTTCGTTTATGGTGTCAGCGCTCGATGCCGGCATCTCCGACAATTGCGCCTGCCCGCGGCCTCAATGTCGGCATTCAAGATAGTCTGCGCGCTCATTGGGCAGCAGGCTCAGGAAGACGCCGGTTTGCTTGAGCCCGAGCATCGCAAGACGCTCGGTTTTCACTACCGGATGATTGGCGCACCGGCATACTGGATCGCGCTCGCCGATCAATTGGTCGAACATGCCAAAGCCGGGATCACACGCGAGGTCACAGCGCTCGGACCTTTCGCCGGACTGCGGGGGAGCACGCGGGCGCTATTGCTCGCGTAGTGAATCGAAAAATGTCACGCAACTGAAGGCCGCAATTGCTACGGGCGCCGTCACCTTGGACGAAGACATCGCAAGCAACGGCTTAACGCGCCGACGTTGGGCCGAACTGCGGACATGGCTGACTCGACAACCGGGCTGAATGTGCATGCCTCCCGCATCGCTTCTTCCGCCTGCTCGCGACACCGGTAGAAGGCGCATCGCTGCTTTCGTGTAAGTAAAGGCGCGCATAGGGTTGGGGACGACGGGCCGGCGTTCAACGATCGATTGACGCGACCCAGGCCGCCTTCAACGTCGCCTTGAGGTCATCCTCACCACGACGACAGTCACGATAACATCCCAAGAAGGGCAGTAAAAGCGAGGGTGTTCTTCGATGTCGAGAAGTCCGCGTCTATCATCGCTCTCAACAAAATTGATAGAGGCGACCCCGCGCGACTGTAGCCGTCTGAGTCCGCTGCGGGTCCGCCGTCGGGGCTTGCCCACGGGGCGCCTAAGAGAAAGCCCGCGAGAGCATTAGTTACGACAGCAACACACGGATTTTGTTTCGGCGTCTGGCGAACCTTGCTTAGTGTCCTGACCTTATATTTTTTGAATTTTCTAGCCAATTCCTTCTCTGCGCAATGCGACGTGTCGCCCGCCAATGTGGCGACGGTGTCCGGCGCGCCCGGCGTTCCACTAAAAATTCGAAAAAAACTGTCGGAACGAATGGGGCCACCTCTGTTGTGCGTTCAACGGTTCAACCGCAGTCGGCAAAGCGAGCGGCCGATGCTCAAGCGTCGTCTGATTAAAGCGGTATTAGTTAGACATCGAATCGACCAGGCAAATGTACCGGCTCCGGTTGTTTGGACACGCTTTTGCAGTTCAGGCGGCCAGCTTAATCAGGTTTTCCTGACGGGCTTCGAGGGGTGATTTGAAGCCCAGCTTTTCAAGACGCCAGTCGCGGTTGTATCGATCCTTGAACGCGACAGCGGCGGCACGATCCTCCTCCAGGTTTTCGAAGATGCGTCCATGAATAGCCTGTTCCTTCATTGTCCGATTGAATCGCTCGGCAACGCCGTTGGTCTGCGGCTCGGCGACGAAGGCGTAGCTCGGCGCGATGCCCCAGAACCTGATCTGGTCGCGAAAGTCGTCCGAGGTGTACTGCGAACCATGATCCATGCGCAGCGACAGCCCGCGACCCGCGTCGGCACCCACGGAGCCAAACTCGCCCAGCAGCCCCTGGGAGATCGGCTCGAGGGCGGCGAAACGGTCACCAATTTTCGCGGCATGAATGCCGGTGCACATGCCGTCGCAGTGATCGACGGCGCAGAATATCCACACCATGCCGTCGTCCACGGTCGCGATGCGCACGCCGTCGGTACCCCACATTTGATTGGGGCGATCAGTTGTAATCCGGCCGTCGTGAAGGTTGGGTTCGCCTCGCGCTTGACGATGCGGCGAGAGCAGACTGTGCTCCCGCATCAGCCGCAACACGCGGGTCCGGGAGACACGGATGTCATGCAGGATGCGCAGCCGTGCCCAGACCTTGCGATGCCCCTCGCCCTTGAAGGGCGAAGCCGCCAGATCGTCACGGATGGCCTTGAGCAGGTCAGCATCGGGCATCTTCGGCTTCGGCCCACGCCTGCGCACAACCATCGGCGTCACGCCGGCGCTCGCTATGGCACGTACGGCGTAGATCGTCGAGCGTGGGAAGTCGAGCACCTGGCAAACCCGTTGCAATCCAAACCCCCTGCGTCACACTAGATGTCGCCTCTGAATTTTCTTAATCCGAAGAACTCAGAGGTGCAGGTTGTGAATGCCAAACAGACGTATTCTGTCGAATTCAGGGAGCAGGCGCTGGCAAAGGTCCTGCAACGCGGCAACCGGTCCGTAGGAACGGTTGCCGCGGAACTGAACATGAACGTATTAACTTTGAGGAAGTGGATCCGCGTGTCTAACGCCGCAAACCGCAACCCGGGGCCAGTCGATGCACGACGCCCGGAAGATTGGTCCTTGGAAGAGCGCCTGCTGGCATTGCAGCAGAGCCATGGACTGAGCGACGAGGCACTAAGCGCGTGGTGCCGTGAACGTGGCTTGTTTGTTCATCATCTGGACCAGTGGCGCGCCCAGTTTTGCTCGGCCGGCACCGCGAGCAGCGCACGTGCAAACGCTCCAGAACTGCGCGAGCTGAAACAGGCCAATGCGCAGCTGCAGCGCGAATTGAAACGCAAGGAAAAGGCTTTAGCGGAGGCGGCCGCGTTGCTGATACTTTCAAAAAAGTACCAGGCGCTGTTCGGGGACGAGGACGAATGAGCTCCCCCGAAGAGCGTGCGACATTGCAGGAGCTGATCGGCAAGGCGACTACAGCCGGGGCTCGTCAGGCACGCGCATGTGCTGTGCTCGGGCTAAGCGCGCGCACCGTGCAGCGCTGGCAAGGCGGCGGTCCTGAAGCAGTGGATGGGCGCGCCTTACGCCATCATGATGCTGTTCACAAGCTGTCGACCGATGAGCGCGCTGAACTGCTGGCGGTGGCCAACTCTGTCGAATTCGCTCATCTGCCACCGAGCCAAATCGTCCCTCGATTGGCCGACCAGGGCCGCTACATCGCCTCAGAATCGACGTTCTACCGGGTGCTGCGTGAAGAGAAACAGCTTGCTCATCGGCGCAGTGAACAACCAGCGCGCGCCCGCAGCAAGCCTCGCGCAGTTTGTGCCGACGAGCCCAATCAATTGTTCAGCTGGGATATCACTTACCTGCCGACGACAGTTCGCGGGCAGTATTTCTATCTCTATCTGTTCATGGACGTATTCAGTCGGATGGTCGTCGGCTGGCAGGTCTACGCTGAAGAGAGCAGCGCCCAGGCCAGCGAGCTTCTGAAGGACCTATGTGCACGTGAAGCGATCAAACCGGGTCAGGTGATTTTGCATTCGGATAACGGCGGCCCAATGAAGGGTGCCACGATGCTCGCCACCCTGCAGGCTCTGGGTGTCATGCCGTCATTGAGTCGACCGGGCGTGAGCAACGACAACCCGTTCTCGGAATCGTTGTTCAAAACACTGAAGTATCGGCCGGCCTATCCTCTGCAGGCGTTCGACACTCTATTTGCCGCGCGCGCTTGGGTCACCGTGTTGGTGCGCTGGTATAACCACGAACATCGTCACAGCGCGATCCGTTTCGTCACGCCTGCCCAACGGCACGCCAACCTCGACCAGCAGATCCTCGATCGCCGCGCGATGCTCTACGAGGCGGCAAAGCAGCGCAACCCGCTACGATGGAAAGGCCCCACTCGAAACTGGAAGCGCGTAAAAACGGTCCATCTGAATCCCGATCAGATAGACAACTTCGAACCCATCAAACGCGACCACCGACAGGAGCAAAAAGCCGCCTAAATCTAATCGTTGAGGCGACATCTAGCTTGAAATCTACCGCAAAGGGCTTGCCGACGCTCACGGAGATCTCGTGGCTCATGTCGATGATCTCCGAGCGCTCAAAGGGCGACGGGCCTGCCGCTCGCGTTCCTTGTTCAAAATCTCGATTGTCATCGTGAGCTCGCCGACGCGCCGGACGGCCTCGTTGAGTCGGGCTTCCAACGGATCGCTAGTGCGTGCCTTCAGGCCTGCCTCCATGCCCGCCAGAGCCTGTTCACGCCAGCATTCAAGCTCGGCGATCGTCACGCCAACTTCGCGCGACACGGCATCGACGGGTTCGCCGCGCAGCAATCGAAGCACCACGCCGCGTTTGCGCCCGGTCGACCAGCGTTTGACTTCGGCGGTGCCAGAGGCGCTTCCAGTCGCGCTACGCGCGCCTTCCAACGACTCTGGCGCAACTGCATTCGCATCAGCTTTCTTCAACATGAACTACTCCAGTTTGGAACACACGTTTTACCCTAAATCTGTGTCCAAAAAAACCGGAGGCGCCGCAAATCGACCAGGCAAAGGACCGTAATCGGTCGCACCGAGAGTCGAGCTGCTACAGCTATGCTTCGGTGAGCTTCAGAAACTCGACATTGGGCCGTTAATAGAGAAATCGGCGTATTTACGTCTCAAGCATTAAATGAAGTGGAATTCAGGTGCGACCGCGAAGCCATGATCCTCGGCACGGACCCACACGCGAACGATTCACGGGAAAACCCGGATGAGCTAGACCAAAGGCGAAAATGGGCTCCAAAAACGAGGAAGTAAAGGCCAACAATGTACCGTTGATATTTAATCGGCTACTCACCGCTGCTGCGCGGGCCGCGGATTGCGAGTTAGGTGTTCTGTATCGTGCGACAACGGAAGGCCTTGTCGTAGCCGCGCATTTGGGGGATGCCGACAACTACTCGTTCGGCTGTGGGTTTACGTTTCTTGACCGAATTCAAGCCAAAGAGTGCCAACCGTTTGTTCTCGAGACTGAGGCAGGTATCGATGGCTGGCCCTCACGCACCGACGAATCGACCTCTGCAGGTGTAGTTGCCCGCTTTGTTGTGGTCGTGCCCCTGGTAGACGCCGACGGTGCCTTTGACGGCCAGCTCATTCTAGGATCGTTAGCCGCGCGGGGAAGGCTGAGCGCTGCTCAACACTTTGTTTTGGGGACGATCGGGGCACAAATAGTGGTAGCCAATCAACAGTCGGCGTCTCAACGAGCGATTGTTGATGCTGCGCAGCCCCAGCAACTGGTGAGCGAGAACGCGCGATCAACCGAGCGGCTGAGACTGCTCGAATCCGCCGTCGTCAATGCACGCGATTCGATACTCATTACGGAAGCTGAACCGATTACGCTACCAGGGCCGCGCATTGTTTATTGCAATCCGGCCTTCACGAGGACCACCGGATACACCGAATCGGACGTCTTGGGTCGTACGCCTCGAATTCTTCATGGGCCTGCCACGGATCGTAAAGCGCTCGCCACGCTCAAAGCGGCATTGCAGGCGTGGCGCCCGATCGAGATTGAACTGCTGAACTACAAAAAGGACGGTACACCTTTCTGGGTCGAGCTGAGTATCGTCCCCGTCGCTGACGAGACAGGGTGGTTCACGCATTGGGTTTCGGTTCAGCGTGATACGAGCGAGCGCAAAGAGGCGCAAATCGCGGCATTGCGAGCGCAGGCAGCGGAAAAGGAACGCGAGGCGTTGGCGGTGTCACTTGCTGAACGACAACTCGCACAGCAAGCGCTCGAGTACGCAGCAACGCATGACGAACTCACCGCGCTTTGTAATCGTGCCTTTGTGATGCAACGGATCGATGCGGCACTCCGGTCCTGCGATAAACTCGTCGGCAGCGAAGGCCGGCAAGATCGCGGCGGCGCTGTTTTTTTCCTGGACCTCGACGGGTTCAAGCTCGTGAATGACAGTTTTGGACACGCGGTCGGCGATGCATTGTTGGTCGAGGTCGCAACACGGCTCGCTCAATGCGTGCGTCCCTCGGACGTGCTCGCGCGTTTAGCGGGAGACGAGTTCGTCATTTTTGTTGAGCGCCGCGAAAGTCGCGACGCCTTGGAAACAATCGCCAGAGGCATCAAGGCTGCGCTTTGCCGTTCTTTCTCGCTTCTTCCTGGGGACCTTGTTCTTTCGTGCAGCATCGGAATCCTTGAACTCTCGGAAGCATATACCAGCGCAAGCGAGGTCCTGCGGGACGCGGACGCCGCCATGTATGCGGCAAAACACAGCGGTAGCGGGAGTTTCGAGTTTTTTCAGCCTTCGATGCATGAGCGGGCGCTCGAGGTTTTATCGCTCCAGGCTGATTTGAGGAAGGCCGCGCAAGCGAACGCATTTGAGGTTTACTACCAGCCCATCTTCGACTCGGCTCTGCACCGCATAATTGGGGTTGAAGCGCTGGTTCGCTGGACCCACGAACGGCGGGGGCAGGTGTCGCCGGCGAAATTCATACCTCTTGCCGAACAGCTCGGGATTGTCGGTGCGATCGATCGGTGGGTGCTTAAAACCGCCGTTGCTCAGGTGGGTATATGGCAGCGCGAATTCCCCGAGCTATCGTTGCATTTAAATGTCAACGTTTCCGCACTTGAGCTTCGTGAACCCTCCTTTCTTCGCAATCTGGTTCACGTCACTGACGCTGCCGGATTTACCCTTTCAGATTTGCAGATTGAAATCACCGAAGGCGTTTTGCTTGATGATTCGCCATCAACGGAGGCGATGTTCGTGGCGCTAAGGAGCAAGGGAGTGCGCATCGCCTTGGATGACTTCGGCACCGGTTATTCTTCTTTGGCGTACTTGGACCGCTACCCGATCGACACGCTGAAAATTGACCGCTCATTCGTGATGCGGATGTTGCAAAAACCCAGGACAATGTCGATCTTGCGAAGCATTGTTTTACTGGCGAAGAATCTTGAACTCGACGTTGTCGCCGAAGGCGTAGAGACGCAAGAGCAAATGGCGGCGCTCGCTTCTATGGGCTGCAATCGTCTTCAGGGGTTCTTGCTGTGCAGGCCGCTTCCGACTGTGGAAATATCTGCCCTGCTCAGAGCGCGCGTAGACGCACGCAGGCCTACGTTCTCGATATGAAAACATTCCTCGCGTGTTCCGGGTGACTTCATGTCCCAACGCATGAGCGCAACTGTTTCAGCGGTGTGCGGTTTGGCTAGGGTCCATTGTGCGTATTTCGGATGAAGGTGACCGGCCGTTTCGGGATCGTGACCGGCGATTACGGCAACGTGACCGGCCGTTTCGGGAACGTGACCGAGCGGACCAGACAGCAGGATTGGCGTTGCGCATGACATCAATCACGCGGGTTATGCTCGCCGGCTTTGGCCGGAGAGACGATGCCCGCGCACCGGATGAACATGCGCATGTATATGAACGCCTCCCGTTTGCGAAGCAGTTTCGAAATCTGACAAGTGGATGGACTGCTGCTGTATATCCGTACATGGACTCCCGCCTATGAGCAAGATCGGTTTGCATTTTGAGGGTCACGACTGCGTCCGTACATTCGGCTTCTGATGTGCTTACTGCCGCACGAGCCATCATGGAAATCTGCGCGCTTGCTCCTCATCGGCCTTCTGGCTTCGTACTGCAGCCGTCGGATATATCAGGATCTGCAAGCGCCGGTCCGACCGGTTCGCCATGCTTGCCGCTTCTTGCGCAATCGCGGAAGAAATGAAACAGTACTCGATATCTGAAGCCTGCTATGCAGCCCTGAAACAGCCGTTGCCCGTCAATATGGCCCAAGCGATGCGCGCCGTCTTGTTCGCCAGGGCGATCGCCGCGATGCTCACGTGACGGCGTTGCATAACGGATTTGATCCACTGGCTGTGACTGTCATTGCGCCGACTCACGAAGTGCATTACCGCGCGGGCACCCTGTACAAGCAAAGTTCTTAGATAAGTGTCGCCGCGCTTTGTGATACCGCCTAATCGCGTTTTGCCTCCACTCGATCTTTGCATCGGCGTTAGCCCCAGCCAGGCTGCGAACTGTCTCCCATTCTTGAACTGCGAGGGATCGCCCACACTGCTCACGAGCGCAGTCGCAATAACCGGCCCAATTCCCGGAACTGTAGCGAGCCGCTGGCAGGCCTCATTGCTTTTGAATATCTCCGCTATCTCGGTGGCAAGTTCGTCGAGCCATTGCTGCAATGCCTTCAGTTGCTCAAGGTACATTGATCCAAGCCGTCTTAGCAAAGTGGTGATGCCGGAATCGGGGTCGTTGACCAGCGCCATCACCCCCTTTTTTAACTGCGGAAGACCAATCGGGAAGATCACACCCTCTTCGGCAAACATGCTTCGGATCTGATTGGACTTGGCAGTACGCTCCAGGACCAGTCGTTGGCGCATGCGATGCACCGATTGCAGCGACTGCTGTTCCGCGCTTTTTATCGCGACAAAGTGGATGCCCGCACGAGTGACTGCTGCACAGATCGCAGCCGCGTCATTCGCATCGTTTTGCCGCCGATGAGGAATGGCTTTACGTACTGCGTTGGTAGCAACCGGACCGTATGACCTAAGGCAGTCAATTCACGAGCCCAAAAATGCGATCCGTGGCAGGCCTCGATGCCAATCAGACCAGATTCGAGTTTTGCGAAGAACTTCAGCACGTCACTTCGGCGAAGCTTTCGCTGAATGACCACTTTCCCGTGGCGATCAACGCCGTGAATCTGAAACACGTTTTTTGCGATGTCTAGACCGATGGTAAGCGTAGGCATTGACGTTCTCCCAGGAGTTGGTGCGGTCAGTGTCGCCCCGGAGGGGGCGGGAGTCCATACCATCAGCCTTGCTACAGCGCTAGGCGCGCACTGTGGGCCTCGATGAAATCCGCTTACTCACGCCTCTTTGATCAAACGAGCTGCAAGCTCGTATGCGCATTCAGGTTTGGCGAGTACCGGTCCGACCTATTTTGTCATCGCTTTCGACTGCCAACGCAACCTTTGATCCTGCCTGGACGAACGCCGTCGTAAGAACGGATAGTGATTAGGCAGGTTCAATACTGACGTGCCCTGGCTCGTACGGCTGGCCGTGACTTAGAACGGCCCAGATTGTCCTCGCCATTTTGTTTGCTATTGCGACCACCACGACGTTTGGCGGTCTCCGCTTCTTAATTTCTTCTAACCACGAGTTAGGCTGCTTGAATCGGTACAGCACACTTCTTGCCCCGTGAATTAATAAAGTTCGCAAGTAAGTATCACCACGTCTGCTAATTCTTCCAAGCGTAACCTTACCCCCGGAACCGTTTTGCTTAGGGACCAGACCGACCCACGCGGCGAATTCACGGCCCGATCGAAACGCACCTACGTCGCCCATCGACGCGATAGCCGCGGTGGCTGTCAAGATGCCAACGCCTGGAATCGCAGTGATTGCTCTAACGTTGTTGTCGTTAAGTGCCGCTTGTTTGAGGCGACGCTCGATCGTGGAAACCTGTTCGTCAATCTTCGATAACGCTGCCCATTGCTCCCGTAGCGTATCGATGAGCGCCGTTGGAAGCCGTTCGGAAACCGGTTGTTCTGCGCGACGTATCGGAAAGGAAAATCAGCAGCGACGAGCTCACGCGTCTTTTGACGACCGATCATCTGACCGGAGCGATGAATCGCGCCCATTTTTTCAAGGTCGCAGAGAAGGAAGTTGCCCGGTCGAAGCGGTCGGGCAAATCGCTTTCGTTTGTAATGATCGATGCGGATCACTTCAAGAAAATCAACGATACAGCAGGGCACCAGGCAGGCGATAAGGTCCTGGAAAGAATTGTCGCGGAGGCGAGGCGTTCCCTTCGCTCTATCGATGTGATTGCGCGCCTCGGAGGGGAGGAGTTTTGCCTGATGCTGCCCGGTACGTCGGCGGATGGCGCGGCGCTGATCGCAGAACGCATCCGCGCGACCATCGAAGCCAGCCGGATCGATACCGCCGTGGGTGAGCAGGTAGTGACCGTCAGTCTTGGTTGCGCGTCCTTATCGCACGCGTTAGCGTCGATGCACGACCTGCTCGCCGCTGCAGACAAGTCACTATATGCGGCAAAGGCGGCAGGCAGGAACCGGGTGGCGGATTGACGTACTGAAGAGCGCTGATGCTGCTCAATGCTTCACACCGAGCGTGCGGAGGTAGAGGCGCGTCAGTGGCTTGGTCGACAGATGCTACGACAGCGGACAGTTTGAGGCATAGCCACAAATATCAAAACGCGCGCTGAGAGAGGCGCAATAACGATCATGGGCGTCATCTGTGCTTAACGCCTAATTTTGGTCTGACATATCGCGCTCAAGCGGCATCTCCTGCGCGCTTCACTTTCTCGCAAACAGCGCACAGCTCGATTCGCTTGATGCGAATCGCCGAAGTCACCCAAATCCGTCGATCACTTTCTGTCTATAGTCACACCCGCCATCATGCCGTACCACTCCTAACAGTTTGACAAAGCCGACTTAAGAGAACGCGATTTGTGCCGTAAAGAGAGACTTACATACAACGGCCGGACGCTTCCGCACGAGGCGCACGTGAAAGCATGGTGTCAAAACGATCAAACTGTCTCGCGTTCGCGGCCTGCGTCGCGTTCGCCGGCCAAGCTCACGCCGATGACGCGACCGGCGGCAAGTTGCTGCTGACCGGCGGCGTGTCCGAATTAGAAGGCGCGGGGGTGGCGGCCTCACGCCGTGGGCAGTGATCGGCGGCTACGGAACGGCGTCGCAGGTCGGCGGCAGTGCGTATGGAACCTACTTGCGCACCCAAGACTTCGCGCTCGCCACTTATGGCGCCGCGCTCGGCGTCGCGAACCGCGTCGAATTGTCGGTCGCGCGGCAGACCTTCGACACACGCGATGCCGGCGCCGCACTCGGCCTCGGCTCCAGCTTCAAGTTCAACCAGGATATCGCCGGGATGAAGGTGCGGCTCTTCGGCGACGCCGTGCTCGATCAGGACACCTGGATCCCGCAAATGGCGGTCGGCATCCAGTTCAAGCACAACGAGCAGGGCGACATCGTCAAAGCGGTCGGCGCCGACAGCAATTCCGGCACCGATTTCTACCTGTCGGCGACCAAGCTGCTGCTCGCGCAAAGCATCCTGCTGAACGGCACGCTGCGCTTCACGAAGGCCAACCAGTTCGGCCTGCTCGGCTTCGGCGGCGACAAGTCGAACGCCTACCACCCTGAATGGGAACTGTCGGCAGCGTACATGCTGTCGAAGTCCGTCGTGATCGGCGGCGAATACCGCGCCAAGCCCGACAACCTCGGCTTCGCGCGCGAACAGAACGCCTACGATGCGTTCGTCGCGTGGGCGCCCACCAAGCACGTCTCGCTCACCCTCGCATATGTGGCGCTCGGCGACATCGCCACGTTCAGAAATCAGCGCGGCGCTTACCTCTCACTCCAGGCGGGCTTCTAATGCATGCCATCCTCACGCGCGTGTTCGCCGCCTGCGCGATTCTTCTGGCGGCGATGCTCGCCACGCCCGCGCACGCCGACGACGCGGTCTACCGGACCTTCGGCGAGAAGCCCGGCCTCATCGCCATCACCGACGATCTCTACGCCAACCTACTCGCCGACCCGCGCACCGCACCGTACTTCGAGAACGCGCCGATCCGCCGCATCAAGGAAAAGCTCGTCGAGCAGTTCTGCGCGCTGCTTGGCGGACCCTGTACCTATACTGGCCGCACCATGAAGCGTGCGCACGAAGGCCAGAACATTGACCGCGCCGCGTTTGACGCGATGGTCGAAAATCTGCAGAAGGCGATGGACAAGCACGGCGTGCCGTTTCACGCGCAGAACCAGCTTCTCGCGAAACTCGCACCGATGTATCGCGACATCCAGGACCGCGAATAGCGAGCGCTGGCACCGCTCAAGTTTTCTGCTCGCGCTCCGTTAATACGATCGGGGCGTCACACTCGCGCGCTCAACTGGAAGACTTCAATGTTATCGACCAAAATTGTGGCCTTCGGCCTGGCGTTTCTCGCCGCATGCGGCGCGCACGCGGCGACGCTGCGCGTTCAGGTCGTCGACCAGGCGGGCGCGCCGCTGCAGGACGCCATAGTCTACGTGAGCCCGGCGAGTGGCAAGCTGCCCACGACCAAACCCGTAGGCGCGGTGATCGACCAGATCAAGCGGCAGTTTGTGCCGCTCGTATCGGTGGCGCAGACGGGCGCGGCCATTGCGTTCCCGAACAAAGACAACATCGAGCACGACGTCTATTCGTTTTCGCCCGCGAAGAAATTCGAACTCAACCTGTATCACGGCATTCCGGCAGCGCCAGTCGTCTTCGAAAAGCCCGGCCTCGTCGTGATGGGATGCAACATTCACGACGCAATGGTCGCGTACCTGCTGCTTGTCGACACGCCGTATTTCGCCAAGACCGATGCGAGCGGCAACGCGACCATTGACAACGTGCCCGCCGACGCGCTCAAGGTCACCGCGTGGCATTACCGCATGACCACTCCCGACGCTCAGCCGACGCAAAAGCTCGTTGCCGACGCCGGCGTCGCGAAGTTCGCATTGCCGCTCAAGCCGCAATAGGCCGCCATGCGACTTCACAGCCTGCGCGCCCGTATCGCCGTCGTCTTCGTGCTGTTGATGCTCGTCGCGCAGACCGCCGCCTATCTGGTGATCAGCTCTGTCATCACGTCGAACGCGCGCGCGAACGTCAACGACCAGTTGTCTGTGGCGGAGCGCGTCTTCAGGCAGGTGCTGCGTGCGAATGGCGAAAAGCTCACGCAGGCGGCGGGCGTCGTCGCATCGGACTTTGGCTTTCGGCAGGCGGTCGCGAGCCACGACGAGCGTACGGTCGCCTCGGCGCTGCAGAACCACGGCGAGCGCGTCAACGCAGACCTCGTGATGCTTGCGGGCCTCGACGGTAAGCTGATCGCCGACAGCCAGGGCACCCAGAGCGATGGCGCCGCGTTCCCGTTTCCGACCCTGCTGCACTCGGCGCAGCGCGGCGGCGACGCCTGGTCGATCGGCATGATCGACGGACGACCGTACGAGCTCGTCGCTGTGCCGGTGAAGGCACCGGTGACGATCGCGTGGGTCGCGATGGGCTTTCTGATCGACGACACGCTGGCAAGCGACATGGGCAGGCTGACCGCGCTCGACGTCTCCTTCCTCGAGCGCCACGCCGATGGCACCTGGGGCGTGCTCGCCAGTTCGCTGCCGATGTTGGAGCGCCCCGTGATTCGCGCCGGCACAAATTTCACCGACGGCAGCCACGCGGATCGCGTCATCACGCTCAACGCCGGCGGCGACGCGATGGTGGTTCTCCTGCAGCGCTCGATGGAGGACGCACTCGCGCCGTTTCACCGCCTGCACACCACGCTGCTGCTGATTACCCTAGTAGGCGTGCTGGTGTCAATCGTCGGTAGCGTATTGATCGCGCGCAGCGTGACACGGCCGATCGCGGCACTCACGCGCTTCTCGCGCCGCATCGGTCGGGGCGACTACGCTGAGCCGCTCCTGATCCATCGGCACGACGAGATCGGCGAGCTGGCGGCGTCATTCAACCAGATGCAGGTCGGTATCGCCGAGCGCGAACTGCGCATCACCGAGCTCGCCTACATGGACCAGCTGACCGGGCTGCCGAACCGCGCACTCTTCAACGACCGGCTGCAGCAGGCAATCAGCGTCGCGATGCACGCGGAGCATCCGCTCGCGGTGATGATGATGGACCTCGACCGCTTCAAGTACGTGAACGACACGCTCGGCCATCCGATCGGCGACCTGTTGCTGTGCGAGGTGGCGAAACGCCTGCGCGCGTCTCTGCATCGCGGCTCCGACACCGTCGCGCGCCTGGGCGGCGACGAGTTCGCCATCCTTCTGCCGACCGACGACATCGGGGCGGCGAAGCTGATCGCACATCGCCTCCTGAAGGCGCTCGAATCGCCGACCATGATCGAAGGCCAACTGGTGGATATCGGCGCGAGCATCGGCATCGTCACGTATCCGCACAACGGCGTCGACATGAACGCGCTACTGCGGCGCGCGGACATCGCCATGTACACGGCGAAGCGCACTAATTCGGGATTCGCGCTCTACGATGAAAGCCACGACCACAACAGCGCCGAGCGGCTCTCGCTGATGGGCGAACTGCGCCAAGCCGTCGAGCACGACCAGTTGACGCTTCACTACCAACCGAAGGTCGATCTCGCGACCCACACCGTCAAGTACGTGGAGGCGCTCGTGCGCTGGGACCATCCGACGCGCGGCTTCATAGCGCCGGACCAGTTTATCCCGTTCGCCGAGCAGACAGGCTACATCAAGACGGTATCGCGCTGGGTCGCCGACAAGGCGATCCACCAGTGCGCGATCTGGCACGCGCAGGGCATCGACCTGGCAGTGTCGATCAACGTCTCCGCGCGCGAGCTGATCCAGTCGTCGCTGCCTGACACTTTCGCTGCGCTGCTCGCCAAGTACAGCGTGAAACCGGAGTGGATCTGGATCGAGATCACGGAAAGCGCCATCATGGACGACCCGAATCACGCCATCGAGACGCTCGACCGCCTGCACGCGCTCGGGATCCGGCTATCGATCGACGACTTCGGCACGGGCTATTCGTCGTTGTCTTACCTGAAGCGCATGCCCGTCGACGAATTGAAGATCGACAAGTCCTTCGTGCTGGGCATGGCCGAACACAAGGACGACGAGACGATCGTGCGCTCGACAATCGACCTCGGCCACAACATGGGGCTGAAAGTGGTGGCCGAAGGCGTAGAGACCGAAGCGATTATGATGCAGTTGAAGGACCTGCGGTGCGACCTGGTGCAGGGTTATCACCTAAGCCGGCCGCTGCCGCCGGCAAAGCTGGAGGTGTGGCTGGCCGGCTGGGAGACCGAGTGGCGAAACGCGCGCGCAGCGGACGACGACATCAACGAAGCGCTCGCGCCAGCCGTGTAAGCGCATTCGATCAGGGCACCGGAACGTAAAGCCTTTACAAGCCAAATATTTGGCATCGCTCGACATCGAACCCGAACCCGAACGTTTCAGCCCATCTGGATCACCGGGCCAATGCACGCTGAGTCCATTATGCCCCTAACGCCTGCAAAGCTCCAAGCATCGAGGCCAAGTAAGCCGATGCTTAGGGACCAACTCGGGAATGGATACGACGAAGCGTTCGTCCCGCTACTTGCAACGGCGGAAACGGCGATCCGGAGGTGTTCTGCAGGCTGCTCAAGGATCACCAAGGCAAAATTATAGGAAGAAACGGATCTTCAATTCGCAGTGCGATTAGAAAAGGATCTGGATCTTTGGGGATGTACGAACGGCCGCAACGCCACCTTGTTCTGGCAAGACCACATCGTTTGCACTGAGTGACATTGAACCCTCGTTTCGCGGCATTTCTGTGTAAGCTTTAATTTTACATAATTATATACCGCTTTTTGTTATGTTATCCTAACTATTTGCCATTTCTCGGTCTCGGGGTTTTGTTACGAATTCCTCGGGCGTATCCGACCAGCCTATCAGCAAGTCCTACATCAAAGGCAATGGTTGACCGTAATCGCGCCTACAAGCGACGGTCGATTGGATTGAAAGCGGACGCTCCGTCATTGATGGAAGGAATGCGCCTTCGAAAACGCGGTAGATCAGTGCACTACTTGCGATTATCGAAAGAATCATCGCCTGTAAGAAGTTGCTCGATGCGAAGCATATCGAGCGGCTTCGCGAAATGCGCATCGAAGCCCGCATCGAGCGCCCTTTGCACGTCTTCGGGCTGAGCGTAGCCGCTTATCGCAACCAATCTTGTCTTCGCCGGAAGCTTTCGCCGCAGTGCCTGCGCGACCTCATATCCGTTTATATCGGGAAGCCCGATATCGCACAGCACCAATTCATGCTGCTTATTCTCCGCTAGTGCGACCGCGCTGCGTCCGTTGTAACACACGTCAACCGTATGTCCCAACATGTCGGCAATCGCCGCAAGCGAATCGGCAGAGTCGGCATTGTCATCGACAATGAGTACCCGACGTGAGGACGTATTGCCGTCTATTTCGATTGCCGAGAAATCAGGCGCTGTCGATGCTGTAAGCTGTGTAAGCGGCAGTTCGATCGTGAACTGCGCGCCGGCATTTGCAATGTTCTTCGCCGCGACGCTCCCGCCGTGAAGGACGATTACTCCCTTAACGAGCGCGAGCCCGAGGCCGAGTCCGCCTTCCGTTCGCGCCAGATCTTGGCTCGCCTGAGTGAATGGGTCGAAGATGATCGGCAGCACGTCCGGCGCGATGCCCAATCCAGTATCAGTAACTTGAATAAGGGCGCTTCCGGCGCGCTTATGAGCCGTCACCGTTATTCGACCCCCTGTCGGCGTGAACTTCGCCGCATTGCCGAGCAGGTTCCCGAGCACCTGTGACAATCTGGTCTCATCACCTTCCACGAAGAGTCCCTCGCCTTCCACGACGACACAAAGTTCGAGGCCACGTGCTTGGGTCAAAGCGCGAGAGTCCTCCGCAGTGCGCCGGACCAGTGCAGCTAAGTCCACCTCCGCGCGCTGCAGTTCGATCTTGCCTGTCGCAATCCGCGTAACGTCAAGAAGGTCGTCCACGAGGTTGGTCAGATGTGTGACCTGACGGCTTATAACCTCTATTGCGTTTCTCGCTTGTTGCCCGGAAGGGTCGGCCCGGTCAAGAATGTAGAGGGAGTTCCGAATCGGAGCGAGCGGGTTTCGCAACTCGTGAGAAAGCATTGCCAGAAATTCGTCCTTGCGGCGGTTTGAGTCGTGCAAGGCTTGCTCTGCCTGCTTGCGTTCTGTCACATCGCGGGTCGTACCGGCGATGGCTTCCACGTCACCGTGAGGGCCCAGTACAGGCACAAATATATAGTCGTAAATGCGTCGGCCATAGGCGCCCTCGAAGGGGACCTCTCCATGAACGGACTGTTTCGTAGCGACGACCTGTTCGATCTCCCGGTCATGCATCTCAGCATGCCATGGCTCATAACCGAGTTCGAGGCAATTTTTTCCGATCGCCTCGTCCCAAGTTCGGCTCCACATATTGAGCAGTACCTTATTGGCGTAGATGAACCGATGACTCAGGTCGAATACGTAGGCTAGGTCGGGAGAGTTTTCTAAGAACGATTCGTAAAGTCGGCGCCGGCGCTCAGACTCCGCAACGACTTTTTCAAGTTCTTCCTCGTTATGTAATCGTTCGCTGGCAGTTCGAATTCTTTCTGCCACCTCCCTGATAAAAGCCAGTTCCTCAGCGGTCCACTTTCGCGCCTTTTCATGATTGACGAACAACATTGCTACCAGCTCATTTTGCTCGATAATCGGAACATCGACGAACGCCCCTGCATTGCGCCGCTGCAACGCCGCTGATGCTTCCGCAGTACGATAGTCGTGCTCGACATCATTAATAGCGACGAATTTTCCTGCCTTTAAGTCGTCAATGAATGAACCATAATCGCGCAAATGCAGCCTGCCCGCCAAGCTCTCTACGCCCGGGGCGTTCCAATCCCGGATGACATGCAGTGTTTCGGCGACAGGATCAATAGTTCCGTAGCCCACTCTGCTTGCAGTGAGCGTTTCGCCCAGGACTTGGGAGGCCCCGTACATGATCTCTTCCGACGTCGTTGCGCCACGAACGAGATCGGCTAATTTAAGCAGCGCGTTGCGGCGGCTCTCGTCGTACATACGCGTTGTGACATCGCGAAAGTAGATCGCCAATCCGCCCCTGGCCGGATACACATTCACCTCATACCAACGGTCATGATCCGGATAGTAAGAACAAAACGCAACGGTCGTGCGCTCCTGTGCTACTTTCCGGTAGACCCTTTCGAACTCGCTGCCTACGGTGCCGGGATACACGTCCCAAATGCTTTTACCAAGCAACTCGCAGGCCTCGCGTGCCCAAATTGTTTCGGTCTGACGGCTTACATAACAAAACTGCCAATTTGCGTTGAGAGTGAAGAAGCCGTCCGTGATGCTATCGAGAATCGTCTCGGGGTCTCCCAGATCGACCTGATTTTCGGTAAAAGCATTTTGCATTGCGATGTCTCATAAAAAGGGGCGCTGCGGACGAACGTTTTATAAGGACAATTTATACTCGGAATGATAGGGGTTATCGACAATTCATCTCGGCAGAGACCGCCGCCTTTGGCTAAACCTGGTCCAAGTGAACTGCTGAGACGGGTCACTCAATTGCTGACGGTTATGTCGATATGTAGTCGGCGGGACGCTCATCGCGGTTCGGCCGGGGCCAGCGGAAAGCGGATGTCGAATGTGGTCCCCACGCCTTCGCGAGAGATAAAATCGATTTGCCCGCCTAATAATCTGCATAGCTCCTTGACGATCGCGAGACCTAGACCGGTGCCTGGAACATCTTGGCCTGCGGCGCGTTCGAACTCGTCGAACACGCGGTTCGCGTCCTCAGGCGGGATGCCCACGCCGGTATCCGACACGTGGATCGACCAATGCCCCAAGCCCGCCAAGACAAAGCTGAGGTTGATTTCCCCCGACTTCGTGTATTTCGTCGCGTTGGACAAGAGGTTAATGGCAATCTGCTTCAGCTTGAGTCGATTGGAGGTGACGGTAGACAGCGCAGGGTCGAAACTCGCGCGCCACGTGAGCGCTTTTGCCTCGATGGCCGGCTGCGCGAAGGCGACAAGTTCATCAAAGAGATCTCGCAATTCGACTTGTTCGAGCGTGAGCAGAGCGGCGTCGCCAAGCACGACCGAGTATTCGACCATCTGATCAACGAGTTCTTTCATGTCGGCGGCCTGCCGGGTGGCCATCGTCAGCGCCACATCGGCTTTTAAGGGCGCGCGACTGACCAACTGCAGTGCGATTGAAAACGCATTCAGAAAATTGCGCAGATCGTGGACCACGCTGCGCGTGATCTGCATGCGCGATTCGTAGAGATCGCTAACCAGCCGTTGCTTGAGCGTCAGTTCGTGATTCGCGCGCTCGAGCCGGCCTGTTTACTCGTCGATCTTGCGGTCGCGTTCACTGACCACTTCCTTGATCGACGTGAGCGTTACCATGCTGAGTGTTTCGGCAACGAGGCGCCGTGCCCGGCCTTCGTGGTGGCGAGTGAACGTGCTGTCCTGGTCGGCGAATTTTTCCAGTGCGTCCGCGAGCGCCTGATGAAACAAATCGAGTTCACGCACGAGCTCCTCGATCCTATAGCCCTGGCGCCAGCGGACCAATCCGTGGCTTCGCGCATCGCGCTCGATGGCCGGCCCGACACGCTCGAGATCTTCAATGTCGAGTGCGGCGCACAACCCGTCGAGAATTCCCGGCAAGTGATCGGCGAGTTGCTCGTAAGTAAGCTTGTCAGCACCGACAAGGTCGACGTCGCCGAAAACGGCTTTCATCCATTGCTCGGTCAGCCGGACCCGATGCTCGCGAATGAAGTCGGAAAATTTGCGCAGCGGGCGTATAGGCGTGTCGATCATCGGAAGCCACAAGACCAGGTTTGTGTAAAAGCGGATGTCTGAGGTTACGGGCATGGCGAACCGACAGCAATAGTTGCGGTACCGAAACAACATTCTTCTATCAACCCTACCCGATTGGACGCTGGCGTCCGAACGAATCGATTAATGCTATTAGCACCCCCGGCGACTGTCCTTTTTGACAATAGCCATCAAACGACGTGTGCAACAGGTGCCGGAGAACCTCCGCCTCATCGAGCGCGGTGAAAGCGATGATCACGATGCTGCCCGTTCGCAAATCACGCCTTAGCGCATGCGTTGCCTCTAGTCCATTCAGCTCGGGCATTGAAATATCCATGACAATCACATCAGGCACCCAAGCCGTCGCCATTTCGATGGCTTGAGCGCCGCTTAACGAAATTCGGCACTCCATAGGGTCGAGCGAAAGGTATGCAGCAAGTGCTTCCGCCCCATTTAGGTTGTCGTCGACGATTAACACGCGCAGGGGCTCGATATAGGCCGCGATACGACGGTCGGTCCAGGCTCGTGAGAGCGAGTTTTTGGGGTAGGGTTGCATTGAACTTTCGAGACGAGAAGGCATAGGAGCTCAGAAGCTGGTCCGTCGTGAGCACCGTTTGTACCCATATCTATGGGAATCCCCAAAATAGCCCCATCCGAATGTAAATATCCTTACCGCGTATGAGATGACTGAGAAACGATGATGGAGATCGTGGGCCTTGCGAGGCTGAGGCAAGGAGCAAAAACTGCGAAGAAACCTATTTCGGTTGTACTCTTGCGGCGTGCGCACGGACCCGTCAGTCGCAGCGTTGCGCCGCTTGCCGTCACCGAAATATTGCGGGAGTCGGACCAAAACGCTTTAAGGCTTGTGTGAGATTTCTGCGGACCTGAAACTCGTTAATTGGGGCGTTTGGGGTTATATGGTCGGTCATGTCGGTCACGCCTAGAAGCCGGCGAACGTCCTGAACGGCAGCTTCTCTATGAAAATGCCGGTCCACGCTGCCGCTGAGTGTTATCCAATCGTTTTCCACATAGACCCCAACCGCATCCGGAGGAACGGAAACGTCCCAGGCCAGCCGATTTACGATCGCTGCTGCAATGTCGTCGTTCCTGCGCTTCGCGTCGAAGGCAAGGTGGACTTGGATGTTGTCCGCAGCCGCCTCGACACCCTTCAGGCGCAGCGCAGCCGCTTCGGAGGAATGTTTTTCCGCAAACGATGTAACGTGCCGGTCAATGTGACGATGCTGGCTGCCGTAACGCCGACATGTGCAGCGGTGACGCTCGGTTCCCAGGCAAGTTCGGATAGAACGGCCTGTTGTAGCTCGCTGTCATTGACTATAAATGCCATGATGTCTCCGGGACCGATCAGGAATGCTTGAAGAATGCAATAAATGATGTTGCTGATGATAGAAGCCGTCGTGCGGTTCCGATAGAGTCGGAAACTACTCAGCACACAGCAGCAGGCCGCGTGGCGACGCCAACTTGGGATCGTGTCGGACGCCGGCGACTAAAGACCGCATCGCCAATGTCTGCATTCGTTGACCCAGGTCAAGCCGAACCTCGTCTACAAGTCTACACTCTCATCGTTAGAAAGCTAATTTCCGCGCAAAAGGGGATTGACGTTGAGAGCGTTCGTGTATCACGGATCCGGCGGAGAATCTCTCCGGAGTGGTAGGCGGGGAAGAGCATACCAAGCCGCCGGACATGTTCCCGAGAGGTGATCGACCACGCAATCATTTCGAAAGGCTTCTGCTCTTTTTGCCAACGGCGGCTGAGCAACAGGCAAAAATGTTTCATGACAAAGCGATCAAAGTGCTCGCCGGCACCGGTGCTGTCGTCCACACTGTCGTTGTAGCATCGATCTCTCGGATACCGGTTGCCGCCCTCGGCATCGGTATCCTTTGCCGTTAGCTTCTGTGGCCGGCTTTTTTATTAATTGCCTCTGCCTGACCTAAAGATGGCGGCATCAAAGAATGTGTTGCCAATCGATGTGGGTAAGGCAGGGGCTAACTTGTGTATTTCTGGGTTTCGACGGGCATGGCTAAGGCGTACGGAGACGCGGCGGCAGATGACCCGTTTCGCGTTGCGAAGGCCTTATCGGAATTCCGACTGCCCTACGGTTCCAAGTGTGTCGGCGTGACAGCTCGATCGGCGACTGTCCTAGGATGCGTCGCATTCGATCGAAGTCAACAGGCTTGACTAGGTAATGATCGATTCCAGACCTCAACCCAAGCTGTCGATCTGTTTCGTGGCCATATCCAGTAATTGCGACAAGAACCGTGTGGTCGAGACTCGATTGTTCTCTGATGCGCGATGCAACCTCGTAACCGTTGAGCCCGGGCAAGCCTATGTTTAGAAGCAACACGTTAGGCCGAAATTCGGATGCGGCTCGAAGCGCGCTATTGCCATCGTGCTTCGTCCTCACGGTATGCCCGAGCATTCCCACCAGCATCGCCGTACTCTCTGCTGTGTCGACGTTGTCATCCACAACGAGAATACGCAACGCGGTCGATGATTTGATACTTGATTCGGTCACCGGCAACGCTAGCTTTGCTGACAATATTGCGATCGGCAGACGTATCACAAATTCCGTCCCTTCGTTCAAGACGCTATGAACGTCGATGATCCCATCGTGCATTTCCACGATACGTTTTACCAACGCAAGGTCCATCCCCAGTCCACCGCGGGAGCGCGCAAGGGACCGTTCTGCTTGTGTGAAGAGTTCGTAAATATGAGGTAGTAATTCCGGAGCTATGCCGACGCCGCTATCTTTTAGGCGCACGAGAAAGACACGACTGTTCAGATTAATCTAAACCAGAAAGTTCCGAAAATATCGTGTGCAACGTTTTGCGGACACTGGCCTCAAGGGCCTGTACTGACCGGTGAACGCGCGTCAAGTTGCGGGTTAGTTGTTGCAGGGTGAGTTCAACGATTACGACAGTTTCCTCCGTCGTCGCGTCGTCTACACGCTGCAGGTGAGCGCCTATTGTCTCGTTCCCTAATTCAGAAAGATGCAATGCGGCGAGTCCGGCATGGCATTGCAAGTCGCAAACGGCTTTCGATAGATCCATCAGCGTCTTCTTGGGCATAGCAAATGCGGAGCGTTGTTGACCGCCTGCCGCAAACGTACCGCTATTTTCCTCGCCTTCGGCGTCATCGATAATGGCAATCGAGGTTAAGCAACATTGGATGTCCGAGAGGATCCAACTTGCATAAAGCTGAGCTTCTCTACTTTGCTGTTTTGCCAACTTCACGCGACTGAACAGGTTAGATTGAGCTATAAATCGGTCGACAAGCATTGCGACTCCAGCAGTGTTAATAAATTACGCCTTCGCTACCATTGTTTGGAAGGTCAACAGCCGCGAACATCGGTTCAAGGACGCCCAGTGTAGCTAAAATCTATAACAATTCGTTGCGGGGTCACGCCCAGCGCAGATCGCGGCGCACCAAAGAATGAGCGCTTTTTATCGGTCTACGGCACCAGGAAGCCAACCCGAAGAAATTATTTGGTCGGGCAGTTTGCCCATGCAAGCCAAAACAAAATACTTATAAATCGGTGCTCTTGTCGCCCAGCAGTTTGAAAAACGGTTTCGCTGTCACCTCTACCCCTCGCTCTGCTACGCAAACTGCTTTTCGTCTAATGTGCGCGTCGACCGGGTGGTGTACTGCGACGTATCGTCGTATATGTCTGCCCGGAATTTCTGACGTACGATGTTAATGTTCTCCCGGAAACACAAGCGCCGATGGTCAATTCGGCACCTGCAGAAGAGATTGATTCCGGTTCGATGAGGTGGGCGATAGCTCTCTTTCGGTCATCGACACAGGCGTGGGTTTTGCGAAATCGAATGCCGTAGATCTAACTCTTCGCCTTCCCATTTCCTTAATCCGCCGTTCAAAACGTCACCCGCTCTATGCCCTTTGCGCCTTGCCGCAACAAACCAACCGGTTTGAGCGAAGCAGGCGACCGACCTGACTTTGTCGCGTTACCTGCAGCCAGGCGGGGAATATCTGACGCTGTTGTGTCACCGAACGGCCTTGATTCGTCAGGCAACTTGAACACCAACACTGCATTGCGTAGCGAGTTGGCCTGCTCAGTGAGGGCGTGCGCGGCTGCCGAAGCTTCTTCCACGAGCGCAGCGTTTTGTTGCGTTACTTCGTCCATTTGGGTGACGGCGGTATTGACCTGTTCGATGCCCATGTGCTGCTCCTGCGACGCGGAGGAAATTTCGCCGACGATATTCGTGACCCGCTGTACAGATCCTACGATGTCGGAAATGATCTGGCCTGCGCCGGCAACCAGTGCCGAGCCCGCATCAACGCGGCAAGTGGACTGGGCGATCAAGCCTTTGATCTCCTTTGCCGCGGCGGCGCTGCGCTGCGCGAGCATGCGCACTTCGGATGCCACCACGGCAAATCCACGACCTTGTTCGCCGGCGCGTGCCGCCTCTACCGCTGCGTTAAGCGCGAGGATGTTGGTCTGGAAGGCGATCCCGTCTATCACCGCAATGATTTCCGCAACCTTGATCGAACTTTCGGCAATGTTACGCATCGTTTCGACTACCTCTCCCATCACGGCACCGCCGCTGGAGGCCGTGCTCGAGGCGGCGTCCGCGAGCACGGACGCCTGACGAGCGTTTTCGGCGTTCTGACGCACGGCGGCAGTAAGTTCTTCCATGCTTGCCGCTGTTTCTTCCAGCGAAGCTGCCTGTTCTTCGGTGCGCGACGACAGGCTCAAATTGCCTGACGCGATTTCAGCGCTCGCGGTAGCTACGCCTTCAGCGCTCTTACGCACTTTGGAGACCACTTGCGCAAGGCTCGATTGCATGTCCTTCAGCGCGCCGAGCAACTGCGCGATCTCGTCCTTGCCGCTTGAATCGAAGTCGAGCGAGAGATCGCCGGTCGCAACGGCGCGTGCGCAGCCCAACGCGCGGCCAAGCGGACGTGCAACCGAGCGGCTAAAGAGGAAGCCTCCAACCATTGCCAACGCCAGCACGGCGAGCATCAGCGCGACGCTGATAGTGGTGGCATGGTGCGCGTCGATGGCGGCTGTTTCGGCGACTTGCGCACTGTCGGCAGCGATCTTCTTCGCAGCCTGTTCGAGCAGCGCCGCGGGTTCCCGGTCGACGCCTGTCACAGCCATGTCGCCGGCCGACGGATCGAATTCGGCGGCCTTGTATGCTTCGAAACCCTTGCGGTAGCCCACGCCCATCGAAACGTGTGCAGCCGCGAATTTGTCGATCAGCGTGCGGCTGTCGCCTTCGGGCAGCTTCGTTTTCAATTCTGCAGCGAGCGCGTCGACAGTCCTTTCGCGGGTCTTAAATGCGCCCCAGTACTTGTTAAGTTTGGCCGGGTCCTTGCCGCGAAGAAGCGTATCCTTCCATTCCTGCACCTGCAGCTTGAACGCGACAAGCGTGGCCGAAATCATCCGCTCGTTAGCAACATTCTGCTGCACAGTAGTGCCGTACGCGTTAATCGACTGGTTGAGCGCACAGATACCGTAAAGCGCGCCGGCAAACATAAACAACAGTGCGGCACCAAAGGCAAGGGGAATTTTTAGGCTGAGTTTCATTAAGGGGCTCGTAAAACAGGACCGCGCTGTATCACGCGGATCGACCACAGCTTATCGGCAGGAATGAGCGGATCTGAAGTGTTCCGTAGCTTGGCCGTTGCTGGCTCCGCGCCCCCCAGACCGCAAGTGAGGTGCCTTGCATACCAGATCACCGTGACTAGCGAAGTCATGGAGGCTTTTCCCACCCGCTACCTGGATTCCTCGCTCGTCGCGTTCGTTTAAGCGACACATTCTAAGCAGCCTCCTAGGCTGGACTGCCGCGGGGGATATGATTCGGGGAAGAAAAGGCGCCAGAATTCGCGACGTTTTTTTTGTCGCCGTAGGAGCCAACGCCCGGGCGTTCGCCTTCAAGTCATATTCCGTATTTAACGAAGCATAAGTGCCATGATGGGCATGGGTTGGCCCGATTTGTACGAACTTTGAGTCGAACGGTTATGCTACTTGAAATGTTCAGCATATTCCCTAAATTTCAACAACGGTCGTGATTAGCTTCATGCATAGGGCAACCTTAACGACCGGTAGTCCGCGCGGCCTCTACGCGCTCTTTCACGGCTGCTAGTACTACTGTGTCATAAAACAAGGTGGCGCAATACAGCAATACGGACATCTCTGTAGTTGCTTGGAGATGTGGGCAGCAATTCGCCAGCGCAGCGTTGCGATCGAATCAGATACGTGTCGCTGCATGCGCTGGGGAGCCGCGTGGGGTGTAGTCCGCGGGTAAGGCAGGTATGCTGCGGACTTCGGAGTTTTTTTTACTGCCTTGACTCAGGCGCTGTGCGACGAGAAACCCGTAGGCGGCAATGCATAGGGATGCGTGATGATGAAAACCCCGCCACCCACGCCCCTCGAAGTGTCCGAGGCCAAACTCCTGCTTGAGATCCTGATAGTCACGCTCAATGCGCCAACGCATTTTGGCAACGTGAACGAGATGTTGCACAACCGTCTCTTCCGGCAAAGTTGAAAGCCAGTATTTGGTCGGTTCGATTTCGCCAATGGGCCATTCGATAAGCAGCCATTCTTCATCGCGTGGTGTAGCCTGCCAATTATCACGGTGAGAGGTCCGCACGCGCAACGCCGCAAAACGGGAACTTAGTGCGGCACGAGTGCCTTCACGCCACGAAACCGTGTGATAGCAAGATGGATCGAGCGCTAGTGCCAGGTCCTTGACCGCGACTGGATTATGTCCCGGTACCCGGCGTTGCAGGCTTCGAGGTCGGCCAACTTTGCCGGTTGAGGGTACAGCCGGCAGCGGGGCAAGTCCCGGTGGCCACACGCGTGTGCTCGACTGGATGCCCACGGCGTATTGCAAGCCGAGTTCGCCAACGCTGGCACGAAACGCTGCGTCGTTTCCATAACCCGCGTCAGCCAGCACCACTGCGTTCGGCGCACCACTTTGCCTTGCCTCACGCAGTTGCGCGATGGCGATCTGCGGCTTGGTCGCAAACTCAATCTCATCGGGCACACCGGCCTGCTGCCGTCTTGCCGGGTCGTCCGCCCATTCCCGCGGCAAGTAAAGTTGATAAGTGACTGGTAGGCTCGCCTCCTCGGTGGCTACAGACAAGCTCACAGCAACCTGGCAATTATCCGGCTTACCCAACTGCCCGCAGTATTGCCGGGCCACGCCCACCGAATGCTTTCCCTTCTTTGGAAAGCCAGTGTCGTCGATGATCCAGTACAGCCCGTTTGACGGGTCCATGTGCGGCAATACCCAGCGCCGAACCTGTTCCATCAATGCGGCGTCAGACCATTCGGATTTTGAAACGAAATGGTGTAGGGACTGATGACGCGCACTCACGCGATGCGGCTCGAGATGGGCTGCCAGCGGCTCGACACTTTTACGCGCAATCGGCAGCATCAACCCTTGGCAATAGCCCACCAGGCCGGCATGGCGATCACTATGTCCAATTGTGTCGCATAGGTGCTCCAGGTACTCATCGAACGATGTCTCCCAGTCCATCGCTTCCTCTTGTAAAGGATGAAGAAGCTCCTATAATGCCATGAATCTTATGACACAGTAGTACTAGCAGGCTGCTGAAATATCGGTCGTTGATGCGTTCGGGTGCATTACGACGGATGCTGAGGGTCGCACTTTTGAAACGCGGAAGACGTTTGCAGGCATTCCACGTTGCTCGCGGGTTCACGATATCGGTGTTACGCCATTGCTTATTGCCCCTCAGCCCGCAAGTGTGCGCATACGCGTCAAGTTGTAGCCAACCTGCGTCAGCACGAAGAGCTGGTCTACGCGTTCAAGTCCCCGATACATGACCTGGCGAATTCGTCCAACTGTCTTGCCCCATCCGAATACCTGCTCAATGCGCTTACGTTTTTGCTGGCTTACCGCGTAACCCGGCCAGCGCGTAGTTCGCTCGTCAATTGCTGAACCTCCCGGACGTCCATCGTTTTGCGCCACATGCGGCGTGACGCAATTCGCGCGACAGCTGGCGACGAAGCCAGCAGTGTCGTAGTTCTTGTCCGCGCCCACCGTAATGCCGAGCGGCGCAACACTTGCGGCATCGGCGAGCATCATCTCGGCCGCGTCGCGCTCGGCGGTGCCCGTCGCCAGCGTCACCTGTGCGTTGACCACCAGCCCGTGCCGGTTGTCGGTCAGTACATGCCCCATATAACAGAGCATCGCTCCAGTTCCCTTGCTCTTGCGAAACAGGCGCGCCTGCTCGTCAGTCGTGGATTGATGCGTCTCGTTACTGCGTTTCCGTCCGCGCCAATTGTCATTCGGCGCGGGCGGTTCGTCAGGAGGCGTGTCATCATCGTCTGGACTTGCCTTGGGCACAAAGCTCTTGTGCCCGGCCCATGCCTGAATCAACGTACCGTCGACGCTGAAGTGTTCGCCAGAAAGATACCCGCGCTCGCGCGCGGTCTCGACTGTCTCGTTGAAGAGCAATACCAGCACGTCGTGTTCGAGCAACCGGTCGCGGTTCTTGCTGAACGTCGAGTGGTCCCACACGGTCCCGTCCATCGGCAAGCCGACGAACCAGCGGAACAGCATGTTGTAGGAAATCTGTTCTACCAGCATGCGCTCGCTACGAATCGAGTACAGCACCTGCAGCAAAAGAGCGCGCACCAGCTTCTCCGGCGCGATGCTCGGGCGGCCTCCTTTGACGTCCGCCTCATACATCCGCGCGAACACATCGTCCATGCGTTTAAGCGCGTCATTGAGCCACGTGCGAATCGGACGCAACGGATGGTCCTTCGGCACGAAATCATCCAGCTTCAACACTGTGAACATAGATTCGGTAAAGCCATCCGGTCCGCGCATCTGTTCCATCTCGTTCTCATTGATGACATCAGTTCAACGTTTACGCCCACGTTCCGGATGACCGCCACACGAGGTATTTCACCAGCCTGCTAGGCCTGCTTGGCAGGCTTTTCCAACAATCCCTTTCCACGTATAACTCGCGCTTAGAAAGGTAAAATAGCCCATTCTTAGTTCGCGAGGACGTTCGCATGAAAATCTATCCGCCGCTTCATCCGGAGAACGACCCTGAGCGAGCCGCGCGCATAAGTGAGGCGATCGCCGACTTTCGTCCGGAAGATGACATGGAAGAAAGATCACGCCAACTGGCGCTTTCTCTTCTGAAAGCCGGCCATTTAATTGCGGCTGAAGCGGAGTTAACCGCTATCTCCGAGCGCCGCCAAGCTGGGCGGTGTTGAGGCGTTAGCGCAAGCGCTGGGTAACGGCAGGCGACTGGCTGAAACGTGGATATCGTTGCTCGCCCCTGGTTGTCACGATGCAGTGGCTCTAGCGAGAGCCAATACGCTCTCCACGCTGACTTTTGCAGAAAATTTCATCGAAAAATTTAGCACGATCGTCGTGGTAACCGAAGCGGCATGCAGGCGCCGCCAAGGGTTCTGTCGCATTAACGATGGTGCGGTAAAGTTCGGGCTGCACTAACCTAGCCTCGGCACACGATGAAGAAGAGCGCGACACCTCGAACGGACCTTGCTGCTAGCATTGCCAAGGTTTCGAAGCGGCTTCATTATCCGCTAGATTTGATGCTGCTATGCGTACGATGGTATGTTGCCTACTCGCTGAGTCTTCGCGATCTTGAAGAAATGATGGCCGAGCGCGCCATCGGTGTCGATTATTAACGGTGCATCGGTGGGTCATTAAGTTGGTGCCACTGTTGGAAAAGACGTTTCGCAAGCACAAGCGCCCAGTGGGCAAGAGCTGGCGCATGGATGAGACGTATATCAAGGTCAAAGGCTCGTGGAAATACCTGTATCGCGCCGTAGACAAGGCGGGTAACACGATCGACTTTCTGTTCAGAGCCAAGCGGGACAAGGTTGCTGCGAGGCGTTTTTTGAAAAGGCAATCGCTCAGAACGGTTCGCCTGAGAGGGTGACCATCGACAAAAGCGGCTCGAATTTGGCGGCATTGCATGCGGTGAACACCGAGCGTGAGACACCCATCAAGGTTCGTCAAGTCAAGTATTTGAACAACGTCGTCGAGCAGGACCATTGGGCAATCAAAGGTCGAACTCGCAGGATGCTGGGGTTTAAAGACTTCGACTGCGCACCTGTCATTCTGAGCGGCATCGAACTCATGCACATGATCAAGAAAGGGCAGATGAAGTGCGCAAACAAAACGCCGCTTTCTGCCGCCAACTAATTCTACTCTCTTGCTTCATAAGCAATGCATAACAATCGCATTTGCTCGACCAGCTTGCCTTACCGCGAGAACCCGGATTTGCCCGTAGCGAGTCATTGAGAGAAACTCGTTTCTCGTCAGGCACCTAAGCCAACGTCCCGCACGTTATCCACAGGCATTTCAATACAAACTGTGGATAACGCGATGATGCTCATCTCACGCGTGTTTTTGAAGCCGGGCGAAGGCCGCGCCAGACGTATTTCGCGGCGCTTGCACCAAACGAAGCAGCAGCACATCCCGGCTTTCGCAAATTGCTCGGGCAAGCACGATTTACCATCGCATACAAACTCGACGCCCGTTAATCACGAATTATTGATGACCGCGGGGCAGCCGTGAAGCTGTTACATATTCCGACCAATCCATGTGTGCCACCCACCTAATTGTCGAAGTCTTCTAGGGATACTCGATCGCTTGTCTCAGGAATTTCAATCTGCTCTAGAACCTTTGAAATACGCTGTTTGTTCAATTCGAACGCGAGCATGAGTTGTCTCGTCGTTGCGTTTGCCGCGCCCAGATATTCGCAAACTGATTTGATCGGAATGGAGAAAGAACAATAACCCCAGCCGAAGCCGTACGCCGAGAACCAAAGCGACTCATCGTAAGAAATAATCGGCTCGGTCATTCTTATCGATTGGGCACTCATGGTCCGCCTTTTTAGTTCGATGTCAAATCGTCACATAGTTCGCTGCTGTTGCGGGTGCGGCAACACTTCGAAAACGTTCGTACCTTGAGGTGCCGCAATTGGATCAACCTACGAGTACACAAGGCCCTCTTTAAAAGCTCAGTACAGTATTAGTGTACCGTTCGGGTCATGTCGAAAGGGCGTATTTATTTTGACGCCGAATCGGTCCGGATTATCTCCTTGATATAGCGCCGGGGAATACATATACGATGCTGCATAAGCGCTGGAGGAGCGGCAGCGATCAGGGGATTGGTGACCTTGCGAGCAAAAGCACCGAAAGGGAGCGTACGCCTTGCGCGCCGTGGATGAGCACGCCCTCGATGTCGGCCGTGGCTGAGGGCCCGGTCTGAAGTACAGCATAGTTCGCATCCCGCCATTCTGGGTGTTGGTAGGCGTGGTGAATGTTTGGAAGTATGTCCGCCGGGTCGAGCAGCACGATCAGGTGCTGCGGCAGGTACCCAAGGGTGTTCACGGTAAGTTGCTGGTCCGTCAGGCAGATTGATCCAGTTTCAGCGACAGCGAACACGGCGCGGACGACACCATAGTCGACATCAGCGAGGTCGGTTGGTTGTGTGCCTGGCGACAGCGTGCGGTTACCGGCGATCTCCGGGACGTTGGAGCAGATCACCTTAGCGTCCTTGAGCTTGGCTTGTACGGATGCCAAAGGGTCGACAAGGTCGTTCACCAACATCTCCCCGCCCATTTTCGCCAACATGTGACCGAACGCGTCCTGCAGATCGGGCGGCGGATTGCCGTCAAACAACGGCACTGCCGGCTCGGGCCGTTCCAGCTTGGGCATGTGCGCTCGGATAGAAGCGAGTATGACGTCGCGGTTGCTCACGGTTTCGTTCCCCCGTCGTCGCCTGACCGGTTGTGGTGATACCACTGGTGAAAGGTTTGTAACGGCGGCGGGGGCATTTCCCGCTCTCTGCCCCAAGTATTAAGGCGGTTGTAGATCACGAACCGCGGCAGGTGTTTCAGCGCGCTGTCCGCCATCGGCAACACCGCCCGGTACAGCTTGGGGCTTGATAGCAGCAGCCCGGCCGCCTTCATCATCGCCTTCTTCGTAACTGGCAGCTCATGCGTCTCTGACATCACCGTGCGCCAGTCGGCTATCTGTTCATGGATGTTGATTTGTTGATTTTGACCGGACACACGTTGGTGCAAGGTATCCGTCAGCGGAACCCGTTAGGGCGGTTGCGCGGCTAAATGTCGACGATCTTTCGCAGTAGAGAGTACGAAACGCGCCAGTGACCATCAGTGTCATTGACGGCAATCGAGGCGGTCTTCGCATTTAGTCGAACGATGATGCCGACGCGCTCGCTCAGGTGCTTGTCGGTGAAGCCAACCGTGTCACCGATGAAGAATTCCTCACGTTGCGTTCTCGGCGGTGGTTTCGGTTCGACATGAGGCTGAGCATTCGAAGTTCCTGGGATGATCGCTGCGTAGAGTACGCCCCAACGGCGTCGAGTTGCGCTGTCCTGAACCACGGCCTGTGTCTGGCGAAGTTCAACTATGGTGCCTTGCGCGGGCGGTCCAAGCGGGTTGTCGCCGACGTAGTTGACGGCCATCCCCAGGTGCAGGCGTTGACGTATTTCGAGAATACGTCGAGGGTCATCAAGCATTTTGCCGATAGCTAGATAGAGGCGATATAGCTCGGCGCTGGGCGCCTGCCGAAGCGAGTCGAGAATGTCCATGGTGTAGAGGTGTTTTAACGGGCGAGCGGCAACAGTTCGTGCACGCGATTGACGGGATACGATGGCAGTTTCTCAAGCGTTCGTTCGAGCCACGCATAGGGTTCGATACCGTTAAGGCGAGCCGTCCCGATGAGGGAATACATGGTTGCCGCCGCCCGGGCGCCTCGTGGAGAACCTGCGAACATCCAATTCGATCTTCCGACGGCAATGGGCCTGATCTGGCGTTCCAGAGCATTGTTGTCTGGCAATAGGACGCCGTTTTCCGTGTACCGGATCAGCGCCTCCCAATGCCGTAACGCATAACCGAATGCCTTGGCAAGCGGCGCTCGTGGGACCAAACCGATGCTGTTCGCCTCGAGCCACTGAAGAAACTGTGCAAGCACCGGCAAGGCTTCGGTTTGCCGTGCCGCGAGCTTGATGTCTGGTGTCTGGTCTTTGACCCGTGATTCAATCGCATATAGCTTGGCGATCCACTGAAGGGCTTGCGCTGCGAGCCCCGGCTCCTTCTGATCCTTAGCAATTTCGAAGAACCGTCGACGGCAATGGGCCCAACATCCAACCTCGATAACATCGCCGCGCGCGTATAGCGCACCATGGCCGCTATACGCGTCAGCCTGCAGATACCCTTTGTATCCGTTTAGGTACAGCAGCGGATGTGCTCCAGCACGCGACTCGGCGAACTCGAACACGACTGCCGGCGGATGGTCGACCCACAAGCCGTTCTCGTTGCGCTGGCCCGCGCCCAGATAACCCCATAATCGTGCTGTGCGCGTTGATGGGTGCCCTCGCTCAAGCAGAGGTAGCGTCGTGTCATCCACGTGCATGCGCGGCGCCTTCAACTGGTGAGCGCGCAAGCTAGGCAGCAGTACCGAGAGTAGCTCGGCCGATGCCAGCTTCCATTCGCACAACGTAGCTCGCGGCAAGTACACGCCACGGCGCGCGTAGCGCATTTCCTGTCGATTCAACGGCAAATGATCGACATAGGTGTTGACCAGGACGTTGGCGAGCAGGCTGGCGCTTGCATTGCTCTTAGGCAACGGCGAGGGCTGAGCGCTTGCGGTCACGATGGTCGATTCGCTGTCCTTCTTCGCCACGTATTTGAAGCGGATGTGCTCAATGACGGTCAGCTTGGACGGCTCGTAATGCAGCGTCTCGCTACGCTCTTCGCCAATGCGTTCGAGCGTATCGAACGCCATCTTCTGTTCGTCGCTCAGATCGTATTCGATGCGTGTACGTGGCAGGTCCTTGGGTAGCGCCGGACGCCCTTTACGGGTGTGACTCTCTACAGGAACGGCGTCTACTGCTGGCGGTGCCGGGATATCCGTGGCGGCGTCAAACAGCTCGGCTTGGCCTGCCAGGCGCTCGGAGCTTACGCCAAAGCGCGCACGGTTCAACTGCGCAATCTGATGCTGGAGGATTTCCAACTGCTCCCACAACACCCGTGCAAGCCGATTCTGTTCGAGCGCGAACGCTTGCAGCGCATCGGGCTCGACGGGAAGATCCGCGACAGTGACGGCGTTGGGTGGCATGTGTTCCATGATGCCTAACTCAGGCCACGTTTACAAGCTCGGCGCTGCGCTGGAGCACCTCACGTCACGCGCGTTACTGCCACGGTGCGGTGCGGCTCTCGCGCCGGAATCTCGATGCCTTCAAGCCATGCGTTGAGCTCGGCGAGCGTGAAGCCGCGCTGGGCGAGCAATGAGGGTGCCGGGAAACGGCCTCTTTCGAGACGCTTATACCAAAGCGCGAAGCCGGTCCGGTCCCAATAGAGAATCTTCACTTTGGAGCGGTCTCGCGCTACGAAGACGAACAGGTTGCCCGATTCAGGCTTCTGAGCAAGTAGCGGCTCGACGAGATAAGACAGCCCATCGATCGCCTTGCGCATATCGACCGGGTCGCGACAGATGTAAGCGCGAACGTCCGAGGCAATCAGCACCGGCCACCTCCGAGCTGGCCAAGCACAAAGCGCACGATGCGCTCGGCGTGAACGCCGCTCAGTTCGATACGAACGCCAGCGAGCGATAGCGTCACACCGTCACGCGACGGCGACACATCAGCCGCTTGCGTTGCAACAAGCGGCCTTGAGGAAGCCAGTTCACCATCCAGATTGGAAACGATGAATGCCGCATCCGCAGTAATCGCGAGCGGCTGCTTAATCTCTTTGATGTGGGTCGAAAGCTTCTTGCGCCACAGGCTGAAGGTGCTGACCGCCAAACCCTGTTCCCGGCAAAACCGCCGAGCGCCCACACCACTCGCCTTCCAGGTGGTAACCATTTCGCCCCAGAACGCTTCCCCTTGCCGTGGGCGACGTGTACCCATCGCCGTTGCAGCCTTAATGATCTCGTCTTCCATCGCATTGCCCTCGTTCTCACGAAAGCATCACCTTCACATTCGGGACGTCGCATTCAAGACGGGATCCGCTGACGCTTACGGTGCAAGAGCCGTTCAGCGTGGAGGAGAACACGATCTTGCTGTATTTGCGCGCACTAAAGGTTGGGTCCAGGATGACGCCGATCGGCCCAGCATAGGTGGCGCCGTAGCTGAGGCCGCCCGAGCGGCGGGACCCGCGCGCTGTTCCGAGCGGTGATCGTGCGGTACGACGTGTCCGGCACCCGAATACGTCACCAGAAACTGCTGACACAAATTTCTCGATGTAACGCACGGAAACCGATCGGTAAACCAATGCATTCTGTGAGTGGTTAGGATCGTCTCGTTGCCCTGCATTGCATGGAGGATATATCGAATGCTGAGTCATCACGAACTTGCAACACTCATGTCGCTCGGCGGTGGCGACAGATTTCTCGATCCTTTCGATCTGGATGTCCAGGCGCTCAGGCGGTACCGACTCGTCGAAGTGGCCGAGCAAAAAATATCGCGGAATTCGTTAGAAGCTACCGTGCAATTGACGCGCTACGGTCGCCAGTTCCTCGAACGAATGAGGCTCGTCTCGCGCGCCTGAGTGGGTTGTTAGACGCTGGCATGGCAACGGTTTAATCGGGCAGGGGTGCGTTGGTATTTGAAACTGCCGCAGGCCTCTCGACGTTAAGGTATCTACCCTCTACTCATATGAGGCTAGGGCGCACGATGGACGGTTCTGATGCTGTACGAAGTTCAACCCCACGACGACTGATTTTTCGGCAGTGCATTGTGCGGATCGAAAACGTCGAGACGATCTGTTGCGTCCAAATTCTCTGTGTACAGAACGAGATTCTTGCCGTTAGGTGTTAGTCGTGATTTGAAGAGGATGCCTTTGGCGCCGCTCGAGACGACCTCATCGCCGATGATCCAACTTGGTGGCTCGATCCGTTCATTGAACCAGCAGTGGCGCCAATCGCAATAAAAATCCTCCCACAAAGGAGACCACTTGCCACTCTCGTATCCGCCGGTGAAATCGACAATAGGGGCGGCCGTGAGGCTGTAGCTAACCAGCGTCCCTGGTGGCATCAAGGACGAGAGTTGCTGATACTCTCTGACGGCAGTGTCGTGATCCAATCCCAGATAAAGCGCGTTGAGTCCGACACGATTCGCGCGACCGCCATGCGTTCCTGCTCCAGCGCCGCTCATCGGCGCGACTGCCCACTTTGGGACGAGCATCCGATATACGGTCACGTCGGACAGGTTCGCAAAAATCATCCCGCCGCGCCCGCTTCGAGGGATGCAACAAAACGGATGATATCGTCGGCCCGACCTTCGGACACCAATTGTTCGGCGGTTTTATAGTCGAACACCGGGAGGGGTTCGTTTCGGTACCAAAAAAGCGCCCTCGAGACGTCGCCTGCAAGATCAGTCGCGGCGCGGATCACCCTTAGGGCGTCACGAAGAAACCGTTGTACGCTTTCGGACGCAGGTTGCCTGCTGATCGTATTGCGGTGCACGTGCGCTTGCTGCGCCAGGGTTTGCAAGTCAATATGCAAAGCCTCGCCGAATCGACGGGCCGACACAATTGGTGCGGGGTCGTCTGGGTCACGCAACGACGCCATAAATCGATCAAAGCCGATGTCTGCGCCGGGAACAGTTGCATCTGCATTTAAGTTCATAGCATCGCCTTGTGCACTAATTATGCACAAGACTAGCACAACATCCGGTGTTTCGTTGCTTCAGAAAACAAGCGACGCGCATGTGACGGCCTTGAACCAGAAAACCAAGTAGGATTGTCTACGCGCGGCTTGTGGACTTTTGGAGTCGAGACACCACCGTACAGTGCGCGATTCTTTGGTTTGCTCGGCATTCGTTGATGGCGAGCAGAGGTCGAACCGGACTATACCAAACACGCAGCTGCCCTTCAAATTGCAGTCAAGCGCTCATCTCGACACGAAGCAAAAAATGCCGAACCGAGAGTGAACTCCAGTAAAATTATACCTTTTACAAGGCTAACTGGCCTAATGTGGGATTGCTCACACTTTGTTTCAATTTGTTGCATTTAGCTGGGAAGCCCGCCAGGTGTGAGTTCGTGGCGGGTTAGGGTGAGGCCGCGCGTTTCAACATGGTTAAGACTTCGAACCAGAGTCCGTTAAAGGATTTAACAGATTAAGGAGCGCACACCATGAAGATCAACTCCAGCGACGTCCCTGCAGCACTTCAGACCAACCCACTGCGCATGGCCGCCAAGAGCAAGGTGCAAAGCGCGGGCGCGGTGCAGCAAGCCATCGCAGCCGATGCAACAAGCTCGTCGGTGAGCTTGTCGTCCTTATCGGATATGAGCGCGACGGGCGCGTCGGACATCGACACGGCAAAGGTCGAATCGATCAAGGCCGCACTTCGCGACGGCACCTATAGGATCGAGTCGGGCAATATCGCTAGCGGTATGCTGAGCAGCGCTAGCGAACTGATGAAGACGCAGTCGCGTTGATGGAAGCTCGTCTGAGCGAGCGATTTCCGTTGTTAAGCGAGGGCGTTCGCCAGGGATGTCGTTTTCATGCTCGTTGGGATGTTTGAGCAAATCCAAGGCTGCTAATACCAATTATCAGCCTTGGACAAATACCGAATCTACTGTTTGCATGAGTGTTTTGAGGGAAAAGCATGCACGATCCCGTTCAAGATGCGGCATGCAGGCGATGTCGGCGTCGGGAACGCCCAAGGGGCCACAAATCTCTTAATGGTTACATAAGCTCTTGCGCCCGGCCGACGGGCGCGAGTGTGGGCTTTCGCCATTTCTCCGGGAACACGAAGATGGGGAGGGTGGAGTCGGACAACCCGAGGCAGTGTTAGCGCAATATTTGGCCGCGTCGCGCACGGGCGACCTCGGCACGCCCCCGGTCGCCCGCTTTGAATAAAACTGTCGGTCAAAGCTAAACGGCAATGGTCTGGGTGCCAGACGAACGGCTGTAGGAACCATTCCCCGGGCTGGCCGAAAGACGAAAACATCAAGTGCGAGTGCTCCCTTTGATTAATCTTCAAGCCCACTGCAAAACCGCCGTTAACACGCCAAACGCTTCGTAAAAGTAATCGTCATCGTAACCGCGCGGCCGTCCATCGACATAAAGCGGCTACATTCTTTTTACTAACACGGGGACTAGGTCAATGCAACGGTGGAAACTAAGCGCGCGACTGTGGATAGCACTGGCGATCATGTGCGCGGGGGTACTCGCCATAGGAACATGGGGCGCCTTCAAGACTCGCGACACGCTGATCACACTGCGCCAGGCGGAACTGCGCACAGTGGTGGGAACAGCCTATTCAATCGTCGAACGATACGGCGCGCTTGCGGAATCAGGCAAGATCTCGCTCGCCGATGCCAAGCACAACGCCGCCGAAGATTTGCGCGTCATGCGCTATCAGGGCGCAGGGGGCTATCTCGTGATCCTTGACCCGCATGCCACGGTCTTAATGCATGCGGTTCGGCCGGAAATGGAAGGCAAGGACATGAGCAACTTCAAGGACCCCGACGGACATCGGGTCTTCCAGGAAGGCGCCGATCTGGCCGAGCAGCAAGGCGAGGGGTTCATGGGACTGAAGTTTCCCAAACCCGTCACCAACGAAATCGCACCGAAGACGAACTACGTAAGGCTATACAAACCTTGGCACTGGACCCTGGTTACGGGCGTATTCACCGATGACATTGATCACGCGTTCTACAGTACCCTTGCGCAATACGTGGGCGCGGCCGTCGCGCTGTGTCTGGTCGTGTCGATTCTTATGGGCGTAATCATCCGCGGCATACAGAAGCAACTGGGCGGCGAGCCGGACTACGCGGCGCACGTCGCCACGCGCATCGCGGATGGCGATCTCAATGTCCAGGTGAACACACATCCCGGTGATACGTCCAGCATGCTCGCCGCAATGAAACGCATGCAGGCGCAGCTATCGGTCGCCATCTCGCAGATTCGTGTGGGTGCCACGGCGATCACGGCAGCATCCAAGGAAATAGCCGCGGGCAATGCGGACCTGTCCCGCCGCACTGAAGACCAAGCCAGCGCGCTCGGCGAAACGGCGTCGAGCATGGAGCAGCTCACCGCGACGGTCAAGCAGAACGCAAGCAACGCGAAGCAGGCCAGCACGCTCGCGCTCGATGCATCGCAAACAGCCGCGCGCGGCGGCGACGTAGTCAGTCAGGTAGTCGATACGATGAATGGCATTTCACTGTCGTCGGGCAAGATCGGCGACATCATCGGCGTGATCGAAGGAATCGCGTTCCAGACGAATATCCTGGCATTGAACGCAGCGGTTGAAGCGGCTCGGGCAGGCGAAGAAGGGCGGGGCTTCGCGGTCGTCGCGGGCGAAGTGCGCAGTCTTGCGCAACGCAGCGCGGCAGCGGCGAAAGAGATCAAGACGCTTATCGATGAATCCAGCGCGAAGGTGGTCGATGGCTCGCAACTGGTTGAGCGCGCCGGCGTCACGATGGCCGACGTGGTCCGGCATATCAAGCAGGTTGCGCTCATCATGGCCGAGATCAGCGAAGCCTCGTCGGAGCAGAGCGCGGGCATCGAACAGGTGAACATTGCGGTGGCAAGCATGGACCAGACGACGCAGCAGAACGCCGCGCTGGTCGAGGAAGCGAGCGCCTCCGCCGACGTCCTGCGCACCCAGACGGCGCAGCTTGAAACTGCGATCGCGGTATTTTCGGTGCATTGAACGCACGTAGTGCTGCGAAACGTAGCCGGCGTGATGCTGGCTGCTTCGCTAAGCAAGCCTTGTCGGCAACAAGTCTCTGAAAACGATCGAACATGCGGTTTTTGTCTTTGTTCGACTATGTCGCTTTTTTGGCCTCTTTTGAATTTCGAGTGAGCGGGTTTGCGGGTCAAGGGACGGGATCGAACTCTGCCCGGAATGCCGATGGAGGAGTTTCAGACCGTGGCACGTTGGTTCCATCGACGCCATGTGTACGAACACAACGGCGGCGAAGTTGACGAACGCTACTTGAAGGAAAGCGGCGACACGACAGTCCGGTTGAAGCAACACATTCACGAAACGCAAGAAGAAGCGCACGCGTTGATTGGTTCGATGGTCAAGATGGCCCGCAATGTGCACCGGGGCTTCCACGAGTTCGTGGAGCCAGTAGACGAACCAATCAAAGCGTTGAAGGACAAGGAAGCCCGCATGGCAGCGTATCGGTAAGTGAATAGTCAGGCCTTGCGGAGGCATAATAAAGCGTAAACGGCCTGCTGTTCGAGGACTGCTGGACACGGCTGTAGGGGCGAAGGCTTTGCGAGCCGATATTGAAGCCGAAGAACTGCTGCGTGCGGTTGCAAATCTATGTCGGAGCCGGGTGACGAAAAGCTTGCCTACGCCCGCAAGATGGTAGATCTGCTCGTGGACGGCCTGCGCCCCGGAGGGAGTCCGTGCACGGAAAGTCAGACAGGAAAATCGGCCCTTCGCTGACCAAAAAGTATTCCCGTGATTGGACAAAGCCGGTCATTGGCCGGAGGGAGACAAGCTGTGGGAGCGCACGACCCGTGGCGAAGCCATCGGGCAGATCACCTTCACGATGGCCTCGCGTCATGGCGTCAAGGCGCGCACGGTGCGCCAGCATCTGTGGATGCAGCGTGTGGAGTTACCCGCAGGCCGAGGCAAGTGCGTCGCGGCCACCTGTCTGGTCGCACGCGAGTTCGACGCTCCTGCGGGCGTCAAGCCGATCGAATGGGACTTGCTGACCAACCGCGGGGCGACTACGTTGGAGGGGGCGATCGGATTGATCGACTGGTATCGAGCGCGCTGGGAAATCGAGATGTTGTGCAACATCTTGATGAATGCTTGCCGCGTCGAGGCGCTTCAGTTCGGTTCGATCAAACAACTCGAGCGCGCACTGGCGCTGTTCCTGGTAGAAGCTTGGCGCGTGGCCTATCTGATGCGCCTGGGACGCACTTGCCCCGATCTGGATGCGCATCTGTTCTTTGATCCCGACAAAATTCGCAGTGCCTACCTGCTCACGAAAGTGCGCCGCCCGGCCCAGCCGAAGCTCAACGAAGTCTTGCGATTGATCGCACGCCTGGGCGGATTCCTCGGGCGCAAGGGCGACGGCGAACCCGGTGCGAAAACCATCTGGCTCGGACTCAGAGAAGTTCATATCGCCGCAAAAACATTGCGCTTGTTACGCGACGACCGCGACAGTTGTGTATAACGCGATACATTGTACGGTCTCTCCCCGACAATCGATTAGACTGAATATTCCACGCCAAAGTGAACACGAATTCCACGGCAAAGTTAATGCCGATTCCACGGCAAAAAGAACAGGGTTTCCACGCCATCGCGAACAAGAATTCAGGGTGGCGGCGACGCGGGTCAACGGTGGCACGATCGACAGTTTTGTCGGGAGTGCCGAATGGCAAATGTCAGGTTGACCATGCGCAAAATCAGGGAAGTGCTGCGGTTGCATTTCGAGTGTGACCGCAATCGAAGGGAGATCGCCGACGCGGTCGGTGCCTCGACGACGACGGTGTGGCATTACCTGCGCCGCACGCGGCTGGCAGGGCTGAGCTGGCCGCTGCCATCGGAACTGCTGACAGACGACGTGGCGCTCGAGGCAAGGCTGTATCCGCCGCCGGCGCGGCGCGAGCCAACGCGCGGCATGCCGGACTGGCCGACCGTGCATCGCGAGATCGGCAGGAAAGGCGTCACGCTCGATCTGCTGTGGCAGGAATATAAGGCTCAGCATCCGGACGGCTGCGGCTACAGTTGGTTCTGCAAGGCTTACCAGGAATGGGCGCAGCGGCTTCCGGTCACGATGCGGCAAACGCACGTGCCGGGCCAGAAGCTGTTCGTCGACTATAGCGGCAAGAAGCTCGGCATCATCAACCCGGACACCGGAGAAATCCGCGAGGCCGAGCTGTTCGTCGCTGCGCTCGGCGTGTCCGGGCTTACGTTTGCGGAGCTCACCTGGACTCAGCAGCTTCCAGACTGGATCGGCTCGCACGTGCGCGCCTTCGCGTTCTATGACGGCCTGGTCGAGATTCTGGTGCCCGACAAATTAAAATCGGGCGTCCACAAGCCGGGGTTTTACGATCCGGATATCAATCCAACCTACCAGGAAATGGCCAGGCATTACTCCGTGGCTGTGATCCCGGCTCGCAGTAAAAAACCGAGGGACAAGCCGAAAGCAGAGCTGTCGGTCCTCCTGGTGCAGAGATGGGTCCTCGCCCGCCTGCGCAACCAACGCTTCTTCAGCCTGGGCGAGGCCAACCGGGCGGTCGCCGCGTTGCTGGGCGATCTGAACAACCGGCCCTTCAAGAAGCTGCCTGGCTCACGCCGTAGCGTCTTCGACGAAATCGATCGCCCAGCACTCAGGCCGTTGCCCGAGCAGCCCTATCAGTACGCGGAGTGGAAGGTCGCGCGTATCGGGCCGGACTATCACGTCGAGCTTGATCAGCACTATTACTCGGTGCCGTATCGCTACGCGCGCGAGCAGGTCGACGTGCGCCACACGACCAACACCGTCGAGATCTTCCATCGCGGTCAACGCATTGCCGCTCACGGCAAAAGCGCTCGCCGTCGCTACCACACCACGATCGACACACACATGCCGCCGGAACACCTGGCGGTCGCCAAGGGCTGGGATCCGGAGCGGCTGCGCAACTGGGCCGCCGACATCGGCCCGCATACGGCGGCCGTCATCCAGCACCTGCTGGGTGCCCGCAAGCACCCCCAGCAGTCGTATCGCACCTGCCTGGGTGTACTGCGCATGGGCAAGGACTACGGGCGCGACCGGCTCGAAGCTGCCTGCCGCCGCGCTATCGATCTGAAAGCGCCGAACTACAAGTTCATTGATTCGACGCTGAAGAACGGCCTGGACCGAGAGCCCGAATCCAATACCAGGCAGGCCGACCTACCGCTTGTGCATGCCAATGTGCGCGGGCCTTCGTACTACCACTGAAACTGAAAGGGAGTCTATATGCTGCATCATCCCACTGTCGACAAACTGCACGCGCTGCACCTGTCCGGCATGGCAGCGGCGCTTGCCGAACAACAGTCCCAGGACGGAATTGACCGGCTGGGCTTTGAAGAACGTCTGGGGCTGCTGGTCGAGCGTGAATCCAGTGAACGTGACTCGCGACAAACGGCGGCCCGGCTGCGCCGGGCCAGACTGAAGATGCCCGACGCGTCGCCCGAGGACATCGACTATCGCACCGCCCGCGGCCTGGACCGGGCGCTCACCGCCCGACTGCTGACCGGTGAGTGGCTTCGGGAAAGGCAGAACCTCATCCTGGTTGCCCCGACTGGGCTCGGCAAGAGTTGGTTGGGTTGCGCCTTCGCCATCCAGGCGTGCCGGCAAGGGTTCTCCGCCTACTATCTGCGCGTGCCGAAACTGAACGAGGAACTGGCGATCGCACATGGCAGCGGGCGCTACGCGCGATGGCTCGCACAACTCGCCAAGACGGATCTCGTGATTCTCGACGATCTGGCAATGGCGCCGCTGACCGATTCCGCGCGGCGCGATCTGCTTGAGGTTCTTGACGACCGTTACGGGCACCGTTCCACGCTCGCTACCTCCCAGATTCCGGTGGACCACTGGCATGACGCGATCGGCGAACCCACCGTCGCCGACGCGATCCTTGACCGGCTGGTGCACAACGCTCATCGCATCACGCTCGAGGGCGAATCGCTGCGCAAGACGCGCAGCCGATTGACCGCGAAGCCGCAGTCCGAGTAAAAAGGTAAAGGTCCCGCGTCGCTACGCTCCGTTTGTTCGCGATGGCGTGGAATCCTTGTTCGCTTTGCCGTGGAATTACGATTCACTTTGCCCTGGAATGGCTGTTCTCTTTGCGTGGAATACGCAATTAGACCGTGGCGATGACGTGCAAACAAGTTTAGTGGCCCGCTTCTTTCGCCGTGAGCGAATTCGTGACCGACTTTACACCCGGCGTCGCAGCAGCGATTTCGGTTGCCTTTTTTATTTGTCCGTCGTCCGGTGCGTTACCATCAAGTGTCACGATTCCCTTTCGCGAAACTACGCGCACATCAGAACTATCGAAATTTTTCTCATTATCGAAAGCCTTCTGAACAGCCTCCTCAAGCTTAAAATCTGCTTTGATCACAGCCGTCTTCCGTGCGAACGCACTTTGTTGGGCGAAGGATACGCCAGCTGTGCTCATGGCGCCAATGCCTATAAGCGTGGCCGTAGCTAGGACAGTTGCTCTATGTGAAAAGGTGGTTTTCATATCGGAGAATATCCTCAATTATCGAGAGTTTTTCTAGTTTGTCCGAGACATCTAGAAACCGGCAAGAAGTCGCGTTCATCCTATCTTGACTTAGCATTCGTTTGCTTTTCCGACATCGAAATTGGAGAGGAAACGTTTTTAGTCGCCTGTACGGTCCTTTCGAAGTACGCGCAGTTGATGAGTGAGAGGAGTCTGCGATGTTCGGCCACCCGAAAATTCGCGGCTTTCAACATCGTTGCCCACTTGATAACTTTCCACACGATCATTGTGTAGCTCCTCTCAACAGCACAGAGTCGAGTACAAAAAACTAGCCACAGCGAGTCTTTGCTGGTCACATCATTCTGCATTTGCCGCAGCCTCGATTATCTTTGCCACAGCGCGCGGCTGGGACATGTAGACAACATGGCTGGAATCGATCTCGGTCGTAATCGAATGTGAGCGCTTATACATTGCACGTTCCAAATCGGGATTGATAGCCCGATCCTGAGTCGCAACAATCGCGTAACTGGGCTTATCTTTCCACGCCGGCGCTGAAATCGCCTCGGTGATCGCTTTCACCGAAGGCGGCACCTGGGAGACTGCCATTAGGTCTGTTTGCGCGTGCGGCAAATCAGCAGCGAAGTCGTCGTGAAATTTGTCGACAGGAATGAAAAGAAAACCATCCTTCGAAGGTGCTATATCGTTGGAAGCTGCAGGCTTGCTTGCAAGAAGTTGTCCGGCGCTTTCGCCAACATCGGGCTGAAGCGCAGCCACATACACCAAGCTTTTCACGTGCGTGTTATTGCCCGCTTCCGTAATGATCGCGCCACCATAGCTGTGTCCTACGAGCACGGCGGGTCCGTCGAGTTGGTCCAGGATTCGATCAGTCGCGGCGACATCGTCGCCGAGTGAGGTTTCAGGCGGCTGAACGATAGCGACGTGATAGCCGTCTTTGCGCAGGATATCGGCCACTTTGTTCCAGCCCGATCCATCGACGAAAGCTCCGTGAACCAAGACGACATTCTTGACGGCATCCGCAGGCGTTGCTTGTGCGTTAGTCAATCCAAGCATAACGAAAATGGAGGCGGCGGTTCGGGTGAGACTCTTGACCATTGTCTTTCCTGTGTTGTAAATGATGATTAACGTGAACTTGTCTTATGGTGGACGATCGTATTTTCATACGATGCTAGGCGTTGGTACGAAAGTCGGTCACTAGTGATCAATATGAACGAGCGGTGCCGAAGCTTGCGGCCCGTAAAAACGTGTTGACAGAAGGACAAAAAAATCAAACGGCCATGAAAACTTTGAAAAACCAATGTAAAGCGATCGAAGGTCTGCGAAGCAGTCGGTAGGACACCTGCTGACGGCACGAATTCTATCTGAGACGCCAAGCAGCGGAACGACGCCAAACCCTCATTTTGAGTCATCCGCATCGATGCGTTTGGGTATAGCTCTTTTAGGCATGCCTGATAGCACGTGCTGTTATGTGAAAAGCGATTATTCAACGCGTCTTTTGGTTAGTCTCTAGTCCACTGCGTCATTGACTTGGCACCGGTCGAATTGGACGAGAAGGATCGTCATATTTCCATTTGATTGGTTTCTGGTTTTGATTGTGCTCGCGAATATGACGCATCAGTTTGCGATCTAGATCCTTCACCGAAGTGAAGACGCCGCGAGCGATCACATCACGCTGAATGCGTGAGAACCAGTTTTCCACCTGGTTAAGCCACGAAGAGTAAGTCGGCGTGAAGTGCAAGCGTACGTTGCGATGCGCGGTGAGAAAGTCGACCACCCGCTGCGTCTTGTGGCTGCTTACGTTATCGCAGATCACGTGGATTTCCCGACGTTTGGGCTGGCTGGCGACGACGTCAGTCAGAAAGGCCACAAACTGCTCGCTGGTGTGGCGCGACGCCGTCTTGCCCAGCACCTCGCCGGTCGCCGTATTGAACGCGGCGAACAGGCTGAGTGTCCCGTTGCGTTTGTATTCGAAGCCATGGCTCTCGGCGCGTCCCGGCGACAGCGGCAGCATCCGGTCCTTACGCTCAAGTGCCTGGATCGCGGTCTTTTCATCCACGCAGAACACCGCCGCGTGCGCCGGCGGGTTCAGATACAGCCCGATCACGTCGGCCGCCTTGGTCTCGAAGTCCGGGTCGTTGGAGACCATGTGTCGTTCCAAGCGCTGCGGCTTGATGCCGTGTTTACGCCAGATGCGCTGCACGGCCGAGACCGACACGTCGCCCAGTTCTGCTGCGAGCTTGTAGCTGCTCCAGTGTGTCGAACCGTCGGATGGTTTGTGCTTGAGGGTGCGGCTGAGTACCCGCGCTTCCAACTTGGCAGGCGGCTGCACAGGAGCGCGCCCGGGGTGGCGAGCGTACATGCCGGCCAGTCGCTCGTTGAGGAAGCGCCCCGACCAACGTGCGATGAAACGTGAGTCGCAGCCCAGTGCGCTCATGATCCCGTCGCGCGATTCACCGTCCTCGAGCATCAAGATCAGTTTTGCACGTCGCACGTCCGCCGCGCGCACCGTTCGGCTGCGTGCTGCTGAAAGTAATTGCGCACGTTCGGTATCAGTCAGATTCATTTTTCCCATGCGTAAATTCCAACGTAGATGGGGTGCCAAGTCAATGACGCATTGGACTAGGGGTTGGAATCGGAATCGGGATCGGGTTCGAGTTTGGTGCAGAGTTTCGTTACGAAGTCGGCTGAAGGATCGTTTAGGTTTCGTCGATTTAGGGTGTCTCAAGCCGCGGCGTAAACCAGTCCCGCGAATTTACGTTAGCAACCTTTCCAAAAGGATGCGTGCAGTCATAGAAGAATCACTAACTTGCTTTCACTGATGTTTCTGCCGGGAATGACGGCATGCTTGTTTGGTCGACTATCTGTAACGCCATCGAAGCGCAAAAATACCTGTGACGTCAGAGACTGCAGTCTTGTGCTTTTACCTCAACAACTGATGAGTCAACGATAACAAGCGATCATCACTAGAGAATCGCGGGCGCAACCAACGGAATTGCATGCTCTTGCTCGATCTGTTCCGCTCGTATCATCGCTCCCGCATTTTTAGGCGTCAAGCGATAGCTTCGGGGCCGATACACCCGCTCTCCCGGAGAAATAATAAGCCCGCTCAACGCACAAGTTCCACCCCTAGGCGCACGAGTAACTCGCCATATCTGATCTCGATACCGGCATGACCCAGGATCGCACCAATCTATGATTGCTGTGCTGTTCGTGGGGCGTTCGAGTACTTTCACTAGAGCCTGCGGTCCGCGGTTCGCTGTTGCGACAGCGCAGCTTTCGCTGAGATGCCATCCCCGATCCATCGCACGTATCTGTTGCTGCACAGCGCAATCATTCGATCTGATATGCAGACCCCGGACAATGCTTGCCCAAGCTGACAATTCTAGTGGGAGTTTCAATGTCGAATCCTGTCAATCAAGGGTCTTGATCAAGTATCGGCGCGCCGCTCGATTCACTGGCCCTTGCGCGAACGACTTCTGAGAACCTGGGGTGCAAAGCCAAACGAGCGGACGAAAGAACGCCGCATTCTTTCGCTATCACCAAAGCCAGTGTCCCGAACAATTTTTTGAATGGTCGTCGTGCTGTGTTCTACAAGGTGGCGGGCGACCTCTAGTCGCATTTTTTCAATTGCCTTCGCGGGCGACTCCCCCGTGGTAGCACGAAAAAGTCGTGAAAATTGCCTTGGGCTGAGCTTCGCAGCGTCGGCAAGGGAAGCTACCGTTAATGGTTTCCCAAGGTTTTGTCTAGCATATCGAAGCGATTCCTCGATACGATCGGAGCCAGAGTAGAGATCCGGACCAATAGTGATCTGTGGTTGATTGCCCGACCGCCGGTGATCCAGGACCATTACTTTTGCCACCGATTTCGCCAACTCTTGTCCAAGATCCTGTTCAACCATGGACAAAGCGAGATCCATACCGGACGTGACGCCCGCTGAGGTCCAGATTTGGCCGTCTCGCGTAAATATTCTTTCAGGCACTACCTTCGCGTTGGGAAAACGCCGCGACAACTCAGCGGCCATGGCCCAATGCGTTGTGGCTTGTCTGCCATCGAGCAGGCCAGCTTCTCCAAGCGTGAACGCGCCTACGCATGTCGAAGCGATTCGGCGTGACGAAATTAACGAGTCCTTCAGGAACGCCAGGGTAGCCGGGGTCGCTGGCTGAAAATCGATGGCCGCGCTAACAATGATTGTGTCAAACGGGCCGTCGCCGAATCGATTTGTGAGCATATCGGTGCCAAATGATGTTCGTACCCGTCCATCTTCAGATAAGAGGCACACATCATAGTGCTGTTGACCCATCATGGCATTCGCGAACTCGAATACCGACAACACGCTCAGGCTAAGCACCTGTAAGTTCGCGGTTACTACTAAAGCAATTCGCTGCATTGAATCCTCATCGGTTCGATTGGGCCGTATCTTACAAACCTAAAATCCGAGACGGAGGACGATAACCCCTCTTTTTGAGTCAAAACAAGATTGTTCTTTGCGTTATTCAGCAGACGGTTGTAGCCCGCATACCCATCCTTTCTTAAATAGACTCGAGTTTTGTCAGTGTCATTCGCCGTTATGTAAGCATTTCAACCACGCGTGATTCGCATACGCGCAGCTTTATCTTCAACGAGGGTGCCATGAAAACCGGCTACACCGACTCTGAGTTCGCTAAGGAAAGAGACGGCCTAAGCTCCTGATCCGTTGGGGTCATCCGTCCAAAACAAGCCAGGCGCATACAGCAACACCGTGAACTCGGCGATTGTTTGTTGCCTCGTGCGGCGAAATCGCATCCGTTCCGTAGATCCAGAACAGGCGCAAGCAAGGGGCTTAGACAGTAACAATCAATCGGCCCATGTGTTGATTTCGTTCCAACGTGCGATGCGCCTCAACAATATTGTCGAACTCGAAACGTTGTGCAATGACCGTCTTCAGTTTGCCGGATGTGAGGCCATCGATAATGAATTCTACTGCCTCCTTTTGCAACAAAGGCGTCGTGGTCGTGTCGAACAGGTTGTATCCATGAATCGTAATCCGCTTCGCAAGCACCGAAAGCATCGGAAGCGGCGTAACCTCTTCGCTAAGGGCGCCGTAGACTAGGATCGTGCCCCTGGGAGCGGTCGCTTCAACCAGCTTTGCGAAGTTCGGACCGCCAACCGGATCGAACACTAGTTCCGCACCCTTTCCTTCGGTGATGCGAGCCACTTCCTGAACCAAGTCCTGTTCACCCGTTACGATTACATGCGCCGCGCCAACCTCTATCAATGCGTCTCGCTTGTCGCGCGTGCGGGTGAGCGCAACCGGCCTAGCGCCAAGTGCATTTGCGACTTGAATCGCACCGATTCCGACGCCGCTGGAAGCCGCTGGAATCAATACGGTTTGTCCGGCGGACAGGCGATTGTTTTCGGTGAACGCCGCATACGGTGTGATGAATACGTTCCAAATTGCCACTGCATCTTCGAAGGCAATCGGCGCCGTGTGCTTGACGACCGCGTGCGCCGGGGCGAGGACCAGTTCCCCATACATGCCGTAGTCGTTCATCGAAAAGGATGGAACGGTACTGACGACGTTACCAGGCTCCACATGCGTGACATTCGTTCCTACCGCATCGACTACTCCAGATATCTCGTAGCCCAGGCGTGCAGGAAGGATAACGGGCTCGACATAGACGCCGGCGCGCCACATGGCCTCGGCCCGATTGAGGCCAATAGCTTTGACTTGGATACGCACTTCGTCGGCGCCCGGCACCGCGACAGGAACATCATGTATCTCGAGAACCTCGGGTCCACCAAAACGGGAAAAACTGACCACGCGTGACAAACGTACACCTCGATAAGTAGCAAATTGGGCAGACGCTGATCGCCGCTGAACAACACGTTGGTCGTCCAAGGCGCAGCTTGCGGCTCGATAGTGACCGAATTCGATAGGAAGATAAATCGATGTCATCGCCAACACTTGCCTGTATTTACCAACAATTGGCGATCACTATGCGCGTCGACCGTAGGTATCTAGCGAAGCACTGCCAATGGGAACTAGATATTTGTTCCTGAAATGGACGAAGACCCGTGTATTCGACGTGGTCTGCTGGCTTTGCGGCCAATCGCACCCGAAGTGCCGCGGCTGTCGAGAAACGGTCTCAATACAGAGACAAGCGAGCCATGTGTGAGTTGCACGCACCGCGAAATCGGGAACTCACGCTACGCCAAGCCCTTGCTTTAGCAGGGCTCCGGAGAGGCTCTAATGAACGCGCCGATCACCGGCGTCATGACCGTGCCGACCACCGGCATGTTGACGCGTAGCGATCTTTGTGGCGTCGAGGTTGTCATCGCCAGTTCTGTTTCTACGGCTCCGATTTCCTCTGCAATGAACATTGCATCGCCTCGCAAATAGTTCCTCTTCGAGGGGGCGAAATGCTGCAAGTGTTTCGATGAAAGGACTAAATATTTAGCCGCGCTTGAAGTCGCGATATCGCTTTGCCTATCGCAGATGACAAGAGGCCATCTTGCGTCGGCCTCAGTGCACTTCGTGTCTCGGCCGCGCGTACGAAAACATTGAGTGCGCCGGTTCGGTACATCGCACCGGCAGTCACACCATTCACTTCGTTACGCGCTGATTTTTTGAACCTAGGATATGTCTTAAGTAAGCCCAACACGCCGTCCCAAGTCGGCGCCTCGCTGCAGCATTGGATAACTTGCGCTCGCGGATCGCATCGTCGATGGTGGGAGAGTGTGGCTACCGATAAGCAGATGATTTGCGTACGCAAATTGTAAATGAAACAGGTTAGTACCACCAACGGTAAGTCAAGTTCGGGAGTGGGTCGGACGATGTCGGCAGAAGCACTAATGCAAGAACAAGGTGGTTTGCTAGCGCGCGCCTTCGCACACGAAAATGCTGTTGAACCTGTTGGTTAGCAACAGCAAGCCATTGCTAACCTTTTTGGTTCGCTCGTTTAATATCGTACAGCGCCTTAGGCACCGGTGATCATATCGTTGAACTGCGTGACGAATGCGGCCTCGTTTGGCCCGGCGTTATTGCGCATGGGTCTAGCGATCTCAACAACGGCCTCATCTGCGTCTTTGCTGAGTTCGTGCATTGTTTGTTCGATGAACGGAGCGAGCGGCATCGCCCTCGGTTCGTTCTTGCTATCCAGCAGATCGGTTTGAACCCAAGGCGGCGCAATCTCGATGACACGCACTGACGTGTCTTTGAGCCGGTAACGCAGCGATTGTGTGTACGAATGGATAGCTGCTTTTGTCGACGAATAGACTCCGGTAATCGCCATCGGCACAAACCCAAGTACGGACGATACATTGATAATCGTCGCGTCGTTTTGCAGTTTTAGATGTTCGACGAGCGCACCTGTTAAGCGGATCGGTCCCATCAAATTGGTGGTCAGCGTCGATACCATCATCGCGTCATCGATGGGGCGACTCAGATCGTCGATATGCATCACCCCCGCGTTGTTAAGCAATACGTTCAGCGATGGCCACTTGGCGAGAATTTGTTCTGCCGCCAAAGAGATGCTCTGCGGATCGGTGATATCGAGTTCGACCGCCTCCATTCCGGGATTCGCGGCGATCGTTTCGTTGAGATTAGCGCGGCGTCGTCCCGCGATAATGACTTGGTTGCCAAGTCGATGGAACGCTTCGGCAAGGCCTCGGCCGATGCCAGATCCGCCGCCAGTGATGAGTATAGTGTTGCCAGTTGTTTTCATGGATTTTCTCAGTGTGGAATTACATCGACGATGTCATACGAATGCTTGCTTTCGAAATGATGTCTATCACAGTAGAAGTTGAGAACGCGCCTGAGCCAAATGCGAAATCGTGAGGCCCAAACGGCTGCTTCGCATAGAAAATTGCGTATGGCGAGGCATTGTACGAATCAAGTTCGTGCCAGACCAAGTCAACGGCAACCTCATGCTAGGAGAGATTCGCTTATAAATTCGACCATTTCCGTCTGCGAGAACAAGGTTTCAAACTTTGAAAGTTCGCTTTCCTCTTCTAAACAGATTACATCGGCAAGGTAAGCGAGAGAGCAATAGGTCCGGGATGGGCGAGACGGTAGCCTACAGACACCTCTGATACCTAACGCGCTTCGCACGAAGTCTGGGACGCCTACACGTCCACTGTTGCAACTGCCGGGCCTTGTTTGAAAGGCGGCAAGTTGCGCGAGTTTTGCGCGGCCCATTCGAACTCGAACGACAGAGGCAAGCCGCATATGACCAGGCAAAAATTCGAGCTATCCCGCCGCTTGACCTATCAAATCGGCGACTGCCTGTGGGTGAGACAGCATTGGCAGATGGCTGGACGCCACGGTAAGGACTGTCGCGCTCATCCGGGCCGACATTTTCTGTTGAAGCTCCGGATGGATAGTGCGGTCTTCGCTAGCAAGCAGATACCAGCTCGGCTTTTCCCTCCAGGCCGGGGAAGTTATTTCAGCGCCAAGCGCGGCACCCGCCAATGGATTTTGCGTTGCGAAGATCAGGGCGCGCTCTTCTTCTGCAAGGTCTTGGGCGAACACCTCATCGACGCCTTCGCGAGTCAGCTTATAAAAGCCGTTTGCGTCAGGGCGCACAACCTCGAGTAATCGGGTAGAAGGTCCGCCCGCGCCGAGCGATCCTGCTGATTCGCCGGTATCGGGTGCGAACGCGGCGACGTACACAAGCCCCGCAACGTTTGGCTCGGAGCCTGCCTCCGTTATGACCGCTCCGCCATATGAATGGCCGACCAACAATACTGGCCCGTCGATCAGCGCAATCGCTCGCTTTACCGTTGCCACATCGTCTGCAAGTGATGTCAGGGCGAGTGAGACTGCGGTACCGCCGAGGCCCGCTGCTTCGGTGAGTGGCAGAACCCTTTCCCAAGCTGAAGAATTAGCCCATGCGCCGTGAACAAAGAGAATATTCGATACCCTCGCCATATTAATGGTCCTTTCTTTCAAGTCAGCAACGCGCTGTGTGTGCAATTTTAGACAAGTTTTGCGTCCTCGCGACCATCATAATGCGTCGATCTTCCCACCTTTTAAGTCGTCAGGCATTCGGTGCCGGTTGCTAAGCAGCGGGAAATCTACAATGGTCGAACGCTTGGCACTTTCCTGCCTTTAAGACAGGATTACGCACACGTAATTCGAGGCAGTGATTAGTGTTAAGCGTTTACTTAGGGTAACTTGGAGGCAACTGCAACGCCCGAACGATCAACTTTTCAATCGAGGAAGTTTTATGTATAACGTTTCTGTACTGTCATCTCGCGATTGGATCGCACTAATCAACCAACCATCATTAGATTCGTTCGCAATGCGGTTTTCGAAAGACGTGGCGCTCGAAGCATCTGTACTCAAAACGCCGATAATTGGCACCCAAGACATCCGGCGGTTCTTCGATGCGACTCGGAGAATGTACGAGTCGATTGCGTTTGTGCATGAGGCCTGCACTGACTCTCACACTTATCTTGCGTGGGAAGGTATCTATGCCGGCCATCCGGTCGCTGGCGTCACAGTTCTCGGCCGCAACGCTAGCGGCGTCATCAGCCACATTGGGCTGCACCACCGCCCCTTTGCGCAAGTTGTTGCTTTTTCAGCTGGCCTCGAAGCGATTCTATCGCCTAGCTAATTCGATCCATATCCATTGCCTGTGCGGACAAACCATCTGACGCTTCATAAGCCAAACACCGCGCACTCGTCAGATTCGCCGAGTGCGTGGTATGCAACTGCATCGCTTCAACTGCCGATATTCGATCGCATGTAGCCCATTACGTTTCAAGCAACTCTTTTAACGTCGACTCGCGTGTGCGGAACGTCATGATCACGAGCAGGCTGAGAGCAGCGAGTATGCCGCCGAAGCGCATGGTTGACGCAATGCTCAGGTGGTCGACCACCACACCGCCGCCGAGCGAGCCCACCGCAATAGCGATTTGCACGATACTGACGAACATCGATGAACCTGCTTCTGGGCGATCTGGTGATGTCAATTGCATCCACACGCTCAGACAGAGCGGTATTGCGCCATACACAACGCCCCACACCATGACCGTCGCAATCACGCCGATGTGCGATGCCTGCAACAACGGAAGCGCGAACAACGCGATCATCACGAGCGCACCCAGCACGAACAGTGAAGCCTTCAAATGGCGCGTGACGAATGCCGAAATCGCGAAGTTCGAGACGAATCCCACGATGCCAAATCCCAGCAGCACGGCAGTGATTCCTTGGCCGCCGAGCGACGCATTGCGCTCGAGAAAGGGCGCGATATACGTGTACGCCGCGAAGTGCGCGCCAAAGAGCAAGCCAACCATCAACAGGCTGCGTCGAACGTTTGAACGTGAGAGCATCGCGCGGAAATCGCTAGTTCGCATCGCGGCCTTCGGGGGGATCGAAGGCAATAATACGGCTTGGGCGGCCAACGCCAGGGCCGCGAGGATCGCGGTGGCGAAGAACGATATACGCCATGAAGTCATATCGGCGATCAACGTGCCGAGCGGCACGCCGATCACAGTGGCCAGCGTGATTCCCATGAAAATGGTTGCGCTCGCCCGGGCGGCTTGGTTTTCCGGGACCAACTGTCCCGACGCGCCCAGTGCGACGGTCCAGAAGCCGCCGAGACTCGCGCCGAGCAACGCACGGCCGATCAGCATGACAGCAAAACTCGGAGCGATAGCCGAGATCAAGTTTGAGGCCAGCAGCAGGGCGGCCAGTGCCAACAAAATCAACCGCCGATTGATGCGGCCGGCAGCGAGCAGCAGGACGGGTGCGGAAATCGCGGCGATGATGCCTGGCGTCGTCGTCATGAGGCCCGCCGTACCCGGAGTGACGCCGAGTTCACGCGCGATCTGCGGCAAGATGCCGACCGGCATGTATTCCGTCGCGACAAATGCAAAAGAACCCACCGCGACCGACAAAACGGCCAACCACGAATTCTGGCTCGACGCCGGCTCGACAGAAGTCCGGAGCACGTCCTCTGCGACAAGCGGCGGACTGGTAGACGAGTTGGCAAATTGATTGGCATCCATGATGTTCTCCGTTTCAAATAAATAATGTGTCAACGGTGCGTTGGACAGATCACAAACCAACCGTCGAACAAAACTGCTTCTAAAACGGAGAGTAGGCGGTTCAGTGGGGAAAGTGCGTCCCCTTAGAGACGACACGGGATCGCGATACCGGCAAACCCTTGCCCAGAGGCCCTGACCGACGGTCGCATCGATGTATGATCGAGGCGCACCGTTTTTAGGCGCACCTAAACAAGCCAATCCGAATATAGGTTGCTCATGGACAAGTTTCAGGCGATGCGAGCTTTTGTACGTGTAGTTGAAACGGGAACGTTCACAAGGGCTTCGGAAACACTCGACATTCCGAAGCCTACGGTCACACGACTCATTCAGACGCTCGAAGCGGATCTCGACACCAAGTTGCTCAACCGCACGACCCGTAAAGTCAGTCCGACCACTGACGGCATCGCTTACTACGAACGAGCCGTGCGCTTACTTAACGAGCTGCAAGAGGTCGAAGGCGTCATGACTCGGGCGAAAAGCAATCCGCGCGGCCGGTTGCGCGTAGATTTCCCTGTCCCGATAGGTCTAGGACTCATCATTCCCGCGTTACCTGATTTCGTCGCCCGTTACCCTGATATCAAACTGGATTTTGGCATCAGCGATCGGCCGCTCGACCTGATGGCCGAAAACATCGACTGCGTTGTACGAACAGGAAAAGTCTTGGATCAATCCTTGGTCGCAAGAAGGCTCGGAGATGTACGTCAGGTGCTTTGCGCGACCCCGGATTACTGGCTGAAACACGGGCGTCCCAAACATCCGTCTGGACTTGAGCACGGGCACGACGTGATCCAGATGGTTGCGGCTCAAACGGGACGGGCTTTCCCTATTGTGGTCAAGAGAAATGAGGAGGCGGTCGAAGTGATACCCGAGCGCACACTGACCGCCAACGATTCGACTGCATGCCTAGCGATGGGATTGGCGGGGCTGGGCGTTGTGCATGCGCTAACGTTCTTGAGCCGTATTCACATCGATAGCGGCGCATTGGAACCTGCTTTCGCCGATTGGTGGGCTGATCCCATTTCCGTCTTTGTCGTCTATCCGCCAAACCGGCATCTCAGCGCCAAGGTCCGAGTGTTTGTCGATTGGTTAGTCGAATTGTTTCTAAGCAGCGACACGGCGAACAAACCCGTTCTGCGCCAATGAAAAAGCTTTGATTGTTCCACCTATGAAATAAAGCACGCTGAAAACGGTTATTTATTGTTCAATAACGATCGCCTACTCTGTCTCCATTGCCACCCGAGCAGTCGCCAGCTAGGAAATGGAGTAATCGTATTTCCTCTGACTGCGCAACTAGCCCGTCGGCGTAACACTCATAGAATAGGTGAAGAACATGTCTAATCTCTTTAGCCCCATTAAGTTGGGTCAGTATCAACTCGAGCACCGCATCGTGATGGCGCCGCTTACCCGTATGCGTTCAGGAAAGGGCGACGTGCCCAACCAATTGATGCGCGACTACTACTCACAGCGTGCGTCGAAAGGCGGATTTGTCGTGTCGGAGGCGACCGTCGTATCGCCTAACGGCAACGGCTATCTCGGCGCGCCTGGCATTTATTCGGACGGACAGATTCTGGGGTGGAGAAAGATTACTAATGCCGTTCACGAGAAGGGCGGTCGCATCTTTCTTCAGCTTTTCCACGCAGGCCGTCAGTCGCATCGCGATATGCAGCCCAACCGGGTATTGCCTGTCGGGCCGTCCGAAGTCGAATCGGAAGGTCTGGCCTACACCGCCAATGGCTGGGTTCCGAGTACGCCTAATCGGGCATTGACCCAGGCTGAGGTAGTGTCGCTGGTCGGAGATTTTCGTGCCGCATCAGCCCGCGGTCTCGAGGCAGGATTCGACGGGGTCGAGATTCACGCGGCGAACGGTTATATCATCGACCAGTTCTTGCAGGACGGTAGCAACCGACGCGACGATGTTTATGGCGGCTCGATAGAAAATCGCACGCGTTTCCTTCTTGAAATCACGAAGGCGGTGATCTCGATATGGGGTAGCAATCGGGTGGGCGTGCGCCTCGGACCGGACGGCTCGTTCGGTGACATGTCGGATACCGACCCGGTGTCGCTCTTTACACATGCTGTCAAAGAACTCGACCGGCTGGATTTGGCTTATCTCCATCTGATCGAACCGAGGGTGGCCGGCAATGCTGCCGACGATACCCGCGTCCAGTATCCCGTCGCAGCTCGTCAATTCCGCGAGTCATTCCGGGGGGTGATCATCGTAGCCGGCGGTTTCGATGAGGCATCGGCGAAGGCGATCATTTCCGAGGGTAGCGCTGACCTGGTGGCGTTTGGTCGCTTCTTTATCTCGAACCCTGACCTGCCTGAGCGCTTTCGCCGAGGCCTTCCGCTCAATAACTATGACCGCGATACGTTTTACGGCGGCACAGAAATCGGCTACACCGACTACCCGTTCTATCAGGACTCTGCTGAGAGTCTCGTAGGCTCGACGGAGCAGTTTGCCTGAGTCGTAACGTTAGGGGTCCTACGCCGCGTTCTAAGGGTGGTGCAGGACTCTTCGATCTCCGAGGATAAGGCTGTGGCACTTGGCAACGTGAACGACATTGCGACGTTCGTCGCCGTGGTGAAAGCAGGGAGCTTCACGGCGGCGGCTCATCAACTTGGCATTACGCGCTCGGCGGTCGGAAAAATCATCGCCCGCCCTGACGTGCGTCTGCAAGTACGCTTGCTTCACCGTACGCCACGAAGTATCGGCCTCACAGATGACGGCTCGGTTTTCTTTGCGCGCTGCACACAGATTATTGAAGATCTCGAGGAGGTCGAAACGGCGATGGCTGCGCGAAGCGCGACGCCGAAGGGTGCTCTTCGAATCAGCGTTCCCGTCGCGCTCGGCCACACGTAGGTTCGATCGGTAATGGAATCGTTTCTCGCGAGTTGGCCAGCCGTGACCGTCGACATCAGTTTCACGGATAGATTCGTGGACTTGGCGGACGAGGGTATAGCATCGCCATAAGAATTGGCGAGCCAAAGCCGGACTCGCGGTTGATCGCGCGTACTGTGGCGACACAGCGGCTTGCAGTTTGCGCTTCCCCGAGTTATTTCAAAGAGAGGGGGCTACCGGCCGCGCCGTCTGATCTCGTTAATCATGAGTGTCTTCATTTGTAAGTGCCGGACGAATTCAGCCCTGGAGCTTTACTGGCACCGGGAATCTGGCAATAGAGACAAGCGGCCGCTTGCGCCTGGACAGCGCCGAAGCGCTTGTCGCAGCGGCTATCAACGGCGCCGGCGTGATCAATCTTCCGACCTATCTCCTCGCGACGGAAATTCGCCAAGGACGACTACAACCAGTATTGGAGACGTTTGCCGTCGCGGGAACTCCGATTCGCGCAACCTATCCGTCGCGCCGACATTTGACTCCCAAGGTACGCGTTTTTATCGATCAACTCGTCGACGCTTGGCAACCTGCACCGCCATGGGAAACATGAAACTACCGAACTGGTGCCGGATAAAAGGCCTATATTTAGCTTTTGGTTTCCGGTGTCACGAAAGGTGGGAACCGCGACCTTTGACAAGGGGGAACTTCGGTTAGATTGCTGCGTGTTGGCAACGCCGCCTGGAATGATCTTAAGGAGCTGGATATGAACGACTTGTCGGAATTTGCAGTGAATGCTCACGGCGGACTGCAGCGGTGGAATGAATTCACAGAACTCCATGCGCCGGTATCGATTGGCGGCGCTATTTGGCAGTTCAAGCAGCAACCTGGTCTATTAACCGACAAGGTGTTCTCTCTCAAGACGCATGTGGAACAGCTAACCATTACGCCGTTCACCACCGAAAACCTGCAAAGTGTCTTTGTTCCTGGGCGGATGACGCTGGAAACACTCGCTGGCGATGTGGTCGAGACACGCGATCGCCCAGAAGAGGCTTATGCGGGCCACACGATTGAGAGTGCGTGGGACAAATTTCACGTCGCATACTTTGCTAGCGAGGCGTTGTGGACTTATTTGACCTCGCCATTCCTTTACACCTATCCAGGATTTGAGACGGAAGAAATCGAACCATGGACCGAAAATGGGGAGACGTGGCGTCGCCTGAAAATCACGTTCCCCGACTATATTGCGAGTCACACCAAAACACAGATCACCCATTTTGGACCTGATGGGCTGATGCGGCGCCACGACTATACGGTCGACATTCTCGGTGGGGCGACCGGCGCGAACTATCCGACGAATTATCGGGAATTTCAAGGCATCAAGATGCCGACTACGCGACGTATCTACGCCTACGATGATCGCCTCCAGAAGGTGCCGGAGCCTTTGCTTGTCTCGCTTGACTTCGGCGATCTCAAGTTCATCTGACGCAATTTCTCCTAAGCATGAATATCGCAAGGCCGTGCCGTGACTTATGACGTCTTTTTCACTCCGCTTCGATTGGGAGCACTCCAGCTCCCAAATCGAATCGTCATGCCGCCCCTGACAAGGATGAGAGCCGATGCGTACGGCACACCCCAGGCAATTAGTGCGACGTATTACGCCCAGCGAGCGGCAGCGGGTTTGATTATCACTGAGGCGACAGCGATCATCCGCCAAGGCCACGGGTATCCGCAAATGCCCGGCATTTACACGCCTTCGCAAATAGCGAGCTGGCGCGACGTGACCGATGCCGTGCACGCAGAAGGCGGCCGTATCGCGCTGCAGATTGTCCATCACGGACGTTGGTCGCATTCTTCATATAACGCAGATGGCAGCCTGCCTGTAGCACCGTCAGCGATTGCCGCGCCTGGAATGGCTTACACGCCACAGTTCCAGCAGGTACCGTATGAAACGCCTCGGGCACTTGAATTCGCCGAACTTGCGAACGTCACGGCAACGTTCAGGCGAGCTGCAATCAATGCAGTCGAGGCAGGATTCGACGCCGTCGAAGTACATGGTGCCAATGGGTTTCTGCTCGACCAGTTTCTGCAGGACGGTAGCAACCGCCGTACGGACAGCTATGGTGGCTCAGTTGAAAACCGCGCTCGTCTGCTGCTGGAAGTGGTCGACAGCATTTCAAGCGAGATCGGTTCAAACCGCGTTGGCGTAAGACTGTCGCCACATGGCAATCTTGGAGGGCTAAGCGACAGCGCCACTGTTCCTCACTTCAGTTATGTGATCGGCGAACTCAGCAGGCGCTCTATTGCTTATCTTCATTTGATTGAGCCACGCGCGTCTTCGGCCGGATTGGGAGACGATGCAAGCGTGGACAGCGCAAATAACGCTGCGTTATTTCGTCATCTATTTGCCGGACCGGTGATCACCGCTGGCGGATATACGGCGGAGACTGGCGCCACGGTTTTGACTGATGGTCTTGCCGACGCAGTCGCGTTTGGGCGGATGTTCATCTCCAACCCTGATCTTCCTGAGCGCATTCGTCGTCAGGTCCGACTTAACACGTTCGATCGGGCAACAGCGTACGGTGGGAGCGCTGTGGGCTATACCGACTATCCAAGTATGACCGACTAGGGAACGGCAGTCTGAGACTTTGCAATTTAAAGTGTCGCTCGTTTCGGCAGCATAGTCCTCGCTCCATACGCGAAGACGTCGAAATCGACTAACTATTCTCCCGGGTACAGAAAACTTATCCATCTAAAGTAGCAACTAGCTCGGTACTTTCGGCTCACAAGCGTGTAGTCTCGTTCCACTGAGGGATCCTTAAATATGAACGATCATGCTACTAAAGAAGCAAATGCGCTAGCCATCGTAAAAGCCTTCTATCAGGGTGCGGCGGAGGGGAGAATTATAGATTTCGAGAAATTGTTGGATGATGATTTCAGGTTATTCGTTCCTGATTATCTTCCGTGGGGCGGTCAATACGACAAAGCAGGGTATGTGTCGATTCTTCCCAAAGTAGCGGCGATACTTGACTTCACCAGATTGTCGTATGAAAGCTTAACTGTCCAAGGTGAGCACGTCGTAGCGTTAATACGAATTGCTGTGCAGGGCACTGACGAATCAATACTAATCTCCGAACACTGGGATTGTGCTCAAGGCAAGGCAACACGGCTTTTGGTTGCCTATTATGATCCAAAAGTCCTGCTGGATAGGGTCGTGTAACGCTGGGAAGTACCTACATCCAAGGAGCTTCAATGACCGCACAAGACTTCTCTTCTCGTGACGATGTCGTTAATCACAACGTTTATGCCTCGGTGAGACGGAGAGACGGTCTCCCGCAGGAACTCTTTGCAAATTATTGGCGCGATGTTCACGCAACGCTTTGTTCGCGCTTGCCGGGACTCAACTTTTACGTCCAGCAGCACTTTGATAGAAATCACTACGCAAATTTTTGGCCCATGGCAGAAGGCGTCCGCCGGATCAATGCGATACTTGATGGTTCAGCTGAACTAGGTTTTGCGAACCTCGAGCAACAAGCTATCTTCGCTGAGGCGGGGACCATTCTTTACCACGACGAGGCTAATTTTATTGGTGAAGCGGTTGCCTACAATTTGCGTAGTGGGTCGCTCACGCTCATTGACAAAGATGAGAATGCTTCTCGTAATGGTGCCGACCCGTTTCATCGTATCCACTTGTATATGAGTCGCAAACGAGGCAAGGACACAACAGCGTGGCTTACGGAAACGAGCACGGCTCTATCGCAACATGACTCGGTTATCAAGTGGAAGCTGCATCTCTTGGATCCGTACGACAACAACAGGCCCGCGCCCCCGTCTCCGAATGTTGAGCACTATGTGGAAGAGGACCGATTGAATCTAGCGGTTGCAGAAATCGCATTTTCTAGCCCCTTAGCGGCACAATCGCTTTTCTCCTCTCGAATATTCAAAGAAGTGCATGCCCCGCAGGCACAACATGTTGGTGCGATTGGCGTGTATCTCGTAAAAGGGTTCTATACGTTCGTTCGTGACGGTTGTCCAACCTTAGCCGGGCTTCGCGGGAGTCGAGTTGCAGAGCTGATCACCGAATTAGGCGCAACGAACCAGCTCGATGAAAAGGTGATGGCGCGATTCGCTTCTCGTTAGCGCTTACTCTTTGTGTTTGTTGAAGGTAAGCGGCTCGGCTGGGCCGTGTCCTCACGCGCGCGCGAGTGAGGCATGATGCTGATGGCGTGTTGGGGTCCGTGTAGATCAAGGGAGATCGTGTCCACGATCGGCGATCGTGGGCACGATCCATCCAAATCTATCCAGATCTACCCGATTGAGAGTGTGGCGGGGTGAGGGGTTTTAGTTTGTCAGCCACATTCCAAGGCAGCAATTCGTCGATGCGAGAGATCTTGTGATTTGGCAGCAGTTCGCAGCTAAGCTCGCTCACTTGCTTGACCTGCGTGAGAAGCGAGATCCGGCAGCGAGCAGCCAGATCAAGAAAGCAAGTTACAGCCTCTCCAATGTGGTCACGTATCTCGAGAGCAAGCTTGAGTCGCTGATCGACTATCGCACGTGGCAACGTGTAGGACGGCGAATCTCTACCGGCTTCGTCGAGTCATCGATCAACCGAATAGTTGGCTGTCGAATGTGCAAGAGCCAGCATATGCGCTGGAGTCGCGTGGGAGCACACAGTGTCGTACAGCTGCGCGTCGCGCTGTTGAACCAAGAATTCCACGAACTCGCACGGCGACAGTTTCCGTGGATTGGACAGCGACGCGTTACGTGGCCCTGGCAGAGAACATCCCAGGGTTTTTAACGGCTTCCAACAACACCAGATGTGACGCCGATGCAAACCCCGTGGCGAGAGCAATGTCAGCCACCGGCACATTCGAATACACCAGCAGATCGTGCGCACGTTCGAGCCGCAACTGCACGTAATAACGTGCGGGCGTCGCGTTCAGATGGCGTAGGAAAAGCCGCTCGAGCTGGCGCGAGGTCATGGCTATATCGGTGCCGATCTGCGATATGGGCAATGGCTCGTCCACATGCGCGCGCATCAGTTCGATCGCGCGCCGGATGCCGCGCGGCAGGCTTTCGTGGTTCTGATCGCGCCAGCCGCGCTGTTCGTCGTCGCTGTCGCGGATGCGTTCGTGGTGGAACTGGTTCGCAACGCGGACCGCGAGTTCAGGACCGTGTTGTTCCGAAATCAACTGCAGCATCATGTCGATCGCAGCAATGCCGCCCGAGCACGTCATGCGGTCGCGATCGATCTCGTATATCTTCCCTGAGCACATCAAGCCGCGAAACTCTTCGGTGAAGGCGGAAAGATTTTCCCAATGGATGGTGCACTGGTATCCCTCGAGCAGGCCGGCGCGCGCAAGCAAATAACTTCCCGTCGATAACGAGCCGATCACCGCGCCCGTGCGAGCCGCCCGGCGCAGCGCACGCAGGTATTCCGGCTCGAGCGTGGGGTCGAGACGCAGGCCGCCGCAAACGAAGATGTACTGCGCGCGGGTCATGACATCGTCGAGCTTGTGCGCCTGTAATTCAATGCCATTCGATGCATGCACCGGATTGCCGTCGAGACTTGCGAGCGTCCAGCTATAGAGCGACTTGTTCATCAGCCGGTTCGCCGAGCGAAGCGGTTCTATGGCTGAAGAAAGACTCATCATGGAGAGGCCGTCTACCAGCAAGAACAAAAAGGCGCTTTCGGCATCGGATGAATCTGGCTTGTCGGCGGATGCGTCTGGGCGCGCGTGGGAAGTCTGTTTTGTCATCACACCTGGGCGTTGCTTAAAGGGCTTCGTCGGATTGCGCTGGCAGCCGGATGTGTCGCTCGATCATAGTCGAAGTCTACGCCGATGGCAGGCAAAAAAAGAGCCAAGGCACGTCTGCCCATGCCGCCACGCACGCTTATTTTGAGCGCGAAGCGCGGCGATGCCTGATCCATACGACGCCAGAAAAACACAACACTGATAGTGGTAAGAATCGTGCCCGCGACCGCGCAAATGGGCGTGAGCGCAGGGAAAAAGTCTCCGCTTTTATCGCGCGCAAAAGCTCATGCGCCGGCGTCGAGCATCAACCCGCAAAAGCCGGTGGCAACAGCCGGTTCAAGGCCGCTGGACCCAGTCGGCAGTTTGCCAGGCAAATCGGAAACCGGCTCGCGTTTAAATGGCGCTGCGGTTTCGCGCGGCTTATCGGTGGGATCTTCTGCAGGCATGGCGTAGTCGACGTGGCACAGAGTGCCAGTGTATTGCGATAAGGTCGTCTTCGCGCGTTCCACAATTGCACCGGCATTCGACCGGTAAGATTCAGGGCTTATATTATGGATTGCGCGACGCCATACGACCGGTCAATTCAAGAGCAAACGGTAGCCCAGACAACTACTGGCCTTAAGGTCTGAAGATGAACGAACCGCTTACCGCAAGCTTGGAAACACCTGACGCTGCAGACGCTGGTGAAGGAACGCTATAGCAACGCATGGTCGCTACAATCGATGCCGCCGACACGCAGGTCAGCGAGGTGCTTGGAACCTTGCCGAGCCATCGGTCATTGCGTAACTATTCGGACGAGCCTCTGCCTGCGGATATTCTCGAGACGATCATGGCTGCGGCCCAGTCGGCATCGGGTTCGTCGAATCTTCAGGTGTTCAGCGTAGTGGCCGTGCGCTATACGGAGCGCACGGCGCGCCCTGCTGGCTTTGCGGGCAAACAGAGGCATGTGGCGGCGGCGCCCTTGCTGACCGTGCTTATTGCCGACCTGTGCGGCTTCGGCGAATTTCTCATGCGACCAGCGTGAACGCCCTCGACCCGGATTACTATGAACGGCATTATCGCCTTGCGGAAAATGAGGCGGCACGACGGAGGTGGGACGACTAATCAGAAAGCAGTCGACGGATTTTGGGCGAGTTCGGCGAATTCGCGCCATGCAGCGAATCGCGCTGCGAGCTGCTCGCGATAAAGTGAAGCGCCCAGCAGATGCCGCTTGAGTGCGAAATGTTGCCGGATCGGTCCGAAACACGAGAGAAATTTCTGTGTGCGTTTAGGGTCGCGAAAGCCGCGCATGCGTCGCTCACGTTCGCGCGTGGGTTGGTGGCTGTTCTCGGCTCGGTTGTTCAGTCGGGCTGCAGCTTTGACGAAGACAGGCTTCACGTTAGCCAGTTCTAGGATCTCGGCTTTTGCCGCCGGATAGCTGCGTAACTGATCGGTGACGATTTTGCGCGGTGTCGGGCTCGAACGCGCACACGCTTGAAGAAGCGTTTGGCAGCGGCTTTATTACGCCGTTTTTGCAGCAGGATGTCGAGTTCGGCACCATGCTCGTCGACCGCACGCAACAGCAGGTACGGTTCGCCACGTAGCGCGACGAACATCTCGTCGGGTGCCACGTGCTACCCTTCTTGCGTCGCATCGCTTTCACTCGATGGGCAAAGCCCTTACCCAACTTGTCACACCAGCATCGGATGGTCTCGTATGTCACGATCACGCCGCGCTCGAAAAGCAGTTCCTCGATTTCGCGCAAGCTCACTGGAAGCGGAAATATTATCGAACAGCGCAGCTGATGAAACCAGCTGGGAAACGGTGACCGCGATAGAGCGATTTCGATTTCTTCACCGCGTCATCTTTTACGACCCGTCACGCAACCTGACAAGGCCATTAGCAGTCCAAGGGTGCGTTTTTGTGCGGGTCGCGTTTCGTATTGCAGCAATGGCACCGAATTGATGCGCAGTGAAGCTTGCATCTAGACCCTGCAGTCGGCCCTCGATCTGTGTTTGGTGGGGCGAATCAAAAGCTGTTTATGGGGAAATTGGCGTAGAGGTTGCACAGCTGTCTCAAATCCAGAGGAAATGTGGTTCTACGTCTCACTTGCGCCATATACGAAAATGGACAGGAATTGGATTGGAGTTTTGATTAACCGCTCGGGTCCATGAGGAACGCTAGCTTCGAAAGTCATAGTATCCCCGGGATGCAACACGTAGGTTTGCTGACCGTGGCGGTATTCGATGACGCCCTTAAGCATGTGTATGAATTCGATGCCCGGATGCTCGAAGACGGGGAAAGTTTCTGATTCGTCATCCATTGTTATTAGGAAAGGCTCAAAGTTTTTCCGCGGGCCTTGGTCGTACGCGAGCAAGTGATAGGTATGACCGCGTTTGGTGCCCTTACGGACCACTTCCATCCCTTCGCCTTTCTTAACAAGCTGTGCGCCACCTTCCGGTACATCGAATCTGCGAAAAAGCGTGGACATGGAAACACCGAGCGCATTTGCAATTCGACTAAGTACATCGAGACCCGTCGAGGTTTGAGCATTCTCGATTTTAGAGAGCATGCCGCGGCTGATGTTGGCTTGTTCGCAAACTTGCGCGATGGTCAGCCCGTGGCGCTGGCGAAGTTCGCGAATCGTCGTGCCGAGATAGCGCTCTAGCGAGTTCTTGTTGTCTTCGCCGTTTGGCATTGCTGGACCTCGTAGAAAGCCAAGAGAGTAGCAGATCGTAGATACGAGTCTGCCCGATAAGTTTCATGGAATGAAGTTTTGTTGCATGTTAATAATTTTTTGCTCATACTTCGAACCTGCTTGCCTAAGATGATTTTAGCGAGAGCTGGACGCTCTTCACTGGCCTCGAGCCGGAGTTCTCGCTCCTCAAGCGCTCGGTGACCGGCACGCTTGAACCGTGTGACCCGAGCGATACGCTCGCCAAGCCTTGTTACGACTATAAGGGGTTGTCGCGCACCCGCGCCTTCCTCGAAACGCTGACCGAATCGATGCGCGCGGTCGGGATCGACGTCTATCAGATCGATCACGAGGACGGGAATGGCCAGTTCGAAATCAACTACACGTACACCGACTGCCTGACATCATGCGATCACTTCGTGTTCTTCAAGATGGCGGCATCTGAGATCGCGAACGAGCTGGGTCTCATCTGTTCGTTCATGCCGAAGCCCTTCGCGAACCGTCCGGGTAACGGAATGCACATGCATATGTCGATAGGCGACGGAGAACGCAATCTGTTCGCCGACAAGAGCGACAAGCTTGGCATGGGCCTATCCACATTGGGTTACCAGTTCACAGCGGGTTTGCTTGCGCATGCGCCCGCGCTCGCCGCGCTGTGCAACCCGACGGTCAACTCTTACAAGCGCCTTGTGGACCATGGATCTTTACAAGGATATTGGTTCACCCGCACAAGTGGCCGCGCGATATGACTTCGCCGGCCTCAAGGGCACGCATCTGGTCGGCCATACGCGCATGGCGACGGAATCGGCCGTCACGCCGGATCGCGCCCATCCGTTTACGGCGGGTGACGACTTCTGCTTGGTGCACAACGGCTCGCTTTCCAACGCGCATGGCGTGCGGCGCAAGCTGGAACCACAAGGCATTCACTTCGATACCGACAACGATACCGAAGCCGCTTGTCGCTTTCTCGAATGGCGCCTGCGCGAGGGCGACACATTACCGGTTTCATTGCAGAAAGGCTTCGAGGAGCTCGACGGTTTCTATACATTTTTGATGGGCACCGCTAGCGAGCTCGCGCTGATCCGCGATCCGTTCGCGTGCAAGCCCGCGGTGGTTGCGGAAAACGACGACTACGTCGCGATCGCGTCTGAATTCCGGTCGCTCGCGCATTTGCCGGATATCAAGAACGCCAGGGTCTTCGAACCCGCACCCGAGGAGATGTACGTATGGAAAGCCTGAGTTTCGACCTGGGGCGCTCGACAGTACGGGAATTGAACCAGTTTCTGCATCAGCCGGCGAACGAGCTGGCCGGGCAGGTCGTCTCCGTGCTTGCCCCGAATGGCGCGCACAACCTCGCGGTGGGCGTCGATGCGCCCGTCAAGGTAACCATTGCCGGACATGCCGGTTATTACGCGGGCGGCATGAACCAGCATGCCACCATTGAAATCGATGGAAGCGCGGGCACCGGCGTCGCTGAAAACATGATGAGCGGCCGCGTGCATGTGAAGGGGTTTGCGTCGAACGGGGCGGGCGCGTCGGCGCATGGGGGCTGCTCGTGATCGATGGCGACGCGGGGCTGCGCTGTGGAATCTCACTGAAAGGTGGCGACATCGTGGTCGGCGGCTCGGTAGGCAGTTTCTCGGCGTTCATGGCGCAGGCGGGCCGCATGGTGATCTGCGGCGATGCAGGCGACGCGTTAGGCGACTCGCTGTATGAAGCGGTTCTCTATGTGCGAGGTCACGTGAAATCCCTCGGCGCGGACGCCCAGTACGAACCAATGACAACTCCCGATCTTGAGGCGGTGCGCGAACTTCTCGATGCGGCCGGCATGGACCATGATCCGGCGTCGTTCAAACGGATCGCGTCGGCCCGCACGCTCTACCACTGGAACGCCGAAGCGAACCAGGAATATTGAACACACGCTCTCTGAGAAGGTCTCCATGGAAGCAAAATCGGTTCATTTCGCCCGCTTGCAGCAGGAAGAGTCGCAAGGCTACGACCGCAAGGCGATCGACTACATCCACTCGGCCGCGCAACGCGGGCTGTATGAAATTCGCGGTTTGGGCGCGAAGCGCCGCGTACCGCATTTCGACGACCTGCTTTTTCTGGGAGCATCGTTGTCGCGCTATCCGCTCGAAGGGTACCGCGAGAAATGCACGACGCGGACCGTGCTCGGTACTCGGTTCGCAACGAAACCGGTCGTGCTCGACATTCCCATCACGATTGCGGGCATGAGCTTCGGCGCGCTGTCGGCGAACGTCAAGGAGGCGCTCGGCCGGGCCGCCACAGCGATGGGCACCTCGACCACTACGGGCGACGGCGGCATGACACAGGAAGAGCGGCGTTCGTCGAAGACGCTGGTCTATCAGTGCCTGCCATCGCGTTATGGCTTCAATCCGGACGATGTGCGCCGTGCCGACGCCATCGAAATAGTGATCGGCCAGGGTGCAAAGCCGGGCGGCGGCGGCATGCTGCTCGGCCAGAAGATCAATCCGCGCGTGGCGTCAATGCGCACGCTGCCGGCAGGCGTCGACCAGCGTTCGGCGAGTCGCCATCCGGATTGGACCGGCCCCGACGACCTGGCGATCAAGATCCAGGAACTCAGAGAAATCACCGATTGGGAAAAGCCGATTTACGTGAAGGTCGGCGCGACGCGCGTGTTCAACGACGTCAAGCTTGCGATACACGCGGGCGCCGATGTCGTCGTGGTTGACGGAATGCAGGGCGGCACGGCGGCGACGCAAACCTGCTTTATCGAAAACGTGGGGATTCCGACGCTCGCGGCGGTGCGTCAGGCGGTGGACGCGCTCGAAGAACTCAACATGAAAGGCCAAGTGCAGTTGATCGTGTCGGGAGGCATCCGGACGGGCGCCGATGTCGCCAAAGCAATCGCGATGGGTGCGGATGCGGTGGCGATCGGGCAGGGCATGCTGATGGCGCTGGGCTGTAACAGCGACACCTATTTCCAGGACGGCGCGCTTCATTCGGCGGCGGCAGACTACGCCGCCCTGAACACGTCGCCGGGATTTTGCCATCACTGTCATACGGGCAAGTGCCCAGTCGGCGTGACCACACAAGACGCGTCGCTGGAGCAACGCCTGCAGCCGGACGAAGGGTCGCGCCGCGCACGTAATTACCTGAAGACGCTGAACATGGAACTCGCCACGATAGCCCGCGCCTGCGGCAAGCAAAACGTCCATCACCTCGAACCCGAAGATCTTGTCGCGTTGACTGTCGAGGCTGCGGCCATGGCGCGTATTCCGCTCGCGGGCACATCGTGGATACCGGGCTGGAAAGAGTAAGTCGAGTTGTCTCAGGAGATCTTACGGTTCTGCAAAGTTGAACGCCTTCCAATTTGATCCACCCATTCATCTGAGGCCCACCATGAGCAATCCGCAAAGCAGCACGCCCGCAGTGCCGGCATCTTCCGACGGCTTGCGTCCCGGCACATTGGGCTTTACCGAGGTTATCGGTCAATCCATCGCGAACCTGTCTCCGACCTTTACGCCGTCGATCAACGTGACCGCGATTGCAGCACTGGCGGGTGCGGGCACCTGGTTGATCTACGGCCTGTCAACCATCGGGCTGTTGCTGGTCAGCATGAGCATCATTGCGCTGTCAAGCCGGATCGCGACGGCGGGGTCGTTCTTCATTTACATCGCTCGCGCGCTCGGGCCGATGGCGGGCGGTATTGCGGGGTGGGGGCTGATTGCAGCCTACGTGGGAACCGCGATGGGGGTCGGCGCTGCCGGCGTGGTGTTCGTGCAGAATGCATTCGTGGCATGGGGCATCAATGTCCCATCGTGGGCGATTTACACGGTCTTCGTGGGCTTGGCCTGGTTCTTCTCCGCACGCGATGTAAAGCTTTCCTCGCGGTTATCGCTCGGGATCGAAGCGGCTTCCGTGGTGATCGTGGGCGGTGTGCTGATCTACGTGCTGGCGTTGCATCCGGAACATATCGTCGATCCCACGCAGCTGAAGCTGCAAGGGGTAAGCGGCAAAGGCATGGCGCAGGGAATGGTGCTGGGCATCTTCTCTTACGTCGGGTTTGAAAGCGCGGCCTCTCTTGGCCAGGAGACGAAGAACCCGTTGCGCGTCATTCCGCGCGCTGTCGTCTGGAGCCTGATATTGTCGGGGCTCTTCTTTATGTTCGTGGCGTATTCAATGACGATTGCCTATCATGATGACGCGACCAAACTTGGCGGTGATTCGGCCGTGCTCAACACTTTGCTCACGAGCGTCGGTGCGTCGTCACTGGGCCCGGTGTTTTATCTGATCGCTTCGGTCAGCGCGTTTTCGTGCGTGCTTGCGTGCATCAACTCATCGAGCCGATTGTTGTATTCGATGGGACGTTACCAGTTCGTGCACCGTTCCATGGGCATGGTTCACCGGACGCACCGGACGCCTTACTTAGCTGTCGCGTTCTCGTCGGTCCTGACCTTGGTCGTCTGCATTGCGATGCTCGGCACTGGCCCACTCAATACTTTCGGCTATACCAGTACGTTCGCTACCTTTGGTTTTCTTGTGACGTATTTTCTCGTCGCAGTGTCAGCGCCGATCTATCTGAAGAAGCAGGGCGAACTGAAGTCGATCAATGTCGTGTGGGGCGTGCTCGGCGCGCTTGCAATGGTCGGTGCAGTGATCGGCAGCGTGTACCCGGTGCCCGATTATCCCTACAACATTTTGCCTTATCTATTCGTTGCTTATATGCTTGTCGGCGCTGTCTGGCTGATGGCACTCAAGAAGCGCTCACCCCAGGTGCTGCAGAAGATCGAGCACGATCTGGAAGTTAGCGACGTGATGACTCACGGCAAAAAATAGATGAACGAACTTTTTTTCCTGGATAGCTCACCTGCATTGTTCGCGAGCAAGGTGCCGACGTTCTCGGTGACCGATCCGCTAATCGAGGCGGAATGAGCATCCAAGAATACGACATCCGGGTTCAGCCTGAGCGCGGCGAGTGCGCCGCGCTCGAGATCGGTTGCGTTTCTTCCACGGCCCGCAGCGCCAAAGCGGATCACATCAACGCAGACTATGTTGGCGTAATGTCTGGTGACCTAGCCGCCCGGGCTGCGCGCGGCATCACGATTGCGTTGGCCGATGGCATTAGCGGCAGCAAGGGCGGCCGGGTCGCGTCCGAACTCGCCGTGCGAACATTCATTGATGCTTACTACGGGCTGCCGCACACGTTACAGCCGGACGTGGCAGCAGGGCGTGCGCTTGAAGCAATACACGGTTGGCTGCATCATATCGGGCGTGTCGATCCCGAATTGAACCAGATGGCCGCTTGCTTCGCGGCGCTGATCGTGCGCCGAGCGACCGCTTATCTCGTCGCGGCGGGCGATGTACGGCTCTATCTGCTCCGAGATAGGCAACTCACCCAGCTAGGCGACGACGATGTGGTGCCGGTCGCCTTCGGCGCTTACGTGGCGCATGCGGTCGGCATGCATCCAGCGCTGGTAACGCGAATCGAGGCCATGGAGTTGCGAAAAGCGGACCGTCTGTTGCTGTGTTCCGACGGGCTGTATCGGCGCGTTCCGGTGCGTGAGTTGCAGGCGGTGCTGGCGGCAGGAGGCGCTGCTCTTGACACCGCGCGTCGGCTTAATGCGCTGGCGGTCGCCCGCGGCACGAAGGACGATGTGACCAGCGCAGTGATCGATGTCGGCAGTCTGCCTTTGCTCGATTTAGGCTACCTGGAGCGAGTGGTCGGCGCTTTACCCATTTTGGCTGTTCCAGATGCAGGAGATGTCGTCGACGGATACCTGCTGAAGAGCGTCCTGAACGACGGCTTTTATTCGCGGATTTTTACCGGCTACGATCTGGTTGATCCAGACACCGCGCTTGCATTGAAGTTTCCCAAGCCCCGTGTCGAGCAGGACGACAATGTACGCCAGTCGATCGTGCGCGAGCGCTGGCTGGCCGGCAAGATTGGCGATGAAGGTGTCCTCGCGCCGATACCCGTCGATCCCGCCCGGCAGACCCGGCTCTACGTAGTCATGCCGCTCGGCAAGGGTGTCACTCTCGAAAAACTGTTGGCAACACCGCCGCCTATTGCCCTGAACCGTGCGCTCGCGATCGCGCGAAATTTGGGCCGTTCAATCCACGCGCTGAATCGCCGCGAGATCTTTCATCGTGATATCAAGCCCGAGAACGTGCTTATCATCAAGGGCGATGCGACGCGCCTGCTCGATCTGGGATTCGGACATATGCCGGGCATGGGTGTACCTGAACCCGACGCTGCACCCGGGTCGCCTGCCTATATGGCGCCGGAGTTGATGAGAGGCGCAAAAGGGGATGCACGATCCGAAGTTTTCGCGTTCGGTGTAACGCTTTACCGCCTGTTCAGCGGCGGCCAGCTGCCCTATGGTTTCAATGGTCGCGTGCCGCTTTACCAGTACAGACCCGACGCGCCGGAATGGCTCGATCTGATCCTTGAAAAAACGATGCAGCCTGACCCTTCTCGCCGATATCAAGACGTGCTTGAAGTCTGCGCCGATCTCGAACGGTTTTCTAACGGGCGTGACACCTTGACGCCTGTTCGTCGCAAGTCCTTGCTCGAGAGAAATCCGGTGCTGTTCTGGCAGTTACTTGCGCTGCTATTGCTCGCGTTGGCAATGGGGTCGTTGATGCGACATTGAACACCATGATTTGGAACCAATGCTATGGACATCAATGCTGAAATCGCAAGAGCGGAAGCCAAGTGATTTGGAACATCGATGAGAGGTCTAAAGGCAAGAAGTATTGTCGACAAACCCTGTTTGGGACGAGAGGATGCCGCTTGGGCACAAACATCGAAGTTTCAAGTAATGACATTGCGGAGCTGACGCCGGGCGCTGAGAAAACCTAGAGCCGATATTATAAGCGGCTAGACCCTGTGATGTATGGAAGAGGGCGCTTTCGGCAATAGCCGAAAAGTGTCCAATTTTGCAGGTCAGTCCAGCCTGCGCCTTTTTCAGCCATTGACGGCAAGCATGTAAAAGAAGCGCAGGCCCTGCACAGTCAGGCGTACTTGATCGAGCCCGCCTCATGAAGTGAATCAGCAGGCCCTTGATGCTGATGGCTGTCCAGTTTTAATCGCGAAGATCCGCGATATACCGAAGTCGAATTTGGTCAGCAATAACGGCTGCGATAAGGATTGCTCCAATTACGACGGTCTGCAAGTAGGAATCGATACGTCCGAGGTTCATGCCGTTTTGTACCAAGTTGATAAAAATGGCGCCTAAGATCACGTTCTCAACCTTTCCGATCCCCCTCTTAAACTCACGCCAGCAATAACGCATGCAGCGATGGACTCCAGGGGCATCGTGGTGCCAATGTTAGCTTCTCCCGAATCCAAGCGTGCGGTGAGCAGGACCCCAGCGACCCCCGAAAGTCCAGCAGACAGCACAAAAACAAGGAATTGCGATTGGCGTGTATTGATGCCAGATAGTAGCGCAGCCCTCTCGTTGCCGCCAACCGCGTAGAACGCGCGTCCGACCCGCGTCCAGTTTATAAGTAGATAGGAAGCGCCAATGAGCAGAATTGTGATCCAAATCGGGAAGGGAATACCAAGGAACGAACCGAAGCCGACGACCGAGCCAAATTTGGGTGGCATCCCATAGATTGGCGTACCACCGGTTAGAAAAAGTGCAATCCCAAAACCCATTGAAGATACGCCAAGCGTCATGATAAACGGCGACACGCCAAAGAACGCGACGCCGAAACCGTTGACGACTCCGACGAGGACACCGGAAAGGAAACCCGCCAGGCAGCCAACCATGATGACTAATGGGATCATGTTAGGCCATACGGTCGCCAAGAACGACATCGTCAATGCTGAAACTACCGACGTTAGGGCAAGGATTGTTCCAACGGAGAGATCGAACCCACCGGCGAGAAGGACCATCATCTGACCAAGGGAGACAATAATAAGGAATGCAGATTGGCGGATTACGTTAGTAAGATTCTCAAGCGTGAGGAAGTTCGCGGACATTGAAGTAAAAATTGCTACCGCAACCACTAGCAGGATTGGAAGCACGCCAAGCTTAACAAATATTCGCTTGAGTTTTTGCGAAAGCACGTCGGTGCGCTGCTTATCAAGAATGACGAAGTCCACACCAATATTGAGCTGCCGCTGAGCAGCATCGAAGTCAACACTTCGAACATACCAAAGAGCCGTGATACCGAGGGCGGATTCAAACAATTGATTCGTCATAGCTGGTTGGTTTTACAAGGGTGATTCTCGCATTCTGCCGCAATCACCCATGACCCATCTTACTGGGTGGGGCGCGCCTCAAGGGCTCGCTACGCCGGGCTCACGCCCGCCCTTGACCCGCCAAACCCACTATATGAACGGCCTCCTTTGCGCTTGGATTTCGTGTGCTTTGACGGACAGGATAGGCTGCGCCTCTATATTCGTACATGGACTCCCGCCTATGAGCAAGATCGGTTTGCATTTTGAGGGTCACGACTGCGTCCGTACATTCGGCTTCTGATGTGCTTACTGCCGCACGAGCCATCATGGAAATCTGCGCGCTTGCTCCTCATCGGCCTTCTGGCTTCGTACTGCAGCCGTCGGATATATCAGGATCTGCAAGCGCCGGTCCGACCGGTTCGCCATGCTTGCCGCTTCTTGCGCAATCGCGGAAGAAATGAAACAGTACTCGATATCTGAAGCCTGCTATGCAGCCCTGAAACAGCCGTTGCCCGTCAATATGGCCCAAGCGATGCGCGCCGTCTTGTTCGCCAGGGCGATCGCCGCGATGCTCACGTGACGGCGTTGCATAACGGATTTGATCCACTGGCTGTGACTGTCATTGCGCCGACTCACGAAGTGCATTACCGCGCGGGCACCCTGTACAAGCAAAGTTCTTAGATAAGTGTCGCCGCGCTTTGTGATACCGCCTAATCGCGTTTTGCCTCCACTCGATCTTTGCATCGGCGTTAGCCCCAGCCAGGCTGCGAACTGTCTCCCATTCTTGAACTGCGAGGGATCGCCCACACTGCTCACGAGCGCAGTCGCAATAACCGGCCCAATTCCCGGAACTGTAGCGAGCCGCTGGCAGGCCTCATTGCTTTTGAATATCTCCGCTATCTCGGTGGCAAGTTCGTCGAGCCATTGCTGCAATGCCTTCAGTTGCTCAAGGTACATTGATCCAAGCCGTCTTAGCAAAGTGGTGATGCCGGAATCGGGGTCGTTGACCAGCGCCATCACCCCCTTTTTTAACTGCGGAAGACCAATCGGGAAGATCACACCCTCTTCGGCAAACATGCTTCGGATCTGATTGGACTTGGCAGTACGCTCCAGGACCAGTCGTTGGCGCATGCGATGCACCGATTGCAGCGACTGCTGTTCCGCGCTTTTTATCGCGACAAAGTGGATGCCCGCACGAGTGACTGCTGCACAGATCGCAGCCGCGTCATTCGCATCGTTTTTGCCGCCGATGAGGAATGGCTTTACGTACTGCGTTGGTAGCAACCGGACCGTATGACCTAAGGCAGTCAATTCACGAGCCCAAAAATGCGATCCGTGGCAGGCCTCGATGCCAATCAGACCAGATTCGAGTTTTGCGAAGAACTTCAGCACGTCACTTCGGCGAAGCTTTCGCTGAATGACCACTTTCCCGTGGCGATCAACGCCGTGAATCTGAAACACGTTTTTTGCGATGTCTAGACCGATGGTAAGCGTAGGCATTGACGTTCTCCCAGGAGTTGGTGCGGTCAGTGTCGCCCCGGAGGGGGCGGGAGTCCATACCATCAACCTTGTTGCAGCCTGTTTAGCTGCGGGTCCCTATGAAAGCCGCTGACCCGCGCCTCATTCCACTCACGAGCTCAAGGCTCATGTGGGTTTTCAGGCTTAGCGGATCCCGGTCCAACCTGGTTCGTCATCACATTTGATAGCCAACGCAACCTTTCGATGAGGCATCCTGTCTTGTTGGTACTGCTTTAACAACACCAGCTATTCAAGCTGGCTTCACGCTCAGGTGATCTTTTCGGTAAGGGGTATCATGCGCCAATATTGCCCAGATCGTTCTCGCCATCTTGTTGGCGAGTGCGACTGTCACAACGTTCAATGGTCGCCGCTTTTTCATTTCTTCGATCCATCTACCAGGCTCCTTTGCGTGAAATAGCACACTGCGGGCGCCGTGAATTAGCAAGGTGCGCACATAGGTGTCCCCTCTTTTACTGATACCCAATAGCTGTACCTTGCCACCCGATCCGGTTTGCCCCGGAACCAGACCAAGCCACGCAGCAAACTCTCGTCCCGATTTGAAGGCTTTCGCGTCACCCATCGTTGCGACTGCAGCTGTCGCGGTCAGCAAGCCAACGCCTGGTATGGCAGATATTGCCTTGCACGCTTTATCCTCTTTCATCCACGCCTGCAGGCGTCGTTCAATTTCGACAATTTGCTTATCCAGAGTTATCAGCCCATTCCATTGTTCACGCAGCGTGTCGATCAGGATCGCAGGTAGCCTATCAACCAACCGTTCGAGCACGCTTGGTATCGCCTTGTCCAGCGCCGTGCGCCCCTGGCCCATCACTTCACCGTATTCAGTCAGCAAACCACGAAGGCTATTGATTTGCATCGTGCGGAATTTCACGAGTTGCTGTCTCATTCGGTGCAGCGCCAGAACAGCTTGCTGGGCTTCGGTCTTCACTGCAACTGCTTTGCTGGGCATTTGCGTTGCCATCCAGATAGCGCGCGCGTCGGCAGCGTCATTTTTGTTTCCAGTATTGAAAGCCTTGACGAATTTAGCAGGCATCAGCTTTACCTCGTGACCCATTTCGACGAGTCGCCGTGCCCAATGTTGCGCACCGCCGCAAGCTTCCATCCCAATCCGACACGGTAAGCGATTCGCGAAGTGTTCGAGAAACGCTGCGCGCTTGACCGGTTTGTTCACGATTTCACCGGTGTCAAGGTCGACCCAATGCAGCTGGATGACGTTCTTTGCGATGTCTACACCCACGATCGTATGTTGCATTTTGGACCCTCCGGTTTGTCTACGAAGATCTTCATGATCTCCCAATTTAGGCAGTTTGATGCCATTGGCCCGTGAGGCGCCTCGCGTGCGTCCTGACCGATGGGCGGAGGCCGTTCATATCATTCCACTACAAATTCAAAAGAGGCATATTTTCTTTGCAGAAGGACGGCTCGAGCATCCCACGAAGTCCGTATCCGAGACCAATGTTATTTATTAATTAGTATAACTAAGTAATCGATTAGCTGTGGAGGCTATCGAAGATGCTGCGTCAATACCAGTAATTTTTTGTGGCGTGATGCCCGTTCCTAAGTTGAATCCGACGCCATGCAGGAGGGAATGGCGCTTCGCAATCACCCTGTGAAGCATACGGCGAGGCGTCGAAGAGGAGGCTCCGTAATTCGCTTTCGTCAAATAGCCCTTTAGGGAAAACCCCCTGCGCACAAACGGAATTTAGCTCCAAAACCGCGAGTTGAATGATATGGACGCTCCCCACCTAACGTGGTGTTTGACGTTAATGGCACTGCCGCAACAGAAATGCAAAATAGGGTAGATCATATTAGCTTCGCCGGTTAATCAAAGGGGATCCGTCATGACACATACCGTCGTTGGTGTGGATATCGCAAAGAACGTGATGCAAGTTCACTGGGTTGATCCTCAGACGGGCGAGGTCGTGAATCGACCGATAAAGCGAGCCGCTTTTCTCGAATATTTTGCTAACCGCTCGCCTTGTCTGATAGGAATGGAGTCGTGCAGCGGGTCACAACATTGGGCGCGGCAACTGGTCCAGATGGGTCACCAGGTAAAGTTAATGCCTGCAAAGTTCGTGAAAGCGTTCAATATTGCAAACAAAAGCGATGCTGCCGACGCACGTGCCATATGGATGGCGACTCAGATGCAAAGCAAGCCTGTGGCAATAAAGACAGAGTCTCAACAAGCTGTCCTAGCATTGCATAGGATGCGTCAGCAGCTCATCAAATTTCGAACGATGCAGATCAATAGTCTGCGAGGCTTGCTCACCGAGTACGGCGAAGTCATTGGCACTGGCCGCGCTGCTTTAGAGAAAGGCATAATCGGAGTTTTCGCCCGACTATCAGATCGGTTGCCTGTGATGTTGATCGATACGCTTCGTGAGCAGTGGAACGGGGTTGATGAGATCGATCGGCAAGTCGCGCAGATTGAACGGCGTTTAAATGAATGGATGAAGAACAATGAGGCCGTCAAGGCGATTGCAGCCATCCCGGGCGTCGGATTGCTTAGCGCGACGGCGGCGGTTGCAACGATGGGCGACGCAGGAACGTTCAAGTCCGGCAGGGAGTTCGCGGCGTGGCTTGGTCTTGTTCCCGCGCAGAGCGGCTCCGGAGGCAAGGTAGCGTTACTCGGCATAAGTAAGCGAGGCGATACCTATCTCAGAACATTACTCGTGCATGGCGCTCGAAGCGTTATCTATCATGTCAAAGAGCCCGGGGCGTGGGTGGAACAGATGAAACTACGGCGTCCACTAAATGTCGTCATAGTAGCCATGGCAAACAAATTGGCTCGAATTATATGGGCAGTGCTCGCCCATCAAAAGCCTTATCAGAAAGGTCACAAGAGCGTTCGACCCATCTGACACCAAGTTTAAAGGCACGATGCTGTAGGAAAGGATGGAGTGTCCAAAGTTGCGGCGGTATTTGAGTGTAATGACAGAGCAGGTCGGACCTGGGATTCACCAAGCCTGAAAATTTGTCTGAGCCACTGAGCTCGTGAGTTGAATGAGGCGTGAATCCGCGGATTTCATAGGGGCCCGCAGCGAAGCAGGCTGCAATAAGGCTGATGGTATGGACTCCCGCCCCCTCCGGGGCGACACTGACCGCACCAACTCCTGGGAGAACGTCAATGCCTACGCTTACCATCGGTCTAGACATCGCAAAAAACGTGTTTCAGATTCACGGCGTTGATCGCCACGGGAAAGTGGTCATTCAGCGAAAGCTTCGCCGAAGTGACGTGCTGAAGTTCTTCGCAAAACTCGAATCTGGTCTGATTGGCATCGAGGCCTGCCACGGATCGCATTTTTGGGCTCGTGAATTGACTGCCTTAGGTCATACGGTCCGGTTGCTACCAACGCAGTACGTAAAGCCATTCCTCATCGGCGGCAAAAACGATGCGAATGACGCGGCTGCGATCTGTGCAGCAGTCACTCGTGCGGGCATCCACTTTGTCGCGATAAAAAGCGCGGAACAGCAGTCGCTGCAATCGGTGCATCGCATGCGCCAACGACTGGTCCTGGAGCGTACTGCCAAGTCCAATCAGATCCGAAGCATGTTTGCCGAAGAGGGTGTGATCTTCCCGATTGGTCTTCCGCAGTTAAAAAAGGGGGTGATGGCGCTGGTCAACGACCCCGATTCCGGCATCACCACTTTGCTAAGACGGCTTGGATCAATGTACCTTGAGCAACTGAAGGCATTGCAGCAATGGCTCGACGAACTTGCCACCGAGATAGCGGAGATATTCAAAAGCAATGAGGCCTGCCAGCGGCTCGCTACAGTTCCGGGAATTGGGCCGGTTATTGCGACTGCGCTCGTGAGCAGTGTGGGCGATCCCTCGCAGTTCAAGAATGGGAGACAGTTCGCAGCCTGGCTGGGGCTAACGCCGATGCAAAGATCGAGTGGAGGCAAAACGCGATTAGGCGGTATCACAAAGCGCGGCGACACTTATCTAAGAACTTTGCTTGTACAGGGTGCCCGCGCGGTAATGCACTTCGTGAGTCGGCGCAATGACAGTCACAGCCAGTGGATCAAATCCGTTATGCAACGCCGTCACGTGAGCATCGCGGCGATCGCCCTGGCGAACAAGACGGCGCGCATCGCTTGGGCCATATTGACGGGCAACGGCTGTTTCAGGGCTGCATAGCAGGCTTCAGATATCGAGTACTGTTTCATTTCTTCCGCGATTGCGCAAGAAGCGGCAAGCATGGCGAACCGGTCGGACCGGCGCTTGCAGATCCTGATATATCCGACGGCTGCAGTACGAAGCCAGAAGGCCGATGAGGAGCAAGCGCGCAGATTTCCATGATGGCTCGTGCGGCAGTAAGCACATCAGAAGCCGAATGTACGGACGCAGTCGTGACCCTCAAAATGCAAACCGATCTTGCTCATAGGCGGGAGTCCATGTATGAATGTAGAACTGCAGCCCATCCTGTCCGTCACGCACTGAAAGACCTGGCGCAAAGGGGGGCGTCCATGTAGACCGATTTATGCCCACTCGGGCCGACATGATTTTGTCAATTCACATCAGTGCGACATAAATCTGTCAATTGGCGTTCATCCCAAATCCCGAAGTCAAACGATGAGAAGAATTCGAATCCCTACCGAAGTTGCGAAGCTATCTCGATGCAGTTATCGCGTATCTGGCCTGACGAGCCCGGTGAGGACCGGGATCGCTTCATATTAAAAGTTGGTGCTCAAGAGGCCTAAATCAGGAAGCTGCTGGCGGCATTTTCCTACGCGCAGGATGCAGAAATGCCGAACGGTCACGCTACGGTATGAAGAGCAACCACTATGCTTAAACAGATGACTTCTAATTTTTTGGCCTACCTGTATCCCATATTTTCTTTGCGGAAGGACGGCTCGAGCATCCCACGAAGTCCGTATCCGAGACCAATGTTATTCGTTAATTTGTATAACTAAGTAATCGATTAGCTGTGGAGGCTATCGAAGATGCTGCGTCAATACCAGTAATTTTTTGTGGCGTGATGCCCGTTCCTAAGTTGAATCCGACGCCATGCAGGAGGGAATGGCGCTTCGCAATCACCCTGTGAAGCATACGGCGAGGCGTCGAAGAGGAGGCTCCGTAATTCGCTTTCGTCAAATAGCCCTTTAGGGAAAACCCGCTGCGCACAAACGGAGTTTAGCTCCAAAACCGCGAGTTGACGGATTTATACGCGTAGTGTTGACGAAATTATGTCGGTCTACGAAAGGTGTCGGTCAGCGCCCGCCAGATAAGAAGATTCAGGCAAAAAAAGGCAGCAAACTGCGGGACCCCAAATCACCAAAAAAATGTCCACTCTGTGGATAAATTAATGTCCGCGAAAGAGACGCTCCCATGTCGACGTGGTGGACTCTTTTGGATCGCGCCGACGAGGTGTTCTGCCGGAACGGCCGCTGGGCTGGGGTTACGCTTCCTAATCGAGTGGTCGGGGATGGCGTGCGAGGGTTGGAGCACGGCGACCCGAAACTGAACGAGCAGGCCAAACGGGGATCTAAAAATGTGGGGAATGCCGGAAACACTGCGATTCTCTACAAAGTACAAACATCACGTTCGCTGCCAACGTGTTGCCTACCGCTGCCTCCGGTTTTGACTGCACTCGGATGCCGTGACATCTCCTCGCGAGTTATGCGCTGTCTATGATTTGTAATAGCTGATCCCTGGCGATCGTCAATTACACGCTACAACCAGCGTTAAACGTTATGACCTGGCCATGCGCGGCTGCGAAACATATCGATGAAGGCACGCAGCGGTGCGGGAAGTTGCCGCCTGCCGGGATAATAGAGAAAAAATGTTGGCAGGGTCGGGCACCATTCTTCTAGAACGCGCACCAGTTCGCCTCTTGCGAGCTGGTCTGCCACCAGCGCCTCATGAATGTGCGCCAGGCCAATGCCGCTGAGCGCACCAGCAATGATCAGAGCCCGGTCGTCCGCGATCAGCGGCCCGGACACATCGATCTTGATCTCTTCGGAGTCTTTCGCGAAAACCCACGGGTATATCGCGCCACTTGGATAGCGTCGGCCGATGCAAGCATGTCCGGTCAGATCGTGAGGTGCTCCTGGCATGTCGCGGCCAGTGAAATAGCCCGGGGAGCCAACTACGGCAAAGCGCAAACGGGGGCCCACAGGGATGGAGATCATATCCTGGCTCAGATCCGGGGCCGCCCGAATTCCGGCATCGAAACCTTTGCCCACGATGTCTACGATCCCGTCATCGGTGACGACCTCGAGCGTGATGCCAGGGTAGGCTGCGAGGAACTCAGTCATTACGGGTTTAATGACGAGCTCAGCCGCATTGCGAGGCACGTTGAGGCGCAGCGTGCCAGTTGGTCGGCTTTTCAACAGGCCAATCTCTTCGATCGCCTCTGCGATTTCACCTAATGCTGGCGCCACTCGCCGAAGTAGATGCTCGCCCGCTTCAGTCAAGCAAATGCTTCGGTTGGTCCTGTTGAACAGCCGCATGTCGAGCGTTTCTTCAAGGCTACGAACGGCGTGGCTCAGCGCAGACGGGCCGACGCCTCGCTCTTTCGCGGCTCGACGGAAGCTTTGATGCCGGGCCACTGCAAGGAAAACCTCGAGCGCCGGCAGATTAGGCATGGTCACAGATGAGCTTTTTTTCACCATATCGTTGAGCAAATTGCCGGGGTCACAAGTGGGCGATAGGCCGCTACCATAGGTTCTAGCCTGTGCGGACGTGAAGTTTCGCAGCCATTCGCGCAGGACCGAGCGCCGCTAACTATCAGAGGATAAAGACATGACAACTGTTTTTTTTCCAAAGATGCCAGGAAGTCACCATCGGGTGGAATTGAATGGCATTCGGATTCACTACACCCTGGCGGGTGCTGGGGATCCGCTGGTGCTGCTTCATGGCTTTCCAATGACATCATATTATTGGCGCAAAGTCATTCCGGCGCTAGCGGAGCACTTTACCGTTATCGTGCCCGATCTTCGCGGCTGCGGTGATTCCGACCGGCCCTCCGCTGGCTACGATAAGCGGACGGTAGCCGAGGATATACATCGACTGGTGCAGCATCTCAAACTTGGGCCTATCAACCTCATCAGCCACGACGTAGGAATGATGGTCGCCTATGCTTACGCGAGTCGTTTTCCGGCGGAGGTCAAGCGATTGGTGCTGACCGAGGCCGCGCTTGCCGGCTTTGGCCTGGAGGCCCTGTTCGATGCCGACAAAAATCCGCGCATGTTTCATTTGCCGCTTTTTGAAGCGCCGAATGGATTAGCCGAGGCACTTATTACCGGGCAAGAATCGCTTTTCGTGGCTCACATGATGCGTCAACAAGCCTACGACACGACGGCATTGGATCACGACGCGCTGGAGGAATACTCGCGCCACCTCGCCGCCCCTGGAGCATTGCACGGCGGTATCGAATATTTTAGAGCCCACCGCATCGACAAGATTCATAACTTTGAACATGCGAGCTCAAAGCTACCCATGCCCGTCCTCACGATTGGTGGAACAGCAAGCTTCGGTGTCAATCTGGAGTCCGAGATTCGTCCGCTTGCGCAAAACTTACGCAGCGCGATGATCGACGAGTGTGGCCATTATCTTGCAGAGGAGCGGCCGGAGAAGCTAACCGAACTGCTGTTGAATTTCCTCTTGCAACCCGCGTGAGTACGATATGACTCCCATTCCGGACCATGAGAATCGTGCGACCGCTATCATCGAAGGGCGACACTTTAACGAAAATGATATTCAGGATGCCGAACTTAATCGCGCCCGGCACGCACTGGCTTACTTGAAGCGCAAGCTGGGCAATGAGGCGATGCGAGCCTTGCTCGACGACGACCTGCGCACGATGCACGCTCAGGTCCGTCAATGGGTGCAGGCGTCGTCCGGCCAATGGCGTACCGCTTCCGTGGAGTTGATCGTTCCTGGACCCGGTGCACATTCTTTCCAGGATTGGTATGTCGAAGCAATGGCCAACAAGCGTGAAGCTGAATTGCGTGCCGGCCATCCCGAACATTTCGTTAGCCATCCTCTATCGAATCAGGTTGAAGTGATCGAGAACATTGGCGAGACCGAATTGCCTTGGCGGGTGTTTTACCGCGGGCTGCCTGACGATTTCGTTTATCCGGCTCCCTGGGACCCCAGCTATGCATTGCACTACGGCATGGAAATCCTTGATGCCGATGGGGTAAGGGTGGGGTTCAGCATGCGTCAGTCGCGCGACATTGAAGAAGGGCTAAACCTTAAATTTACTACTGTTTTACCGTCGGCCGTCCCGGAGCAGATACTGAGCAAGCATCTGAACCACTTTGCGGTCGAGTTCCGAAACTGGACTCGTATTGCACGTGAGCGAGGCAACGAGACCTAAACAGGAGAACAGCTATGAAACTAAATTACTCAGGTGATGTGCCAAGCCAGACCGTCAACTCCGAATGGTATAGCGGCCAGGTGTGGACAACCGCACTTGCAGAGAGCGAAGCTCCGCAACGGCTGCATGTGGTACTGGCGACCTTCGCCCCGGGTGCGCGCACTGCGTGGCATACCCACCCGTACGGTCAGATACTCATCGCTACATCGGGATCCGGGCGCGTGCAACTCGCTGGCGAACCGGCGAAAACACTCAATCCGGGCGATAGCGTCACGATCGCCGCAGGTGAGCGCCATTGGCATGGCGCAGGACCGGACCAGGTTTTTACCCATATCTCGATTCAGGGGGCACGTCCGGACGGCACCATGGCGGACTGGTTTGATCTTGTCACCGACGAGGTGTACGCACAAGCGGCGCGGGAGACGCACTCATGACCTACCAGTCAATCAACCCATTTACGGAAGCTGTTCTCCGATCGTTTCCTGAGCACACTGATGCCGAGTTAGAAGCAGTTTTGGCCTCAGCCGAGCTGGCATTCCAAAATGACTGGCGGGGTCGCTCCTACGAGCAGCGCGGGGCGGTTTTGCGAAGGGCCGCGACGATACTTAACGATCGCATCGACCACTTCGCGGTTATTGCCACTCGGGAGATGGGCAAGTTGTTGCGCGAGGCCAGGGAGGAAATCGCTCTTTGCGCTGATATCCTACGCTACTACGCGGACAACGGGGAGGCGATGCTCGCCGAACGCCCGCTCGTTCTCGAGCGGGGCGAAGCGGTAGTGCATAGTAAACCCATCGGCGTGATATTTTGCATTGAGCCATGGAACTTTCCCTACTACCAGTTGGCGCGTGTTGCCGGCCCTAACTTGATGGCCGGGAACACGCTCATTGTGAAGCACGCGCCTAGCGTTCCTGAGTGCGCCTTGGCGTTCGAGGAGCTGCTCCGCGAGGCCGGGGCGCCAGCGGGCGCGTACTCAAACGTGTTCATCTCGAACGAGCAGTGCGCGAATGCCATCGCTGATCGCAGGGTGAAGGGCGTCGCGCTTACAGGCAGCGAGCGCGCTGGAGCTGCCGTTGCTTCAGAGGCAGGGAAGGCGCTTAAGAAAAGTACGATGGAACTAGGTGGTTCGGACGCGTTCATCGTGCTTGACGACGCCGATATCGACGAGGCAGTGCGTCTGGCTGTACAGGGACGGATGAACAACATGGGCCAGGCCTGCGCCGGCTCAAAGCGTTTTATCCTGCACGAAGCCATAGCGGACGCATTTACTCGCCGTTTTTGCGATACGCTTGGAACGTATGTTCCGGGCGATCCTATGGATGACCAAACGTCGCTAGCGCCGCTATGCAGCTTATCTGCGCTCGAACGTGCCTTGGCGCAGATCAACATCGCGGTCGCGCGCGGCGCCAAGGTGCTTTCAGGAGGCAATAGGCTGCAACGCTCAGGATATTTCCTGGCTCCGACGGTGCTGGTCGACGTCAGCCCGGATAACCCCGTCTTTAGACAAGAGTTCTTTGCGCCAGTGGCGATGGTCTTCAGGGTGGCAAGCGACGGCGAGGCGGTAGAGCTTGCCAACGACTCTCCCTATGGACTCGGCGGCTCCGTTGTTACCACCAACATCGAGAGAGGCAAGCGTATCGCGGCCCAGATGGATACCGGCATGGTGTTCATTAACGACACGGTGATATCTGCTCCCGATCTGCCTTTCGGTGGCGTCAAAAATTCAGGCTACGGACGCGAGCTCTCCGATCTCGGTATCCAGGAGTTCGTTAATAGAAAGCTGGTCACTGTGACGACGACTTAGCGGGTCCGCAAATTTTGGTACGCCGTTGGGGCGGGGCTTATGACTTACAAGCGATGAAGGAGACTTTCGTGAGCAGCAACTTGCAGACTGGTATTGTCGGCGCGAGCGCTGAGCGTGGATGGGCCAGGATATCCCACGTCCCGGCCATCCAGCAACTCGACGGGCTCGAGCTCCGGTCCGTCGTCACTCGGAAACAATCATCCGCAAACATGGCGGTTGAGGCGTTCGGCGCAGCAAAGGGATATGACGATCCGAAGGAATTGTTCGTCGATCCCGAAATTGACATCGTGGCAGTTGCGGTTAACGTTCCCTCGCACCGCGATCTTGTATTGGCCGCGCTCGCGGCGGGCAAGCACGTCTACTGCGAGTATCCGCTTGGCCGCAACGTCGCCGAGGCCGAAGAAATGGCTGAGGCCGCACGTAAGGCCGGAGTTCATGTTGCCATCGGCCTGCAGCTACGCGCCAACCCTGCGGCTGTCCGCGCGCGAGAAATGATTATGGCGGGCAAAATCGGGCGTGTGTTGAACGCACGCGTCGTGTCGTCGACCGTGGCGTTCGGTTCTCATATCGAGCACGCGATGACGTTCGCGGAGAACCCTGAGAACGGCGTCACCCTGGTCAGTATCCAGGGCGCACATACAATCGATCTCGCAATTGCTTTGCTTGGAGAATTTACTGACATCACCGCGCTAGCGTCTACCCAGTTTCCGCAGATTGCAATCGCAGGTGGCGCACCGCAACACCGGACGACCCCCGACCATCTTGCGCTTATAGCGCGGCTAGCCGGTGGCGCGCCGCTTTCAATCGAGGTGATAGGCGGCCGGCCTGCTGATCAGGCGGCCTTCCGTTTCGAAGTGATCGGCGAAACAGGAAAACTTGTCCTCATCGGAGGCGCTCCTCGCGGCGTTCAGTCGGGCGTGCTGCGCCTGTTTCTCGATGACGAGGAGCAAACCGTGGACGCGGGAGCAGTCGCTACCCCAGAGTCTGCCGTCAACGTCGCTGGCGTATACATGGCGCTGCGCGACGACATCACAAGCGGCACCCGAACTGCACCCGACTTCGACCATGCAGTTCGCGTAACGCGGTTGATAAAGGACGTGATGGCCGCATCACAGAGTGGTTCTCGCGTCTCTGCGTCCGACTGGCCCTGTTACTGAAGGCGACACGACTGACACGCACCCGCACGTGTACCGCGGCGGGGCGGCACGTCTCCAAGAGGATGCGCCGCGCCTATGAATCTCCACATAATCTATTGACGAGACCAGACCGTGCAGCGACGCTGTACCGCCCGCCGAGACGTGTGCGACATCCGCGCGAGCGCGGTCGCAAGCCCGCGCTCCCGTTCCCGAATCGACCAATAGCGTCCTAGTACTACTGTGTCATAAAACAAGGTGGCGCAATACAGCAATACGGACATCTCTGTAGTTGCTTGGAGATGTGGGCAGCAATTCGCCAGCGCAGCGTTGCGATCGAATCAGATACGTGTCGCTGCATGCGCTGGGGAGCCGCGTGGGGTGTAGTCCGCGGGTAAGGCAGGTATGCTGCGGACTTCGGAGTTTTTTTTACTGCCTTGACTCAGGCGCTGTGCGACGAGAAACCCGTAGGCGGCAATGCATAGGGATGCGTGATGATGAAAACCCCGCCACCCACGCCCCTCGAAGTGTCCGAGGCCAAACTCCTGCTTGAGATCCTGATAGTCACGCTCAATGCGCCAACGCATTTTGGCAACGTGAACGAGATGTTGCACAACCGTCTCTTCCGGCAAAGTTGAAAGCCAGTATTTGGTCGGTTCGATTTCGCCAATGGGCCATTCGATAAGCAGCCATTCTTCATCGCGTGGTGTAGCCTGCCAATTATCACGGTGAGAGGTCCGCACGCGCAACGCCGCAAAACGGGAACTTAGTGCGGCACGAGTGCCTTCACGCCACGAAACCGTGTGATAGCAAGATGGATCGAGCGCTAGTGCCAGGTCCTTGACCGCGACTGGATTATGTCCCGGTACCCGGCGTTGCAGGCTTCGAGGTCGGCCAACTTTGCCGGTTGAGGGTACAGCCGGCAGCGGGGCAAGTCCCGGTGGCCACACGCGTGTGCTCGACTGGATGCCCACGGCGTATTGCAAGCCGAGTTCGCCAACGCTGGCACGAAACGCTGCGTCGTTTCCATAACCCGCGTCAGCCAGCACCACTGCGTTCGGCGCACCACTTTGCCTTGCCTCACGCAGTTGCGCGATGGCGATCTGCGGCTTGGTCGCAAACTCAATCTCATCGGGCACACCGGCCTGCTGCCGTCTTGCCGGGTCGTCCGCCCATTCCCGCGGCAAGTAAAGTTGATAAGTGACTGGTAGGCTCGCCTCCTCGGTGGCTACAGACAAGCTCACAGCAACCTGGCAATTATCCGGCTTACCCAACTGCCCGCAGTATTGCCGGGCCACGCCCACCGAATGCTTTCCCTTCTTTGGAAAGCCAGTGTCGTCGATGATCCAGTACAGCCCGTTTGACGGGTCCATGTGCGGCAATACCCAGCGCCGAACCTGTTCCATCAATGCGGCGTCAGACCATTCGGATTTTGAAACGAAATGGTGTAGGGACTGATGACGCGCACTCACGCGATGCGGCTCGAGATGGGCTGCCAGCGGCTCGACACTTTTACGCGCAATCGGCAGCATCAACCCTTGGCAATAGCCCACCAGGCCGGCATGGCGATCACTATGTCCAATTGTGTCGCATAGGTGCTCCAGGTACTCATCGAACGATGTCTCCCAGTCCATCGCTTCCTCTTGTAAAGGATGAAGAAGCTCCTATAATGCCATGAATCTTATGACACAGTAGTACTAGCTTGAATCTCTATTTGATCCAATTGGCACCGTACTGCCCCTCGAAAGGCGGTTAATGGAGATTGTCACCTTTCGTGCGGCAGACTTACGATCGCAAACCGCAGCAGTTTAATGTCCGAGCGAAAAAATCGTAGCTCACACGCATGGTTGGGACTTGAATATTCATCGGAATATATGTTCAAGAAATCTTGCATCGATCATGCGATGCTATCGCTACGCTGTAATACCTCATGCAATATTGGAGTCTATTTTGACAATACATAGATTGCGCATGTCCGATTGCGTGGTGCTAAAAAATCCCGGGAAAAATTCCGTTCAAATTGTTTGGCCCGAGAACGCCCCGGATGCGATGGCCACCATAACCAGGGTCACAATGGAACCAGGAGCCGTTTCAGAGCGGCACGTCCACACGTCGTCTGAGCAAATTTGGATTGTGGAGCGGGGTGAGGCACTGCTACTTCTGACGGACGCAAGACCGGAGATTGTCAGGCAAGGCGACATCATCCGTACGCCTGCTGGTGAGATCCACGGGATCGAGAACACCGGAGCTGAAGTCTTTGCTTACCTTGCAGTCACTTGCCCTCCAGAAAATATGGCTACCTTCTATAAATCGCGAGAGAAATCAATGGGCCAAAAGTAACCAATGGGTTCTCGTCTAATCGACGCCCCCTCCCTCCGCAGTCTCGGGAGTACCTAATCTGACAGATCAGGCCATTGATATTTGTGACCTCATGGTCAAAGCGCGTAACGCTTTGCTCGCGTCCGTGCTATTAGTTTTCAGATGTAGAAATAGCTTAAACAGGCCCACACTCATGGCGAGAATGACGACGATCGCATGCACCTCGTTGACGCCAACTAAGCGGGCGATCGCCGCGTTGCTGAGCGATCTGAACAACCGGCCCTTCAAGAAGCTGCCTGGCTCACGCCTTAGCGTCTTCGACGAAATCGATCGCCCGGCACTTAGGCCGTTGCCCGAGCAGCCCTATCAGTACGCGGAGTGGAAGGTCGCGCGTGTCGGCCCGGACTATCACGTCGAGCTAAATCACCACTATTACTCGGTGCCGTATCGCTACGCGCGCGAACAGGTTGACGTGCGTCACACGAACAACACCGTCGAGATCTTCCATCGCGGTCAACGCATTGCCGCTCACGGCGAAAGCGCTCGCCGCCGTTCCCACACCACGATCGACGCGCACATGCCGCCGGAGCACCTGGCTGTCGCCAAGGGCTGGGATCCGGAGCGGCTGCGCAACTGGGCCGCCGACATCGGGCCCCCATACGGCGGCCGTCATCCAGCGCTTGCTGGGTGCCCGCAAGCATCCCCAGCAGTCGTATTGCACCTGTAGGGCTACGGGCGCGACCGGCTCGAAGCTGCCTGCCGCCGCGCCATCGATCTGAAAGCGCCGAACTACAACTTCACTGACTCGACGCTGAAGAACGGCCTGGACCGGAAGCCCGAACCCGCTACCGGGCAGGCCGACCTGCCGCTTGTGCATGCCAATATGCGCGGGCCTTCGTACTATCACCGAAGCTGAAAGGGAGTCCATATACTGCATTATCCCACTGTCGACAAACTGCACGCGCTGCGCCTGCCCGGCATGGCGACGGCGCTTGCCGAGCAACAGTCCCAAGACGGCATTGACCGGCTGGGCTTTGAAGAACGTTTGGGGCTGCTGGTCGAGCGTGAATCCAGTGAACGTGACTCGCGACAAACGGCGGCCCGGCTGCGTCGGGCCAGACTGAAGGTCCCCGACGCGTCGCCCGAGGACATCGACTATCTCACCGCCCGCGGCCTGGACCGGGCGCTCACCGCCCGGCTGCTGATGGCTATATTCATTCGTTGTACGTTCATCTACTGATCATTCTCGTGCATGGTCGAAGTTTTTTTGATCACGTCGGCATTCTCCTATCGGTTGCGATAGAGTGCCGCCTCGAGACGAGGAGTATTGATGGCCGACAAGCTCGCTGGAATGCAAGTCTTCGTAAAGACCGCCGAGTGCGGCTCTTTCACCGCCGCGGCCTCGCAGCTAGGTATGTCGGCACAGATGGCAGGGAAACATGTGGCGACCCTGGAAAAGCGGGTGGGCGCTCGCTTGATCAACCGATCCACCCACAGTCAGAGCTTGACTGAAGCGGGAAGACTTTATCTCGAGGGTTGCAAGCTGGCATTGGCCGCGGTTGAGGATGCTGAGGCCCGAGTGACTGACCAGATTGGTGTGCCGCAGGGGGCGCTACGAATCGCAGCCCCGATCGGTATTGGGTCAAGTCTTCTCATTCCGCACCTAATTAGCTTCCTCAAAGCCTATCCAGGTGTTTCCATCGAACTCAACCTGTCGGACCGAATCGTGGACGTCGTTGCCGAGGGATTCGACGTCGCCTTGAGAATCGGTAACTTACCCAATTCGGCACTCATTTCGAGGGTGCTCTGTCCCTACCGTATGATCACCTGTGCTTCCCCGGAATATCTTGCGGATCAGGGGATACCAGCAATGCCTGAAGAGCTCGAAGGTCATCAGTGTTTGGACTTCACTTTTCCGTCGCATCCGGCACCTAACCTGTGGTTGTTCAAGTCCGGTGAACACGTTGTGCAAGTTCAGCCGAAGGGCCGCCTAGTCGTGAACGACAGCCGATCCCTTATTGCTGCAGCACTCCTAGGATTCGGCATCATCCAAATCGGTGAGTCAAAGGTGCAGCAATACGTACGGAATGGATCCCTTGTCGAACTTTTCAAAGACTACGAAGGCCTGAGTCGACCGCTTCAAGTAGTTTTTGCTTCGCAAAAGCATCAGAACCCGAAGGTACGCGTCTTCATAGACTGGTTAGTACAAGCTTTCGCTGAACTCGGCTGAATTAGGTTCCATCGGAAAAGGTGCAATGGTCCCAACCAATCGTTTCGAATCTTTCGCCCCTGCCACGCTGTCTCAGTTTCATGATCAGCTTCGCAACAATTGGAGAGAAGACGAAGAAATTATTGCGGGTCGGCGTGACCAGGGTAGATATGAAGACGGGTTGGGCTGCAGTCTCCCACCTGCCGGCCTTTCGAGAGATTGACGGACTCGAACTGGCGGCACGGCGCCAAAATTCGGCCACACTGTTCGCCTCTCCTACTTGATTGCTGACTGCACCCTTTCGGCGCATAAAAGGTTAAGCGGTTAAACGCCACGAGTTGGCTAGTCTAAAGAGAGTCTGCTTATTTCGGGCGACTAACCTCCTAAAAGTAGCTCTTTACTTTCAACGATTTTATTTCATCGGCAAATTTCGCAAACGAAAGGGACGGTATCGCATGACTCACCCTGACTTGGAAGTCTTATTGAAACTGCGCATTAACGAGAAGCCGCTCGAGCTACAGGTCGATTCGCGGACGACATTGCTCGACCTTCTGCGTGAAAGGCTGGATCTGACCGGTACAAAAAAGGGATGTGATCACGGGCAGTGCGGAGCCTGCACGGTTCACATCAATGGGGAAGCGCAGCTGTCTTGTCTGACACTGGCCGTCATGTGTCAAGACACCGATATCCGGACAATAGAGAGCCTTGCCACGAGCGACGTTCTCCATTCGTTGCAACAAGCATTTATCGAGCACGATGCGTTTCAATGTGGCTACTGCACGTCCGGGCAGATCATGAGCGCGGCGACCCTTATAAATCAGCCGGTGCTAACCGATCCTGAGATCCGCGACGGGATGAGTGGCAATTTGTGCCGCTGCGCCGCATACCCCAATATCGTGGCGGCCATTAAGGCGGCATACCTCTCGAAAGGAATTTAGTCCATGCAGCCGTTCGAGTACGTCTGTGCAACTGATGAGGCCACCGCGATCGAACAGGTTGCCTCGGACCATACCGCCTCCTTCATCGCCGGTGGAACCACAATGGTGGACTTGATGAAGGAGCAAGTATTTCGACCAAGCCGGCTAGTCGATATTTCCCGCTTACCGATGTACGAGATTGCAGAGCTACCAGGTGGCACTTTGCAGATTGGTGCAAACGCCAAGAACGCAGTTGTCGCCAATCATCCCCTGGTCCGTTCACGTTTCCCAGGGCTTTCAGAAGCAATCTCCGCTGGTGCGTCCCGCCAAATTCGGTCCATGGCGTCTGTAGCCGGAAATATCCTGCAGCGAACCCGATGCCCTTATCTGCGTGATGTTCACCAGCCGTGCAACAAGCGGTCCCCCGGCTCCGGCTGTTCGGCTATTATTGGTTTCAACCGGCTACACGCGATACTCGGTCACACCGACGACGGTCCGACCGGAAGTCACAGCTGCATCGCAACCTACCCATCGGATATGGCAGTCATGCTCGCTGCCCTGGACGCAGTGGTGGTCACTCGCTCACGCGTTGGGGAAGAACGCTTCCTGATTAATGATTTACTGCGTCTTCCAGCTAACGAGCCCGGTCTCGACTCTAACCTGCCGCATGGATCGCTCATCATTGCGATTGAGCTTCCAATGTTTGGTGGGATTTCGCACTACCTCAAGGTTCGCGACCGAGCTTCGTATGCTTTCGCGCTGGTCTCCTGTGCGGTGGCAATTGATCTGCATGATGGACGGATCGACCACGTAAAGATTGCTTTGGGTGGATTGGCCCATAAACCGTGGCGCGCGCGGGAGGCGGAGGAGATGCTGTCCGGACACATTCCTTCGGACGAGCTTTTTCGAAGCGCCGCCCAATTGGCATTAACCGGTGCCAAGTATTTCTCACAGAATAACTTCAAGGGCCCCATGGCTATCGAACTTATCGCGCGCGGATTGCTGGAAGCTGCCGGCTTGGAACCTTTATCCGGTCCGGCGGGCTCTGTTTTCGCAGCTAACATCGGAGGCGTCGCGGCAAATCATGTTCAATAAATCTGCAGAAACTAAGTTTGTCCCGGTAGCCGTGGGACAGGCGACGCAGCGCGTCGATGGTCGCGCCAAGGTCACCGGAGGCGCACTCTACACTGCAGAGCACTCCCTGGAGGGTCTACTGTACGGCGTGGTCGTCGGCAGCGCCATTTCGAGCGGAAGCGTGACTTCCATCGATACAGAGTCTGTCATGGCATTGCCTGGTGTCGTCGCTGTTATCACACCCGAGACGGCGCCCCGGATTGGCGAATTACCCGAGAAGACCCAGGGAATTCAATATTCTGGCGAAGGAGGCCTCATTGAGATGATGGTTCCGATGCAAGACAATTCCGTAAGCTATGCTGGTCAGGCGATAGCTGTAGTTGTTGCTGGAACGTTTGAACAGGCCATTCACGCCGCAGAAATGCTCCATGTCGAATACCGGCGGAGAGATGCCGAATTGAACTTAGAGACGGCGAGCCGACGGTCGAAGCCAGCGTCGTATTGCGGAATGGAGCCACTCCAGCTTGAAACCGGGGATCCTGCCAAGGCATATGACGCGGCGGCTATCCGTATCGAGCGAACTTACGAAACACCAGTACACCACCACAATGCTATAGAGATGCTATCGACGATCGCGAAGTGGGAAACAAAGAACGGCGACGAACACCTGTTGCTTTACGACACGACACGAGTTCTCAAAAGTCTTAGCGCTGTGATAGCCCACTGCCTGGACGTGCCCGAATCGAATATCAAAATTGTCGTGAAGTTTCTTGGCGGCTCATTTGGTTCGAAAGCCTGGATGTTTGGGAACACCCTATTGGCAGCGGCATGTGCTCGGAAACTCGGGCGCCCCCTAAAAATCGCCTTCACTCGACAGCAAATGTTCGAGCTAAACGGTCACCGGCCGGCGACGCGTCAGGTGATGCGTCTAGGCGCATCGCGGACCGGACGAATCGCCTCATTGCGTCACGAGGCCGTCTCACATACTTCCATGGTGAGCGGATATCCCGAGCCGTCAACCGGCATGACGATGATGATGTACGGGATAAAGAATCTGGCAATCGCACAGGAAATTAGGCATTTAAACCTGCCAACCCCCATGCCCATGCGGGGCGTTGGCGTTATAGCGGGAGGCTGGGCACTGGAAAGTCTGCTCGATGAATTAGCGCACGAGCTCGAAATGGATCCCATTGACCTTCGTCTGGCAAACGAGGCAACTAAGGGCCCGTTCACTGATCTGCCGTTCTCGTCCAAGCATTTGCGAGAGTGCTTCGAGAAAGGTGGGGAGATTTTCGGCTGGAAACGGAGAAAGATGCAGCCTGGACTAATACGCTCTGGCAATGAAATGATCGGTTTTGGGGTTGCAAGCAGCACGTTGCCTGCCGTACTAGACGATGCCACCGCCCGCATTACCTTATTCGCGGATGGGACAGCGAAAGTACGGAGCGCTACCCACGAAATCGGCAACGGGGCTTACACCGTTTTCAAGCAAATCGCTGCTGACGCCATGTCGATGCCGATTGATGCTGTTGAGTTCGACCTCGGCGACTCCACCTTTCCTGACTCGCCCATCACCGCAGGATCACGCACTACCGCAAGCGTTGGCGCGGCAGTCCTGACGGCCGGCGCCAACCTTTTATCTGCGATCAAGGAAGTTGCCCGCCACGATCCTAATTCGGCTCTCTTCGGCCTGCCCGTCGAGCGAATCGTTGCGTCAAATGCCAGCCTTTCAGACAACACCGCGGGCGGAGCACGCGAAAGCTATTCTCAGGTGCTGCGCCAAGCAGGACGTGAGCTTGTGACCGCAACCGGAGTCCTCACGCCCGACAGAGACGACAAGAAATTCGAGCTCCACTCATTTGGAGCGATTTTCGCGGAAGTTCGAGTTGACCTTTCGACCGGGGTGGTTCGCGTCCCTAGGCTCACTGGGGTGTTTGACGTAGGCCGAGTCATCAACCCGCTCACAGCTAGATCGCAACTCATGGGCGGAATGATCGCAGGACTTGGTGCGGCACTGATGGAAGAGTCTTACTACGATCCGTACACAGGAAGAGCGGTAATCCGAAACCTAGCGGATTACCACATACCGTGTTGTGCAGACACGCCCGATATTACGGTAGAGACATTAGGAATTCCCGATGAGCAGATGGGACTGCTCGGCGCCAGGGGGCTGGGCGAACTTGGAACGAATAATGTCCCCGCGGCGATCGGCAATGCGATTTTCAACGCCACTGGCAAGCGGCTCAGGAATTTGCCGTTGACCCCAGATAAGTTCTTCTAAGAGACGGTTTCAAAAAGCCGGGTTTGTGTACCGCTATGACTTCGGTGACGACTGGCACCACGATATCCACGTCGAAGACGTAGTATGCATCGGTCATCAAGTCAGCCGTGAGGCCTGTGTCATTGCAAGTGCCGCTGCATGGCCGTCGGAAGACGTAGGTAGCGCTAGCGGCTATCAAGAAATGTTGAGTGTTCTGGGCCAGCGAGCCCAATAGCGAGGAGACTCAGGAATACAGGATGTGCGCTAGTCCACTGCATCATTGACTTGGCACCGGGCGAATTCGACGGGAAGGATCGTCATATTTCCATTTGATTGGTTTACATGCCGGCCAGTCGCTCGTTGAGGAAGCGCCCCGACCAACGTGCGATGAAACGTGAGTCGCAGCCCAGTGCGCTCATGATCCCGTCGCGCGATTCACCGTCCTCGAGCATCAAGATCAGTTTTGCATGTCGCACGTCCGCCGCGCGCACCGTTCGGCTGCGTGCCGCTGAAAGTAATTGCGCACGTTCGGTATCAGTCAGATTCATTTTTCCCATGCCCTAAATTCGAACATAGACGGGGTGCCAAGTCAATGACGCAGTGGACTAGTGATGACTTCGATATCGAGTTCTTCGACCGGCGTGCCACCAACGCTACCCTCTTACTCATGGCCCGGAACAACTGGGGCAAAAAAGACACGCAAATCACCGGCCCTATCGATCATAAAAACCACTTCGGTGCGCTTAACTGACTGCTTACCGTCAAAGTGAATCAAGATTTCAATGCAAATCGAAGACATGCAACAGTACAAGGGCTTGGTCGTTTCTTCCGACCACTAAAATTTGTGTCTCAGTCCCGTCGATACGCTTACCTGCCGATTAGTAGACGACGGAGCGCCTACGGTATAGATGGACGCGATTTTGACATAGTGTCCATTGACCAAGGTCGACGCGTCGCCAGCGGCCAGTTGATATTCGGCAGTGACATACAGCTCCGTACGCGTTGAAAGAAAGTAATCTGCGCCAAGAGTGAGTTGATGCCACTTAGGTTTACTGCTTTTCCCCGCCTGACCGGGAAGATCGGTGGCATGGCCATCGGTATAAACGTAGTCCGAAATCAACAAAAGGGACGGCTTAATCAGATAACGGAGACTGACATCGTAATTGTCCAGCTTTCTGCCCGCGCCATCGTTATAGTCGAGAATGACGCGGCTGAAACTGCTCGCAAGCGTTGCCAGACCCAGCTTGACGCTGGCTGAGGCCGTACCAATGCGCTGGCGCGCGACCCCGCCATCAATGTTGTAGAAGAAGGCGCCGCTATAATCGTCACCCGACGTGGTGGTCGCGCCGCCGACTGCACCGCTTCCGTTCGTCGACGAGTTGGGATGATTAAGCTCGAAGTAGCCGGCTCCAAACGTGACCGGGCCGCCTGTGTAATTGAGCGCGGCCGACCATGCACGGTTATTTGCGAAGCCGTCTCCCGGTTGCGATCCGGCTTGATTGCTGAAGCCGTAAAGGCCGTCGGCGGAGAGGCCGCCGAAGGACGCCGACCGAAACTTCACCGAATTGTTCACCCGGAAAGTTTGTGTGAGATTGTCGCTATCGCCGATATGCGTTGACGGTGCCCAGATGTACGAACCCACGGACGGCGCCACCATGTCCGCAAGCGGATCGTATTGTCGGCCGAACGTTAAAGTGCCCACGTTCGCTTGCGACAGTCCGACGAAGGCCTGCCGCCCGAACAGACGTCCTCCTTGTTGCAAACTGCCATTTGCAGCGTTGAATCCGCTTTCAAGCATGAAGATTGCAGCAAGGCCGCTGCCCAGGTCTTCGCTTCCTCGCAGGCCCCAGCGGCTTCCGCCCAGCTTGCCAACGGTCTCTTGCCAGGCGCTCGCGCCTTTCACATTGTTAGTGTAGGAAACCCCGGCGTCGATAATGCCATACAAGGTTACTGAGTTTTGCGCATGGGCACTGGGCAGGAAAGCAGTCAATGCACCTGCGGCGAACACGGTAAGGCCTGGCCTTTTTCGGATCATGGCTATTCCAGATATTTAATATGGATAACTGAACAAACAGATTTTGGGTTACATCAGGAAGTACACAACCGTTGACCGCTTACATCATCGCGCAAAGGGCGATCAACTTTCCATGTCCCGCGTGCTCTCAGATTGCAAGACGATGCAGGCCACCATCGATCGGGATCACCGTCCCGGTCACATAGCTCGCCAGCGGAGACAACAGGAACGTAACCACGTTGGCGAACTCCTCCGGTTCGCCGAACCTGCCGATCGGGATGTTGCGCGAGATGTACTCCTGGCGCGATTCGGCTGTCGGATGCAAGGTTTCGAGTATCTGGCGGCTATTGATCCGGCCCGGGGCGACGCAGTTCACCGTGATGCCGTTTGGCGCGAGTTCGGACGCAAGCGCCTTCGACCAGCTCTGCAACGCCGCCTTTGCGGGGGCCGCCGCGTTCATTTTTGCGCCGACGACTGCACCTGTCACATTGATTATGCGGCCCCACCCAGCCTTGATCATCTGCGGTGCCATTAGTCCCGTAAGCCGGCGCGCGGCGTAAAAATTAAGGTCGATGGCTTCGCTCCACACGTCCTCGTCATTATTGTCACCCATGGGACGGGAACCGCCCGCGTTGTTCACCAGCATTGCTATCTCGCCCAGTGAGTGCATGGCTTGCGCTGCCACTTGTTCAACACCGGCCGTCGTCGATACATCGCCAATGCACAGAGTGGGCTCGGACAGTCCCAGTGCTCTCAATTCGTCTCGTAACGCCTCGAGCGCTTCGGCATTGCGCCCGGCAATCGCGAGCCGGGCGCCTTCGCGCGCCATAGCTTGCGCGATCGCGCGTCCAATGCCTGAACTGGCGCCGGTAATCAGGCAGGTGCGTCCGTCGAGTTGCAGGTCCATCGGTTCACCTCTTTTAAGTCATCGATCCGATATTAGATGCGGTAGGTTTTTTCGGCATTGCTCTGGAACAACGCGGTGCGCTCGCTTTCGCTGAAACCGAGCGTTATATGATCGAACGCGTTCCAATAGCTCGCATAATCTCGCGACATCTTGTCGACAGGAAAATTGCTTGCGAACATGCAGCGGTCAATACCGAAGATTTCGATGGTTTCGAGCACGAGTGGCCTGATGCTGTCGACGTTCCATTGGCGGTCGAGGAACCCGAAACCTGATATCTTCACCGCTACGTTCGGGCGCTGCGCGAGCAGCCGCATGCCCGTACGCCACGCTTCGAGATACTGCACCGACGTTTCCATTGGCAAACCCGTATGCGTGAGTACGAACTGGACATCGGGATTGCGTCCGATCAAGTCGGCTCCGAAGGCCATGTCGGAATGGAAGAGCTGGATATCGAACGACAGATTCATTTGCCGTAGCAGCATGAAATTGCTAGCCCAAAGCTTACTCTCACGCGGGTCCGTGGCGGCCGGATCGACCTTGTGCTGGATCAGGCTCTGCCGGATACCACGCATGTTTGCGGACTCACAGTGTGCTGCGAGGACATCCGCAGCATTTGTTGCGCCAAGATCCGCATACGCCACAATAGCGTGTGGAAACCCGCGCGATGCGGGTGCGTCGGCAACTTGCTGCAGCCAGCGCGTTTCGCGGACCGGATCGCGGGAATCATGTTCCGCCTGGATATGTACCGCCTTTTCCACGTCGGATCCCGCGATGTCGCCGAGAAAATCTTCGATTAGATAGTCTTTGCGGATCGCCGCATAATCGCCGATTACGCGTGGCTGGACGTTGTCAGTCAGCCAGGGATAGTAGTTTGTTTGAAGGTCCCAAATATGAAAGTGGGTATCGATCTTTTGCATGCGATGCTCCAATGAAGAGGTTTAGGCGAAGACGATGACACCGTCGTACTCAGAGAAAACCGGTGGATAGCCACGGGAACGCTGCAACGATCACGGTGCCCGCGAACAAAACCAGCAAGTAGCGCGCGATCGGGCGCATGCCAACGGAAGGATCGATGCGCGCGACGGCGCAAGCAGCGTAGTAGCCCACCCCGAACGGTGGGGCGAAAAGCCCGATTCCCATCGAGAGCACGACGACCATTGCATAATGAACTTCGTGCACGCCGAGCGCTTTGGCAATGGGAAACAGCAACGGGCCGAACAACACGATGGCGGGTATACCCTCCAGCACGCTTCCCAACACCATGAACGCCACGATCGAGACCGCTAGGAATGTGGCTCTTCCGCCGGGCAGACCCGCCAGCAGCGCGGCAAGTCCTGTCGAGAAGCCCGACTGCGTGAGTGCCCATGCCATGGCCGTTGCTGTGCCGATGATCAGCAGGATGGCGCCGGAGAGCGACGCAGTGTCGGCGAGCGCGTGCCAGATGCGGCCCCATGCGACCGGCTTGCGAAACAGCACGCTGATCAGGACCGCATAGGCGAGCGCATAGGCGATTCCGACGGTCGAAACCTCAGTTGCCGTCGCGATCCCTTTAATGACGGCGAAGCGCACGACGAACGGCAACACGAGCGCGGGGAGCGCAACGACAAACGCGCGCGCGATCTCGGGCCAGGTGGAACGCGCTGCCTGGTCGCTGTCGTGTCGATACTTGAACCACACGCCCGCGCATAGCATCAAGCCAAGCAGCAGAGCGGGCATGAGGCCGCCGACGAAGAGATCCGCGATCGACACGCTCGTGACGGAGCCGATCGTGATGAGCACGATGCTTGGCGGCACGGTTTCGGTCTGCGCGCCGGTCGCTGACAACAGCGCGATCAGATCGCCATCCTTGGCACCACGCGCTCGCATCTCGGGAAACAATACGGGAGCGACCGCCGCCATGTCGGCGGCCTTCGAGCCCGAGATACCGGATACCAGGTACATCGCGCCGACCAGCACATAATGCAAGCCGCCACGCACGTGACCGAAGAGCCGGGCGAGCAGCCCGACCATGGCTTTTGCCATGCCCGTCACAACCACGAGCGCGCCGAGAAAGATGAACAGGGGCACTGCGAGCAGCACAAGATGCGACATGCCTTCTTCCATGCGGCCGATCATGACGTCGGTCGGCGCGTGCGTGACGATGCTCAGATAGGCGAGCGTCCCCAGCCCGAAGGCGAAGGCAATCGGAACGCCGGCGAAGATTGCGCCGCCGACGATCACCACAAAAAAGATCAGCAGGTTGTAGAGACCCATTGCGACAATCGACGGCTTGCAGAGATAAAGCGCGGTGGCGATGACAGCGATCAGCGCGAGCGCCAGTGCGAAATCGGGCAGGCGGACTTGGCGTCCCAGGCGTAGCAATCCGAATACGATCATGAGCCCGATCCCTGCGGGCAAAGCGGCTGCGCGCCAGACACCGGAGATCGCCAGCGAGTCGGTTTCGATCGGAAATTCGCTCACCGCATACTGGATCGCCGGCATCAGCAAGATGGCGAGCAACATGAGGCTTGCGGTCATGCTGAAGGCATCGAAGCGCGCGCTCGGCCCGCGTCCCTGACGGCTCACGAACGCGACCATGCGCATGTGCTCCATGCGACGGTACGCGATCGCGGCGCCCAGGCTCGCGACCCAGGCGAACAGCGTTGACGCGAGTTCATCGCTCCAGGTCAGCGGCTGGTGCAGCAGATAACGGCATGACACGCCCGCGAGCAGCAGCGCAACTTCGATTGCCAGTGCGCAGGCGGTGACAGTTTCAACGAGGGTGCCAAGCCACCTGTCGCAGATGCCGGCGCACCGTTGCCATAGCGACGATGCGTCGTGCTCGGCGCGTGACATGCGGGTTTCGATCATAGCCTGTAGATTTCTCACGCTGAACTCCCGGAGAAGACGGCGATATTAAAAGCGGACTCAGCCGATGTGCCCGGCGTACTTTTCGAGCAACGCCCACATGTCGGGACCGAAGCGCTTCTTCCATTCTTCGTAGTAACCGGCCTGGCGAAGCGCCACGCGAAACGGCTTCGGGTCCACCTCGATGACCTGCATCTTTTTATCCTTGGCCAACACCCCGGCGAAGCGCGCTTCGAGCGCGACCACGTCCGCGCGTTGCGCAAGGGCGGATTCGTTGAGATTCCTCGATACGACCGCGCGCAGGTCTGCCGGGATCTGGTCCCAGGTCGCCTTATTGACGAGCGATAGCCAGCCGTCCCACATGTGGCGCGTGAGCGAAACCGACTTTTGCACTTCGTACAGCTTCGCGAAGTAGAAGGTGGTAAGCGGAAGCTCGGTGCCGTCTACCACCCGCGTCTGCAACGCGGAGTAAATCTCGTTCATGTTGATCGTGGTCGGCGATGCGCCGAAGGCTTCGAACAAAGAGATCCAGAGCCGGCCGGGCGGTACGCGCAGCTTGAAGCCCTTGAGATCTTCGGGCTTTCTCACCGCGATGGCGGACGACGTGATCTCCTTGAAACTTAGGTCCCATACCTTCTCCTGACAGAAGAGGCCGGCCGCCGAGATCCTGTCGCGCAACGCGGCGCCCAGGTCGCCGTCCATGGCCGCCCATATTTCCTTGTAGGAGGGAAAGGCAAAGCCAACACCGACGATCGCGCATTCGGGCACGAGCCGCGACAGGATCACGCTCGAGAGCGTGAACATGTCGAGCGCGCCGGAGCGTAACTGGCTGAGCATTTCCGTGTCCGAGCCAAGTTGACCGTCGGGGAAAAGCTGGATATCCACGGCGCCGTTGGTCTGTGTGCGAATGCGCGTGAACGCCTCGTTCAGCCTGACGTTGAGCGGATTCTCGATATTGACGTTAGTGCCGTATTTGAGCTTGATGGGCGCCGCGGCACGCGCGAGCCGAGGCATGGCGACGGCGGCGCACACTGCGGCGCCCGTTGTGAGCACGCGGCGGCGCGCCTGGGATTTCTTTGACATGGTCACGCTTGTCTCCTGCTATTTTGTTTTAGCGCCGCTTAGCACGGCTACCTGCAGCCAATTCTTGACGAATGTTCAGATGACGTTGAGCGCACGCAGTTCCGCGAGCCGGGCAGCGCCGATGCCGAGTAGCGAGTTGAGTACGCTGTCGGTATGCTCACTAAGTACGGGTCCGAGCCAGTTGACTTGTCCAGGCGTGCCACACAAGCGGGGGACAACATTGGCCATGGTCAGTTCGCCCACACGATCGTCCTTAACCGTCAGCAGATTGCCACGCTGCTGGTAGTGCGGGTCGTCGAAAATCTCGTCGATTGCATATACCGGACCGCAGGGAACCTGCGCCTTGTCGCAGGCGTCGATCACCTCCTTGAGCGTACCCGAGCGGGTCCATGCGGTGACGATCCGGTCAACCTCATCGCGATCCGCAAGGCGCTGTGCCATGGTCGCGTAGCGCTCGGGCGTCGCGAGTTCCGGCTGCAACATCAGCACCGCAAGCCGCTCGAAGAGCTTGTCCGTGGTGCACGCTATGGCTACCCACCGGCCATCGCGCGTTGGATAGTGACTGTGCGGCACGACAATGGCAGTGGCCGCGCCCATTCGCTGGCGAATGATCTTCTTCGCGCCGTAGGCCGGAACGAGTTCATCCAGGATGCGGAACATGCTCTCGTACAACGCGACGTCGACGACCTGGCCCTCGCCCGTGATGTCGCGCGCGCGCAAGGCGAGCAGCACGCCGATCGCGCCGAAGAGCCCGGAACCGTAGTCGGCGAGTGTCGCCGAGCCGGGCGTGACGGGTGGCCCGTCAGGATCGCCAGCGAGGAAAGACAGGCCGCTGAATGCGTTGGCGATGCGCCCGAAGCAGGGGCGGCCGGCGTACGGGCCGGTTTGTCCGTAGCCTGTTATGCGCAGCATGATGATGCGCGGGTTGATCGCCTTCAGGTCTTCGTATCCCAGCCCCCAGCTTTCGAGCGTGCCGGTCTGGAAGTTCTCGCACACCACGTCTGACTCTGCCACGAGTCGCTTAAACAGGTCAGCTCCCTCGGGCTTGCGCAAGTCAAGCGTGACGGATTTTTTGTTCCTTGCCTCGGTAAGCCAGGCAAAACTGTCGCCCGATGCCGACGCATTGCCAAGTCTCCTGCACGGGTCGCCAACATCCGGCAATTCGACCTTGATGACCTCTGCACCGAACTCGCCCAGCAAGGTGCTGGCGAACGGGGCAGCGAGAAAGGTGGCGGCATCGATCACGCGGATGCCTTGCATCGGCATGGTCTCGGCCACGGGGGACTGGGGCGATGTATTTAACGTCAAAATGAGACTCCTGAGGGTTTTGATTCAGACGTGTTCGGGCTTGCTGGCGCGCGTCGCGAGGCTGTGTCTTTCGATCAGCCGCTGGGCGCGGGACACGATGGGATAGTCGACGAATCCGCCCTCCACGCGAATTGCCGATATCCCGGCCGCTTCCGCCTGCCTGAAGGCATCGACGATCGCCCGTGCTTTCGCCACTTCGGCCTCGCTCGGAGTGAACACCTCGTTCACCACCGTCACCTGGTCCGGATAGATACAGAACTTGCCGCCGAAGCCGAGCGTGCGTACATGCACCGCGGAGCGCCTGAGACCTTCTATGTCGGCTATATCGACGTGGGCGGTGTCGATGGGCGGCGCGAGTCCCGCGGAGCGCGAGGCAACACACAGCCGGGAGCGGGCAAAAAGTAATTCTTGCTCGGCGGCGGTCCACTCCATGCCGAGATCGTTGACGTAATCGCCCGCGCCGAAAGCGAGGCGCTTGACACGCGCCGAGCATCGGGCGATCGCCTCGACGGTATCGAGTCCGCGTGCGGTTTCGATGATTGGCATGAGTTCGATCGCTCCGCTTTCCAGCCCGCGCTCACGCTCGAGTTGGCTGATGATCCAGTCGGCGATGGCAACATGTTCGGGGCCTTGCACCATCGGCAGGATCATGCCTCCGAGACCCGCGACGACGACGGCCTGGAAATCCGCGAAGGCATAAGGCGTGTCGAGCCCATTGATCCGCACGAACACGGGGCCATTGGTCAGACCTGCTATCACGCGGGCGGCGGTAGCGCGCGCCGTCGCTTTCTCGCTAGCAGCGACAGCGTCCTCCAGATCGAAGATCGCGGCGTCCGCACCGCATTGGGATACTTTGGCGAGATGTCGTTCGTTGGAAGCCGATGCAAAGAGTAGTGTGCGCACTAGTTGCTCCTCGCTTGCGGCGGCTGGCTATGCCGCAGGTTTACCCGCGATTGAGGTTGCATGTCTTGTCTCCATTCGTTTTAGGTCTTGGCGACCTTATGGTGATTGAAAAGTATCACCTGAAGGGGCAAAATAAAAGTGCATAAGGAACATACGGCTAATAACGTTTTTGCATGAGTAAGCGTGAATCCTAAAAATCTCCGGTCTTTCATGAAGGTGGTCGAGTTCGGCACGTTCAACCGCGCGGCGGGGCAGTTGCGCATTACGCAGCCGGCGCTGAGCCGCCGCATTAGTTCGCTCGAAGACGAGGTGAAGACCAAGCTATTCGACCGGCACGGCCATGGCGTCACGTTGACTGACGCGGGTATCGTGTTGAGGGATCATGCGGAGGGCCTGTTGCGCCATCTGGAGCAGGTGCAGTGTGAGTTGACGAGCCGAGCGTCTACGCCGAGCGGTAGCCTCTCGGTCGGACTGCCTGCGCCGTTCAGAAGCATCGTGTCCAGCACGCTGATACCGGCGTTCTGCCTGGAACACCCGCAGGTGAAGCTGCATATCTTCGAAAACACACCGCTCTTGATCTTCAACCTCCTGCAGGCGGGTTCGCTCGAACTTGGGGTGATTTCGGGCGAAGAGCCGCCTTCGGGCCTGACCTGTGACCCCTTTCTCACGGAGAGTCTCTTCCTGGTCGGCGCGACGAAGCACGGCCTGCAACTCGACTGCCCTGTGTCCGCGGCGCGCCTGCCCACACTGCCGCTCGTCCAGGCGCCATTTCCAAGTGCCGTGAGAACGCTGCTAGCGCGCTACTTCTCCGGCGGCGAGGCGCTCAGCTACAACGTCGAGGTTGACAGCTATCACCTGATGATCGACATCGCGGCATCAGGTCACAGCTTTACCATCCTGCCTTTCTCGGCTATTCGGGAGCATGTCCAGTCGGGACAGATATGCGCGGCTCCCATCGCCGAACTGCAAATGCATTGGGTTGTCGCACGTCCGGTCGAACGCCAGATTTCGGTCGCTGCGCGGCGCTTCGAGAACTCCCTACGGCGCCTGACGTATGAAGAGGTGCAGAGCGGTCGTTGGCTTAGCGCGAGTTACCACGACGCGCAATAGGCCCGCATTTTCAAAGTGAAGTGCGATAGGGATCAATGTCCAACACCGGAAGACGGGACTGGCCGACCCTCGTTTAAAAGCTGCGACTTCGAGCAGGCGAACGGAAAGATAGCGCAGTGGATAGGCATTCGAATCTGCACCGACATTGGTCCAACAAAGCCCCTTGGAAAGATGGCTGACCACCTTGCCGGGAAGAATGCCGGCCGTTGACCTAAGTTAGGTGAGGGGTGTGATCCGCGAGACAGGCGTGCGGCCTATGGCATCGCTTGGACGCCCGCATTGGAAGGCGCGTGCGTGTTCCACGGCGGCGGATCGAACAGCGCCGCTATCCAGTCGATGAAAGCCCGCGTCTTCGCGGGCTCGTGCCGCAGCGACGCGCGCACAATATTCAGCTTCTCATCCACCGCGCCGATCCATTCTGGCAGCACATGTACGAGGCGTCCGTCGCGCAGTTCGCGGCCGATGAGCCAATCGGTGGCGAGCATCACACCGGCGGAGCCGAGCGCGGCGTGGATGGCCGTGTCGATATCGTCCGTCGAGAGGCGCGAGCGGATTCGCACCGTCTGATGCGCATCTTTCTTGCGCAGATGCCTGAGATGCCAGACCGGATGCGTCATGAGCGGCGTGAAGCCAATGCATGCATGGCGCTGCAGATCGCGCGGCGTGTCAAGCGGGGGGTTTGCCGCGAGGTAGGCGGGCGACGCGCACAGCAGCCTGCGCATCGTGAGCAGCGGCTTGGCGACGAGACGGCTATCCTGCAACTCGCCGATCCGCACGCCGACGTCGTGCCTTCCTGCGATCAAGTCGACGAAGCTGTCTGTATAGTTGCATTCGACGTCCAGCAGCGGATAGCGCACGAGCAATTCGGGTAGACGCGGAGCGATCCATTTACGCCCGAAGCCAGCCGGCAGACTGATTCGTAACAGGCCGCTGGGTGTGGTCGAAAGCACACGGGCTTCCTCATGGGCGGCGCGGAGAATCGACAAGGCTTCGTCAGCCCGGTCGCGAAAACGCTGGCCGGCTTCGGTGGAGGAAACCCGCCGTGTAGATCGTTCGAGCAGGCGAATACCGATACGCGCCTCGAGCGCGGCGACACGGCGCGACACGACCGACCCGTCGCGCCCGAGTTGCCGCCCCGCAGCGGTGAAACTTCCCGTTTCAAGTACCGCGAGGAATGCGCCGATCTCGTCCGCCTCGATCCCATCCATTGCTGCGCCTCCTGCAAGAGTGTCGTGTTGCAACGGTGGATTATAGTGCCCGCCCGCTGTTACGCTGGTTGCTACTTAATTCAAGGAGCAATCAATGAACACGACCATGCGTGCCTATACGCTGGAAACCGGCAAGAACTACAAACTTGCACAGCGCGATATGGGAGTTCCCAGCCCGCAAGCCGACGAGGTCTTGATCCGCGTGCATGCCGCTGGCCTGAACTATCTGGATCTAATGGTTGCATGGGGACGCTTGGGCGCAGTCGACGCGGCGTTCGTGCCAGGCACTGATGGAGCCGGAGAAATTGTGGCTGTCGGCGAGCGCGTGCGCGGCTGGCGGGAGGGAGATCGCGTGATTGCCGGATCGATCGTGGACTGGGCGGCGGGACCGCTCACGCGCGAAGCCGGCAAGCGGCTTCGTGGCGTTTCGATGCCAGGGTCGCTTGCGGCCTTTGCGGTCGTCCCCGCGACTGCACTCGTGCGTATTCCGGATGCGCTGCCCTACGTGCAGGCCGCGACATTACCGATTGCGGCGACCACCGCGTGGAATGCGATCGTTGCGGGGAACGTGCGGCCCGGATCAACGGTCGCGTTGCTCGGCACTGGCGGTGTGAGCCTTTTTGCGCTGCAGTTTGCGAAAGCGGCGGGCGCGCGCGTTTTCATCTCATCGTCGTCGGACCAGAAACTTGCGCAAGCGCGCACGCTCGGCGCCGATGAAACCATAAACTACCGTACGACGCCAGCCTGGGATGAGGTGTTGCTCGCAGCCACCGACGGTCGGGGGGCCGACCTGGTCGTCGAGACCGTGGGCGGCGACTCGTTCAAGCGCTCAGTCAACGCGTCGGCGATAGGCGGCACGCTATACTCCGTCGGTTTTGTCGGTGGAATGGATGCGTCGTTTCCACTGCTGGATGTGATGGCGAAGACGTTACGCATCATCGGCAGCCAGACGGGATCAACGGCTAATCTCGCGGACGCGGTGCGCGCGCTTGCACAATCGGCTATCGAACCGGTTATTGACCGAGTATTCCCTTTCTCGAATGCACAGGATGCCTATGCATATCTGGAAAAGGGTGGACACTTCGGCAAGGTAGTGATCGATGTCGATGCATCTTTGGGGGACAAATGACCTAAACGTCACCGCAGCGAAGCATCAATTTGTACAAGCGAACGCGGTATAGGCGAGCAAGGATGTATGCGCGCGCTAACCGCTTTTCGCAAAGGCGACAATGTATAGTCATCCGCCTCTGAATCTGGGGTGGGCGGGTTTGGCGGGCCAAGGGTTCGCTACGCCGGGCTTCCGCCCGCCCTTGACCCACGAACCCGCCCACTTCAAATTCAAAGTAGGCTGTATAGCTTGGCCTATATCTATGGGTGCGCTTGATGTTAAAACCTGTAAGACTGGTAGTTGCCCCGATCGCGGTGGTGTTGTCTGGTTTTGCTGTGGCGGCGGAGCGGCCAGCGCCAAGTTATTTGCCGGCGTCAGTTGCCGCGGCGCTCGAGAATGCGCCTGCAATCGTAGAAGGTGCTTCGGGCAAAAACGTCAAATCGACGATCTATGTCTTTATGGACCCCAACTGCATCTTCTGTCATTACGCGTGGAAGGCGTTCCAACCGTACGAAGCTGCCGGGTTGCAGGTGCGTTGGATCCCGATAGGCTTCCTGAAACCGGATTCGCCAGGCAAGGCCGCTGCGTTACTTCAGGCGCAGAACGGTCCGGCTTTGATGCGAGAACTTGAGACTAAATTCTCCGAGAAGGACGAGTCCGGTGGTATCAAGCCATTGGAAAAGGTGCCGTCGGCGACGCAATCGAAGCTGGACCGCAATGCAAAGATATTTCATCACCTTGGCTTTGATGGTACGCCGACGATCATCTATATGACGAGCGGCCCCCGGTGGGCTGATGTCAGCGGCTTGCCGCCTTTGAGCTCATTGCCGACCATGCTGAATTTGCCGGAACAACCGATTATCGATCCGTCTTTGCAACGGTTCCGCTAAAAGTCATTCGCACGTAGTGTGAAAACGGCTGTGCCGCGGTTCACGGTCCGCTTCGAGGATCGCTTCCCTTCGGACTGAACCTATGGTTTGCAACGGGTTTTTGCTTCGGTATGCGTCAGTCGCAATCGGCTGAGAGTGGCCGATTCTGTTCGCAAGGACTTCCCCTCAGAGTCAAGTTTGGGGTTAAGTTTTCTCACGCTGGCGGTTCCGTAGTGATGGCCATGCAGGTGGTCCAGTCGTTTGCGCGGTCATGACACATCTCCGGTTTTTCCCACTGCTGTGTGCGATGCAATTCCAGGAATAGACTGCGTCTTTGCAAACGGCCTTGGTGCCCTTTATGTCGGGCGGGCCACGATATGAGCCGCACAGGAGAACCCTGTTTGAAAAACCGGCGATCAGGCATGGGGCCGTGACCCGCATGCAGTTGTGAGTCGCCAAGAATCGTCGGGTTCTTCTCCCGTTCGGTCCGACCTCGTCTTGCTATCGCGTTGAGCGGTAATTGAGTTTCAGGGCAATCAGGTCATGTTGCTGTGGGTGATACAGATGGCAATGGTGGGTTCATGGGATGGCGCTGCCAGGCATTAGCGTCGTAGCGCTCGTCCTTGGCGAGCATCGCCCAAAGCATTCTCGCGTGCTTGTTTGCAATCGCGATCAGCGTCTTGTAATAGCCTTTGCGTTCGTGAAGCTGCCTGATCCATCGTTGCAGGCGGCCTGCGTGCGTGGGGTCGGCACGCAGTGCCGACTGCAACGTACTTCGGGCTCCCTGGACAAGCAGCGTTCGCAGATAGACGTTTCCGCGCAGGCTGATGTGACCCAGCCGCGTCTTGCCACCCGAGCTGTGCTGGCGTGGGGTTAGGCCAAGCCAGGCGCCAAATTGTCGGCCATTTCTGAAGACCTTCGCATCGGGAACTGCCGCGGCCTGCGCACTTGCGGTCACCGGGCCGACGCCGAGGAGCTCGCTGGCACGCCGTGCAACGTCGCTGCTCCTCGCGTGAGCGGCAATCTGCCTGTCGCAGGCGTCGTTCGACGGAATTCTGTCAATCCGGAATCGCTGTACAGCAAGGAAGGGCCGATCCGAGTTGACCTTGGCGTTCATTCCAAACCCCGAAACCAGCTGACGGGAAGAATTCGGATTTCTACCAACGATTCGTAGCCGCTCCCGCTTCGGTATCTTCAATATCGATTTTCTTCCATTTAGTCGAGTTTATACACGACCTATGGAAGACGAAAAATTTCAGGGAACCTCAGGGTTTGGTTGCGCTTGCTGCCGAGCGCCATCACGACAGCAAGCAGAACATTCGCATTCTGATTGCATTTGGTCAGCTGGGAAAGTCCGTTGCCTCCGATGACGTCGTTCGACGGAATTCTGTCAATCCGGAATCCATGTACGCCAGGAAGGGCCGGGTCGAGTTGACCGATTTATGCCCACTCGGGCCGACATGATTTTGTCAATTCACATCAGTGCGACATAAATCTGTCAATTGGCGTTCATCCCAAATCCCGAAGTCAAACGATGAGAAGAATTCGAATCCCTACCGAAGTTGCGAAGCTATCTCGATGCAGTTATCGCGTATCTGGCCTGACGAGCCCGGGAGGACCGGGATCGCTTCATATTAAAAGTTGGTGCTCAAGAGGCCTAAATCAGGAAGCTGCTGGCGGCATTTTCCTACGCGCAGGATGCAGAAATGCCGAACGGTCACGCTACGGTATGAAGAGCAACCACTATGCTTAAACAGATGACTTCTAATTTTTTGGCCTACCTGTATCCCATATTTTCTTTGCGGAAGGACGGCTCGAGCATCCCACGAAGTCCGTATTCGAGACCAATGTTATTCGTTAATTTGTATAACTAAGTAATCGATTAGCTGTGGAGGCTATCGAAGATGCTGCGTCAATACCAGTAATTTTTTGTGGCGTGATGCCCGTTCCTAAGTTGAATCCGACGCCATGCAGGAGGGAATGGCGCTTCGCAATCACCCTGTGAAGCATACGGCGAGGCGTCGAAGAGGAGGCTCCGTAATTCGCTTTCGTCAAATAGCCCTTTAGGGAAAACCCGCTGCGCACAAACGGAGTTTAGCTCCAAAACCGCGAGTTGACGGATTTATACGCGTAGTGTTGACGAAATTATGTCGGTCTACGAGCGCGGGAAGTCGAGCACCTGGCAAACCCGTTGCAATCCAAAGGGCTTGCCGACGCTTACGGAGATCTCGTGGCTCATGTCGATGATCTCCGAGCGCTCAACGGGCGACGGGCCTGCCGCTCGCGGTCTTTGTTCAAAATCTCGATTGTCATCGTGAGCTCGCCGACGCGCCGGACGGCCTCGTTGAGTTGGGCTTCCAACGGATCGCTAGTGCGTGCCTTCAGGCCTGCCTCCATGCCCGCCAGAGCCTGTTTACGCCAGCATTCAAGCTCGGCGATCGTCACGCCAACTTCGCGCGACACGGCATCGACGGGTTCGCCGCGCAGCAATCGAAGCACCACGCCACGTTTGCGCCCGGTCGACCAGCGTTTGACTTCGGCGGCGCCAGAGGCGTTTCCAGTCGCGCTACGCGCGCCTTCCAGCGCCTCTGGCGCAACTGCATTCGCATCAACTTTCTTCAAGATGAACTACTCCAGTTTGGAACACATGTTTTACCCTAAATCTGTGTCCAGAAAAACCGGAGGCGCCGCACCCTTAACAGATCTATTTCCTCCTTAGGTTCATGCAGCGGCCGAGTTTGTCCTGGCCCGTCGTTCGAAAGGATTCTTTCGATCGGAACCTTTACCCAGCGGTGCGAGCAGGCGTCGACGCGTGAGTCCTTTTTAACTTAAGTGGAGCCGCGCCACTTACGTTAGTTGAAGGCTCGAAAACTATTGCAACGGGGCTTCATGTGGACATGATATATCTCGGTCTACGTCCAACAAGGAGATAACCCCGCAGGAGCCATGACCCTTGAACATGGCAGCCATGACGATAATTCGTTTGCGAGCGTTTTTTTGCGAACCTAAATTCAGTTTGCGCGCTGGACATCACCCGGCGGCATCCTCACCACGGAGCCGATAGTGCCATCGATTAAACCAGGCAGAAGACAAGTCATCAAGTCACTGGGTGCCGCGATTGCGGTCTCGGCGTTACCGGCACCGTTTATTTCAGCGCGCGCGCAAACAGAGAAGTTCAATGGTACGACGCTGCGCCTCCTTACGTGGTCCGACGACACCGGGCTCGCGGCGCTCAAGAATATCGCTGCGACGTTCACAGCCAAGACCGGTGCAAAAGTTATCGCGGATCGCGCCGATGGCACCTCCGGAATGGTGGCTAAACTGAAAGCGGCCGGCGACAAGCCCCAATATGATGTCATCACGCTCGCGGGCGTGGGTGCATCCGGTCTCGCTGATGCCGGCTTGCTGACCATGCCGGATCCCGCGAAGCTGCCGAATCTGAAGGACGTGCCAGCGGCATATCGTTCTGGCGCGAATGGCTTTGGCGTAGGCTATCTGCTATGGACCGATGGCCTGATCTACAGCACGTCAACCTTTAAGCAGGCGCCCAACAGCTACGAAGTCATGTGGGACCCGAAATACGCCGGACGCATTTTTTTGCCGCCTCCCGAGTGGGTCGAAGCGGTTGATACGGCGATCATCGCTGCTCGGCTCGCGGGCGGTTCTCAGCAAAACATTGATCCAGGTTTCAAGAAGCTCGCAGAGCTGAAAGACCGCGTGATGACGCTCGGCGAGAATCCCAATCAAGTGGCGGACCTGTTTCGCACAGGCTCTTTGGATATCGGCGGCATCTATTCGCCAGCATTTTTCCCTGATGCAATTCGTAAGCCCGAATACAAGATGGGCGTGACGTATGGAATGAAAGAAGGGTTTGCAGCGCAACTTATGTTCACGGTGATTCCGAAGGCGCATCCCGGCGATATCGACCTGATCCACGCGTTTATCAACCATTCGCTCGATGCAGGGGTGCAGGGCAAGATGGCTGCCGACGTACTGAACGGGCCAGTGAATTCGAAAGCCGTGATCGCGCCGCAAAGCCTCGCGCTCGTGCCAAGCCCGAAGTTGATCGCGGAAAAAGCTATTCTTCACGACGATAAATCGCTCGCCGCCGTCCAGGAAGCTTGGATCAAGCGTTATACGGAGATTTTCTCGGCATGACGGCGGCGCCGTCTCGCGCTGAGCTATCTATCGCGCGCCGGACGGCGCAGATGAGCGCGTCCGCGTCCAACAGGCGCGCGTGGCTGCTGCTGATGCCGATCCTGCTATTCCTCGCCGTGCTGCTCGCCGCAGCACTTGTCGTGGTGCGCATGAGTTTCGGCGTACGCGCGGAAGACGGGCATGGTTTCACGCTGGAAAATTATATAGCGCTGGCCGAACCCTACTTTATGCGGTCGATGTGGCTCACTGTGCGGCTCGCCGCTGAAAGTACGGTGATAGCCGTGCTCCTGGCGGTACCCGTCGCGCTCGCCATGTCGCGCGTCGAATCGCGCATCGCGCGACGTCTGCTGTTGGCCGGCGTCCTGCTGCCGTTGCTCGTGAACCTGCTTCTGCAAGGCTATGGCTGGCTCGTAATTCTTGGGCCGGCGGGATTACTAAACCGCTTGCTGATGGCGCTGCACATCACACATCGGCCGTTGCTATGGTTGTATCGCGAGCAAGGCGTCTTGCTCGGGTTGATTCAGACTGCGTTTCCGCTGGCCGTTCTGCCGTTGTCGAGCGCGTTCAAAGCAATTTCGAGGTCGTATGAAGAAGCGGCTGCCACATTGGGTGCGAGCCGCCTGCAAGTCCTTCGCGATATTATTTTGCCGCTCGCTGCGCCGGGCCTTGTTTCAGGCGCGATGCTCGTATTCGCATATAACATGAGCGCGTTCGCTGTACCGTTGTTGCTCGGAGGCCGGCGCGTACCAATGCTCGCGCTGCTCGTGCACGATCAGGTTGCACCGCTGCTGAACTGGCCAGGTGCGTCTGCATCGGGCGTTGCTCTGATGGTCGTCGCGCTCGCCGTGGCGTCGTCTTCGCGGCGCTTGGCCAGGCGTGTTCACGGCTGGCTCGGAGTCGACCGGTGAGCGTGTTGCTCTCCCGCCGCCTGCCTGGGGAACTGGGGCGCGCGACCAGCGTGTTTGCCACGATCGTACTCTTTCTGGCCGCGGCGCCAATCCTCACGATGATCGTGATGTCCTTCGGCGTCTCCGGCACGCTCCAATTTCCGCCTGCCGAATTTAGTTTCAAGTGGTATCGCGCTGCGTGGCAAACCTTTGTCTCACCGGATGCTACCGATGTTCTGTCAATCGGCGAAGCGCTGCGCACGAGCTTAACAGTCGCGGTATCAACCATGATCATTGCAATTGTGGTGTCCGTACCTGCCGCGTACGCATTGAACCGCTACACCTTTCGCGGCAAGGATCTAGTCGAGCAACTGGTTGCGATGCCGCTCGTCTATCCGATGGTCATGCTGGGACTCTCGCTCCTGCTCGTGTTCAATGCCCTCCCGGTTGAGCTGGGCATTGGCCGGCTCATCATCGCGCATGTGATTCTGGCGTTGCCCTTCACGGTGAAGAATTGTGCGGCATCGGTGGCAAATATCGGCGCCGAATTCGAGGAGGCGGCCACGGTTATGGGCGCATCGCCGCTGCGTGCGTTAGTCGATGTGATCCTGCCTCTAATGCGCCCCGGCATTCTCGCTGGCATGTTATTCGCATTCATCGTGTCGTTCAACGAATTCACGGTGACATTCTTTCTATACAACATCGACACGATGACGCTGCCCGTCTGGCTCTACAGCCGTACGGTTTCGTCTCTGGATCCGACAGTTTTTTCATTTGCAGTTTTCATCGTGCTGATCGATTTCGCGCTGATCTGGCTCCTTGAAAAACTGGTCGGCGATGCCGGTGTCGCGATCTGACTCAATGCCACTTTCATCCAGGAGGCCGTGATGAGCGATCTAAATATTCAGCATGTATCGAAGTATTTCGGCGCGGCTACTGCGCTTGATGACATCAACCTGAACCTTCCAGATGGCAAGCTCGTCTGTTTTCTTGGCCCGTCAGGGTGCGGCAAGACAACCTTGCTGCGTCTGATTGCGGGCCTCGATACTCCCGACGAAGGTAGTCTACGTTTCGGTGACCGCGAGATCACGAATGTTCCCGCGAATCGCCGCAATTTTGGCATGGTCTTTCAATCACTCGCGCTTTTTCCACACATGACGGTAGCGGCGAACATTGCCTATCCGTTGCGACTGCGTAAGCTCGACAAAGCAGCGCAAACGCAGCGTGTGAACGAGATGCTGGAAATGATTCAGCTGCCACATATGGCGCAAAGACCTGTGGCGCAACTGTCCGGCGGTCAGCGGCAGCGCGTTGCAATTGCCCGCGCGATCGCGTCGTCGCCGCGTCTGTTGCTGCTTGACGAACCGCTTTCCGCGCTCGACGCAAAACTGCGCGAAGCCATGCAAATTGAGATCCGCCGACTCCAGCAACGCCTGGGTATTTCGATGATCATGGTCACGCACGATCAGCGTGAAGCAATGACAATGGCCGACCAGATCGTCGTCATGGGGGAGGGCGCATCGCGCAGATCGGTAGCCCGCTCGATATCTATCGGAATCCGGTTAACGAGTTCGTGGCTGATTTCATCGGTCTAGGAAATCTGCTGCCGGTCACGGCTGACACGCCTGGCACTGTGCGGCTAACAGGAGGACAACCGGTCGTGGTGAATAACGTCGTGCCAGCAGGCGCGTCATCGCTCAGGTTGCTCATCCGACCCGAGGACGTCCGCCTGCGAAGCAATTCGGAATCGTGTGGTCCAAATCGGCTGGAAGGCCGCGTCACGTTCATTCGCGATGTCGGTGCGTCGCTTGAGGCCACCGTCGATTGCGCCGGGGTCGTGTTCACGGCGGCGACTACGTCTTGCACAACCCCGGTCTTATCCTCGGCGCGCACGTGATCGTGGATTTGCCAGTGAAATCGTGCAAGCTCGTCGCTGCGTGATTACGGTTGATCTGCTTTCGGTGTTGTCGATTTAAGCAGACTCTCGAGCGCGGGAGTCGTGAATGGTTAATACTGCGATGCGGCGGATTTCGCGCGGAGGCATTGTCAGGTTGTTGGGTCGGTCAAGTTAGATGTCGCGATGAAGAAATCGAAATTGCTCTATCGTGGTTACCGTTTTCCAGCCGAGGTCTTCAGTTGGGCGGTGCGCTGGTATTTCCGCTTCCAGTTGAGCTTGCGTGACATCGATGAACTGCTCTTCGAGCGCGGGGTGATCGTGACCTACGAGACGATCCGTCCTGGTGCGACAACTTCGGTAAGGCTTTGCTCACCGAGTCGAAGCCGCGCGGCGCAAGCCCAGTAGTACGTGGCACATTGACGTGATACTTGTCACCCTGCGTGGCCAGCCGTACCTGCTGTGGCGTGCGGTAGACGAGCATGGCGCCGAACTCGACATCCTGGTGCAAAAGCGGCGCGACAAGGCTGCCGCAAAACGCTTCTTGAAGCGAGTGCTGCGTTTGCAAGCGGTGTCGCGTAAGATCGTCACCGATCAATTGCGCAGCTGTCCGGCGGCAAAAGTCGAAATCCTGGAACTTGCGAAGGCAAAGCACATGTTCGTCAAGGCGGCAGCCCAAATTAAACAACCGGGTTGAGAACAATCATCAACTGACACGTGAACGCAAGCGTCGATGCGTGGCTTTCGAGACGTGCGCATGCAGCGACACGTGCCTGATTCGATCGCAAGACTGCGCCGCCGAATTGCCAACATCTTCAAGCGATTTCAGAGATGTCCGCGTTGCTGCGCTGCTCCCTATGGTTTTAAGATGGTAGCCCCTCACCCTTCCGGGTATAGGGCCACCGAAGAACGGAGCGTGCGACTTTCACCGCACTCCGCTCGCGCACAGCATTAAGCGTCCTGTGACGCCGGTCCCGTCGCAACGCACGAGCCCTTCGCAGGCGATCATATTGTTGATTCGCCTCATCGCTGAGGCGAGGAGCCCTGGGCGATTTTGCAATGGTCACCCACAAGCTTCCCCTCTATGAACCGCAAACATGGACCTACGACAACTGCACCACACGGAAGTCTGCATTTTTTCAGATCAGGGCAAATTTGGACCCCTATGTGCCCTATTACTAGCCACCCTTCGATTTTTCCGCGTTCTCATACCCACTTGTCCAACAGCTTCCCTTGCAGGTCACCTGCCTTAACCGAAACACTGGCGTGGGCGGACACTTGGGCTTACCGTGTTCCACGTAAAAGACAAGAGCGGGCAGGTTCTGCCTTTTCGCCGGCAGTCATGTTTGTCCGCGTGCACCGAGTGTCAAACGGAGCATCCGACTGCTTGCCTTTTTGGCTCAAGCCTAACAGCGCCTTTGGCTTGCATACCATGACGACGTTTATCAGCAGTTCGCTTCTGCTAACCATACTGCCCAACCTAGCACCCGATCCGCCTTGGCGCTGGCAGACAACGGCTCTCTCTCACGAGATCACCGCCGCTCGATGAGCGAGTTACATTGTCCCAGTGGCTTCACCCGGAGCTATTACCAATTCCGCATGCACCGGTAGGTTACGATTGAAGGCACAATCGGTTTCCTTCCGGCCGAAGCTAGATGAAACAATCTTCTACGCGACTTCACGTCGCACTAACACAGTAGTACTAGGGCTTTCGGACTCGTTGCATCCGTGCACCTTGGCATGCGGCACCAATGCGAGACCTCGTCGATTGGACGTGCCGCAGGGCGGCGGCCTGCCTGTCGCGCACAACACCGCATGCAGCGCATCGCCGCTTTGTCCTTTAAGCCAACAACGTCGCATGCCATGGTCTTGCTTCACGTGGTCAATGATCGGTTCAATTGCCTGGCGTCGCTTGAGCCAGCGCCGCTGTGGGTTGGTCAACGTCTTGTGTTTGCCACGGTCAATCAACTGTACCGGGCCAAGTTCAGCGTCAACACCGCGAAAGCCGAGATCAGCAAGTAAATAAGCAGGGAACTTTCTCAGGAGAAGAGTCATACTCGGTACATCCAAGTGAGTGGTCCTTGGATACGGTTGCACGCCCCGTCATTTTTTGGATTATCTCGAAGCTACCTGGGCACGTGACCTGCCAGGGTGACAGTGGAGGCGTCAAGGAAAGTTCATGGCTGCATTCAAACAGGCGAGATGGTCCCACCGTATTGCCATACTGCTAGCGTGTATTGCTCTGGTTATCGTAGGCGGTTGGGGCGTCATGGTGCACGAACTCAAACTACAAGTGGCCGAGTTACTAGGTCCCAACGGGTCCGCGGAGCGCATCGACGTGGGATTTTTCACCGTCACGCTTAAGCGCGTCGAGTTACGCGCTCCACGAGAATGGCCTACAAAGGATTTGTTTCGTGCGGAACACGCGGCAATAAAACTCGAATGGCGAACGATTTTTACGCCCAGCGTTCACGCTGAGTACGTCTTCGTCGATCAATACTATTTATCAGTTGTTCGGGCGCGTAACGGTAGCCTTCGCGTGTTGCCGCGCTTCACGTCCGAAGAGCGGGAAGCGGATGGGCAGTCCTGTGCAGCAGCCAAGCGCGCGAACGCCGACAAGCTGATCGACTATATCGTGCTCCGCAACGGCACCGTTGATCTTGTTGATGAGACAATTCGAACGCCACCCTACCGCATCGTGATCACGAACGCCGGCGGTGAAGTGCGTCATTTACGCCTTCCCGATCTGTCAAATCCTACGATCATTGAACTAACGGGTTCTTTGCACGGGCCGTCGCACGAAGGGGTAGTGTCGAGCAAGGGGTCGATCATCCTTGCGAACAGCGACTCGCGATTGCAAACGCACCTGCGCAACGTCGATATCACCTTGTTTGACCCCTATCTAATCAGGGAGGCAGGCAGCACGGCGAAGGCGCGCGGCGGAACGATCGATCTCGCATTGGACGCGACCATTCAAAACGGACGTATCCGTGCCCCCGGCTCCGTCGTTCTCAAGAATCTAGAACTCGCACAAAGCAAAAAAGCGGGCGATACCATCGCGTCCGTGCCAGCGAAATCAGCCGTAGCGGCGCTTAAAGACTCTTCAGGAACCATCAAGCTCAAGTTTGAACTGGATGGCAACCTTCGCGACCCTCATTTTTCCCTGACACAGAGCGTGGGCGCGGAAATCATGAAAGGCTTTCCCAATGCGGTGGCTTCGGGAGCCAGCGGGATAGTGAAAGGGGCAACGCAGGCCGTAGAAGGCATCGGGCGCAAATTGGGAAGCTTGCTCTCGAAATAACTCCATTGGACGGGCCGTTGTCAGGCTGGCCAAGCCCTGAGAACCACCAATAAAGACAAATTTATGGAGCGTTCTTTTTTCCCGGGGCAACGCGCCATATCGCGTTGCCGACATCGTCCGCGACTAGCAAGGCGCCGTCTTTATCGACAACGACGCCAACGGGCCGTCCTTTCGCATGACCTTCTGAATCGAGGAAGCCATCAAGGAAATCTTCGGGAGGACCCGACGGTCTTCCATTGGCGAACGGCACGAAAACCACTTTGTATCCTGTGCGAGGTTTGCGGTTCCAGGAGCCATGCTGCCCGACGAAAGCGCCGTTCCGGTAGTGATCCGGAAACAATGATCCTTTATAGAAAACAAGGCCAAGCGAGGCCGTATGGTTGCCTAATGCGTAGTCTGGAACGACGGCTGTCGCCACGAGATCGGGCCGCTGCGGTTGCACCCGTTGGTCCACATGCGAACCATAATAGCTATAGGGCCATCCGTAAAAGGCGCCCTCGTGTACTGCGGTCATATAGTCAGGAACCAGGTCGTTGCCGAGATCGTCGCGTTCGTTGACGGCGGTCCACAACTCGCCGGTTTGGGGTTGCCATGCGAGCCCATTTGCATTGCGCAAACCGGTCGCGAAGGGACGCATAGTCCCTGTCTTGATATCAAAAATGAGAATTCGTGCACGGTCCGATTCCACATCGATACCGTTTTCAGCGGCATTGCTGTTCGAGCCGACCGTGATGAACAAGTGAGCGTTGTCCGCGCTTGCGATGATATTTTTTGTCCAGTGATGATCGATCGGACCGGCCGGCAGCTCAGCTACCTTTACGCCCGGGCTATGGATCATAGTTTCGCCCGCGACATAGGGAAACCGCAGAAGGGCATCTGTGTCAGCTATGTACAGATCGTTGCCGACCAACGCCATGCCGAACGGCGAATGGAGGTTCTCGATCAGGACGGTCTTGGTCGCGGGTTCGCCGCTCTCGCTCGCCTTGCGCAACAGGATGATTTTGTCGGGGCTCGGTACGCCTGCGCCCGCGCGTTTCATGACCTGCTTTCTGACCCACGCCGTGAACCGTTTGATCGGTCCGCCTGTCTGATCGTGTACCTCTGGCGCGTCAGCTTCGGCAACGAGCACGTCGCCGTTCGGAAGCACGTACAGCCAGCGAGGGTGATTGAGGTCACGCGCGTATGCGTTGACGGTGAATCCCGCCGTTGCCTTTGGACGATCCGCTTGGCTGAAGCTTCTGACAGGTGCGATATTGACCGTCGTGATTATTGATTTCGCGGGAGCGGGCAGAGGCGGTGCGGGACCGAATCCGGTTGTTTCCGGCACAGTGGAGGTCGCGCCGCATGCGGCAAGACATCCGCTTAGAATTGCGACCAGTGCGATTCTTGCAATTCCATGGCTCATGTCGCGGGTCCTGATAAAGACAGGTTGATGTGGGTTTGCATGCGTGGAAGATGAGCGTACTGACTAAATGATTAAGCAACACTGCCGGTATTGTTGCGAACGCCGGCCTGCTTCCATCTGGCGAAGGCAGCCCAGCCGGCCCACGTCGCGGCGAAAACGCCGACGACCGCATAGCCGATTGCTTCTGAGTGATCGTTGAGACTTGAAATCGCGTCCCAGAATCTGCCGTGCAGATCGAGATAGCGGGTAATCAGTCCAAAGGCTTCAATGGCACCAACCACGACGGCGACGCCTACAGAAAAGCCCGTGATAATGATGTTGTACGAAAGTTTTCGAACCGGATCGATTTGGGCCCAACCGTAAGCGCCTTGCATCAGGATGCTGTCGCTGGTATCGACCAGGGCCATGCCGGCGGTGAAAAGCAACGGGAAAATCAGAATAGACCAGACCGGAAGTCCGCGGGCGGATCCGGTAGCCGATATGCCGAGTATGCCGACTTCGGTGGCGGTATCGAATCCCAAGCCAAAAAGAAAGCCTAAAAAATACATGTGCCAGCTCTTGTTGATGAGCCGGAAAAGCGGACGGCACAATCTGGCGAACAAACCGCGACTGACGAATAGCTGTTCAAGGTGTTCATCGGTGTGGGACACCCCGGTGTGAACGCGCTTGAGCGCGGTAATGGCCGAGCACAAAACTCGCAGATTGACGCAAGCGATGGCGATGAGAAATAACGCAGATATCAGGGTACCAATCACCGCGCCAATCTCTTTGAGATTCGAATACCGCTGATCCAGCGTTGTAGCTGTGACTGCAACGAACGCCGAGGCAAGGACGACGATTGTGGAGTGCCCAAGTGAAAAAAGCAGACCGACGCACAGGGGGCGTCGACCTTCTGCTCCGAGCTTGCGCGTTACGTTGTCGATTGCGGCGATGTGATCCGCGTCGACTGCGTGACGCAATCCGAACGAATACGCAAGAAAGCTGGTCCCAATCAACAAAGGGTAACCGCGGAACTGCAAGAACGCCATTGCCCATGCGGCTGCGTTGAAGGCAAATAGTCCGAGATAGAGCAGCTTGATCTTGCTCCTTATCGAAGCGCCGAAGCCATCGGGCAATAATGCGTAGGGTTTAGGCATGGGCACTTGCGAGCCTCGATCGAATGAGTCGGAGCGTTAAGAGGACCGCACCCGGCGCCATCGGGGAAAGTCAGCGGTGGGGCAGGGCGCTTTTGCACAACCGGCGCATCAGGTCGCAGGGCCCGGCGCGAGGTCTTCAACTCCGGGCGTCAGTCCACCGAGAAAGTCGGGGTGCTTGGCAGTCGTATCAAAATAGTTTGATGTTTTAAATAGCTCGTACTTACCTTCCATTGCCAGTTGCCTTGTCTGATCGGCCATGGCTGCCACTTGGTCTGCACTCATTGGCTTGAATGTACGCGTAGCTTCGAAGGCCTGATTCAGTACTTTTTCATTGTCGATGCCAGTGATGACCACCGAAGTCGGCATATTCAAGGAGAAATGAAGCATGTCCAGAGGCGTAAGCGACAAGCCGCTTTTTAGGATCACACTGTCGCCGAAAGTCTTCATGCCCAGCACGCCAATTTGTTGTTTAACAAGTTCAGGAACCACCAGATGTCCAAAACTGCGAAAGTGCGCGTCCATGACATTGAGGGGCATCTGGACCGTGTCAAACTGGAAACCGTGGCGTGCCGCAGTGGCCAGCATGTAGAGATGTATGCGTGGGTCCTTGTGACCCGTAAAGCCGATGTACCGAACCTTGCCGGCCTGCTTGGCGGCCACCAGCGCTTCGAGCGCGCCATCTTTTGCAAAGATGCGGTCAGGATCGTCGAAGCGGAGGATTTCGTGAAACTGCACTAGGTCAATATGATCAACCTTCATACGTTGCAGCGACTCGTCAAGTTGTTGCTGCGCGGACATCTTGGTGCGTCCGTCTATCTTTGTCATAAGGAATGCCTTGTTCCTGTAGCCGCCTTGTGAAAGCGCGGTGCCCATGCGAATCTCGCTTTGACCGCCGTTGTAATCCCACGAGTTGTCGAGGAAATTGATGCCGCGGTCAAGCGCGGCCTGAATCAACTTGACCGCCATTTTTTCATCGACTGGCGGCTTGCCTATGTGCGAACCGCCCAGCCCAATCGCAGACACCTTTTCACCCGTGCGCCCTAGTGTGCGGTACAACATGTCACCGCGCCGTTCGCCTGGATCGGTGACCCGAAGTAGCATGCGCGGGTCGAGGTTACCAACAGTTCCGTCTGCGTTGGTCGACATGTCTGCCGGGGAGGCCTGCGCCGAGGCCGTTCCATGAGCGGCGGCTGCCGCGGCGCCTGCTGCCGTGCCTTGCAGGAAGGTACGTCGTTTCATGACCGGTTCTCCTGAGATATCAATGAGGATTCGTGCGATGTGGAAACCGCCTGCACGGCGGCGTCGATGGCATTGACAATGCGTATTGCCGCGCAGGCAGCGCCAAAGCCATTGTCGATATTCACAACTGAAATGCCCGGCGAACAGGTTGCGAGAATGGCGTCGAGTGCGGTGCGCCCACCTGTCGCCACGCCGTAACCTACCGACGTCGGCACCGCGATCAAGGCGCTTTTGATCAACCCTCCGACGACTGTCGGCAACGCGGCGTCCATTCCGGCAATCGCGATCACGACCGGGAACTCGCTGATCGCTTCGATACGCGTCATCAGGCGCCACAGTCCGGCGACACCGACATCCACGAAGAGGGTCGCGTCTTCGCCATAGTGGTGAAGCGTGCGTTCAGCTTCCCTAGCGACTGGAATGTCCGATGTACCGGCTGCAAGCAGCGCAATGCGTGACGCCTTCGACAGAGGTAGCGCGCTGCCTGCTCGCGCGGTGGAGGACACCGCGCAGTAATCCAAGCAGCCGCGTACCGTCTCGGGAATCGCATCAAATTGCGACTGCGACAGCCGTGTGATGAGCAGACGTGCTCCACGTTCGACTGCTGCTTCCACAATGAACGCGATCTGTGCGGGCGACTTGCCTGCGCCATAGACTGCTTCTTCCAAACCGGTCCGCTCGGCGCGCCTGAAATCCAGTTTAACTTCGTCCTGAATCATGCCTGCCTCGTCAGAAATGCGCTGCCAACCTTATAGGGCGCGAAGTATGGCGGCGACCCCATGAGCGGCCGACCTGTTGCTTCACCTTCTGCCTTGATCGCAGCGATCAGGTGAGCGGTTATCGAAGGCGTCAGCGCTGCGAGACTCTGGTCGTCTAGCTCGATAACGACGCTCAACGCCCGCACGCGGCATCGCACCGTGGCAGCTGTGAGCGCCGCTGCAACCAGCTTCTCGACTCGATGAACAAATTCAAGTGATGGCGCTTCAATGCGTATTCCCGTTTCTATGCGGCTGGACAAGCATGGGGACGACGGCAGGTCGGCGATCGATTCCAGGCCCATTTCGCGGGCAATGCGCCGTACGCCGGCCTTGTCGATACCCGCTTCTATATAAGGATGCCGGACGTCGCGCTCACGCGCCGCATCGAGTCCCGGCCGATATTCACCCAGATCGTCCGTGTTCGCGCCCGACACGATCTGTACATTTGTTTGCGCCTGAATGGTGGAGTAAAGCTGGCTCTTGCAGAAGAAGCAGCGATTGACCGGATTCTCGCGGTAGTGCGCATTGCCGAACTCATTGGCGTCGATCACGGATAGCGACCAGCCTTCCACCGCCGCGACATGCCTGACACGCTCCGTAGCTTCGGCGGGCACAGCGGGCGAGCTCGCGTGCAACATCCTGACGGTGGCACCGTTGCGCTTCCCAGCGCGATGCGCGACACAGGACAGTGTCATGCTGTCGACTCCGCCGCTGACCGCGACGGCGATATCTCCAAGCGAGTCCAGTATCTGGATCAAAGCAGCGAACATGGTTTCCTCTGAGGTAAGTCAGGCTTTGTCGGTTAATGCGGCTTGCACGGCCCGCGTGCGTGTCGCCATGCGTTGAGCATGGTCTTGCCGAGCCATGACGTCATCGGCCTCGGCTTTCGCAGAGATCCCGCCGGGCCGCTCGACACTTTTCACCCGCACGCGCTCGCCGTCCACGTCCACCTCGACTGCCCGGCGCGCGAGGGCAGCTCCGTGAACTAGGTGGTATCGGAGTCCAATGGTGGTGGTTTCGCGGAAGCAGGCATCGAGCACAGCGTCTATCGCTCCCGGCGATGCCAGCACCCGCACCGATGTCGCCATGCGTCCTTTTTTTCCGAACACGGCAGACTGCACGACGTCGAAGATGTGCTCGTGCGCGCGCAGGTGGGAAAGGCCCATTGCGAGATCCTCCGCGCTCTGATCGTCAACTTCGAATTCAATTACAGCAAGTTGGCGATGCGTGTCGCCCGTTGGCGCTATAGATCTGGTGTCGTCAAACACGAGCGCTCGAACGCAGTTGCTGATGCCATCGAGTTTGCGCGTGCCAAATCCGAGTCCAGAGCGAGACAATTTTCCTGAGACCCGGTTCGTCGCAGCTTCGCCGCGACACAGGTATTTGAGGATTGCCGCACCGGTCGGTGTGACGCGTTCTCCCGGGACCCCGTCGTCCACCATGTCGAAACCTTCGAGCAGTAGTGCGGTAGCTGGAGCCGGAACCGGCATGATTCCGTGCGCAGTCTTGATTCTGCCGCCACCGATCGGGATGGCGCTGACGGTCCAGCTCGCACTAATCACATCGATCAGATAAGCCGCGCCGACGATATCCGCAATCGAGTCCCATGCGCCTACCTCATGAAACACAACCTCGCTCGGCGGGACGCCATGTACCTTTCCTTCAGCTTGCGCGAGAAGCTCAAAGATGCTAACCGCATGCTTGGCGATTGCCGCAGGCAGGTCTTGCCGGAGTCGCGCGCGAATATCACTCCAGTGCACATGGTCGTGACTGTGTCCGGGCGCATGTTCATGACGTATGGAAGCGAGATGCCGTCCGCCTGATCCTGCCAGTTCCACACTGAACGTGAAACCATTGAGTATCGAATCGTTGTGCGGATGCAAAGTGCACTGGACACCTCTATCGCTGAACATACGCTCGACAACGCGAATCGTTTCACTTGCATGTTCAGGGAAGGCACTCAGCATGGTTGCGATGAACATATCGCCAGCTATTCCACCAACTAGGTCGAGATGAACTCTCATGTGTTTGGTCTGTGCAAAAAGCGAGGGAGGAGAAACGTACGAACTGCAATAGCATGGTTTGTTCCTGTGCCAGAATTTGGACATCGCCCTTCGTTTTTCCATTGCGTTCAATTGAAAACCGAACCTGACCTGTGCTTTAAGCCGCAGATACCCTTCACTACATGAAATTGAGGTGAGGCCTGCCGACAAGTTTTTAACTTAAGGGTTCAGCCGAGATCTTTCTCGATCCGATGTGGCACGACCCCTAGCTTTCGGTTTGGTGAAAGTCGTAATGTCTCGCTAAGTTAGTACAGCAATTGTTCAAGTATCCTGTCATAGGAAGCCGCGCGTTTAAGAGCCGGTGGTGCCTTAAGTCTTACCCAAATCGGACCGAAAGCCAGACGTTCGCATGGCATCAATCAGTCATGCTGAATAGCGCGGAGACAACCCTTTCGTATTGCTTCAAGCCAACATTTCATCGGTAACCCCGGAGTGTTCATGAAAACACTTTTTCTGCAAGCGCCTTCGTACGATGGTTTCGATGGCGGAGCCGGATCGCGCTATCAGGCCAAGCGGGAAGTACGATCATTCTGGTATCCCACGTGGCTTGCGCAGCCCGCGGCGCTGGTACCGGACAGCCGCGTACTCGATGCGCCCGCCGACGGTTTGTCGGTCGCAGATACGCTTGAAATTGCAGCCGGCTATGAACTCGTTGTCATCCATACCAGCACGCCCTCGTTCCCCACCGACGCGCTCTTTGCCGAAGACCTGAAAAGGAAGAACCCGACTGTCTTCATCGGCATGGTGGGTGCGAAGGTCGCAGTCGATCCGCACAACTCGCTGGCGGCGAGCGATGCTATCGACTTTGTGTGCCGGGAAGAATTCGATTTCACTTGCCGCGATGTTGCGCAGGGTATTCCCTTGGCCAATATCCAGGGCCTGAGCTATCGCGCAGCGGATGGTTCGCTTGAACACAACGAAGCGCGTCCAATACTGGAAAACATGGACGAACTGCCATTCGTCGCGCCGATCTATAAACGCGATCTGAAGATCAAAAATTATTTCATCGGATATTTGAAACATCCGTATGTATCGATCTATACCGGTCGCGGCTGCCGGTCAAAATGCACGTTCTGCTTGTGGCCGCAGACCGTTGGCGGCCACCGGTACCGCACACGGTCGGTTGATAACGTGCTGGATGAAGTGAGGTGGATTCGCGACAACATGCCTGAAGTAAAGGAGATCATGTTCGACGACGACACTTTCACCGACTTCAAGCCGCGCGTTGAAGAGATTGCGCGGGGGCTCGGCAAGCTCGGCGTGACATGGTCGTGCAACGCAAAAGCGAACGTCCCTTTTTCCACGCTGAAGATCATGAAGGAAAATGGTCTTCGCCTCTTACTGGTGGGTTATGAATCAGGCGATGACCAGATTCTTCTCAACATCAAGAAAGGATTGCGCACGGATATCGCGAGGCGGTTCAGTGAGGACTGTCGCAAGCTCGGCATCAAGATCCACGGCACGTTCATCCTCGGCCTGCCAGGCGAGACGCGCGACACAATCGAAAAGACCATCGAATACGCAAAGCAAATCAACCCGCATACCATCCAGGTGTCGCTTGCCGCGCCATACCCGGGCACGACGCTTTATAAGCAAGCCATAGAAAACGGCTGGATGCAGGAAAACAAGGTCATCAACCTCGTCAGTTCAAAGGGTGTGCAGCTGGCGGCGATTGGCTATCCGCATCTGTCGCGCGACGAGATTTATCACGGGCTTGAGACCTTTTATAAGCGCTTCTATTTCCGTCCATCGAAGATTTGGGAAATCGTGCGGGAAATGCTGGTGAGCTGGGAAATGATGTGTCGGCGCTTGCGCGAAGGCGTTGAATTCTTCAGCTTCCTCAGAGCCCACAAGGCATGAGGGTTCGTGTAACCCGGCTCGGCATTGGGCGATGAAGCATTCCCTCTGGATTGCCTGCGTTGTCGCGATCCTTTGTTCGACGGCATTGCTCGCCTATCTGCTTCCGGGCGATTTTGCGCAATGGGTGCAGGGCCCCGCTATGTGGATCACCGCGTCATGCGTGGTCTTCGGCGTCAGCTACACCGTAGTCGCTACCTTACTCGTGCGGCGCTTTTTCTCGCGGCCGGTGGTCGAGGCCACGACGTTTCCCGCGGTGACCATCGTAAAGCCGCTGCATGGCGCGGAACTCGCGCTGATGCAAAACCTCGTTTCGTTCTGTGAGCAAGACTACCCGGGGCCTATCCAGTTTCTGTTCGGCGTGCATGATTCGCGCGACGTTGCGCTCGACGTGGTCCGCCACGTACGCGGGCTTTTTCCGGATGCGGACATCACCGTAGTGTCCGACGCCCGCTTGTACGGGCCGAACCGCAAGATGAGCAACGTCCTCAACATGCTGCCCGAGGCCCGTCACGATATCCTTGTCTTCGCGGACAGCGACGTGGCTGTGGAGCAGAACTATCTACGACGCGTGCTCGGGGAGCTGCATCAACCTGGCGTGGGTCTTGTAACGTGCTTGTACTGGGGGAAACCCGACGCCGGTTTCTGGGGCAGTCTTTCCGCCGATGCCAGCAATTATCAGTTTCTGCCGGGCGTTGTACTTGGTCTGGCGTCCGGTATGGCGCGGCCGTGTTTCGGACAGACGCTCGCCATGCGCCGCGCTACGCTCGAGAAAATTGGCGGCTTTTCGCAGTTCGTCCATCATCTTGCCGAAGACCATGCCATTGGCGAGGCGGTACGTCTTGCCGGGGAGAAAGTCGTCGTGCCTGCATTTGCGGTGACCCATGCGTGCGTGGAAAAAAACGCGGCCGAGTTTGTCGCGCACGAGTTGCGATGGAGCCGAACGATCCGTACTATCGATCCTGCCGGACACCTGGGTTCGGTGCTGACGCATCCGCTGGCCTTTGCCTTGCTGAGTGTGGTGGTGTCGGGCGGCGCAATGTGGGCGTGGACCACCGTCGGAACGGCAATCATCGCGCGGCTTGCGCTCAAGCTTCAGATGAACAAGGCGCTAAGACGACCGGCTGCGGGCATCGCGCTGTTGCCGATCTGGGATATTGTGCTGTTCGCGGTCTACCTGCTGAGTTTTGTTTCATCGCGTGTGGTGTGGCGCGGTTTCAATTTCACGGTGGGACGGGATGGCTTGCTGGTTCCGGTCACCGAGGAATGAATGTGGTGAAGCGTTATTTGGGAGGCGCGGCGGCGCTCGCCGGATTGATCACCGCGGTATGGCTGGTCGCGCACGAGAACCCCGGCGCGGTGGTCGCGCTCATGCGCACGGCCGGGTGGGGATTGTCTATCGCGGCGATGGCGCATGTGCTGCCCATGATCGCAAACTCGCGCGACTGGCAAACGCTGATTCGCGGGGCAAACCGGCCCGCGCTGTGCCGCATGCTGCACCTGGTATGGATTCGCGAGTCGGTCAACAGCATGCTGCCCGTCGCGCGGATTGGCGGCGAAGTCGTGTCGTTCCGATTGATGGCGCGCCGTGGGCTGCGCCCAGCGACAGCAGCGGCGAGCATCATTGTCGATATGCAGTTGACCGTCATTAGCCAGCTCGTGTTCACGCTTGGCAGCATCGGGTATCTGGCGGCGCAGTCGAGTTCGAGCATGCTGCGACTGTCCGCCGAACTCGCACTTGGCGCGGCCGTGCTCGCGCCATTTCTCATTCTCTTCGCACTGGTTCAGCACGCGCGTCCGTTTGAACGCATGGCACGGTTCGTCAACCGGATGTGCGGCGGTCAGCTTGCCGAACTCGTTGGGCACTCTGGCCGTATCGATCAATCGATGAAACTGATTTGGCGCCGCCGCGGCGTCATACTCCGATATGTCTTTTTCTGGCAGCCGGTTCAGTGCCTGCTGACTGCACTCGAGTTATGGCTTGCGCTGCATTTTCTTGGTGTCACGGCGGGTTTCGGGAAAGCGGTCGTGCTGGAACTGCTCATTCAGGCTGTGAGCAGCGCTGCGTTTTTCGTACCCGGCGCGCTCGGGGTGCAGGAAGGCGGGTTCGTGCTGATCGGTGGCGCATTGGGGTTCGATCCGGCAACAAGTCTCGCGCTTGCGGGCTCACGGCGCATCCGCGACCTCATCATGTTCCTGCCCGGACTGGTCGCGTGGCAAGTCGCCGAAGCAACCGGCGCATCCTATCCCCCCGAAAGCCGTCCCGCCGGCGCGCGCATCAGTCCCTGACTTACGACCTGTGCGCGACGCGTTCGGCATGTGCGAAGACATCGGCGAAACCGCCGCGCAAAGCGCCGGTGGTGCGCACCGCTGCCGCCACGCGCGGTGAGAGCAAAGCGGCGAGTTCATCGGCCGGGCGATAGCCGGCCATCGATGGCGTTACGGGCGCAGCGCTTTCATCGGCGCTTGCGGGGTGCAAATAGATCTCTGTGACGCCATCGTGCAAGTGTTCCAGCGCCTCGATCAGCGCTGCCTCGTCCATCCGGCCGCTTTGGGTGATACCAATGACCCGATCGTTGTGCGCAATGCCGTGACGGTCGAGCCGCGCATTGACCAGCGATATCCATGGAACCAGCGCGGCAGGGATGTTATTTTCGCGAGGAAGCCGCATTGCACGCATGCCAAACCCGCGGCCAACCTTGAGGATGATCGTAAGCACTGTCGGATGGAGGTGAAAGTGCTTGTGGGTGTTCACGTGGTCGAGCGCAAGGCCGGTTGCAGCAAACGCCTCGAATTGCGCGCGAATCTCGCGTTCAAGCTGAGCGCGTGCATGCGGCAGGAAGAAGAACCGTATGCCGTCCCGGACCATCGCGTCGCCGAAGCGCCCGGTGCGATTGACCAAGGAGGGTATCTCCGATGCCGCCAGGGTTGCCTGTCCGTCCGCCAGGACCAGATGCAAACCCACGCGCAGATCCGGCATCTGCCGCGCGCGTTCGATGGCGTCTGCCGCTGCATCTGCGCCGACCATGAGGCTTGCCGCGCTTAGCACGCCTTCTTTGTGCGCACGCTCCACGGCGACGTTGACGCGTTGGTGCAAGCCGAAGTCGTCGGCGGTGATGATAAGCGCACGCGATACGCGGCTTGTGTTTGCGAGGCGGGTGGCCAATGGCATGCGCAATGTTTTCATGCGGACTTTTTTTTCACGATGCTAGGTTCGATCAAAGGCTTCGGGACCATCCGGCTGGTTTTTGGCCGGAGCATTCTCGTCAATGCGGATCCGGCTCCCGCGCCACATCACGTGCGATCCGAACGCCGCCACTACCCACTCGGCCCAGAAGAGCAAGTCGCGCAGGGGAATCAGTGGCAAGTCGCGCAGAAACGCACGCCAGTCACGCGCCCGGCGCCAGTGCAACAAGACGCGCGCGCTGACGCCGAACGACGTGCAGAGGTCCGCCAGCATGTCTGCCATCCCTGCTGAGATCGAGCCGCCGTTTGCGTTATAACCGAGGCCGAGAATGAAACTCGTCAGCAGCCAAGGAGATGCAAACGAGATGAGAATAAATGCAAAGCCGAGTGGATGAACTGTTCGGATCGTGCGAAGCCAGCGGGTCTCGCGTTGCCAGAGCGAGACGAAATCACGCTCGGTCACGTCCGTCGAAACAACGACTTCAGACAAATAAGTGCATAGCCCCCGTTGGCGGATTTCGTGAGCGATCGAATAGTCGTCGGCGACGCAGTTTTTCACCGCCGTCAATCCGCCAATAGTATCCAGGGTCTCCCGGCGCATGGCGAGCGTCGCGCCGAAACCAAAGCGCTGCGAACCGGTGGCATGGGCGAGATAAACGGACGGCACAAACCATTCATCGATAAAAAGCGCACCCAGGCGCGTCCAGAAGTTTCCGACCCGGCGCGCGCGATACAGGCAGGTCACAATGCCGACGCCCGGTTGTTCAAGCGGTGCAGTGACTTTCACCAGGTAATCCGGCTGAACCGCGATGTCGCTGTCGGCCATGACAAACACTTCATGGCGCGCGTGCTGCTCCATGTTGATCAGGTTGCTGACCTTGTGGTTCGCTCCGTGGAGTGTTGCGTCCACAACCAGCGTGATGTCGACGTCGGGATAGGTGGCCCGCAAGCGTTCCACCACTGCGACAGCAGGGTCGCTATGCGAAGACACACCGAAAATGAGCTGAAAGCAGGGATGGGTTTGTTCGCAGAAAGTTTCGAGGTTCGCGTAAAGGCGAGGCTCGAATCCACATAACGGTTTAAGCACGCTGACCGGTCGCGGCTTCGCCGGAACGGCGCTATTCACCATTGGAGGGGCGTATCCGTGTCGAACGAGTGCAACCACGGTGATGTAGCACGCCGAAAGACAGCATAGTGCAATCAGAATCCATTCCGTCGCGGGCAGCGGCGTCCAAGTCATCGCGATCCCCGTCAAATCGTTGCGGGCCCCGCTCATTTGCACCGGCAGGCACGAATGACCGGGAATCCGGGATGTCATCAGGTCGTGAGGCGACTCGCCAACACCTCGATTGAACCTGGCTGCGTCCGATCATAGATAGACATTCAACGATTACAATTAGCGCGCGCTTACATAGGTTTGCATGAACGTAAGCATTGCTACGCGAAATGGACCGATACTTTGGTACTTCAAGCGCAAATGTAGACACCCTCGCTTCCACTAAGTATTTTCTAAGTATCCGGGCTCAGGCTGCTCGATTCAAACCTTTAAGGACATACACATATGCGGCAGGACTCCCTAACCATACCGTCTGCGTATAGCAGCCCTGCACGTTTTTTTCATTGGGCAACCGTGCTTCTTCTTGCGGGCCAATTCGCGATTGCGTGGACCATGCCCGATGTGCATCATGGCACCCAGCCGGTCGGGCTGATTGCGTGGCATTTGTCGGTGGGCATCCTGATCTTGCTGCTGGTGGCCGTGCGAATTGTCTGGCGCTTCACCCATCCGGCACCGCCCGAGTTGCCAAGCATTCCCCGTCCGCTAGCAACGGTTGCGCGCTTTACCCACTGGGCTCTTTATCTTTTGCTGATCGCACTGCCGCTGATGGGATGGGCCAACGCTTCATCCAGAGGGTGGCCGAGCTTTCTGGGCACGCTGTTGCCGTTGCCGGCCTTGACACCAGAAGGATCGCCATTCGGACATTTGCTTGGCGACTGGCATAAGGTTTTTGCCTGGGTTCTGCTCGCGCTTGTTGGACTGCATGCGGCGGCTGCACTTTTTCATCACTTTGTTCTCCGTGATGCCACGCTTCGGCGCATGCTCCCCACATCGCGTGAATAGCGCTTAGCAAGCCGCCAATTGCGGGATGAGAAATAGTTGCATCGCACTCAACCGCGGTCCAAGGGTTATAGCGTCTCGTTGCATACGTGAACGTTATTGTGCGAATCGTTCATTCACGCAAAATGCGGAGACGCAGCATGGCATCGAAATCCGAGCTCAAACGATTTCGCAGCAACTTATCCGATGAACTCGACAGCGCCGCGCTCTACGAGACACTTGCCGGCGCCGAGCGCGATAGCGAACGCAAGCAGGTTTATGCAGAATTGGCTGCATCGGAGCGCGACCACGCGCGCGTCTGGTCCGAGAAATTGCGCGCCAACGGCGTGAATGTGAGTACGCATCGGGCAAGCGTCAAGACGCAAATGATGCGTGCGCTCGTGCGTGTGTTCGGCCGGAACTTCGTGCTCAAGACGGTCGCAGCGTCGGAATACGCCGATCGGGACAAATACGCCGGTCAGCCGGATGCCGCGGGTATGTCGGAGGAGAGCATCGTCATGCGGGCATCGTGCAGGAGGTTGCTAATCGCGGGGCGCCCGGACAGTCGCGTGGCAAACAAATCGCATCGGCTGAGTCGTGGCATCCGGGGGTAATGCCGGGAAACGATTTGCGCGCGGCCGTGCTTGGCGCGAACGACGGACTAGTGTCGAATTTTTGCCTGATCATGGGCGTTGCTGGGGCGGGCGCACCTGCCAGAACCATTTTGCTGACTGCGTTTGCCGGACTCGTGGCCGGCGCGTGTTCCATGGCGCTTGGGGAATGGCTGTCGGTCACGAACGCACGCGAACTCGCGCGTACCCAGATCGCGAGAGAAGCCGACGAACTCGAACACACGCCCGACGCCGAGCGACACGAACTCGCGCTGATCTATCAGTCGAAGGGGCTCGACGCGGCAGAAGCGCGTCGCGTCGCAGCGCAAATCATGCGCGACAAGGATAAGGCGCTCGATACATTGACCCGCGAAGAACTCGGACTCGACCCAGCTGAATTGGGCGGCAACCCCTGGACTGCCGGTCTTGTTTCGTTCTTTCTGTTTTCGATTGGTGCGGTGTTTCCCGCACTGCCGTTCGTCTGGGCGCATGGCGTGAGCGGGATTATCCAGTGCATCGTGCTCAGCAGCGTGGGATTGGCTGCCATAGGCGTGTTCACGTCGCTTTTCAATGGCCGAGGGGCGGTGTATTCAGCAGTAAGGCAGATTCTGATCGGGATGGTGGCCGCAGGGTTTACGTTCGGTGTGGGCAAGTTGCTGGGTGTATCGATGTCGTGAGATCAACTGACCCGGATGCTTTTCGCATGCTATGTAAGCCCCTGCTAATTGTTGTAACGCCTTCTGAACCTATGATGAAGCGTAGGCCGGCTTTGAAGTGGGGGGGCTGACAAATAAATACAAACCCCGACTGTCGCGGTGAGATAGGCCGGTCCACCCATATCCCGCCGACGCGTCTCGCGGCGGCACGATGAAAGCACAATGTTTCAACAGGTTCGAAGGTAGGGCGTCATGTCAAACGGTTGGCTGGATAGGGTGGGAGCTGTCGCGGGGATTTTGCTTGGCGTCGCAATTCCTGCACAGGAGGCCATGCGCACGCGTAGAGCAATAGGCGCGCATTTGGCCGATCGCATCCGAGAAACCACGGATGCATTCGATGCTGCAGAAGCACTCGCGCGACAAGCGTTGTGCGCTGTAAGCGGGCCAGCGGGCGAACGCGCTGTTTTCGCTGCGGCTTACAACCGTTCGTATGTCGAGCATATCTTGAGACGCGTGGATGCCGCCGCCAATAGCGCGGTAAAAAGTGTACCCGAAGACGCAACTGGTTTTGTCATTGCGACGGCGCACGCTCGAGTCAGCATGCGCGATTTCTTCGATAACCTTACGGTCGCGAATTTGACGACGTCTTCGCCGTCCGCACTGAGCACGTTGTTCGATCGGCTTGCCAGCGATCTGCGCGAGGTCCACACCGCAGGTGAGCGTATGCTGAAGATGCGGCACGTCGGAATGGCGGCAATCAGCATGTGTCGCGCGTTCTGGGATAACCGATGAGAGTGCTATTGGTTGAAGACGATTGGATGATCGGCGAGGTGGTCAGGGACGCGTTGAAGGACGCGTCATGCGGGGTCGACTGGGTGCGCGACGGACAGCAGGCGCTAAGCGCAATCAAGGTTCACTCCTACGAAGCCGTCCTGCTCGACCTTGGCTTACCGAAGGTCGACGGCATGAACGTTCTGAGCGCCATTCGTGCCAGCAACAATGCCATACCTGTCCTGATCATCACCGCACGCGACGCGGTTGCCGACCGTATTCGCGGCCTGGATAGCGGCGCCGATGACTACGTCCTAAAACCTTTCGAAATGTCCGAAGTGCTCGCGCGCTTGAGAGCGATTGTGCGTCGCCGTGCCGGTGTCGCCGCGCCTGTGCTGACCAATGGCATCATATCGCTGGATCCTGCCACGCACGAAGCATCGTCGCCAGGAATATCCTTAAGGCTTTCCGGGCGCGAATTTGCGCTGCTGCATGCGTTGATGATCCGCCCTGGTGCGATCCTGTCGCGTACCGAGCTCGAAGACGGCATTTATGGCTGGAACGAAGAGGTTGAAAGCAATGCAGTTGAATTTCTGATTCACTCGCTGCGACGAAAACTCGGCAGCGATACGATCAAAAACGTCAGGGGTGTCGGATGGATGGTATCGAAAGGCGGGTAGGGCAGTCGCTCCAGTTGCGCTTGTCCATGTGGCTCGCAACTGCCGTTCTTTTGAGTGCCGTCGCGGCAGGCATTTTTTCGTTCAAGGCCGCGTTCCACGAAGCCAACGAGATCCAGGATCAGCAACTCAAGGAAGTGGCTACGCTCGTCACGGCGGAAAATGTGGAATCCATGGCGGAAGGCTCCGTGCATTATGTGCCGGAGTTCGAGCCGGAGGCGAAGGTCGTAGTGCAAAAGCTAGGCAAAGTCAACACGCAGCGCCTGCTCGACTTGCCCCCTACGCTGTCTGATGGCATGAGGACGCTGACTCTCGGCAACCGCGAATGGCGCGTTGTGGTCCGCACACTGGCGCCGGGTACCCGCGTAGCCGTTGGCCAGCAGACCTCCGATAGAAACGAAATCGCACGCAACAGTGCGGTCGCTACGCTAATTCCGTTTCTTTTACTGGCGCCGGTGCTGGTCGGCGTCGTCTTCCTGTTGGTCAGGCATATGTTTAAGCCCCTCGCGCGGCTTGCCGCCGAACTCGATGCCCGTCCTGATCACGATCTTTCAGAAATACGGGTTACCGGCGACCCGCAGCTTCCGGCCGAGATCGTGCCATTTCTTGTTGCCAATAACCGCATGCTCGCGCGCGTTGCCCAGTCGGTTGCGCTTCAGCGGCGTTTCGTAGCCGACGCAGCGCATGAATTGCGCTCGCCGCTTACTGTGCTTTTGCTGCAGGCAGAGCGGCTGGATGTGTCGGAAATGTCGACGCAGGCGCGCGAACGCTTTACTGCCTTGAGCAATGGCCTCACGCGCACGCGCGCGCTCGTCGAGCAGTTGCTGACGCTCGCGCACGCGCAGGAGGGCGACGGCATTGAGGCGAATCTCAGCCCGGTCGCGCCGGCATTTCGCCGCGTGCTCGAAGACCTGATTCCACTTGCGCAGGCGCGCCAGATCGATATTGGCGTGACCGGAGATTCAGACGTTTGGGTCCCCGCCAATGAAGCAGACCTGGGCACGGTGCTAAAGAACCTCGTCGATAACGCAATCCGCTATACGCCGGCGGGCGGGCGCGTGGACTTGTCGGTGCATACGAAGGACGGTCGTACGTCGATCGTTGTCGAAGACAACGGTCCGGGCATTCCCGAGGAAGAACGCGCGCGGGTGTTCGACCGATTTTATCGTGTGCTTGGCTCGGGGCAAAGCGGGTCTGGGCTTGGGTTGTCAATTGTGCAGACGATCGCGACCCGGATAGGCGCATCACTTGCGCTAGGAGACGCAGTCTGGAGTGAGCGCGGCGGCCTTCGCGTCACATTGACTTTTCCGAGAATGGACCAACCCGCTGAACCGGTTGAAGCAGCGTATAAACGCCCGATGAGCCGGGAGCTCGTCGCATAAATTCAGACCGTCACGCTTTTGCGGAATGTGGCCGAAACAGCTTTCGTCTCTATTCTGAGCGCAGCCCGCTTAGTTGCCTGGTTGCGAGACCTCATTGGCGTAAATCAGGATTCTGTCTACTTCAGCTAGAAGAAAGTCTTGGTCCGGGTCGAGGCCGAGCGACTGAAGAATTGTTGGTGCGACCCGAGTGGTCGTGACGGGCGAGGCGACGGTACCTGCACGGCGAAGTCCCGCATAAGACACGACAAGACCAAGATGGCCATCATCGGGTGCGTTGCCGCCGTGCTCTTCGTCTTTGGTTTTGCTCGATGTGTAGATTACCCCCGGATTCGGCTGCACTATGATATCCGGCGTGCGACGGCGTGCAGGGTCCCCGAACGTATTTTCCATGCGCTCGCCCGAAATATGTAAGTTTGCGGTCCGTCGGCGCAGATGCCGGGCACGTTGCAACCCAAATTTGCCTAGAGCGTTTTGACGGCGGCATCGGTCTGGCGACGATCGCGCAACCAAATAAGACTGACATCATCGCTTTACACGAATCCGGTTGCGGAAAGGCCGTGCCGTCGTTGAGGTTTCCTGTTTTGGTGACGTTTTGGCCGAAGTTCCCGTTGGCATCGAGGTAACCATTCGCCTCTAGCAGCGCGGTAACGGTGTCACCGTTTTTAATGAGCTTCGTGTGATCGGTCGGCGACTGACCGTGCTTGGCCGTCACAATGATCATCGTTGATGAAAATCTGGAAATTGGCGCCGAACAACGTGGGTACTTTCTCGCGAGTTGTGCCAGTCGAATCCTTGCCGTTGATCTGATTGATCGGTGCATTTGGTGCATTCACGTGCAAGTCGTCAAACTTTGCCGTATGTGAGTAGACATCGGTGTAGTTTGTTTTTGTTGCAGGGTCGATGGAATTAATCTCAGTGCGCGCGAGGTCGTCTACGCCCAGCCCTGATGGACCGTTAAGCCAGTCGTAACCCCATGCGTGTTTACTGCTCATGCAGTTCTCGCGTCGCGTTTGTGTTGCTTGATGACTCCGAAAACGGTGTTCGTCTTAATGTAGTCGTGCGGGTACACGGGTGTACACACACCCTTGACCATGGCGTGCGGAGGGCTTGCGGATTGAAAGTTCCGCCTCCGTCGAAATGAACTAGAGCACCGCCATTTTCGGCATCAATTCCAGTGGTTTCGTCGAAGACAAATTCCACCCTTGCTTGCGAGAGCACGTCGGGTCGCCCGGCGCATAGAGCGTCCGATCGTAGGAGACGTCATAGAAGAGCCCGGCGGTCTTCGGCGAACCACCGGTTGTAAGCGCAGCAAGCCCCGGGTCAGTGACTACTGCCGACGCCGGTTTGCCACGTACCTCCCAGAGCATGAATCAGGGCCACGCTGGCATCGAGCCGGCGTGCGTCGATCTGTTCACGTGCGCGCTCGTTATTCAGCGCGATGGTTTGCGCTGTGACGACGTCCAGATAGCTGACGGCGCCCGCCTGAAAGCGGTTTTTCGTGAGCTTCAGTGCAAGCGTGGCGGCGGACGTGGCGCGTTGCTGACTGGCTGCTTCGTCCTTGAGCGCGTTCAGCGCGGAGAGGCTGTCTTCGACCTGCTGAAACGATGACAGCACCGACTGCCGGTAATCGGCTACTGCGCCCTCGTATTGCCCGTTCACCTCGGCGAGCGTTGCATTACGGCGGCCGCCATCGAATAGCGTGCCGGCCAGTTGGGGGCCGAGTGCCCAGAAGAGACTCGGCGCAGTGAGCCACGGCGCGAAGAAAGAGCTCTCAAGACCCGCGCTCGCCGACAACACCAGGTCAGGGAAAAATGCTGCATGCGCTTCGCCAATCTGCGCATTCGCCGCGGCGACCCGACGCTCGGCGGCGGCAATATCGGGGCGGCGAAGAAGCAATTGCGATGGCAGTCCGACTGGTATCTGCGGTAGTGTGAACGTCCGCCCGACCGGCGCGATCGAGAACGTCGATGCGGGTACCGCGATCAGCGTGGCAATTGCATGTTCGAGCTGGCTACGCTGAACGACGATGTCCGTGGCCAGGGTACGCGTGCTTTCGAGCTGGGTCTGCGCCTGCGCGACAGCGGACGCGTCGATTGCGCCATCGCTCAATTGCTGCCCCAGCAGGTTGAATGCGGCGGCGTACGCGGTGACGGTATCGTCGAGCAGCTTTTTCTGCGTGTCGAGCGCACGAAGATCAAAATAGTCAGTGGCGATGTCGCTCGCCACCGACAAGCGCACGGCTTCGAGGTCGGCGGCGCTTGCATCGGCGCTTGCCTGCGCGTTCACCGCGGCATCCTTGATGCGGCCAAAAAGGTCGGGCTCCCAGCTAGCCGTGAGTCCGGTCGAGTAGTCTGGAATGGTCTTGCCTGCAAGCGACCTGCCCTCGAGATTCTGCGAGGTCCGGTAGCGCTGCTGCGACACGTTCGCCGAGATGCTGGGGAATAATCCCGCGCGCTGGTACGAGACGAGTGCACGGGCCTGCTCCAGTTGCGCCACGGCCTTTTTCACACTCTGGTTCGACACGTTCACGCGCAACTCGAGTTTGTCGAGATCCGGGTCGTGGAAAACAGTCCACCATGGCCCGCGCGACGCTGTGTCGCCCGGCGCTGCCACCGTCCAGGCTGGCGCGTTGGCAAAATGGGGCGGCACGATGACATCCGGTCTGGTGTAGGAGGGTATTGTTGAACACCCGGTCAATGCGAGAAGCGCCCCGCAGCTCAGCCGGCACGAAAGTCGTGAGAGTGACATGGTCCTGATCCTCACGACGCGTTCGGCGCAATGCGCACGGACTGCCCGGCGCTGATTGCATCGCCGGGATTGTCGATTACGCGATCCGTAGCATTCAAGCCAGTGGTGACCTCAATGCTCGTGCCGAAATCGCGTCCAACGCCGACCGCTTTGAGCGCCGTCTTGCCGGCAGCATCCACGACGGCGACAGTCACGCCATCGGGCCTGAAGAGCAGCGCGCTGACGGGCAGGTCGAGTGCCGGATGCGGATTTGCGAGCCCGAGATGAACCTGCGCATAGGCGCCCGGCATCAGCGCGCCGTCGCGATTATCGACGTCGACTTCCACACGCAGCGTGCGGCTGACCGGATCGATAGAACCCGTATCGCGCGCAACTTTTGCCGCAAAGCGTTTTCCCGGGAATTGCTGTACGCTCAGATAAACCGCTGTGCCGGACGTGACATACGGTGCATCGTTTTGCGGGACATCGACGAAAACGCGCAATGTGTCGGTCTGCTGCACATGAAAAAGCTCACCCGTGTTGCTTCCCAGTCCCGGCGTGCTGCCCGCGCTCACAAGCGCGCCTACATCCACGTTGCGCGCGGTGATGACGCCACTGAACGGCGCGGTCACCTTCTCGTACGAGACCAGTTCCGACAGCCGTTTCACGTTGGCAATCGCAGATTGCAGCATCGCGCGCTTGGCGTCACGGTCGCTGCTCTTGGTCTCCGCGTCCTGCTGCGATACCGACTGCGTGGTCAGCATCTGCTGCCAGCGTTCCGCGGTGGCGTCGGCGTAAGCGAAGTTCGCCTGCGCGGTGGCCTGATCCGCACGCGCTTGCGCGAGTTGCGCATCGAGTTCCGGTGTCTGGATGACCGCCAGCGTCTCACCTGCAGAGACCTTGGCACCAATGTCGCGCGTCCAGTGTTGAACGTAACCACTCGTGCGCGCGTAGATCGCAGCGTCGGCAAACGGCGTGACGGACCCGGGCAGCAGCAGCTCTTGCTGCGCGGGCGCAACGCTAGGTTTGATCACCGATACGACCAAGGCGCTCTGTGCATTGGTTTGAGCGGTTAGCGCCGTGCTCGCGTGCAGCCGGGGCACGATACCCAGGATCAGCAGCGCGGTAGCGGCCCCGATCAGTGCAATGGGCAAGACATACCGGCGCCGGGCCCGATCGGCCGGGGCGACATCAGACTTGGGTGGATCGGAATGCGGATTCATTGAAATGCCTTGTTTGCAGGTTGATGCGCAATATTGCGGATTGACTAGTGAGTAGGGCGAGGTTCCGGGCCGTTTGCTTCCACCGGGCCATCCTTGCGTTTCTTTTCACGCCGTTCGCGCCACGCGTGAACCATGCCGAAGACCACTGGCACGAATAGCAGCGTCGAGACCGTGCCGATTGCGAGGCCGCCAATGACAGCACGACCCAAAGGCGCGTTCTGTTCGCCACCGTCGCCGAGTCCGAGCGCCATCGGCAACATGCCTATGAGCATGGCAAGTGCTGTCATGAGCACTGGCCGGAAACGGCTGAAACCTGCTTCCAGTGCAGCCTTTAAAGGTGGCGCGCCACCTTGAAGCATCTCGCGAGCGGTGTTGATGACCAGGATGCTGTTCGCGGTAGCAATACCGATACACAAAATCGTTCCCGTCAACGCCGGCACGCTGAGCGTCGTGTGGCTGGCAAACAGCATCCACGCTATGCCTGCAAGCGACGCAGGCAGGCCGCTGATGATGATCAGCGGGTCGAGCCATGACTGGAAGTTGACGACCATCAGCAGATAAACGAGCACGACGGCGAAGGCGAGTCCCATGCCGAGGCCCGTGAACGAGTCGTGCATCGACTGCACCTGACCACGAATCACGATCGATGATCCCGCGGGCAGTTTTACCTTTGCCTGATCGACGAGCGTGGTGACGTCCGCCGCTACCCCGGCAAGATCGCGCCCTTGTGCGGATGCATAGATGTCGAGCACGGGCTGCACGTTGTAATGCGAGACCACCGCTTCCTGCGATACCCGCGACATCGTGGCGAGCGATCCCAAGATGTTCTGCGGCGCGCTCGAGTTGGCAACCTTGGTCAACGGCAGGTTGGCAAGTGTCTGAAGCGAATGGATATCGTATTGCGGGACTTCGGCCATCAACGGATAGCTCACGCCGTTTTTTGGATCGAGCCAGAAATTCGGCGTTGTTTGCGAGCTGCCCGAGAGCGCAATCAGCAGGTTCTGCGCAACGTCGTGCTGTGTCAGGCCGGCCTGCAATGCCTTGGTGCGATCGACATCCAGGTTGATTGCCGGTTCGTCGCCTGGCTGCTGGATGCGGGCATCGACAAGACCGCGCACGCCGCGCAGCTTCGCTAGCAAATCGTTCGCGACCACGCGATTCTGGTCGAGTTTGGCTCCGACGATCTGGATGTCGATGGGCGCCGGCAAGCCGAAGTTTAGGATCTGGCTGACGATATCAGCGGGCAGGAACGCGAATGTGACACTTGGAAACGCGTTCGTGAGGGTGTTACGCAGCGTCGTCACATAGCCGGCTGTCGGCTTGTGGCCGGGCTTGAGCGACACCATGATGTCCGCATCTTCCGAACCGATCGGGCCGGAAGACGCATAGGTCAGGTTGATCCCGCTCACCGGCACGCCGATGTTGTCGAGCAGCGCGGCCTGTTCGGACTTCGGGATCACCGTGTTGATTTTCGCTTCGACTTCGTCCGCGATGCGAGCGGTCTGTTCGATCCGCGTGCCAGTCGGCGCGCGCATATGGAGGCGAATTTCGCCGGCATCGACTGTCGGGAAGAAGTCCTGTCCGGTGAACGGAATCAATGCCAGTGAACCAACGCACACGAGCATGAAGATCGGCAAAAACATGCGCCAACGTTCAATAGCGCGGCCAAGCATGCGCTTGTAACCGCCGCGAAACTGTTCAAAACGACGCTCGAACGCGGCCTGGAAGCGGATCAGCACGCCGAAGCGGCCGGGGGGCGCGGCGTTGTCGCGGGACCGCGCTTTCATCAGGTACATTGCGAGCGTGGGAATCAGCGTGCGGGAGAAGAAGTAAGACGCGATCATTGCAAACACGACTGCTTCGGCCATCGGCACGAACAGATATCGCGCAACGCCGCTCAGCAGGAACATCGGTACGAACACGATACAGATCGACAGCGTCGACACGAAGGTCGGCACGGCAATTTCGCCCGAACCGTTCAGGATGGCATCGTGCAAAGGCGCGCCATTCTCCAGGTGGTGCGTGATGTTTTCGATGGCGACCGTTGCGTCATCCACCAGGATCCCGACCGCGAGCGCGAGGCCGCCGAGCGTCATAATATTGATGGTCTCGCCCAGCACGGAGAGACCAATGAGCGACGTCAGGACGGCCAACGGAATGGTCACAGCGATGATCAGCGTAGCGCGCCAACTGCCGAGGAACAGGAGGATCATCAGCGCGGTCAGGCATGCCGCGATCAGCGCTTCGCGCACGACGCCTGTTATGGCCGATTTCACGAAGACAGACTGATCGCCGAGCGGCGTGACCACGAGCGACTTGGGCAGCCCGGCGGTGATGTTCGGCAGCATCGACTTGATCTGGCTGATGATGGTCAGCGTCGACGTACTGCCGGTCTTCTCGACTTCGAGCAGGGCCGCACGCGAACCGTTGCTGCGCACGATGTTCGTTTGCGGCGCGTAGCCGTCGCGAACCTGCGCGACGTCGCGTACATACACCACGCCGCCATTGACCGTCTTGATCGGCAGGTTGTTTAGCGCCGCGACGCTCGTCGTGCTGCCGTTCATTTGCACGTTGTACTCGCGCGTGCCGATCTTCGCCGTGCCGCCCGGCAGGATCAGGTTCTGCGTATTGACGGCGTTGACCACATCGAGTGGTGAAAGACCTTTCGCCTGCAACGCGCGCGAGTTGATGTCGACCATGATCTGCCGTACCTTGCCGCCGAAGGGCAAGGGCACAGCCGCACCTTGAACTGTCGCGAGTTGCGTGCGAATAAAGCTGTTGCCGAGGTCATACAGGGTTTGCTCAGGCAGCGACTTGCTCGAAAGACCCAGCTGCAGGATCGGCACCGTTGAAGCGTTGTACGTGATGATATTCGGTGGCAGGGTTCCGGGCGGCAGCACGCGCAGGATCGAGGCTGAGTTCGATGCTGCTTGAGCAATCGCGCGATTAATGTCGGCGCCGGGGTGGAAGAATACCTTTACCACTGAGACGCCATTGAGCGACTGCGATTCAATGTGTTCGATATCTTCGACGTCCGAGGTCAGGGCGCGTTCATAGTTCGACGTGATCCGGTGCGCCATGTCCTCGGCGGAGAAGCCGTTATACGACCAGACAATGCTGACCACCGGGATATTGATGCTTGGGAAGATATCAACCGGTGTTCTGACAATTGCAAGCGGCCCCAGGATAAAGAGAAGGATCGCAAGGACGATGAACGTATAAGGCCGGTTGAGGGCGAGTCTGACGATCCACATAGGGTTTCCTGAACGGTGAGCCGTAAGAACACGGTCGGGCTTCTTGATGAGCGAGTCTCGCCGACCCGCACTTACCGGATACCGTCGAGTTAATTACAAATACGTCATGTTGAAAACGCCTCCGAATTGCCGTTTGCAAGCGGCTCCCACAGTTATCAATCTTGTAATGGAATGGTCGGCTTGCTGTCACCCTCGTCCTCGCACAATGCATTCAGGCTGTCTCACAACGAGAAGTCATGATCAACGTTCAAGAGGTGTCAACTATGAAACGCGCAATCCAGGCATTCCTGATGGCTGCTGTCCTTACCGCTCCGGCCCTGACATTTGCACAGAGCAACAACGACCCGATAACCCAAGCCCAGGTCAAGGCCGAACTCGTGCAGATCGAAAATGCCGGATATCACCCTGCACAGAAAGGCCTGCATTATCCGGACGATATCCAGGCTGCCGAGGCCAGGCTGAACGATCAAGCGAACACGGGGTACGGAGGTGCGGTCAACGGTACGACTGGAAGCGGCAGCACTGTCAATGCGCAGCCCGACTCAAACTGATGCGTGTCTATGCCCGCCGAATCCGACGTCCCGGCCGCCACGAATCGCAGATAACAGTTTTGTAATCGCGATGCGAAGTGACTGGCGTAATATCGATGCAAGTCAATCAACGCGGCGCCGAGGCAAAAACATGAGGATCCTGGTCGTTGAAGATGAGCAGAAGGCACTCGCTTATATCAAGAAGGGCCTCGAGGAAGCGGGTTATTCCATAGACACAGCAGCGGACGGCGCCGAAGGCCTGATCCTTGCGAGAGAAGAAAATTACGACGTCATCGTCCTTGACGTGATGTTGCCGACTATGGACGGATGGGCTGTCCTCAAGAACCTGCGGACCTTGAAGGCTACGCCAGTACTTTTCCTGACCGCACGCGACGACGTCAGCGATCGCGTTCGCGGACTCGAGCTGGGCGGTGACGATTACCTCGTCAAGCCATTCGCGTTTGTGGAGTTGCTCGCGCGTGTGCGCACGCTGGCGCGGCGCGGACCACCGCGGGAAAGCGACCTGATCACCGTCGCCGATCTGGAGATCGATGTCACGCGTCGCAAGGTGCGTCGGGCGGGCAAGCGCATCGAGCTGACGCCCCGTGAATTTGCATTGCTGCAATTGCTCGCACGCAAGAAAGGCGAGGTGATGAGCCGCACTCAGATCGCTTCTTACGTATGGGACATGAATTTTGACAGCGACACAAACGTCGTGGAAGTGGCGATCCGCCGCCTGCGCGCGAAGATCGACGAAGAGTTCGAAGTAAAATTGATCAGCACCGTGCGCGGTGTCGGCTACGTGATCGACACGCGAGAAGACGACTAATGCTGAGGCGCGCTCGGTCCCGCTCGCTGACAGCGACGCTCGCGCTGGTATTTGCCGGCACCACGCTTGCCGTTTTCGCACTGGTCGGCAGCTACGTCTACCTGGCGCTTGCGCACGAAGTGCGGACTCAGGACGATCTGGATATCGTGCTCGCAACCCGTCATACCCGCCGGCTGGTGGAAGAGCTCGCCGATACCCGCGATCTACGTATGCACGACGAGCGGATCGAGAGCCAGGTTCTCGGCAACGAGGCTTTGTCGGTGGAAGTGCTTGACGCAGAGGGACAAGTGCTGCTGCAGCATAATCGTCTCGAAACGGCGGACCGGCTGTCATGGCCTCCCGACGTCATTGCGGCGTCGCGGCAGATCACAGCCGCGGCGATCGTCGAGCGTTCGGCTACCGACAAGACACCTTTCCGGCGCATCGCTGCGATGGGGCGGCTGGCCGATGGATCGGACGTTACGATCATCGTGACGCGCAACATGCATGACCGATGGCTATTGCTGGACCAGTACCGGGACCGGCTGCGTTATGCAGGGACTGCTGGCGTCCTGATCGCGTTCCTGATGAGCTATCTGCTGGTACGGCGTGCGCTGAGTCCGCTCCGAGCGATTGCCCGTAGTGCCGAGAACTTTACTGTCGACAATCTTGCTTCGCGCATCAAGGTAGGTAACGTGCCGCAGGAGCTCCAGACACTGGTCGTTTCACTGAATACCATGTTCGCGGGATTCGAGCAGGGCTTTAACCGGTTGTCCGGGTTCACCGCGGACCTCGCGCACGATATGCGAACGCCGCTGGCAAATCTGCGCGGCGCGACGGAAGTCGCGCTGGCGAGGCCGCGCTCGTGCGAAGATTATCAGGCGGTACTTGCGTCCAATCTGGAGGAGAGCGACCGGCTTTCACGCATGATCGAGAACGTGCTGTTTCTTGCGCGTGCAGAACATCCAAATTTCGCGAAGCACACGCTGGAATTTAGTATCGGTGATGAACTGCTGCGAATCGCGGAATATTTCGAAGGCATTGCCGATGAAGCCGGCGTACATTTGCAGGTAAGCGGCGGCGGGCGGCTCTGCGCAGATGTAGAATTGTTCCGACGCGCGGTCAGCAATTTGCTCGCGAACGCAGTCCGCTATACGCCACGAGCGGGCAAGATCACGCTCGATGCCAAGGCCCTGGATGGCATGATGCGCGTCTCGGTGACCAATCAAGGCGTTCCGCTCGATCCGGCTTTAATCGAGCGCGTGTTCGATCGGTTTTATCGTGCGGACCCGTCCCGTGCCGGCAGTCACTCAACAGGCGGATCAACCGGATTGGGACTCGCGATCGTTCGGACCATTATGGAGCTGCACGGCGGTCGTGCACACGCTGAAAGCGAGTGCGACGCGACTCGCTTCGTCCTTACCTTTCCTCTCACAAAAGGCCGGACCTAGCCACCTCGCGCACAAGGTCGACGCGTCCTGTGCGGCGGCCGCCAAAGATAACGATTTCGTGATGACGCCGTCAGCGTCGCGCCAGTGTCTGGGGTCGACAATGAAGACCAATCGCTTTGTTTTCGTTGCCATCGACATTGAGGACACCCGTCATGAAACTGCTCGTCTGCGCCGTTGTAGCCTTTGTCGCGCTTATTTCCGTGACATCGTTTGTGCAATCGTCCAATGCTCCATTGACCCGCAGGCAAGTCCTAGAGCAAGTGATTCAACTTGAGCAGGTGGGATACCGGGCGAGTACCCACGATTCGGACTATCCACGCGATATTCAGGCGGCCGAAGCGAAAGTGTGGGCGCTCAACGCTTCGTCCCATAGCGCATATCGCACGGCCGCTGCGCACGCGTCTGCAGGCGTACAGTGAGTCCGGCTACCATGGGCACGTTCAAACGCGCACAGCAATCAATTGACGAACCGATTGACCGATTGAGCCGTCATCGCGCATTCGCCGCAGCATATGTGGCCGCTGCTCTGAGCGATGTGAACGAACCGGAGCGTCGGGCCGGCGGGCTTCTTGCTCCCAGGACAGTAGCCGAAGCATATGGAGAGCTTGGTGCCGTTGCGAAAGCAGGGCAGGTCAGCCTACGCGTCCGTTGATCGAGCGATGGAATGGAACGGTGAACACAATGACGTGAAGTCAGCGAGGCCACTCAAGGTCCTTGCTTTGCGGATTTGAAGTGGGAGAGATTAAAAGCCCCTTCACGCAAAGTCTAACCGAGATCCGAAAGAGATCCGATGTTAGCATCTTCGGCCGTAAATACTCTTGCCGTTGTGCCGTTTCCGCTCTTGAAAGTAGTTCACGTCAAATCAGCAAAGGTTGCGAAGTATGCACGCTTCGGCACTCGGCCAGTCCATGCGCGGCTGTTACTCATAGGCAGTTCTACCGGGCAGGCGAGTAGGTAAGAAACCTACTCGCCGGCCCTGAAAAGCCTAGCGGTGTTCGTTGTCGCCCAGCTCCGTGCCCGGTGTCAACGCCACTCCACGCAGCACCTCACCAAAGCCAGCCGAGCGCAACGTCACGAATCGCAAATGCTCCGCTGCGCTTTTGTCCTTCAGTACGTCTTGCACCGCAACCAGACGATTCGGATCAGCACCGGTGTCGCCATTACCACTGACGGTGGAGGTCGTCGCCCATACCGTGACGATGCCGTCGCGGCCAACATGACCGACGATGTTGCGTAGTCCGTCGGTCGCAGGCGTCCAGGGTAATCCCGTTGCGGCATTACTACCCATCGGATAGCCGTGTACTGAATACGGTTTTCCCAGCCCAAGGCCGTCGACCAAGGTATAGGCTAAAGTCCATATGCGGCTCGCTGGATTGAATACCCATTTTTGCAACCCTGCACTCTTTTGAGCCGCGGCGTGCGTGAATAGGTCACCGCCACCGGTGTAGCCATCTCCCTCATCGGCGACATAAAGCGTATTGGAATCGGCGAACCACAAACCGAACGGGAACATGGCGGCCGGTGTCACCTTGTTTGAGGTGGAGGGGAAGCCGGCAAGGATGCACATGTTCGAGGGCAGCCCGTCACTTTGGAGCGTAGCCGGGGCATAGGCAAGTGGATCGACCGGGAGCTTCGCATGAGGGGCGGGAATGCCTGTGCCGTTCGGACATGCGTTACCGGTCGTGTCCACGAAATACACCGTGTTGACGCCATTGCTGCCGCTGCCCTTCGTCATGTAGACGACGTTGTTGAATACCGTGAGGCCACGGAAGTTATCGTCTTTGCCTATCTTGTCAGCCGAGACGCCTAGTTTCGTTACCGAGAAGCTGGCAAGTGGCGTGGGCGTCGAGGGAGTCTGTTGAGCTTCGGGTAGGGTGGATTGAGCTATAAACTGCGCACCTGCGCCCAAGACCACGCCTGAGGGTTGCGGGTTACTGCCGTTGCCTGCGTTGCCGGTCGTGAAGAAGAATCGCTTGTCGCCCTCTTCAATCAGGACAGCCGAGCGGCCGTTGTTGCCGCTGTAGGCATTTGTTTCGGTGAAAGTGAAACGTCCGTCGCGATCGACGGTTGCGACCGCGCGATAAAACGCCTGGCCGTCAGGATTGGTCGGATCGACTGCTCCGGGTGTATTGGAGTTCGAGACATCGATCTGGTTGATCGGTGCAACATAACCCATGAACGTGAGCGTCCGGCCGTCTGGCGTGAGGTGCAGGCCGACCTCTGACTTCGAACTGAAACTCGTTGCTAGATGATCGCCTTTTGCCGCCGGATCGGTTGTGTAGGGCACCTCCAGGCTACTGATCGGGAAACCGGTGGGCGTCAACTGGTCGAGAAATATCCTCGATGAAATACCGAAATTTGAGTCGTAGAGGACGTTGTTCCAGACATACGGATAGGTGCCGTCGCTGGTGGCTCCGCTCGGTGCGCTGCATCCTGCGCGTGTCTGCTGACAACCGGGCGGGAGCACCGTGCCTGGCGTTACAATCGCAGACTGGTTGGGATAGACGCTGCGGCTCACGACGAGATTGCCGGGGAAAAATTTGCTGGCGTGCTCGTCATCAGAATCACGGTTATTGGCGAAAGCGCTGGATGCAGCGCCGCTGACGATCGAGAGGGCAAAGGTAAACTGGACCGACCTGCGAAGGACCGGCCAGCCGTTTTTAAGTGACATGTTTGTACCTCGTTGACAAACTTTGAAAGAAACAGCGGCCCTCGTACGGCCGAACTACTCACGGTACGAGGTATTGATGGTTTAGCGGTCGATGTCAAAACCCGGCAGAACGCGGGTGCCTTCGCGGGCGACGGATTGCAGGAGGTCCGGGTCGAGCCCGAGGGACTGAAGGATCGTCGGTGCGACCTGAGTGGTGGTGACGGGCGCGGCGACGGTACTTGCGTGACGCAGTCCCGCATAAGACACGACGAGACCAAGGTGACCGTCGTCGGGTGCATTGCCGCCGTGCTCTTCGTCCTTGGTTTTGCTCGACGTATAGATCACGCCCGGATTGGGTTGCACGATGATATCCGGCGTGCGGCCGCGTGCTGGATCGCCGAACGCATTTTCCATCCGCTCGCCAGAAAGAATATAGGCTTGCGGTCCATCAGCGCAGATGCCGGGCGCATTGCAATCGAGGTTCGCGCGCAGCGTCTTGACGGCGGCGTCCGTCTGGCTGCGATCACGCAACCAGATCAGGCTAACGTCATCGCTTTGCACTAATCCGGTCCCGGAAAGACCGCTGCCGTCGTTGAGATTGCCTGTCTTAGTGGCATTCTGGCCGAAGTTGCCGTTGGCATCGAGGTAACCGTTGGCTTCGAGCAGCGCGGTAACCGTGTCACCATTCTTGATGAGCTTCGTGTGATCGGTCGGCGACTGACCGTGCTTGGCCGTCACGATGATCATCGTTGATGAAAACAGGTTTCGCTGCTTGAGTTCGCTGACAACGCGCCCGAGCGAATCGTCAACGTAGGCAATCGCGGCGGCGACTTGCGGACCCGGCGTGAAGCTCGCGTCGAGGTAACCGCCGCCGCTTGAAACAGTCGCTTTTTGGGCGACGCTCAGCGTCTGGAAATTGGTGCCGAAGAGCGTTGGTACTTTTTCGCGAGTTTTGCCGGTTGAATCCTTGCCGTTGATCTGGTTGATCAGTGCATTCACGTGCAAGTCGTCGAACTTTGACGTATGCGAGTAGACATCTGTGTAGTTTGTTTTTGTTGCTGGGTCGATAGAGTTGATTTCAGTCCGCGCAAGATCGTCTACGCCCAGCCCTGACGGGCCGTTGAGCCAATCGTAGCCCCACGCGTGTTTGTCGGCCCATGCCGTCCGCGCATTTTGTTTATGTTCTTTGATGACTTCGAATACGGTGTTTGTCTTGATGTAGTCATGCGGGTAGACGGGCGTACACACGCCCTTCACCATAGCGTGCGGGATTGCTTGCGGATTAAACGCTCCGCCTCCGTCGAGGTGAATCAAAGCGCCGCCGTTCTCGGCATCGATACCTGTCGTTTCGTCAAATATCACGTTCCACCCTTGCTTGCCAGAGCACGTCGGGTCGCCCGGCGCATAGAGCGTGCGATCGTAGGAGACGTCATAGAAGAGTCCGGCCGTCTTGGGCGATCCACCGGTTGTGAGTGCGGCAAGCCCCGGGAACGAATCCGACAAGCCGGGCGTATGTGCGTTCGTATAGGTCACGCCTGACTTGGCAAGCAAAGCCAGGTTAGGACAAGTGTTCGCCCCAATGCAGCGTGCGACGTCCTGTTCATGCATCCCATCGACGCTGATCAACAACACGCGTTTGGGCGCGTTGTCGTCGCGAGCACTGGCGTTCAGGCTCGCCATTGCCATGAGTACTGCAACGAATACGGTTCGGGTATTCCATTTCTGTGCGGCTTGACGCATTGCTTGTCTCCATGAGATGCGATATTGGGCCTGCTTGAGTCCTCAAAAAGTCCTTACCGTAACTTTCGAGGGTGGCGCAACGGTATCAGCCGCTCATGAAGGATTAGTTACACGTTCGTTTGTATTCCTGATGTTTACGATTGAGTATTGGGTTTGTCAAAATTGGACATGGAAATGTAATTTGATGAAAGCCGGCGCTAATAAATACCTCTCGCTTGCAGCGAAGGCGGTTCGCGCGCCTTGACTTTTTTGTCTCGTTTTACCGGGTCAAGATAAGAAAGATAAAGCTCCGGCAAGCGGTTTTAGCAAGCGCCCTCCAATATTGCATAGTGTTATATCGGCAATAATCGCAGGAGCTTTCCTTATAACTAAGCTTCAGCGAAGTCTCAAGTCAGTAGGAATCCGTCACGTCAAAAAAACCGGGGCTGCGCATTCCCGTATTCTCATACCATCGCATGACGGGTGATGGCGAGCGGTCGATTCTTTTGACTTGAGAGCGCCCCGGATCCTGATAGCCGAGCAATGCGCGGTTCCATGGCCGGGCTCAGGGCCCTAGGGTTCGGGCTGATCGCCGCCAGCAGCTACTTTGCTTAACCATTGATGTCCATCATGGCACCGACGTTGAGTTGCCATCTTGGGCAGGTAATTCGGTGGTTTCGCTCAGTCCACCCCGGGTATTGCGTTGGGCTTGTGTTTATCGTGCAGCTTGGTGATCTTATTGAGACCCGTCGGCCCGTATTGCTCACGCTAACCGGTATGCGTCGCGCAGTTGTTGGTGCTGCAAGTGCCTCACATGCCGCTATGCTCACTGCGGTCAGCAGGTTTTGCTAACGTTGGACTATGCGCGTCGAATCACAAGCTGGAACCACTGTACCAAATTGCGTTGGGTCGAGCGCTTGCTCGCGCGTGTTCCCGATCAAGATGATTGAGACGGTTAAGTTTTTTTTCGAGACGACCGCGCATGGTGCGATGTCATTGCGGTGTAGATAATTGTCTCACTAGCAGGCGCATCGCCAGCCAATTTAAAGGGGTAAAGTCATGTTGGATTGGTAGCAGTATCGGGAGCAGTTGTTTGGCCGCATCAACGAAATCGCGACACTTGTACCAGACTCGGTGAAAGGGTATCAGACGTTGTCGAATGCGGGAACGAAGACCAACCATCTGGATGCGAACACGCGCGAATAAATTGCGATCGCAGTTGCGGTTATGCTCCGATGCGACGGTTGTACTGCGGTGCACAGTGCCGAGGCAGCGAAGCTGGGCGCGACGCGAGAAGAGGTCGCCGAAGAGCTTGGTTTCGCTATCGCAATTAACGCTGGCGCCACGATGGTCTATTCGGCCCGAGTGATGGACGCCATTGCGTAGTAGTCGCGTTGTTGTCTGTTGGTGCTAGACGGGAGCAGAGGACTCTTGCCCCATTCTCTTGCCGTATGTGTTGTTGGAAGCCGGCAAAAAGACTGGGAGACACGTGCGCGAAAGGGTATCGGTTCCCCTGACTATGAGACAGGGAGCCGTCGTGCGATGCACGATCGTTCTTAAGTTAGATAACGACGATGGGAGTGTGGTGAAGCGAGTTGAGGTCGTGCCGTTTCCCAAGCCGACCGAAGACCAGACACCCGCACGCTCTCATACCGATTGCATCGAAGCAAGACGTCGAGCTTGTAGCCAATAGAAAGCGAAGCCGAAACCCAGTACGGCGTGTTGCATCACAGGTCCCCAACCATGCTGATCAACGACCCCACCCAGCACGCTCCGCAAATCCAGGACAAACGTGACGCACTGCACCGCGAGGTTTGCGGCCAGAACCGCGCCAAGAGAACGCGAGTAATCAGCCTTGGATGAGAAGCCGTTCAACAGCCCGAATCCAAGCAGGAAAGCGCCGATGTCGCGCGCTAGAAGCGTTGCTGTTGGACTTAGGGCGGGTCCAAAGGTGCTCATGAAGTACTGCGGAAAAAACAAAAGACCCAAACCGAAAAGCAGGCCAATTGCGGCGTTGATAAGAAGAAAGGTGGATCGCGTCATGAAATTCTCCATTGCGTCGGGGATTGGAAAGAGATGTCGTGCCTAGGCCGCCGAACGAACCGGGAAACGCCGTGGTGTGCCGATGTAGGAAGTGTAGAGTTGCGCGATTGTGATTACTATCTGCATAATTGAAGATGAAGCAGTGCACAATTCGCATTAATTCGATCGCGCCAACGGATGGGTATATGAAACGAAATGGTCTCTTCGAACTTAACGCCGTGATGGCCGTGGCAAGCCACCTGAGCTTTCGCAAGGCGGCCGACGATCTAGGCATTTCCGCTTCAGCGCTCAGTCATACGGTATCGGACATGGAGGCCCGCATGGCGGTGCGTCTATTTCACCGTACCACCAGGAGCGTTGCTTTGACGCAGGCGGGGGAGACATTTCTGGCGCAGATCAGGCCGGCATTACGCCAAATCGCTGACGCGATGGAATCCACCAACGCCCACCGGGACACTCCTTCCGGGTTGCTCCGCATCAACTGCTTCGAAGGAGCCGCCTCACTGATCCTGGCACCTTTGGTTTTAGAGTTCTTGCGACGCTTCCCAAGAATGGAGGTTGAAATCGTCGTTGAAGCCAACTTATCTGACATTGTCGGCAGCGGCTTCGATGCAGGCATCCGATTCGCCGACAATGTCCCCAAAGATATGGTCGCGGTCGCCTTGACGTCATCGCTTAGCATGGCGATTGTGGGGAGCCCGGAATATTTCGCGAAATGCGATAAGCCGATCGTTCCCGACGACTTGATGGCGCACAGATGCGTTCGCGTGCGTATGTCCAGCGGCAAATTGTTCCAATGGGAATTCGCCCGTAACAGTCAGGCGGTGAAGATCACGCCACCGGGCTACTTGACACTTAATCGTGAGGCTTTGATCCACAAGGCGGCGCTCGAAGGGGCGGGACTTGCTTGTTTGGGAATGTGGAGTATCCGCGAAGATCTCCGCCTAGGACGACTGATACGCGTCCTCGAAGACTGGTCGCCCGACTTCCCAGGGTTGAGCCTTTACTTCTCTGGGCATCGCAACCTGCCCGCGGGACTTCGTGCTTTTGTAGACCTGATGCGCGAGATAACGATAGCCTAGGGTGCAACGATTTAAGCATCTTTTGGCCCTTTAGCACATGGCCGTTTCGCCTCCGTTAGGCGCTTAAGCGATTGCCACAAAATAAAACAGCACACGAACGTCGGTGCCGCATCGTGGCCTGCGCTGTGCGCAAGGGGCGCGTCAGGCATGTCCCACAGCGCCGAAGTTTACGGCGTTGAGAGTCGGAAACCGGATCTGGCCAAATACGAGGGAGTTGTTCCAATAGCGGCGATTCCGGGAATTAGCACGTTCCACTATCCAGGCTGGGTAGCGCGGTAAACACATTCCCGAGTACATGTCATCAGACGTTAGAACGCGCCTCCGGCGATGCGAATGCGCCATGATGTACGTTCGGCAGGTAGCGGCGGAAGAGTCCCCCGTCGAGCGTGATGACATGCACCAATCTCGGTAATAGGAATTCGGTATGTTTTCGAGCATCACTTTCTAATGTGTTGGTGACAAAAAAGACGCTGCTTTATCCAATCTTTTGGACCACATGCCAGGATGCCAAGCTCCAATGACCAACCCCCGAAAACGCTCGCAATCGATGCCGCCGGAATATCCGCACTGACCGCTCGACGCCAAATAGGATGCAACGACGAATGCCACGGTAATAACGATTGCAGACTTTTGCACTCTCGCTCCATCGCCGACAGTAACGTCCCCAGCATATCTTTCGAGTGATCGATTTTTTTTCGTATGATTAATTAGTTTGTTATGTTAATTTTCGCCAGCATCCTTGTGGGCTGATGATTGTGGCATTGAACGAAGCAAACGAAAAGCCTCGACTACAGGCGAGGATATCTGGTGAACACCGCCGGCATGCATGCCAAACCGGTCAACAACGAAATGACCACGGCGTTGTTCATCTCCTAACCATACAACCTACTGTAGGCATAAATTGGTAAGAAAAAGCAGAACCGAGGCAGCGATTTTCACGGCGCGAGAGCGCTGAACTTTTCTCTTATCAACTTGGACGAACATTACGGTAACTTAGTTGTCGGATCAAAAAATTTACTAACCAAGGAAATAGATAGTATGGCATTCGTGATTCGCAAGGACACCGGCAAGAAATTGGGCAGACGACTAACCGGGATATTCCAAAGCATAGCCGCTGTGTTCGCAGTGACTATCGCTGTTTTGCCGTTTTCCGCGCAAGCGCAAAGTGGGACGGGCGACATCGTCGGAAAAGTTACGGTAGGTTATCAGGGATGGTTTTCGGCTGGAGAGGGAACACCCCCGGATGGTCTGGCGTGGGAGCATTGGTCGACCAACAACAAGCTGCCTGCGCCTGCATCAGCAAATATTGCAATTAAAGCATGGCCAGACATGCGTCCCTACCAAACGCTTTACGGAAGCACTCCAATGCAATATCAGAGTGGCTTCGGTACGCTTGGTAACGGCCTGCCGGCGACTTTATTCAGTTCCTATAATCGTGACGTGGTGGACATCCATATGAAATGGCTGGGGGAGTATGGTAAGCCCACCGTTGCGATCCAGCGCTTTAATCCGACCGGAGCTACTGCAGCCACGATCAATGCTGGAAATGTGCTTGCTACTGCCCCTAAGTACGGGGTTAAATTTTACATTGATTACGATATAACGGGATGGACTAACTACGCTACCGAAATCCCAAACGACTGGACCAATGTGATAAATGGCCAGTTGCAGATGACGGCTTCTCCATTCTATGCCAAACAAAATGGAAAGCCAGTCGTGCAGCTTTGGATCGCAACTTCTACCAGCAGCACAACTCCTAAGCAGATGCTTAGCCTTATTACTTGGCTGAAAAATCAGGGGCTTTATGTGATTTTGGGTACATCGCGCGGTTGGCGCACTGATGATCCTGCTTGGCTTCCCGTCTACAACGCAGCAAATATGATTCAGCCGTGGATGATTGGATCGATTGGCAATATTAGTGATTCGGATGCAGTGAAACCTCTTTGGCAGGATGATTTGGCTTATGCAAACGCCCACGGATTCGATTTCCAAGCGGCAGTGCTTCCAGGCGATAACGCTGGGTCACCTCCACAGCGTGTGCATGGAGATTTCATGTGGGAGCAATTCGCGAACGCAGTTTCCACTGGAGTAAAAAGCGTGTACGTCAGTATGTACGATGAGTATAACGAGGGAAATCAAATAATGCCAACCGCTGAGGACGCTTCGATGAGCACGGGCGGGTTACCTACGCTTGATATCGACGGGACTCATTGTTCGGCAGACTATTACATGCGCCTCACTGATGATGGTCAAAAAATGCTGCAAGGGCAACTCGCACTAACATACACGCGGCCCACACAGCCTGTCGTTCAAGTCCAAAAGTTGATCCCTGGCACTACCGTGTCGTTCCAAGCAATGGCAAATGGGAACGATGTCACTGCGGATAACGCTGGCGCAAGCCCCTTGATCGCGAACCGTACCACAGTCGGTCCGTGGGAACTATACATGGTGGTCGATGCTGGCAATACCAACATCGCCCTTAAATCGTTGTCTAACAATCTTTACGTTACCACTGGCAGCAATGGATCAAGTCCTTTAAGTGCTAGCACTGCATCAATTGGATTACGAGAGACCTTCACGGAGGTGCCTGAAGCGGATGGAAATATTGCTTTGCGCGAAACAGCGAGTGGTGCGTATGTCACGGCGGAAAGCGCTGGCACGGCCCCGCTCGTTGCTAATCGTACCTCCGTGGGCCCTTGGGAGACATTTATTGTGACCGCACATTAGCAGTAAGGTCGTGAACTCTGATCTTGCTGCTGGTTGAACACTACTCCCTTCGATCTTTCGGCTCCAGCGGTAATTACACGGCCATCGGTCAGTTGCAGAATTGTTTTTTACGGTGCCGACCTTGACACTCGAGCGACAAAAGTCTGTCCGATGCCGAGGCGACACCGTGCCACACCGTTCGCAACGCCTTTGGCAGGTCCGTTCACGCCCGGCAGGGAGGTGCGTGATGTGAACCTGAAAAGGCTTGGCGCGCTTTGATCGCATGTCAACGTCTAAACCGTAGGCGTTCTCATGTCCAAGGGAGCTGACTGTCTATCCGTACGGGGCGACCTCATTTGCATATAGGGAGGTGGAGATCGAAACATACATCGTATAGCGCCGGCCATGATTCAACAACTTAAGGCATCCCAACGACTTCCAATTAGTGCATCGAGCGATTAAACGCTACGTGCGACCAATGCTAGAATTTAAGATCCCACGAAATTTGTCGATTGCGTGCCCTGTACCGAACCGTTGCACGGATTAATTGCTACGAACCTTCATGAATCGGAAACCTGGGCAAGTGCGCGATCCAGGGCGATGAAATGTAACGCTGACAATCGCCGCTCAACCACGTAGGAGCCGTCATCCTGCTAGGCTCGCTGCCCCTTGCCGTTCCTCTCTTGAAGGAGGCCGTATCACGCGCTTGACGGAGAATGCACTGCAGAAGCAGAGCAGATGTTGGATCACTGGCGGGCCCCGGAGCCCGACTATCCAGAACGTCAGACGCTGATTAGCTGCCTTGCGGAATAGTAAATCTGAGCGGCAATTGTTTTGACGTTTGCCCGGATCGACTAAGCCTGTAAACGTTGCGAAGAGTCCCCTGGTAAATTGACCCTTAGCAGACCGGCGAAGGATGTGTGGGGGACGGCCGCCTTGCCGCAATGATCATCGCCAGCGATTGGTCGCTGCTGATTTTTCAACTTGAGCTCGGTTTTATACGTTAGTTTCAATCATGCACGTACCCTTAATTCTCTAGATCGACCACGCAAGCGGGCTTTAGAAAATTGATCGTCGTATCTTGACCAATTAATCCAAAATACGTATGATCACCAGATGCCACGCAAAAAAGAATTCGACCGTGAAGCAGTTCTTCGTCTTGCGATTGCCGTGTTTTGCGCTAAAGGCTATTCAGGAGCCTCGACCGACGACCTTCTGCGGCATATGAAGATTGGGCGACAAAGTATGTATGACACATTTGGCGATAAGCGTGCTTTGTTTTTGGAAGCATTGCAGCGTTATAACGCCGATAGTATCGCCGAGTTTTGTCATCACTTGCGAGGCGGTGGTGCGTCGTCGCCTTTAGCGGGCCTCAGGTCCGCGTTGTACCACTACGCTGACAAATCACCTGCTCATCATAGTCGTGGATGCATGGGTGTCAATGCTATATGTGAGCTCGGAACCCAGGATAAAGAGGTTTCACATATCAACGGTGCAAGTGCCATGGTGCTTGGCGCAGCACTTGTCAATATATTTGCCGAAGCCAAGACCAATGGAGAGTTGAGCACAGACATTGATGAACAGGGCGCGGCAGCATTCATCGGGGCGACACTGGTTGGGATGAAGGTCAACGGGCGTGCGGGTGCTTCCACGTCGCAACTTCGACAATTAGTCGATTTCGCTATGGCGGGATTTGAGAAAAGCGTCCGAGTACCTTAGTTTTCCGTTCATCGCGATAAATTTACGAAGTAAGCGTCTCACGTATTCTTTTCGTCACTCACCCTCCGAAGCTCGGATTGGGTGTTTTTTTCTCCTATTCTGGATCATTCTGTCCAGAATAACTGTAAAGGATTAACGTTGAAAGCGATAGTAATGGAGCGATATGGTGCCGCCGAAGTACTGCAATTCTCCGAACGGAAAAGCTCGGCCCCTGGTAGTGGTGAAGTGCGAATAGATGTAGTGGCCGCCGGCGTCAATTACATGGACATCGGAACTCGTGAGGGTCTTTTTAAATTGGTCCCACTACCCTTTACTCCTGGCGTGGAAGGAGTGGGGCGGGTGGCTGAAGTCGGAGCCGATGTTGTCGACTTTAAAGTAGGAGACCGTGTAGCGTGGTTTTTTGTTTGGGGAAGCTATGCCGAACAATTGATCGCACCCGCGCATTCACTAGTCCATGTCCCCGAGGGCGTCTCGGATGAGACCGCTGCGGGACTTCTCATGCAAGGGCTGACCGCGCACCATTTTGTGACTGAGACCTACGCGATTCAGCCTGGCGACACCGCATTAGTACACTCTGCAGCTGGCGGCGTTGGAATGATGCTTTCTCAGATGATTAAATTGCGGGGCGGGCAAGTCATCGGTCGGGTCTCCAGCGCAGACAAAGTAAAAGCCGCTGAGGACGCGGGCGCCGATCAAGTCATCGTGGCCGACTATGGTGATTTCTCAAAGGAGGTGCTTGATTTAACCAGAGGAGAGGGCGTCGCAGTAGTGTACGACGGAGTCGGCGCGGATACCTTCTACGCTTCGCTCGCCTCCCTGCGCCATCACGGAGTGCTGGCTTACTACGGGCACACGATCAAGGCCCTTCCTCCCATTGACCTGCGCACGCTTCCCCGGAGCGTATTGGTTTCCTACCCAACTGTCGGCGATCACGTGCGTACGCGGTCCGCGCTCGTTGCTCACACAACGCAATTGTTTGACTGGATCAAGGCGGGAAACCTTAAGGTGAACGTAGGGCAGACCTACCCCTTGCACGACGCGCCGCGCGCTCACGAAGATATTCAGTCGCGGCGCACGACGGGGAAGTTGTTGTTGCGTCCATAACGAACGTCAATTTTTGCTTTGCGATGCAGCTGAAGTCACAGAGTTGGTTTGCTACGGCAAAGCCCATAGCGATGCCGTAGTGGCATCGTCTGTGGCAACGGTTAGATTTGTGTCGGCGTTACTGTCACGTCATGCAAACCAGCCACACGCATGGTTCGACGGACGGACGGACATGCGATAGTCTCCTTGACCGGAACGCCATCAACCCAGACTCCACGCAACTAGTTGACCCGTGTCGTCGGACTATCAACAAGTATCGCGGTTAGCTCCGTTTTTCTGTACCGTCAGTGCGAACACACACTAGCCTATGTTAAGTGCGGTTTCAGGATATGCACTGATTAGTCCCTCAAGCGCTACCGTGTTACGGGGAGTAAGCACAAAACGGTCGCCGTGGTAGAGAACTGCGCTAGCTAAAGCGTAACCCAAACCACTTGAACGACCGATAATCCACCGGACGCATCAATGATCGACCTTCGACGTCGTTTGGGACCGGAGCCCCGCTCGCAAGGTGGCCGGATTCGATTTACCAAAGAAGGGTGCGACTCCAGTCGACCGTAATGTTACGCAGGGCCAGCCAGATGAACTTGCTGGCCGCGCAGCTGGAAATTAGGAACCGCGCCGATGGCCACGAAACTCGTTTGCTCGGCGACTAATTCTAACCAGCCCTCATGAGACGCAAACTCGGGCAAGTGCCCGATCTAGTGCAATAGAATATAACGCTGACAATCGTCGCTCAGAGCCGTAGCCGCTAGTCGCAGCGTACAACTGCGCGGCGCATTCCGGTTTGGAGCGCAAAGCTTCGGTCGAAGCTAATTGCTGGATGAAGGCGGTCTGAAGCTTGTCAAGCTTGGGTCTGATCTGGTCCTTCAAACTAGCGCGAGGTGAAGTAGGTGCTTTACCGTCGCGATGCCACTGTGCCATCAGGCCGTATTGCACGAGCTTGTTGGCCTCGATTTGATCCGAGAAAAAGTCCCGAGCAAAGCCTTCGGGCACACCTACGGCTGAACTCTCTAAAGCAGCAGTCGAGATTACTTGCTTCTCTCTCTCCAGATCTTCTACCGACTTTCGAGTGTCCCATTTCGTCAGCGCGACGTCACGGGCGACGTCCAAGCGAGTAACAGTCAGCTCAATGAGCGGGTAAAATTCTTTGTTTGGCGCCGGGTTCGCGTTAGCAAGACCGCTTGCGCTCAGCAATGTAGCTGCAACTACTAGATTATCCAATTTCGCGATTTGTCCAAGTCTGTTTTTCATCTTTAGTAATCCGTGTTTATTGCGATACTTCCCAACGAAGATGCAGCGAATCCCGCCGCTCTGCTCTCGCGACTGGTACTCGGGTAGCGACGCCGTCAATTTTTCCAGGACGTTGCGCGTTGATTGCGTCGAACTCAATGGTGAGTTCGATGTCGTGGTTGTGTGAGAAGAAGTTACCGGGGCGTGTTGCGTATTGACTTCGACCAGTTTGGGAATTGCTCCCGAAGGTCGTGTGCACTGAGCTCGCCTTATCACGTAGTACTACCGTTCCACGGAAGTTGCGCTTCAAAACGTTGAGCATTGAGGGGCTAACGGAAGTGCCGTCACGTCTTTTGAACATCTGAACCCTCGGTGTTTCGGGATTGCTCGCGGAAATAGTGGGAAAAAAGAATCCTTCATGTCGCCGATCAAGAGTATGAGGGTCGGCGCAGAGGTAGGTTTTGACTCCGCGTGGCCTGTTAGCGTCAAAGGTCATTCGCCTTATGGCCGGTAATCATCCTCGATCGGAACACCATCAACGCAGACTTCACCAAACTAGTAGACTCGCCGGTGTCGTCAGGCTATCAGCGAGCATCGCGATTAGCTCCCTTTTCTTCACTGGCAATCCGAGACCACACGAGCCTAGCTTAATATCTTCGAACCTGCGCAGTCGGGGGTAACGTCCGGTTCATTTTATTTCAGTGACGAAGCTATCGCGACTACGCCGGACTTTTTTCAGGTTCACGAGCCAATCACCTTCGGCCGCCCGATAACCTAACGGTAGCATGACGACGCTACGCAACTTCTTTGATTTCAAATTGAGGATCTCATCGACTGCTGCTGGGTCGAATCCTTCCATCGGGGTAGCGTCAACCTCTTCGAAAGCCGCAGTAATCAAGGCAACTCCTAAGGCGATGTAAGCCTGTCGTGCGGCGGCCTGATGGTTAGCCTCCGCTCCTCGATTGGCGACGATGCCAAGCAACATCTGGCGGTAATTTTCCCAACCCTCGTTTTTCAAACCTCGGACTTCGTTCGTCAGGTCGAACATCATATCGACTCGATCAGGCGTGATGTCGTCCCATGCAGCGAATATCAGAAGGTGGGAACAGTCGGTCACTTGAGCTTGGTCCCAGGCCACGGTTCGAATCTTTGCGCGGATATCGGCGTTGCTGACTACAATCAATTCAAACGGTTGGAGCCCGCTTGAGGTAGGTGCCAGCCGCACAGCTTCAATGATACGTTCGAGTTTTTCGACAGGCACGCTTTTCTTTGCATCGAACTTTTTGGTCGCATAGCGCCACGTTAGTCTTTCATCTACGGTCGTCATTACTTTTCCCTGAGGGAGATTTGCAAGCAGACAGCGTCAGCGACGCTCCCGCGGTGATACCCTTCATGCGCCCGCAGGTTAAATTGCGGGCTGCAAAAAGGGCGATTGGTTTCCTGCCCGAATGTCGGCGGTCACATGCGTACACGGGTCGGACACAATGCCCACACAACGCGGTTGTTTGAGTGGATCAAGGAGAGAACCTAAGGTCGACGTCGGACGGATCTACCCGCTACCCGCCGCATCGCGCGCTCAGTTGGTTACTCACTCGGGGCGCGCGGCAGGAGCATCACGTTGCGTCCATAGACATCAATTATGTGGTCCTTGTAGTGCGCCAAATTACTCGAGGGGGAGTTCTAACGCAAGGCCCACAGCGACACGCAATCGTGATTGTCTCTGGCTATGGCCAGCATGTTTAAGCTTTATCGCCGGGATACGCAACATCGAGCACGACCATGTTGTGCAACGGGTCAGGGTCACGGCCACCCACCGTGGCCGTGTTGGTGACAAACCCGCCGCGCAAAGATGTCGAAATTATATGCATTTAAGTAGTCCTACCCGGCGCTTCCCTACTGCCGCCTCGCTGAACATTATTTTCCTGTCCACGCCTGCGGCTTCTCTCCGGCTAATTGAGGAAATTTCTCTTCGAGCACGTCCGGGTTGTAGCCGGCGGCTTCAAACAGGTGAGAGAGTGACGCCTCAGCGGCACGGCGCACTTTGCCTTGATCAACGTCCACGAGTTTGCCCTCGAACTTCCGAAAATGTCCGGCGACCATGACGGCGTCAACATGTGAGCGATCGGCTGCATGCACGACAGTACCGAACGCGTTGTTGGAGGGGAACAGACTAATATTGTCAGTGCGAATAAGGATAAGGTCAGCTTGCTTACCTGGTGTCAGGCTTCCTATGCGATGGTCCAATCCAGCACAACGTGCGCCATCGATAGTCGCCGCCTCGAGAATGGATCTGACGGTAACGGGTGACGGCGCGGCGGCGTCGTTTTGATAGCGGCGGCTCTGCGCAATTGCACGCTGCAACGAAAAAGCCACGCGCATTTCGGAAAACATGTCGCCGCCGTAGGCCGTTTCCAGATCGGTACCGATTCCCGGGCGAAGACCATGGTCAATGGCGGCCTGATAAGCGAAAACCCCGCCTGCCAATGCATATTGCGCGTCTGAGCGCGGGTCGACGGTGATACTTACCCCTGCATCAGCAAAGACCTGCCATGCTGAATCGGGAAGGCTGGTGCAATGGTTGAATATGTTGCTTGGGTTAAGCAAACCCACCATTTGATCAAGCATTGGTGCCATCGGATCGAGGAATTCCGAAAGGGTGCGCAGACCCACGCGGCTGGCCAAGGCCCATATTGTCGGATCGGGCTGGCAAAAGATGCCGAGCGTGAGCAATTGATCATCCGACGCGAAGCGTTCGGCTTTGAGACGCTCGAGGTCGTGTGGCCAGTGTTCAGCCCAGCTCCCCGCGAGCGGGCGACCAGGCATATGGAGTGCGCGCAAGCCTGCTTCCTGAAGCGCGTCGATGCAGGCGTCCGTGTGTTCAGGGCTACGCGCATTATGAGAGGCGTCAACGACGGTGGTCGTTCCACTATCCAAACAGCTCAACGCTGTCAGAAGGTTACCTATGTACATGTCCTCGGGGCGATAGAACTTGCCCAGCGTAAAGTGGGTCGCGTCGATATAGTCGCCCAGGGTATCCACGTTAGGCATCAAGCGGCGAAGGGTGCCCTGCCAAGCGTGGCGATGGGCATCCACGAATCCCGGCAGCACAATCGCATCGCTAGCCTCGATCACCTGTGCTTCGCCGACCTGCAGATCAACGCCGACCGCGGCGATTTTGTCGCCCTCTACCAAAACATCGCCGCGAGTAAAATCGCCGAGTTTCCGGTCCATTGTGAGCACGGTGGCTCCTTTAAACAGAATGCGTTGCTGTGTCTTCGTAGTCATGAGAATTCCTTAGGATGAACGTTGAATGGTATCAGCTGGTAACCTAGTGTAAAATACGCACCTTGACGACACTAAGTCACCTTGAGGAAACCGCACGTATGTCCAAATTGTTCGATATAACGCTTCGCGAGGATCGGGTTTTACTCGATCTTCTTGGTGATAAGTGGACAATTCTGGTGTTCGGCTCACTTTGCGATCACCAAGGGCGCCGGCGTTTCAATGCGATACGTCGCGATATCTCGGGCATTTCACAAAAAAGTCTGATCCAGTGTTTGCGGCGCCTGGAGCGAAATGGACTCGTTAAACGGCACGTAATCGATACCGCTCCCCTTGGCGTTGAATACTCGTTCACCGAACTCGGGCGTACGCTGAACGAGCCAGTCAGCAGTTTGCTTGCGTGGACTGCAGCGTACGGGGGCGCGGTGCGAGCCGCCCAAAATGCGCATGACGAGCGGATCTCGACGTTCGAGCAGCGGGACAGCCGACAGTCTGCCTAGCTCGAGGCATTCATTGTCAACACCGACCTGGCGTGCGAACCCGCGGATCAACGCCTAGAACATTTTGGGGTACACGCTGGTAGATCTGGGCATACCCGCACTCTTCCCCTGAGGGAAGTCGGGCTGATCTGACAAAACGGGACCTCTCGCCGGATCCTATCCGTTGAAGTCGGTGCTACGGCTTACCGCTTCATACTCGGCATATTCCGATTGCTGTGCGTCAAGACTAGCGACAATGGCAGGATAGGCGTCGCTACCAAGAATCAAACGGTGCGGTTTGTTGTCGGCCGCAACCATGTCAATGATGACTTTCGCTGCTTTTTCCGGATCGCCCGGATAGACGCTCTCGCCGGCGCTCGAAACAAATTGGCGGAAGGCTCCCGCAGTATCAGCATATGCCTCGATCTGCTCGCTCATCCGGTTGCGCTGTACAATCCCGGTTCTGAAGCCGCCAGGTTCAACAAGCATGACGCGAATGCCAAGTGGTTCTACCTCTTGCCACAGCGCTTCCGTAAGCCCTTCTAAGGCAAACTTGCTTGCAGCGTAATAGCCCATGCCGGCATAGCTGACCACACCCGCCATTGACGAGATGTTGATGATGGTACCTTGACGATGACGGCGCATACCCGGCAACACAGCTCGAATCAGGTTCGCAGCCCCGAAAAAGTTGGTATCGAATTGCCATCTGATATCGTCTTCGCTTCCTTCTTCAACAGCCGCCAGATAGCCAACTCCCGCGTTGTTCACCAAGACATCAATCGCACCAAACCGGGCCTCAGCTTCTCGAACTACGCGCTCTATATCATTGCCTTTTGTAACATCTAGGGACGCGACAAGTGCGGTTTCAGGATATGCGCTGAGTAGTCCCTCAAGCGCTACCGTGTTACGAGCAGTAAGCACAACTCGGTTGCCATGGCGGAGCGCTGCGCTGGCTAAAGCGTAACCCAAACCACTTGAACAACCAGTAATCAACCAGACTGGACGGGACATGAAAACTCCTAACTATTGTGAGTATTGATGCGACGCACGCTCCCTTGTTAAGAGTTGCGAAAAGCGCATCCAATCGACCCTCGATGTCGTTTGAGACGGGAGTCCCTCGTGCAAGATGGTCGAATTGGATTTACCGGAGAGGGTGTGCCGCGACGCCGCACCCATGACTCGTCGACATCTTCTTTTGGCATCGTCTTGGGGAGTGCATTTGTCTATGCACCCGTGCTCCCAAACGTGCCGATTAAACAAGAACGCTATAAGACAACACGCCCATCGCGCATTAAGATGTCAGCGTTCGTACGTTTGACGGGTTGCAAGGCGCTTCATTTTTGATAACGCTCGGCTGCGTGTTCCTGACCGAAGTTAGGCAACATCGCCTGTCGCGCCGCATCAAAGTCAAGCCACTGCTGAGCGTCGGGCAAGGGCGGAATTGTGATCAACTCGCGACGGTCGAACCCGACCAGGGCAGCGTCGACGAGGTCGGCAACTTCCATGAGCCCCTGAACCGCAGCAATATTGTGTCCGGCGCGTTCCCAGATTTCAGTCCGTGTGGCTGCGGGCATCACCGCTTGCACATACACGCCACGCGAACCCAACTCGGCATGCAACGACTGGGAATAGGTCAGCACGAAAGCCTTCGTCGCCGAATACACGCCAAGCGGATACTCGGGTGCGAGCGCGAGCACTGAAGAGATATTTACAATAGTGCCGGCTCCGTTTGCCACGAATCGCTTTACCACCGCCGAGCTCAAGCGCATCACAGCCGTAATGTGAAGTTGGATCAGAAACTCTTGCTGATCGACAGTGGTCGCTTGAAATCCGCCCGGTGCTGTAGCACCCGCGTTGTTGATAAGAATATCGATCGAATCGTCGTCTTGAAGGCGGCGTTCCACGTGAGCGAGGTCTTCGCGCTCAGTCAGATCGGCCTTTAGCACGTCGACCGATACGCCATGCTCGCTGCGTAGGCGCGCGGCTGCCTGTTCGAGGCGGTCCAGATCGCGTGCGACTAACACGAGATTGTGTCCTCGTTTGGCAAAGCGCTCGGCGTAGGTTGCACCAATGCCGCTTGAGGCACCGGTGATCAGGACGGTGGATGGTGTTGTAAGTGTCATCGAATTTCTCAAAAAAGATTGATAGGGAGACATTCGCAATCGCCTCGATTGCGAATGTCTCAGTTGCGGCAAGCCGGGATACAGCGTATTCGCAGATGCAGCGAGCTTCTCAGGGCAACCTGCTTTCCAGCGCTTCGATCGCGCTGGCTACGCCCTCGCCGTATCGCGCGTCGGCTCTTTTACAGTGCTTGATATGGAGTTCCTTGACAGGTACCGACACGCCTTTCATCGCGCGCGCGGTGTTGTCAAACAGCGCCTGTTGTTGTTCCGCGCTCATGCTGCGGAACAAATTGCCGGGCTGGGAGTAATAGTCGTCATCAACGCGGTGATTCCAGTGGTCAGCCGCTCCCTCAAGTGACAAGGGGGGTTCACGGAAATCGGGTTGTTCCTGCCATTCGCCTCGAGTGTTCGGCTCGTACGGCGTAGCGCCCCCCATATTCGCATCGACTCGCATCAAGCCGTCGCGATGGTAACTATGAACGTATCGGGCCCCGCGCGGCGCGTTCACTGGGATTTGATGGTAATTGACGCTTAAGCGATAGCGTTGAGCGTCCCCGTATGCGAAAAGACGCCCCTGCAGCATTTTGTCGGGCGAGAAGCTGATGCCTGGAACCACATTGGCCGGCGCAAAGGCGGCTTGTTCCACGTCAGCGAAATGGTTCTCGGGATTGCGGTTTAACTCCATGAAGCCAACTTCGATCAACGGATAGTCGCTTTTTGGCCAGACCTTCGTCAAATCGAACGGATTAATATTATAGGTAGCCGCTTCGTCTTCCGGCATGATCTGGACCGACAACGTCCACCTCGGGAAGTCCTTGCGTTCGATCGATTCGTACAGGTCACGATGGTGCGTTTCACGATCACTACCGGCAGCGCTCTCGGCTTGCGCATCCGTCAAGTTCCAAATGCCTTGCTGCGTGCGGAAGTGAAATTTCACCCAAAAGCGTCGGTTCGCTGCATTGATGAAACTGTAAGTGTGGCTGCCAAACCCGTGCATGTGTCGGAACGTTTTGGGAAGTCCGCGGTCACTCATGACTATCGTAACTTGATGGAGCGCTTCAGGAAGTTGTGTCCAGAAATCCCAGTTATTTTGGGCGCTTCGCAGACCGGTTCGGGGGTCGCGCTTGATTGCGTGGTTCAGATCGGGGAACTTCAGCGGATCGCGCAGGAAAAAAACAGGCGTGTTGTTTCCGACAAGATCCCAGTTGCCTTGTTCTGTGTAGAACTTCATGGAAAACCCACGAATGTCGCGTTCGGCGTCGGCCGCGCCCCGTTCACCTGCAACGGTTGAGAAGCGCGTGAACATCTCGGTCGTCTTTCCGATTTCAGAAAAAATGTTTGCTTTGGTGTACTGAGTGATGTCATGCGTCACGGTAAAGGTTCCAAACGCACCGGATCCTTTTGCATGCATACGACGTTCGGGAATGACCTCGCGATCGAAATGCGCGAGCTTTTCCAGAAACCATACGTCTTCCAATAACGCCGGACCGCGCGGCCCCGCGGTGCGTATGTTTTGATTGTCCGCAACTGGTGCGCCAAATGCGGTAGTTAATTTGTTCACAATAGATCCTGTAGGGGCGTGGCGTCGACCAGGAGTCGACGCAAACTGTCAATTTAAGAAAATGCAGCTGCTTCCAACGGCGCGGGCCACGCGACGTACGACTAGATGATCGAAATCCAGTATCGGATCAAGATCGAAGTATCGCAACGCTCAACGGACGGCGAATGCTGCCAACCATACGTGGACTCCTGCCATCGCCCCACACGAACCGTCGCCTGAGGCTTAAAGTTGCGCTTAGCCAGACCTGAAACAATTTGTTCAACGTCCGTATTGACGACGACTACCAACGCTTAAAAATGAATCGGTCGAAAGCACGTCAAGACATCTAAGATAAGTAGAACCGGAAGCGTTAGAAGGACTTTAAGAGGATTTCACACGGATAACCAATCCGATCGCGCCAATCTAGCATCGCTACATGGCCGAGCTTTTTGGTACCCGTTGGTCTGCCGAAACGCAAGGACGCTCCGGCGCTGGGAGATCCCGATCGCTTTGCTACACTTTTTCACCAGCTTGGCGCCAGGCTCGGAAAAAGAGGAACGAGCACGCAAACGCCAACCTTCCGGATTCTTCGTAAGGTACGCACGCAACTTTTCATCAGGAGGTTTGAATGACGATGTCAAAAGGGGAGCAGCCCATTCGTTTTGACGACGGAGCCGCATACGAGCGGGGCATGGGAATCTGGAGTCAGTTGGTCGCCAATGAGTTTCTAGACTGGCTTGCCCTGCCGCATGGGAAGAGGTGGATAGATGTTGGATGCGGTAACGGTGCCTTCACCGAATCGTTGATCAGTCGCTGTATGCCACACGAAACTCAGGCAATTGACCAGTCTGAAGACCAACTAGATTTCGCCCGCAAACGGAAGGCTGTTGGTAGTGCAGTCTTCCAGCAGGCCGACGCGATGGCGCTGCCATTTGATGATGACCGCTTCGATGCCGCTGTAATGGCTCTTGTGATTTTCTTCGTCCCGAACCCCGCTGGAGGGGTTGCTGAAATGACTCGTGTGGTCAGGCCTGGCGGCCTAGTTGCTGCTTACGCATGGGACATTGCCGGTGGCGGGCTCCCGTTTGAGCCCATTCGCTCTGAACTCGCCCGTATGAGCGTGAAGTTACCGATGCCCCCTCAAGCCGAGGTCTCGGGGCTAAAGGCGCTGCAAAGGGTTTGGGCCGCCTCTGGCCTCGAGTCCGTAGAGACCCGGGTGATCTCGGTGCAACGGATCTTCGGCAACTTCGATGAGTTTTGGAGCACTAGCATGCTGATTGGGGGTCTTGCTGAGACAGTGGCCGCGATGGCTTCCAGCAGGGCCGAATTACTAAGATGGCGCGTTCGCACTCTCATGCGAACCAACGAGGTCGGCCAGATCGTTTGTGACGCGAAAGCCAATGCGGTTCGTGGTCTCGTGCCAATGTAGCTCGCATGCTCGGGCCGGACGGGCCGTCGCCCGCCTTGGCACGTGTGTCTATGTCATGCCATGCCATCCTCGCTTGAGAAGTCGGTACCGGTATCTTGGGACTTGGCATGCCTGTGAACAAAACCTGTTGGGGCGAGCAGGTAACTGTTCGACTCGCGCGGCCGAGCGGTGCATCGGACATAGCCGATGCACCGTCGCTTACTGATTAAACGTTAGATCGGCTTTGAGACGATGACATTGTAAATGGAGACGATTGCACTACTCGCTCGGGGCGGGATGCACGGATAATTGCTCGTATCGGCGCTGCTGTGGACCGCCGCGCTTTTAAGAAGAAACATGATGCTGAGCCTTGTCAAGTATCGACCCGAGCACTGTTTGTCTACCCAGGCTGGCCAACGAATATATTATTTTCAAGGTCAATATAGACCGGCCGTTCAGCGCCTGGGCACGGCGGGGAGAAACTTAACGACTTACCTGCTTTAATGTCTTCGCGGTCCACTCCGGCGGATCAGGTGATGAAAACAAATACTGTTGGAGCTGAGAGATGAGCGAAGATCGCGTCCAAATGCCGGTGGCTTTCTTCGGCATAGTGGTAGGCGTACTGGCAAGCGCAAACGCCTGGGACGTCGCTGTCCGTGTCTGGCGATTACCCGCTGACTTTGCGGTGGCACTGAGCGCGATTGGTATTGCGCTTTGGTTGTTTGCATTGGCACGCTACAGTTACAAGTGGCTACGCCATACGCGCGAGGCTCGCTCCGAGCTCCTCAATCCGGTGCAGTCTTCATTCGCCGCGTTGGTGCCGGTCTCGAGTTTGCTGGCGTCAATGGCACTACTGCCATATGGGCGGACGATCGCCGCCGTCATCTTCGCAATGGCAGTGGTGGCGCAGGTGGTACTTGGAATTTATTTACATGGGAAATTGTGGCAAGGAAGCCGTCGGGCAGCGCTCATAACGCCAGCGATCTATCTGCCGACCGTCGCCCCGAATTTCGTTACGGCGACTGCTGCGGCCGCTTTTGGGCTACCCCAAGTAGGAATGCTGTTTTTCGGCGTTGGCTTGTTTTTCTGGATCGCAATCGAATCCCTCGTGCTTCACCGCGCTATGGCTTACGACTCTTTGCCCGACGCTCTTCGACCTACCCTCGGTATTCAGATCGCCCCGGCCGCGGTTGGGGTGTCGCTTACATGAGTTTAACCAGTGGCGTTCCTGACATATTCGCGCACATGCTGATGGGTTACGGGCTTTACCAAGCGCTGCTGCTTGTGCGTCTGCTTCCGTGGATTCGCGGCCGAGCGTTCACGGCGTCTTATTGGTCTTTCAGTTTTGGCGTTGCGGCGTTGCCTACGCTTGCAATGCGACTGGTCGAGCGAGGTTCTACCGGCGTGATTGAATGGCTCGCAGAAGTGCTCTTTGTCGCTGCAAACCTGATTGTCGGTGCTCTGATGGTGATGACACTGAAGCTCTTGACTCGTGGCAGGTTGATGTCTAGCCCTGCATCACCGAGTCAGATTTTAAGGGAAAAGACATCAGCACAGCTGGCGCGCGACGCGCGCAGTTACTAAAAGCAAAATGCACTGCGTTGTTCAGACAATTGCGTTGTCCTGGTTCGTGATGTTAGCCATAGAGGATGTTGACCGTCCGCCGTTCGAGCGAAGAATGATCTGATGACAAGTTGGCGCGATTAGATTAGAGGTCTCTTCATAACACTCCTAAGATCTGTTCATCGCATCCACCTCGGCTGCAGGGTTCAACTCAAAGGAGTTATCGCATGTCTTCAGTTTGGCTCATTACTGGAAGTTCACGTGGCCTCGGCCGTGCATTGGCAGAAGCGGTTCTCGCCGCAGGTCATCGGCTCGTTGCCACCGCGCGAAAGCCGTCAGATCTTGCGGAACTTGTCGAAAAATACGGCGACAGCGTGCGTGCTGTGTCGTTGGATGTTACCGATTCGGTTTCGGCTCGGGCAGCGGTAAAGGAAGCCGTGGATGCTTTCGGTCGGCTCGATGTGTTGGTCAATAACGCCGGATACGGCAATGTCGCGTCGATCGAAGAGGGTGATGAAGACGACTTCCGCGCTCAGATTGAGACGAACTTCTTCGGCGTGGCAAATGTCACGCGCGCTGCGATTCCCGTCATGCGGGCACAGCAGGCGGGTCATATCCTGCAGATCTCATCTATCGGCGGTCGTGCCGGCTCACCGGGTCTTTCGGCTTACCAGTCAGCAAAGTGGGCGGTAGAGGGTTTCTCTGAAGTGTTGGCGAAAGAGGTCAAACCGCTTGGGATCAAAGTCACGATCGTGGAGCCTGGTGGCTTCCGTACAGATTGGGCCGGCTCGTCAATGTCGGTTGTGCAACCAGGAGAGGCGTATCGGGAGTCCATCGGTGCCTTTCTAGCCTTCCGTGAACTGGTCAAGCCGATAGGGGACCCGAAAAAGGCCGCGCTTGCGATCTTGAAGATCGCGGGTATTGACGAGCCGCCTTTGCGACTGTTGTTAGGAACGGATGCAGTCATGATCGCAAGCATGGTGAATAAGGCTCAAGCCGCAGGAGACGCGCAGTGGAACGACCTAAGTCTCTCGACCGACGCTGACGACGCGGATATCGAGTCGCTCGTATCGTTGCTTAAAAAAATTGGCTCGACTGAAGAGAAGGCGGCCTAAATGACACCGACACCCAATGTGCGCGTTCAATCCGAAACCGTGCCTATAAGCGTAGCGCTTCTAACGCGCCTGGACGCCATTGGGGTCAATGTTGTTCGTGTGCTCGAAAGGGCCGGCGTGCCGCGGCCGACAACGTCGATAGGCACGCTGCACCTTGATACACGGCTGTTTTTTGCTGTATGGTCAGCCATTGGTGAGGTTGCCGGAGACGAAGAAATCGGCATCCGTATCGGTAGCCATGCGTTTGATGGCAAACTTGATCTAGCGTCAACGTGCGCGCTTCATTCAAAGGACCTGGCAGACGCGTTCAAGAAGCTCTCGCGCTACAAACGTCTCACGTGTCCGGAGGACGTCCGGGTCGACGTGACAGGTGGCGAAGCTGCCGTTACGTTTCATTGGCTTCTTGCAGACGCTTTCGCGCCGGATTTGCTTGTCGACGCCATTTTTGCGTCCACCGTCAAGTTGGCAGGGAGGGCTTCAGGTGGTGCAATCGCTCCTAAGCGGATCGAGCTGGCTCGCCGGACCAAGCGTCAAGCGCAACTCGCACGGCATTTCAAATGCGACATACGTTTCGATGCGCCTATAGATGCGCTCATCTTCTCATCGGCTGATATGAGGACACCTTTTATTACGCACGATGAACGCATGGTTCACGAACTTGTACCGGGCCTAGACGCGGAGCTCGCATCCGTTTCTAAAAATCAAACGTTCGATGGTCAGGTGGACGCGGCGCTTCTTCGCGGAATGCGCGGACAACGTCCGAGTGTTGAAACGCTTGCTGCTGAACTCTCGATCAGCCCGCGAACGCTGCAACGGCGACTCACTCAAAATGGGACCCACTATCAAGAACGGCTTGATGGGATCAGGCAGCGCGTTGCCCATCGGTTGCTGGAAAATACCAATCTTGATCTGGGCGAGATAGCCTGGTTCCTAGGCTTCGAAGAGCTGAATTCGTTTTCTCGCATATTCAATCAATGGGAGGGAGTCACGCCTAACCGCTGGCGTGCGCTGAAAACTAGCGCCCCGTCCACGATTTCTCTATAAGACTACCGAGAACGGATGGTAGTGAATGCTCGTCCTAAACGACTTTTGTTTCGCCAAGTGGACTCAAATTATCGCAGTTGTGACGGGAACCGTTCCATCGTTGGGACATCTCGTTCAAAAAACAAAATGTGTATTTATTTGATTCAAGAAACGAATGGACATAAACTCCTGGACGCCCCCAATCCTCTCCTAATTCAATTTGCCGTTTGCGTCAGCGAACCGAATATTATGAAACCATTTTCGCCATTATTCCAACCCTTTAAACTTAAAAGCCTGACAACCAACAATAGGGTGGTTATGGCACCAATGACGCGTCGAAAAAGTCCTGGTGGGATTCCGGGCGCCGACGTCGCGGCGTACTATCGCCGGCGCGCGGAAGGCGGCGTTGGATTAATTATTACAGAGGGTACGACGATAGACCGTCCCGCGGCGTCAAATCATTCCAGTATCCCAAATCTGCACGATTCGGCGAGCATCGAAGGTTGGCGCGAAGTGGTCAGGCAGGTTCATGAGGCGGGAGGAAAGATCGCACCACAGCTATGGCATCTTGGACTGATGCGCGAAGCGGGTGCCGGTCCGCATCCCGACGCAATCAGCGAAGGTCCTTCTGCTGTAAGCGGCGCAGGCAAGCCAATGAACGATGAAGACTTGCAAGACACAGTCTTGGCATTTTCGAAGGCTGCGAGAACGGCCAAAGACATTGGTTTCGACGCCGTCGAGGTCCATGGCGCACACGGTTACCTGATCGATCAATTTTTTTGGGAAAAGACTAACCGCCGCGAAGATCAATACGGCGCGAGTGTCAAAAATCGAGGGCGGCTGGCGGCAGAAATCATTAAAGCTATTCGAAGGGAGGTCGGTTCCGAGTTCGTCATTTCCTTTCGTCTATCGCAATGGCGGGTTCAAGACTACGACAGCAGATTGGCGGCTACAGCTGTCGAGTTGGAAGAATGGCTCGGACCCTTGGCGGACGCGGGTGTTGACCTGTTGCACGCATCGACCCGCCGATTCTGGGAACCTGAGTTTGCGGGATCGGATCTTAACCTCGCGGGATGGATAAAAAAGCTCAGCGGGCTTCCGACTATTACCGTCGGTTCAGTCGGTCTCGATGGTCCCGACTTCCTCGATACGTTGTTCAATTCCAAAACCGGCGATAGTCACTCGCATCGTTCAAACCTCGCGAGTCTAGAGGCGCTGAGCGAAAGACTGCTGCATAAGGAGTTCGACCTGGTCGCAGTCGGCCGCGCATTAGCAAATGACCCGCAGTGGCTAGCAAAGATTCGGGAAGAGCGGTCTAGTGAGCTCCGTCCATTCTCCGCGGCGGCGCTAGACACACTGAGCTGATGTTGCATGATCCGCACCTTTCACAAGTCGGAGAAGTTACGGCCCTTTCCTTCGATTGATCATTGAAGGAAAGGGCGCCCAATTAGTTGAAGTTCAGCATGACAGCCCACCGCCCAGATGATCCGCCCATAGATATATAGAACGGGTCATCTTGGGTGCGACATCGTGAGCCGTCAAATATCCTCCGCATTTCGCCGCACGAGATCCTTCGGTTCCTGTGTATGGCTCATTACGTCTTTACATAAAGAGGTAGCTATGAAAAAAACCCACATGCAGAACGAGATTCTTCCCAATCTTTCTCTTCGAAGGACGCTTGTCGCAGTTGGAATTGGCTTGATTGGCGCTATTGCGCCGGTTTTATCCACCGCAGATGAATCTGGCTCAACTGGCGCCGGGAAGCAAGACCGCAGGACGTCAAATGGAAGCAGCAAGACAACATACGGTACCCAGACAGTTGGGGATGTCGAGGTATTTTATCGAGAAGCCGGTCCGAAGGACGCGCCCGTTATTTTACTTCTGCACGGGTTCCCAACAGCAAGTCACCTGTTCCGTGACCTGATGCTCGAACTGTCGAAGCGATATCGGCTAATTGCTCCAGACCTCCCTGGCTTTGGCAACACCAAAGCACCGCCGCGCGGCGAGTTCAATTACACATTCGATAATTTGGCAAAGGTTATCGACGGATTTACAGTTGCACTGGGGCTAAAAAAATACGCGATCTACGCGTTCGATTACGGCGCGCCGACCGGCTTCAGGCTTGCGATGGCGCATCCGGAGCGCGTGACAGCGATAATCAGTCAAAATGGAAATGCTTACATCGAAGGCCTGAGCGACACATGGGGCGACTGGCAAACCTATTGGCGCGCCCCGACGCCCGCAAATCGAGAGGCTTGCCGCGGCTCGCTTTCAGCTGACACGATCAAGAATTTTCAATACCTGCGCGGAGCCGACCCGTCGTTGATGTCACCCGACGGTTACACCTTAGACATCGCCTACATGGGGCGTCCGGGCGCAGAGGAGATCCAGCTCGATTTGATACTTGACTATCGTAGTAACGTCGCCCTCTATCCAAGCTTCCAGAAATACTTTCGAACCCATCGGCCGCCGCTCCTTGCGGTTTGGGGGAAAAATGATCCCTCGTTCATTCCGCCAGGCGCGACGGCTTATAAGCGGGACATTCCCGATGCCGAGGTGCATTTTCTTGACACAGGACACTTCGCACTCGAAACGCACAGCCCCGAGATCGCCGCAATGATCGACTACTTCTTGACGAGGAAGCTCCCGGCAAGCGTATGAGTCGTAGCCGAAGCCATGCGCGCGATTTCGGATGGCGGCCTAATTTGGATCATTGCCGGCAAGGAAGAGACATCCAGAACAGGAAAAAGACAGCGCCGCTAGCGACAGTCGCAAGCATGGAACCTCTAGATGCCCCCCATACGGCCAACGTGGCGAATGCCGCAGACCTAACTACAGAACAAAAAACATTATATAAAAACAGATTTTTGTCCAAGGCTTACACCTATCTAGTGAATGCGGGCTAGCGGCTCATCTATCGAGGACCATGTGAATATCCCTTGCTTTTGAATTGGTCACTTTGGACGCGGATTGGTGCTCACGACTCTGTTGCGTTTTGCTATGGCGCAGGCGTGGGACCTTTGAATGCCATTGGCGGCATGCAAGCGTTGTCCCTTTGTTGCCGATGCGAACCACGTCTTCCAAGATAGGGTCTGTATTGATTTCTTGGAAAAGCGATCTGGTCGATCGCTAGGGAGAACGAGAAACGATTCCGTCAAGTGCTGCTGACTCGTAAGCTTACCTACACATTCGTGCGCAGTCCATCCGGAACGGCAGCGGGTTTCGGCCGCCCAAGGAAGAAGGATGCGCAAATGCTGACAAGGGACATAGCGGCAAGATAAGCCGCAACGGCGTATCCCGAGTGGAACGTCTGGAACAACCACAGAGAGACCAACGGCGCCGGGCCTCCCGCGATAATAGATGCTCCTTGATATCCCAGCGATGCTCCGCTGTAACGAATATGAGCGGGGAATGACTCAGCTATGTAGGCGGCCTGCGAGCCGTATAGTGCCGCGTGGATGACCATTACGAAGACGGTGCCTCCAATCACTGCGAGCGGCAGCCGCGTGTTGAGTAATGCGAAGTAGGGAAATGCGAACAACATCATGCAGATCGCGGCTGACATGTAAGTCCGCCGACGGCCAATGCGGTCGGCGACATAACCGAAGAACGGTAACGCGAAGCAAGCGACCAGGGCGGCGATTAATACGGCGTTCAGCATAAGGTCCCGACCGAGCGCCAGATGCTTTGATCCGTACAGCACCGCAAACGTAGTGAGCGTGTAAAAAGCGGCCTGCTCACCCGGACGGATGAGCGCCGAGAGGAGAATGGCGCGCCACTCGGTGCGAATTGCTTCCCCGAGCGGACTCTTCGTGCGATCGGCCGACCTGTTGGCTTCGATGAAGTCGCGCGTTTCGGGAACGCCGACGCGAATAAGCAGTCCGAACATCAGCAGCACCGCACTCGCAATGAAGGGGAGCCGCCAGCCGTTTTCCAGCAGCGCTGAACCGGCCAGATGACTGCAGGCGCTCCAGACAAGGACTGAGATCACGAGGCCGAGCGGAACGCCGACGTTCGGCAACGATGCCATGAAACTCCGCCGCTTTCCATGATGTGATTCCATCGAAAGCAGAACGGCACCCCCCCATTCGCCTCCGACCCCGATGCCTTGCAGGAAGCGAAGCCCAATCAACAGCCATCCTGCAGCAGGTCCGACCACTTTTTCTGTCGGCAAACAACCGACTAGCACCGTGGCGACGCCCATCAGCGTAAGGGTGGCGACAAGAGTGGATTTACGGCCGACTCGATCACCCAGATGGCCGAAGAGCGCGCCTCCTAATGGACGTGATAAAAAGCCTACAAAAATTGTAGCGAATGACTCCATCAGGCCATCGGATCCGCCGTATGAGAAAAACAGAGAAGGAAATACGAGCGCTGCAGCAGTACCGTAAATAAAAAAGTCGTACCATTCGATGGTCGTACCGATGACACTGGCGATTGCCGCGCGTCGTTGTACGCGCTTTGAGGCAGATAAGCTCTCAATCGTGTCGTCAAGCAGCGCAGATTGGCTTGGGTTCATGTTTTGTCTCCTGATATTCAACGTAACCATCGTGTATCGCTTGGTGCGATGTCGCTCAGAATTTCGCCTCCGCACGCTACGAAAGCGCGCGGCTGCGCAATCTGACCCATTGCACAAGCTGGTCGCCGTCTGACGCGGCGTTGATCGTGTTCTCTTGCTGGAGTGGGCGGGTTGAACGCCTAGGTCGAGAAATGGGTAAGCGGCCGTCCTTAACGTGCGACGGGTGCCAGGAAGCCGCTGCGACCTGGGTGTACGTCGCGACTGAGGGCCAGCGGCGTTCGCCTGTCGAGCAAACAAAGCCAGCGCCAAAGTGGCGGTCGTAGTGGTATGCCGCCCTTGAAATCCGACTGAGGATGACCGAGTGCGGCGACCATCAAGCGCGCACGGTGCGACGACAGTAAGTCGCCATCGGCAACTGATCTGCCGATCCGTCCGTGCAAGTGATCGAATTAACTCATGACATTGCTTTGGTTTTTAGCACTGCGAATTCGGCGCGGAGGGCCTCGCTATGCTCCCCGATGGCCGGCGCGCGGGCGAACCGTTGCTCATCCCATGGCGCACGCACGGGCGGGGCAATCATTTGAATTTCCGAGTCGTCAACGGACATAGGCCAGGTGCGAAGTGCAGGGTGTTCGGACATTCCCCGGACCGAACGTACCTGACCATATGCAGTGTTGGACGACGACAGGCGCTCCAGTGTTTCGCTCAAGTCAAGGCTCGCGAAGGTATCTGCAATTAAGCGGTCCAGCGCATCGCGGTTTCGAACCCTTTCGGTATTCGATGCAAAGCGCCGATCCAACGCAGTCTCGGGCTGCTGCAGGAATGCTTCGCAAAAGCGCTGCCACTCCCGCTCGTTCTGAATGCTGATAACGATGTCATGCCCGTCGCGGGTGGAAAACGACCCGTACGGTGCGATCGATGGATGCTTTAGTCCCTGGCGGGTCGGCGCCCCATCGCCATAAACTTCATGCAGATAGGGAATCGTCATCCAGTCTGCCGCACCATCAAACAGGGACACCGATACGCCCGAGCCGCGGCCGGTACGCTCGCGTAGCGCAAGTGCGGAAAGCACGGCGATGGCGGCGTTCATGCCCGCACCGATGTCGCAGATGGACACGCCGATACGGCCGCAAGCCTCCGGGGAGCCACTGATACTTGCGAGGCCGCTCTCGCACTGGACCAGCAGGTCATATGCCTTTTGGCCGCTGGCGTCGTTATCGTTGCCGTAGCCGGTAATGTCGCAGGTAATAAGGCGTGGATACCGCTTACGGAGCGAGGCGCTGTCAAAGCCAGCGCGTGAGAGTGCCCCGGGCGCGAGGTTTTGCACAAACACGTCTGCGTTGGTCAAGATACGGTGCAAAAGCTCCGCGTCGTCGGGCTGTTTAAAATCCATCACGAGCGACTCTTTGCCACGGTTCGTCCAGACAAAGTAAGACGAGGTTCCTTTCGCAGCTTGGTCGTAACCACGCGCAAAATCGCCTTCGGCACGCTCGATTTTAATCACGCGTGCGCCCATCTCTGCAAGCCGCCCTGTGCAGAGGGGTGCAGCCAGCGCCTGTTCAATCGACACTACGACCAAGCCCGCAAATGGCTTAGCCAGCAGAGCTTCGTTTTCGATGACGCGCATTGTTGTCTCCAGAGTCTGTCGATGTACTGAATCGAGTATCGATAAATTAAGGTTCCGGATACAGCGAGCTTTTTCGAACGTTGCGTTCGCGAATGACGAAATGACGCGATGCAACAATAAAAAAGCGCCATTCAAGTGCCTTTTATTTGAAGGCCTCAGTTGCGATACACTTTGCAAAATTCGACGTGGCCGAACGGTATGCCCTACGATCTGACAGATTTAAAGGTCTTTCTCGCGGTCGCTGAAGAAGGCAACGTTTCGCGCGGAGCCGAACGGTGTCACCTTGCACCGTCATCAGTGAGCTTGCGGATAAGAAATCTGGAAAATGCGGTGGGTGTGCCGTTGCTTACGCGTCAGGCCCGCGGAGTGAGCCTAACGGGCGCCGGCCATGTTTTGATGGAGCATGCGCGGCGGTGTCTGGCGCAACTTGAGCAAATGCGGGCTGACCTACTTCCCTTTGCGCAGGGCCTGACTGGCCACGTGACGGTTTTTGCCAACAACAATGCGATCAGTTCCCATCTGCCGCACGACCTTGCCCGGTTCTTCGCGCTGCATCCGAGCGTGCGGATAACAATGGAGGAGCGTCTGAGCCACGATATCGTTGTAGCCGTCGCGGCCGGCCGCGCCGACCTTGGTGTAGTAGCGCTTGAGACGGGGTATCCGAATCTGGACTTTCTTCCTTATCGCGAGGATCAGCTCGTCCTACTTACGCCGATCGACCATTCGCTCGAGCTGAACACAACGGCGAGTTTCGCGGAGTGCCTCGGACAACCGTTTATTAGTCTGCAGTCAGGCGCTGCACTGCACACGTTCCTAATGAGTCATGCCACGGCGCTTGGCGGCCGCCTCGACGTCCGGGTGCAGGTTTCAGGCTATCGGGCGATCGCGCGTCTGGTCTCCTCCGGGGCCGGCATTGGCATCGTGCCGCGCTCGGCTATCGAACCATCAGACCAAGGGCAGCTTGCCGTGGTGGACTTGATCGAGCCTTGGTCTAAACGAGACCTTCGCGTATGCGTGCAGCGACATCCTAATGAGAAGAACGTCTTTCGGGATAAGTTGATCGAAGTCTTATGTAGCGGTGCTGACGGTTCACGTACGCCGGCTACACATGCGCACTGACGGGAACTGCGGTGGTCAAGGTCCGGGTAGGCCTATCCTGGCACACGAGATTACCGTAGCCCCGATCGTGTTGCGGTCCGCATCGCACGTAAAATCTAATTGGATCCGTCTTGGTGATTTCGCGCAGATTGCAATCGCTTGGCCGCTTTTCGAAACCACCACGCGACGCCTGCTCGACAAGGGGGCGTTTGCGGGATGCGTCGAGAGCCCCTCGCATCGCTTACATGTTGTTACTGCGTGGAAAATGAGCGGATTTGCAAGACAGAAGCACGTGTTGCATTGCGAGTTGACGACGCTCGTGCGGCACTGACGCGTGCCGCTGCATGTAACCCTGTTCAGGAGGCTCTAGATGCGCTTCGATGTCGCGGATTTACGCTTGTTCGTCGCTGTCGCCGAGGCGGGGAGTATCACGCATGGCGCTACGCGCGCCAATCTCGCCCTAGGCTCAGCAAGCGGGCGAATCAAACAGATGGAAGAGGCGGTCGGCGTGCCCCTTCTTTTGCGCGAGCGCCTGGGAGTTACACCAACCGACGCCGGCCGTACGCTGCTGCGCCATGCGCGAGTGACGCTCGCATCGATGCAACGCCTGACCGACGATCTTGGTCAGTTCGCGCACGGACTCAAAGGTACCGTGCGGCTGCTGGCAAACACCAATGCGCTCATTGAGTTCTTACCCACGCCAGTGAGCCAGTTCCTCGCCGACAATCCAAATGTCAACATAGAGGTCGAAGAGCGCCTGAGCCATGAAATCGTCGAAGCGTTAATGGACGGCGTGGCGGATATAGGAATCGTCGCGTCGACCGCGAATATGAGCGGGTTGCAGGCATTCCCGTTCGCGTCAGATCGGCTTTGTGCAGTAGTTCCTGCATCAGCAAGTGCGTTCGACGGTATGCGGGATATCGCGTTTGAACAGCTGATCCAACACGATTTCGTGGGCTACGGCGCCGATGCATCTATCCAGATCTACCTGGAGGGTCACGCTCGGCTGCTGCATAAGCGGATCCGCCAAAGAATTCAGTTACGAAGCTTCGACACTATTTGTCGGCTGGTCGAAAATGGGGTGGGCGTCTCTGTTGTGCCTGAATCCACCGCTCGCCGTTGCAAACGCACCATGAGCATCCGGACGCTGCGTCTGCGCGACGAATGGGCGGTGCGCGAGATGCGTGTATGCGTCAGCGAACGTGATGCGCTTCCTACGTTTGCGCGAAAGCTTCTCGATCATTTGACCAAACAAGGCAACGGTTTGAAGGCGCACAAGCCAGCTTCTCTTGGTGAGTAGATGGTCCTCTTGGCCAGCCTTCTACATTTCCGAAGGCTGACACCAAAAATGCCGCATTGTCGGCGCAGTGCATGACGAAGAAAATCAGGGCATCGAATCACTCAACAAGGTGCCCAACGTCATGCCGAATCATTCTGTTGTTCGCCAGCGCAGTTGGCTTTTTACGCCAGGAACCCAGCCCGACCGGCTGCTGAGCGCTGCAAAAAGTCACACCGACATATCGATCTTTGATCTTGAAGATTCTGTTTCGCCCGCCGACAAACGTACGGCACGAAACAATCTGCGCGCGCTGCTCAACGCGCCTGCCGACGAATCATTTCCTGCCTTTGCCGTTCGGATCAATTCAACCGCAACGCGGTTTGGACTGGATGATCTTGCCACGCTACTTGATAGCTCCCGCATGCCGCAATTCATCTTGTTGCCAAAGATTGAATCGGAAGAGCAAGTGGTACAGATCGCGGCTCTTTTAGCGGAAGCAAACCGCTCTGCCGCGCTCGTTCCTTTGATCGAATCGGCGCGAGGCTTGTCTGCCGTTAGTGCGATTGCGCAGGCTGCACCAAGCGTGACCGCATTGATGTTCGGCGCAGCAGATTTCGCATCCGATGTCCGCGCTCAGCCTGAAGCGCTCGCGCTGCAGGTGGCTCGTGTCCGGATCGCGGCGGCATGCGCGCAAGCCGGGATTAGCGCGATTGATGCGCCCTGTTTTGCCATCCACGATGTCGACCTGCTCAAGGCCGATTTAACGTTCGCCGTCACTAACGGCTTTCGAGGAAAGGCCGCGATCCATCCGTCGCATATTGAGTCTATCACCCGTGCGTTCACACCTTCCGGGGATCGCATTGCGTGGGCCAAGCGCGTGCTAGAAGCGAACGATCAGGGCGCGGCAGTCGTCGACGGTCGCATGGTAGACGAAGCTATTGCCCGAGAAGCGCGCGAAATACTTGCCGCCGCCTAAACACCCCACCCACTTAAGGAGAATCACCATGACCGCCAATATTTCCGCTTATCGCCAGATCGAGGCCAACCGTTTCCGCGAAACGTCGGGCCTGTACTTCGAGGATTTCGTGCCGGGAAATACCTATGAACACCGGCCCGGACGGACCATTACCGACGTCGACAACATCTGGAACACGCTGCTGACGATGAACACACAGCAAGTCCACTTCGACGCAGCGTACGCGGCGAAGACTGAATGGAAAAAGCTGCTCGTTGACAGCACGTTCACCCTTGCGCTGGTCACGGGCATGAGCGTACGTACAGTGAGCGCGAAGGTCGTTGCAAATCTGGGCTGGGACAAGGTCCGTGCAACGCATCCGGTCTTCGCTGGCGACACGCTGTACGCCGAATCGACGGTTATATCAAAGCGCGAATCGAAGAGCCGCCCAACGCAAGGCATCGTCACCGTCGAGACGAAAGGCATCAACCAGGAAGGGAAGGTCGTGATGACATTCGAACGCACCATGTTGGTCTACAAACGCGGCCAGTCGCCCGAAGCGGATGCTAACTACTGATCGATGCACCTTCAGGGGCCGATTGCCAACCACGAACACAGAGAAACATCATGAATATCAAACTGAACGTAGAAGAACTTTACAAGAGCAAACTCGCAACGCCAGCCCAGGCAATTTCGACGCTGCGCAGTGATTCGGCGATTGCCCTTGGCATGGCCATGTCGCAGCCGCCAGCACTGCTGGAAGCGCTGGGCGAACGCGCGGCAGCGGGCGATATTGACGCATTGAAAGTCTATTATTTCCACTCCGAAGAATTTTTGCGCAAGAGCCTGCTGCGCTACTCACTCATGGGTCGCATTCAGCCGCACTGCATGTTTATGGGTGCGCCAGAGCGTGAATTGATCAAGCTCGGAGTAGCGGACGGCGACCGGAAGGTAGTCTATTTCGTGCCGAATACATTTAGCCAATCTCCGCGACTTTTTGCGGACCATATTCCGATCGATACGATGCTCGTCATGGTTTCACCGATGGACGCGAACGGATATTTCACTTTCGGCACGAACAACGACTACACCAGCGGCGTCGCGCGCGCGGCGCGTCGGTTGATCGTCGAGGTCAATCCCAATATGCCGCGTGTGTTCGGGGACTCTCTGATCCACATCTCCGAAGTCGACGCCATTGTGGAATCCAATCATTCCATTCCCGAATTGAACCCCAAAGCACCGACGCAGGAAGACAAAGTGATCAGCGCCGCTATTGCTGAGCTCATCACCGACGGTGCCTGCCTCCAAATGGGTATTGGCGCGCTGCCCAACGCCGTGTGCAGCGCGCTTGCAAGCCACAAGCATCTTGGCATCCATACTGAGTTGCTCACGCCTGGCTTGGTCGACCTGATTCAGCGAGGCGCGGTTGACAATTCTCGCAAGACGCTCAATCGCGGTAAATCCGTGTTCACGTTCGCGATGGGCAACAAGGCAATGTATGACTTTATGAACGATAACCCGACTGTGGAAAGCTACCCTGTCAATTACGTCAACGACCCGCATGTGATTTCACAAAACGACAACGTCGTTTCGGTGAACTCGACCATCGAGATGGACCTGACGGGAGCGTGTAATTCCGAACATGTCAAAGGGCACCAGTACAGCGCCACCGGCGGTCAACTCGACTTTGTTCGGGGCGCATATGCATCGCGGGGCGGCAAGTCAATCATCGCGTTTCACTCAACCGTAGGTGCGAGCCATGTGTCGAAGATTGTTGCTCGCTTGAATGGTCCTGTCACGACGCCGCGCACTGATACGCATCTGGTCGTGACCGAATACGGCGTAGCCAATCTGAAAGGCTTGTCTTCGACCGAACGCGCCAAAGCGCTGATCCGGCTCGCTCATCCCGACGTTCGCGAAACTCTGAACGCGCAGGCCCGCGAACTGCACCTTCTTTGATATTGAGACACACCGTGAGCAATAATTTAGCTGACTACCTTACGAAGACACTCGAGGCAGCAGGTGTTACGAAAATCTGGGGCGTTACGGGTGACAGCCTGAACGGCCTGTCCGCCAGCCTCGAAAAAGTCGAATCGATTAGCTGGATGCACACTCGGCACGAAGAAAGTGCTGCGTTCGCCGCCGGAGCCGAAGCAGCGGTGACAGGGCGATTGGCGGTATGCGCAGGAAGTTGCGGCCCTGGGAATCTGCATCTTATCAACGGTCTTTTCGACTGCCACCGCAATCACGTTCCTGTACTCGCCATCGCCGCCCATATCCCATCCACCGAGATTGGGCTTGGCTATTTTCAAGAGACTCATCCTACAGAACTCTTTAAAGAATGCAGTCACTACGTCGAACTGGTAACCAGCGCCGACCAGTTCCCACGTGTACTCGAACGTGCAATGCGCACCGCGATCACCGAGCGGGGCGTGGCTGTGATTGTCTTGCCAGGAGACGTCGCCCTAGGCGACGCACCCTCTACGATGCCGACTTGGGTTGACGCAGATCCGCCCACTATTGTGCCAGCTGAATTCGATCTGAACCGTCTCGCGGATTTGCTAAATGATTCGAGCGCCGTGACCATGCTCTGCGGCAGCGGATGCGCGGACGCACACGATGAAATTGTTGCTTTTGCGGATACACTCGCCGCGCCCGTCGTGCACGCACTGCGCGGAAAGGAGTACGTAGAGCACGACAATCCATTCGACGTTGGTATGACGGGTTTCATCGGCTTCAGTTCTGGTTATCACGCCATGATGTCCTGCGAAACCTTGGTTATGCTGGGTACGGATTTCCCCTACCGGAATTTCTACCCGCCGAAAGCGAAGATCATCCAGATCGATATTCGCGGCAGTGCGCTCGGAAAGCGGACACCTCTTGCACTTGGGCTGGTAGGCGGTGTCCGTGAAACTATCGAGGCACTTTTGCCGCGGCTGACAGTGAAAAGCGATCGTCGGTTTCTCGAAAACGCTAAGAAGCACTATGCGGTAGCGCGCAAAGACCTAGACGAATACGCGCGTCCTTCGCCCCCGGGACGGCCGATCCATCCGCAATACCTAACCCGGCTGTTAGATGAAATTGCGGATAAAGACGCCATTTTTACGGCTGATGTCGGCACACCGACGCTCTGGGCGGCAAGATATCTCACAATGAACGGGTCAAGGAAGCTGATCGGATCGTTTAATCACGGTTCGATGGCCAATGCTATGCCCCAGGCACTGGGAGCGCAGGCGGCGCAACCTGAGCGGCAAGTGATCTCATTGTCGGGCGATGGTGGTTTGTCCATGTTGCTTGGTGATCTGCTGAGCGCCCGCCAGCTAAACTTGCCGATCAAGGTTGTCGTGTTTAACAACAGTTCATTAGGCTTCGTCGCGATGGAGATGAAGGCGGGCGGCTACCTTGATACCGGCACCGATCTAAGCGCCACCAATTTCGCAGCGATCGCGGAAGGCGCGGGAATCTACAGTATCCGCGTCGAAAAATCGGAAGATTTGCTGGACGCGTTGGAGCGGGCGCTGGCGCGTCCCGGTCCCGTTCTCGTCGACGTGGTCACAGCGAAACACGAGATCGCATTGCCCCCTAAGGTACAGTGGGCTCAGGCAAAGGGCTTTAGTTTGTACATGATTCGAGCGGTGCTGAACGGGCGAGCTGATGAAGTTGTCGAACTGGCGAACACGTACTTTCGCTAACTTCCCAAGCGAAGTTTGATGTTCATTTATCGTGCGCCTAGGAGCTAATATGGAACATCTGCACGAAATGCCCCACTCGCCGCAACGACGGCTTATCGTCGATTTTTACCGAGCGATCGCCGCGCACGATATTGAACTGTTGCGCACAGTTGTATCTCGCGATTGGCAATATATTCCTGCGATATCCGATGACCAGTTTGGCCCTGACCAGTTGATTCCGGCGTTTAAAAGGCTGGCGTTCGGGCTGCGCAAAATGAAGATTGATCTGCTCGATGTTCTCGTCAGCGACGACCGCGTCGCCGTTCGTGCCAGTGTTTCTGGAACGCAAACCGGTCCGATAATCGGCGTGGCGGCGACGTCAAAACCGATCAAGTTCGCTGTTCATGCCTTTCACGAAGTGAAAAACGGCAAAATCATGCGGACGTGGCATCTCGAGGATTGGCTCAGTGTGTTCCAACAAATCGGCAGGACGCCCTGACCTTTCTTACTAATTTGCTTTTAGATTGGGTGCCTGATTGTCGGACCATAGCGTAGGCGCTCGCTTAAGACACGATGGTCATTTTGAGAGGAGTAAGCAAAATATCGAGCGTCCCGCACAACGGCAGCGCGCTATTCGCCGTCTATAGTGCCTTAGACATTTACGCTAACGGAAATATCAAAAAGGCGTCCGCGATATTCAACTAAGGAGATCACGATGTCCGCAACTACTTTCGAAAATTTGATTATGTTTTTTTAGGTGACGGGAAAGGCGGAAAATCGCTCGCCATGGAACTTTCAAAATTAGGAACGGTTGGCCGTCGTCGAAGAAGGAATGATCGGCGGATCGTCCATCAACATTGCATGTATCCCAGCAAAGGCGCTTATCCAGAGTGCGCGCCTGATGCACGCGGTTCGCTCGGCTGACGCCACTACGCACGGCACCGATGACAAGAAAGTCAACATGAAGAAGTGCATCGCCACGTTCGCGCCATCGTTGACGGATGGTCAACACTAACCAGAAAGCGTTCGATGCCGCTGGATTCGATCTGATCCTCGGTACAGGCAGTTCCATCGCGCCGCGTACCGTGCGCGTCGCTGTGGGGTAGGTGGCGAGCGAGTCGTCGAAGGAACGCACGTCTTTATCAATACTGGCACGTACGTCGCGATTCCCAATGTCCCAGGCCTGCGCGACGCTCAACCCATGACGCACGTTGAAGCACTTGCCCTCGAACATTTGCCTGAACATCTGATCGTTGTAGGTGGTGGCTACATTGGCTTGGAAATGGCGCAAGCATTCCGGCGCCTGGGCAGCAAAGTCACTGTACTGCAAGAAGCGGCCCGCGTTGCGATGCGAGAAGGCACCGACGTCACGGACGAAATCGAAGCGGCGTTTCGCGAGGAAGGCATCGATGTGCGAGTATCCGTGCAAATGACGCGTCAGCGGCCGCTCGGGGCAATTGTCAATGTTGACCTTGCCGATGGCACTCGTGTCAGTGGTACCGAGATTCTTTGCGACGGGCCGCATTTCGCGCACGCAGCGCATTGGGATGGACGCGGCAGGTGTCGAACTCGAGGCGCGTGGCTTCGTGAACGTGGACGAGCGACTCTCGACGTCAGCAGATAATACGTGGGCAATTGGCGAAGTCGCTGGCACACCGATGTTCACTCAAGCGTCGTTCGATGACTACCGCGTGCTAAAGTCGTAGCTCTCCGGTGGCACAGTGACGACCCGCAGCCGCGTCATCCCCTACGCGCTGTTCGTGGAACCGAAACTTGGCCGGATCGGCCCCAACGAAACTGATGCCGCGAGCCTGGGCATGGCGGTGCGTGTTGTCAAATTGCCGGTGGCGGGCATTCCGCGCGCGCCAACGAAGGCGATACGCACGGGTTCATGAAGGCGATCATAGCGGCGGACTCAGATCAAATTTTCGGCTTTACGATAGCAGGTTCGCAAGCCGGCGAGATTGTAACGACGGTTCAAATGGCAATGCTGGGCAAACTGCCGTACACCGCCGTACGCGACGCGATCATCTCGCATCCGACGCTTGGCCCTGACGGAAAACCGGATGGCTTCATAATGAAAGCAAGTTTTGAATCTGTCGCACAGCAATTTGGTGAGACGATAGTTCAAGCAGATCAACTTTTTCAAGCTCTTGGTGCAAACACGGACGGTCTCTTGTCGCATGACCAGTTTATGAACGGCATCGTCGGCGCCCTAAAAAATGCTGACAGCGCAATTTCGTAAACGATCATGACGTCGATGGACGTGGACGGCAATGGGATTGTGAGCGAGACGGAATATGTAAACTACGAAACAGCATTCATCGCTGCCGAAAAGCCAATCGTTAAAAGCTAAGCGAGTTTCCTTCGCCCACTCGGGATTTGGCTTCGAAGGCTCGAGGGAACTGGTTCGGTCGCGCACATTCCCTCGCCCCTGAGACGCGAAGAAGGTATTGGGTCCGAGATCTTGTTCGCTGCAATCAAGGCACGCGCGCGATCAACTGATGATGCGCGTCCCGGCCGATCCTGCCGCGCAGTTTCCCATGCGCAAGTCCATCCGAGTGATAGACAATCAGAATGGCATTCTCGTGCGTAAGTACTTTAGGAGCAGTGACCGTCACCCTAGCCGCACCGCTGGAATCGGCCTTAAACGTGTTCTTTATACCGGTGCCATCGAGTGGGCTGAAACCGATCGGCTGTTGATCGAAATGATTTTCAAACAAACTATAGCGCGGGCCCGGCACCAGTCCCGCTAGCTGTACCGCCACCGTTTCGCGACCATCTGAAAGCGGCGTGAGTCTTGCGGCTCCTCTCGCACCAAGCCACTGCCCCAAGTTCATATGCAAGGGTTTGCGGATAGCGGAGTAAACGGGTAGCACCGGCGAATCCGACACTCGCGCATTCCTAAGTCCGACGATATGGAAAATTCCTTGAGCGCCGACCGCAGCCGCTGCGTCGTTGTCGATAACGAATACTTGCGGATCGATCGCAACCGGCAAGCCGACCTCAGCAGAAAAAAACGCTGCGTGCGTCTCAAACGGAAGCTCCGTTGTCGACTGCGCATGTGTGCCGGTGGTCATGCCAAGAAAGCTCAGGGCGATCAAAACGCCTTTCAGACACTGCATGGATTGTTCTCTTTCCGTAACGTAGCTTCAATGTTATTCGCGACCCGCACCGTATCACTTGACCCGGACCGTTTGCAATAAAGCCAACTGCATGGCACAGCGATCGGCCTGGCGAGACCGTTCGCTTAACCACCGCGATAATCTTCGATCGCAGGAGATAGATGAGAATTGTCACATGAACGGGTCTTGTTCGATCCCGACTCGGATGTGCTTCCCGTGCTTTTGCCATAATCCGTTTCATGAGCCACGCTTGGCGGCCTATCCAAGTTTTCTTTCGTCGCGGCATTAGCCACTGTGTTGGCCCTGGAATCAGGATAGTGCACATCGCTGAGCGGAGAGAGTCCTGCCATTTCGGCCGCGATTAGTTCCGCTCGTACCTGTGGGCGTGAAATAGGTGAATGGTCGAAAGAGTGAATCCACTATACGGGCGGCATATAGCCCTGGATTAGGCGAGATCATCTCGTCTTAATGCTCTGCGTCTCATTCAACCCTTGGCCTTCGTTCATTACATGCAGTCAGTCTTGTCCGACAACCGTACGCAGCAACGCCGGAGTTTGCTTTAAGGCCGCATACACTTGCGGATCGATCGTATAGTCGCGGCCGAGTGCGATAGTGACATCCTGATAATCCACGTGCACGCCATGTTCGGCGTCTTCCCAGACCACCGCCTTCAACGGCAGTTCCAATGCAGCATGCGGATTAGCCGCCATGACTGGCGTTCCGGCCTTCGGGTTTCCGAAAAGGAAAACCCGCGTAGGTCTTAGCGACATTCCGGCGCCGGTCGCGGCGGCGCTTTGATCGATATCGGCGAAAAGCGTTACGCCTCGCGATGCTAGGGCAGCCTTGAGCCGCGACACGGTCGTCTGAAAGTCGTATTTGCTTTGTAAGGTAAGCACGGAGGACGGGTGTTCGCCAGCGGTTCCAGCATGTGCGGTCATGGCAGATGTCATACAGAAAGCTACAAAAAGAGCCCCGCAGTATGCACGCCGTGTGTAACTGCGAGAAAGTCGCGTGATGTGATCAGTCATTGTCCCGTCCTAAGCGAAGGTTCCGTCGTCTTATTGGTCCGTGCAGCAAGCGGCGCTTTGTAACGTCGCCTAAAGTTACTGAGCCCTCTTTGCTGCAATCCCAGGATAGAACCGCTCAACAGCCTCTGTGAACGTCGCGCGCGAAAACTGACCCAGATGCACCGATAACAATCGGCCTTTCGCGTCATAAAAAAGCGTAGTGGGATAGGCGTTCGCCGACACCGCCCTTGCAACTCCAAGTCCGGGATCGAGCAGCGCGTTGCAGATATGAATATTGTGAGACGTGAGGTAATCGGTTACTGCCTCGGGCTTTTCGCCCTGATTGACGAACACGATGTCGAGCCCCGAATTGCTCGCCTGCGCGTCGGCCAGAACTGGCAGCTCCGCCTGACAAGGCCGGCACCACGTTGCCCATAGATTCACAATCGTCGGTTTGCCGTCGCCTATGGTTAGTGGGCGAATAGAGCCGTCGACGTCGACAAGCGAGACAGCCGGAATGTTCTCGGGCAGCCTTGAAAAATCCATTGCTACCGTAGCGGTGCTCCAGACTAGAGCGCCGGTTACGACTGCCGCTGACAACGGCATGCGCACCGCACGGCGGCGCAAAAGGAACCAGGACACAACGCACGCCCCGGCGATCAGGCCCGGGATCGGATCGGATCCGCGATCGCGGAGGTCGAGGATCTTGAGTAGATCTTCTTTATAGGCGGGAAGGTAGCGCAGGGCGAACGACGCCCGCGCGACCACCAATCCGATGAAGACGCTGGTGAACAGGGCATTGTCCACGTGGGCACGGCCCCTTCCAAGAAACCGTCCAGCAAATAAAGAAATCACGACGCTAAAAAACAAAATTAGTGGTGGTACGGGTAGCGTAAAAAAGCCAAAGTTCATTTGGTACTGCCCGTTAGATGATGGATTGAGGAGCCTGCGCAGACGCCAATAAGTGCCCGTGCGAAGCCGAAAGTGTACGACGGACGGATTGCCGTGCTTATGCCGCATCGTCGCATTGGTATGCGCAATCGTCTCAAGATGCCTTGTCGATTGCCGTCCAGCCTTGCGAGACTTGACGTTTTAGCATTGCTAAGATGTTGCTGCGAGGTCGAGTGTTCCAATGGGGATGCGCTCGCGATGGTTTGCTGATGTAGCGGTTAGTCAGGGTCCGCTTGCCGATGCTTGCGACCCTGAGCCAGCGATCTCAATCTGCTGACCGCAGCCATCGTGCTTTGGAATACCATCCATCTGGAGCGAGCTACAAGTGCCTTGAGCGGTTGCCGCGCTCGATTCGGAAGCCGTCAGGGAAAGTGTACGTGCCATTAAGGAACGGCGGCCGCCTCGCTTCAAGGCTCGACAGGAAGCAGAGACCCGCTCAAGTTGTGGGCTTCTAATTAAAGGATTCACTATGTCACGAGTATCCCGCGCTTGCCGGAAAAGCGGAAGACGAACGGGTGACCACTGAACCGATCACGTCGAGAACACTTTGCACCATCGCTGCGAGGCTGTTGAAGCCCGCACGCATGTCGGTGACGCCCGCGACCAGCCACACACGTGTCCAGTTGGTGGTACCAGCGTCATTGACGCATCACACAAGTAAGCCAACGCGACGCGCAGCACGTCGAAATCAGGAGTGTCTTCGAGCGGACCCGAACCGCTTAGCGCTCCACCTTGATGGTTGGGTGCTGCGTTAACGACGGCGTGATCTGCGCGGGAGAAATGGAGAAATGATTCTGGCGCAGGCGACCGCGTCTTCGGTGGCGCAGGCGAACGTTGGCGTCACCACTCGCGACCATGTTCTTGTTCAGACCGTGTTCCTTAGCAACATCAGCGATCGAAAGTTCCGGGTCGTTAGCTTGCGCCAGCACCATCTCCCGGAATTCTTGTGTGTAGTTCCTTAAGCCGCGGCGGCGGACGCGGTGCGCTCACATGGAGCATGCAGATGCCGCGTCGCTATGAACAGACGGTGCTGCACACTCGCTTAATGCCAGCCTTCGGGCTCCAGAACATAACAAGCCGCCGTGATCTCAACAACGATCCGACGTTCGTCGCGGCGGAGTCCTGATCAACATCCGCGAATAGCGTTACTCCGTGCGAGGCTCGGGCTACCTTGAACCGCGACACTGTTTTCTGTATGTCGTATTTGCTTTGAAAGCGAAGCATGGAGCGAGGACGCTATGCCAAAATTTCAGCCTGTGCGGTCATAGCTAAGGTCATCCAATAGACGATTAGCACAGCTGCGATGTACGCGCGGCGTTTGGAACTGCAAGGAAGTCGCAAAAATAGCATAAGTCATTGTCCTGTCGTCGGTGGAGGTTTACCCCTGATGTTGGTATCCATAGCAACCGCCACCAAAACAGCCACGCCAAAACGATGAGTATTCTTTGCTGCTTCCAAGGATTAATTCATTCAACGCCTGGCTGTTAGACCGCGCCACTGGACGAGGCGCTCAAAGTGCACAAGAGGTGCCGTCAGCCACAGCGCCAAGACCAGCAACCCTCGGGAATCGCTGGTGCCTCGCTTGTGTTGCTTAAGAATTTCTTTTTAGGCGTTGCCCAATTTTTTTACTTGGACTCGTTGCTGCGGGAGGGCTTTGGCTTTTCCACGAGCAACGACAACGCCTGATACGGCCAGAACGAAACCGATGATCTGAACAAATGTTAATTTTTCCCCGAATATGAACCAAGCCTCGGCCGCGGCGAGTGCAGGTACCGCCAGCAACAACGTACTCATCTTGGCGGCTCCTTGAGATCGAACCATCCAAATCAGCAGCAATACAGCGCCGACCGAAAGTCCTACGACAGACCATATTAAACTAAACCAAACAATGGGCAAGTTATCCCATCGACCAAACGAACCAAAAAACATCCCAACTAGAGCAACCATTGCTCCGCCGACATTTTGGATGCTTCCGGATACGCGTACCCCGTCACTGGATAGTCTCCCACGCTGAATGATGGTTCCAGCTGTCATGCCGATTACAGCAGTTATTGCGGCGACGATATTAGAAACGCCAATATGACCATAGCCGTTATTGCTGAGCGCTGGAGCGAGCACACAAACGACGCCGGCAAAGGCCGTCGCCAGACCGGCCAACGTACGAGTCGGCGGTACCTCGCGGTCGATAAAGAAAAGCGCCGCCGCGGTTACCAACGGCTGCATGCTACCCATCAAAGACATTATTCCTGCCGGCATTCCACGGGCCACCGTCCAGTAAGCCGCGCATAGATAGACGCCGTGTAGCAGCGCACCGGCGCTCAGATGGAGTAGTAACTGCTTGGGAGATGGCCACTTTTCCTTCATCAGAAGGGCGATCCCACCGAGCAGACCCGCACTCAACATCATCCGAACGAACAAAAACGTGCCCAAGGACGCGTGCGACACAATTGCACGTGCAACGACAAGTCCCGTGGACCACATGAGGACGAATATGACTGGTCCAACGACGTTAAGCATATCGTACGAACTCCTGTTTGGCGCGCAGAAACGCTCACGCTGACCTTTGAGATTGCGGTGTAATGGACCCGAGTAGCGCGTCACAAATTGCTCGACAAAAAGTCCCCCGATGTAGGAGGTCATCGCAGAACGAATGTACGCACGTATGAAGCAGATGGGAATGCGGCGGCGAATCATCCGGCTGCTCGTTCCGCTCAATATGTTTATTCGACGCCAGCGTTGCTGTTATGCGCGCTGTGCGCGAGTCCACCTGTAACCGATCATGCGATCGAGTGCTGGCTTGTTGCATAGAACCGGAAAATGTCTCCGATAAGAGGATCGGACCGAAAGAGTTCGGCCGTCAAACCTTCGACCGGCGCTTAAATGCAAGATGGCGTGATAGTCCACCCCAGCCATGCCGTCCGGTCGTTCGTGTCCCGCCTAGCGATTGTCGGGCGAACGGCCGCGCCAGAACCGCCGATACATTTTTTTGTGTGCGTCCCCGGAAGAGTGCCACACGGTGATTTCTACCTTCCGTCGCGAAAGTGGCGTGATTCGATTGGAGTTTAAGCCGCAACAGTTCTAAAGTTCTTTCTATGGAATCGTCATGCGCAGCCCGGTTTAGTCGTACAGAGCCTTAAAAAGACAGCGGATATTCGAATGAGCTTCTTGAACATGAATTTGAGCCGGAACAGCAGTCCTAGTTAAGACGTCTACATGTAGTCTTCGGTCACGCAGGTCGACTTTGAATCTCGGTCAAGCTTTGAACTTGACATCGCTCCAAGCAGGACTAACAAAAGGCAGCTATGACAACACCTGGTTTCCCTCATTTGAGTCGCGCACAAGGTGCGTCATCGCAACAGACGCTTTCCCGGCGGTCATGGCTAAAGGCGTTAGCTGCTAGTGGCGCCGCCGTTGCGATGGGCTACAGTGCCTTTGCCTCGGCAAGAGCTCTTGAGCTACCCATTTCCGGAGTCGTCAACCGAGACGGGCGCGTTTCCCCCTTTAAAGTCGGCGATCAAGTCGCGGTTTCTATGCGCTATCCGATCGGGCACTACCGGACGCCTTTCTATCTTCGCGGCAAGCAGGGATTGGTCGTCCGGGTAGTCGACCAGCACGTCAATCCAGAGGAAGAGGCATTCGGGCGGAATGCAGGTAGCCCGCTTTGGGTTTATCAGGTCCGATTCTCTCAAAGGGATTTGTGGCCCGACTATACGGGCGCGAGCGAAGACCATCTCCAACTTGAAACTTTTGAAAACTGGCTTGAAAAGGCTTAGGAGCTAAAAAATGGCTGAAGAACACGTACACGATCATTCGGAGCATGCGGCGATTGAGCATGACGATATGCCTAGCTACTATGCGATCCTCGAATTGTCGATTCGCGAACTGCTCATTGAGCGAGGCTTGATCACCGCCGATGAGGTACGTCACCAGATTGAGGTTCTCGACTCGAGATCGCCCACGCTTGGCGCGAAACTAGTTGCTCGCGCGTGGACGGACCCCAAGTTCAAGGAAAGGCTTCTTGCGAATGGGAATTCAGCCTCCGAAGAAATGGGAATCTCAATCTACGACGACACGCAGTTCACTGTTCTTGAAAACACCGATTCGGTTCACAACCTCATTGTCTGTACGCTTTGTTCTTGTTACCCCCGCCCAGTATTGGGCTTGCCCCCAGATTGGTATAAAAGTAAGCCGTATCGCTCGAGAGCCGTACGAGAACCGCGTTCCGTTCTCGCAGAGTTTGGCACTCATATCGCTGACAACGTCGAAGTGCGTGTCAACGACTCGACATCAAATCTGCGTTACTTAGTGTTGCCCGTCAGACCTAAGGGTACCGAGCACTACACGGAAGCACAGTTGGCTAAACTGGTTACGCGCGACACCATGATTGGTGTTTCCGTCCCGCACGCTTAATAGGAGAGTGAAAGTGATCGATACATCGATGCTTGTCAAAAAGCTTGTCAACGACTTTGGCGGGACGGGCGCCCACGAGCCTGTTCCCATGGCTGAGCACGAGCTTTTGCCATGGGAAAAACGCTGCCATGCACTCCTGGACGTTCTTGATTTTCACAAGATTGTGAACACCGAAGAGAAGCGCCGCGGTACAGAAGAAATCGGAGCTGAGATGGCAGCGAAGCTGACGTACTACGAAAAGTGGATCGTGTCCGCATCGCACTGCCTACTGCAAAAAGGCGTGCTGACACCCGATGAAATTGGACGTAAGACCAAGGAAGTTTCCGTCCGCCTCGGTGTCCCAGTTTAGTCTCAATGTTTCGGAACTCTGAGACTCGACATCGGCGTGCGGTGTCTTGTGACCGGGTTGATGGACCGGATATCGGCGGCTGTAGAAACTAGGTAACAGTCGCCGAGTCGGTGCTGCTATTCGACATTCCTTCAGCAACCGTGGATAACGCGCCTGCGCAATCCAGGCTTGGTTGCACATGGCTGGGTCTGGCACAAAACAACGATCGATCGCGCATCAAGCGTGCATTACCGGCGCACTTCGTTAGGCCGGCGGCATGAGACACAGACTGACTTGTTAATCTGATAGCGATGCTCACACTCTCAAGCGGGATATTATGTTTGCGCAGGTCATTGCCATTTTTAGTCAATCCAACAAGCCAATTCGTCGCAAGTTAGTTGGCACATACGGCTTCCTAATCGGCTTAAACATTGTAGCGTGGCTATGGGCCTTCATTGCATTCCGGTTACATCCAGTTCTACTGGGCACCGCTTTGCTCGCTTATGGCTTTGGCTTACGCCATGCGGTAGACGCGGACCACATCGCGGCGATTGATAATGTGACGCGCAAATTGATGCAAGATGGCAAACGCCCGGTCACTGTTGGTTTGTTCTTTTCCCTCGGACATTCAAGCGTCGTTATTTTGGTTTCCGTAGCGGTCGCTGTTATAGCCACCGCGATGACGGGTCGTTTCGCGCAGTATAAGGCGATCGGGGCAATAGTTAGCACGTCAGTATCGACGCTTTTCCTGCTCACGGTTGCCTTGATGAACGTGCTTATTCTTATTTCGATCCTGAAAACTTTGCGTAGGGTGAGGGGTGGAGGCGCCTACGTCGACGACGAATTTGACGCACTACTTTCAAAGCGCGGTCTTATCTCCCGGATACTCCGGCGGGTGTTTCGTTTTGTCAGCGCAAGCTGGCATATGTTTCCGCTTGGCTTCCTCTTCGGGTTGGGATTCGATACCTCAAGCGAGATATCGTTGCTCGGCCTGTCTGCGGACCAGGCAGCGCACGGGCTGTCACCTTGGGCGATTATGGTATTTCCGCTTCTTTTCAGCGCAGGTATGTCGCTCGTTGACACAGTTGATGGCCACCTGATGCTCGGCGCCTATGGTTGGGCTTATCTACAACCGCTTCGAAAAATTTACTACAATGCAACGATAACGCTTATCTCTGTCGCGGTGGCGATCATTGTAGGCGGCGTCGAAGCGCTTGGGTTGATCGCTGATAGGTTTAAGCCACAGGGTCAATTGTGGGATATCGTGGGTGCTTTGAACGAGAATTTCGGCACTTTAGGTTATGTGATCATAGGTGTGTTTATCTTTAGCTGGTTCGTCTCCGGTTGGATCCACCGCCGTCAAACGTTCAACACTAACGAGCTCAAGGGATAGTGTGAAAGGGGCGACTGGTCTGCTTGAAAGATCGCTAACGCAAGCGATGAAAACTTCGCTCCGCTGGCGCGCACTCCCGGCGCGGGACGTCCAGATCATGGTCGCACTTGCGTGAGGTTCGTTTTCAACGCAAATTCTGCGTGGAGGGAATATTGCTGCTTCCGTAGGAGGCTTCGGTGCAATTGTTAAGAACAGTAACGATCGTTCAGCGCGGTCAGGACGCCCTTGCAGAAATTGGCGCAAGCCATTTTTGCATGGCCTAGGTGTTATGCTCCGGTTTCCGCGCAGATAAGCGAGCGATTCGATGGATGCACTTGACCGGTTGATCGAGCTAAGCCGTCTTAGAGGGTCGCTGCAAAAGCGCTGCCTTTTAGGCGGAGACTGGTCCCTCGACCACGCCCGGATGCCCGACGGCGAAGCGCTGTTTCACGTCGTTGTCAGCGGGGAGTGCGTTCTTCGACTACGCGACGGTCCCGAAACTGTGCTACGTGCTGGTCACATCGCCATGCTGCCGCGCGGCGATGCACACGTGTTATCTGTGCATCGTCGGGTAGGCGCCGACGTCCACACTTCCGCCTTGACAAGTCACTTCAATGGCGCGGTCACAGTAAGCACAAACAGTCAAACGAATGATCCGGACATTGACCTGTTATGCGGAAGGTTTGACTATTTGCCGAATGCGCTCTTGATCGCTGTCCTACCTGATATTGTTGTCGCGCCCTTTTTGAGCGGTAATGTAAGCGATCTGGCAAGTATTGTAGGAATTATGCGAAGGGAAGCCGACCAGGCTGGGCCTGGCGCACTTTCAATTGTGTCCGCGCTATGTACCGCGTTGTTTGCCATGATGCTACGGGCACATGTCGCGCTTCAACCGGCATCGGTGGACATATTGACATTGCTTGCCAGCCCGCGTATTGGGGCCTCCGTCATCGCCATGCTTGAGCGCCCTGCGGAAAAATGGACGATCGAACTGCTTGCGGAACGCTCAGCGATGTCACGCGCCACGTACACTCGTGCTTTTTCCGCTTTGAGCGTCGATTCGCCGATGGTCCTGCTCGCTCGCATACGGATGCAACTCGCCGGTATGCTTCTTTCTCGAACCTTAAAACCCATCGCCGAAATAGCGGATGATGTTGGTTACCAGTCAGAATCCGCGTTTAGCAAAAAATTTAAGGACGCCTTCGGGGTAGGCCCAGGGCTATTCCGGCAAACGCGTGTTTGATTGGACGAGTCGACAAGCCTTGCTACAAATCCGTCGAGCTAGCTTGGGCTCTGGCGTTCGGGATAAGTCGTCAACATCGTGCCGACGCGGTAACGGAGTGCCGTGGCGCGGGCGTACTATCTCTTGTTGGCCCTCATGTTAATTGAGTTGAGCCTTATAAAAGCGAAACCCCTTAAATTCGACACCTTCGAGCCGAAAAGCACCCCTTGGTTTCGTCGAAGTTAATTATATCGACGCCGATGAATGTCGTCAGCAAAGGGAAAATGGCCCTACCGGCTATTGTCCACACGCCAGGTTTGCAGGAACGGCGATGTCCATCATCGCGGGATTCGGCAGACGAAGCCCTTCCATAGTGGCGACATATTCGCTTTCAGTCCTGCCGGCCAGACGAGGATTAAGCCGACGCTCATCGCCTATGGTCGACGCTGTGCAGCCTTTATAGTCATGCGCCGGGTAGAGCACGGTTTCGTCGGGCAACGTAAAGAGCTTATTGACGATTGAATCCCAGGAGCGGCGGGCATCCCCGCCCTGGAAGTCGGTGCGGCCGCTGCCGCGAATCAGCAATACGTCGCCGCTAAAAACGGCTTGCGGCTTTGCCGGATTCAGTACAAAACTGAACGATTCATCGGTATGGCCCGGCGTATAGATCGCCTTCAGTTCAATCCCATCCACCTTCAGCAGATCGCCCTCACGCACACGTTGCGACACACACAGCGCTTTGGACATGTCGCCCATGATCGTCACGCAACCCGTTGCATCACGCAAGTCACCTAGTGCTGTGATGTGATCGGCGTGCGTATGGGTATCAATCGCGTGAACGAGTCGCGCACCCATGGCGTTAATCGCCGCCACGTAGGTCTCCGACTGCGATTTGACGGGATCGATGATCAGCGCCTCGCCATTTTCGCGCGATACCAAAAGGTACGTGAATGTGCTTGACGCTGGATCGAAGAACTGTCGGAAGATCATTTTGGAAGGCCGCTTAATAGCTCTTGTACGGCAGGAATTTTCCGGATAAAACAACTTTTACACGGTCGCCCTTCGGGTCCGCTTCGCGCTGGATGTCCATCGAAAAGTCGATGGCGCTCATGATGCCGTCGCCAAATTCTTCGTGGATTAATTCCTTGATCGTGGTGCCATACACGCTGACGATTTCATACCAGCGATAGATCAGCGGGTCGGTCGGCACAGCACTGGGCAACGAGCCCTTGTAAGGGACGATTTGCAGCCACGCCACGGCTTCTTCGGACAATCCGAAAATCTCCCCCATCATTTCTGCCTGAGCCTTGTTCAGTGTCATCTGACCCAGACACGCGGCGGTCGTCCACTCCTTGCTCTGCCCGATTTTTTCGGCAATATCGCTCCATTTCAAACCCTTGGCGACTTTGGCGGATACGATCATTTGTGTTACTTCAGTGCGACCGGAAATCATGATAGTGCTCCTTTAATGAAAAAATGAAATCTCAAGCGATGGCCCGGATGAGCGCGCCGGAATGTCCTGCGGACGCGCCGTCGTTGTCCAGGCCTGGACGCACGAGACGCGGCTGGGTTTGCTCGTCTTCATCGGACGGCCCGAACTCACGCGAACGACGCACGAGGAAGTCGACCAAGTGATTGCGTATCCGATAAAACTGCGGGTCGTGATGAATGGTTTCGCGCTGGCGATCAGCCGGCAGCGTGTTCACGACAATCTCTGCAATTCGCGCACGGGGCCCGTTGTTCATCAGCATGATCTTGCTGGAAAGCAGGATGGCTTCGTCCACGTCGTGCGTGATCATGAAGACGGTCTGCCGCGTTGCCGCGCAGATCTTCAGCAACTCGTCTTGAATGACGCCACGGGTGAGGGCGTCGAGCGCGCCGAACGGTTCGTCGAGTAACAGCATTTTGGGTTCGAGGGCAAAGGCCCGCGCAATGCCGACGCGCTGTTTCATGCCCCCTGACAACTCGGACGGTTTTTTCTTTTCCGAGCCCTTCAATCCCACCATGTCGATGAACCGCATGCCGTGCTCCGCTATCTGCGCGCGCGTCCATGTTGGATGCCGCGACCGCACGGCGAACGCAATGTTCGCTTCCACCGTGAGCCACGGCAGAAGCGCGTGTCCCTGGAACACCACGCCGCGGTCAAGCCCCGGCCCTGATATCTCCCGGTTGCCCATGATGACGTGGCCGCTGCTTGCTTCTTCAAGCCCGGCAACTACGTTAAGGATCGTACTTTTCCCGCAGCCGGAATGTCCGATTACGCAGACAAATTCGCCTTGCCCAATGGCAAAACTGACGTTCTCGAAGACGGGTGGCGCGTCTTTCTTGTATCGCTTGGAAAGGCCTTCAACGCGGATGAAAGGGGCCGCATTCGCCGTCTGTCCCGTCTGGCTAGCCGTGTCAGTCAACATACGTCACCTTGCGTTGAAGTTGAGCAAAGAGGAAATCGAGGCCCATGCCGACCAGCCCGATTAGCAGCACCGAAAACAGCACGTTGGACAGCGACAGGTTGTTCCATTCGTTCCACAGGAAATAGCCGATGCCCGTGCCGCCCACTAGCATCTCGGCCGCGACGATCACAAGCCATGCGATACCCATTGAGATGCGCATGCCGGTCACGATAGTAGGTGCGGCAGCCGGCAAGATCACGGTCAGCGCCCGTCGCAGCGGCGGCACTTCGAGTGTGCGCGCAACATTTAGCCAGTCACGGCGGACCGCCGCTACACCGAACACGGTGTTGACCAGCATGGGCCAGACGGAGCAGATAAAGATCACGAACACGGCGGAGGCCGATGAACTCTTGATGGTGTAAAGCGCGATTGGCATCCAGGCAAGGGGCGAGATGGGCTTGAGTACCTGGATAAAGGGATTGAATGTCAGGAACGCGAGCTCTGACATGCCGATCAGGAAGCCAAGCGGCACGGCCACAAGCAGCGCCAGGATATAACCGGTCGCTACGCGGACAAGCGAAAAGCCGAGCTGAATGCCAATCCCTTTATCGTTCGGACCGTCGTCATGGAAGGGATGCGCGATCTGCGTCGATGCTTCCTCGACGAACTGCGCCGGAGTCGGAAAACCGGTCACCTTCGCTGGCGCTGAATCCGCTGCACCCGTCTCCGGAATCTTGCCCATCAGCATGGCGTATTCAGTGGCTTCGGCGCTTGCTGTTGTCTGTATTTTGGCGGTTGGTACGTCAGGCAACGTTGCCGCCTCCCAGACGATGACCAGCAGCGCCAGCACCGCCAGCGAGCACAGCGCGGCCCTATGCCTGAGCGTTAAACGCGTTGATAGCGACATGATCACTCCTCCTGCGCTCACGCGCGCTTGATGGCGAAACTATGAAGGTAGTCGTCAGGACGGCTCGAATCGAACGGGTGGCCCATGACGGTGATAGGCCTGTAACCGCCGGCATTTGCAGCAGCGGGGATCGGCTCGCCGACCTGACGCATCGCGTTGCGGGCATCGGTCATCAGGAAGACTTTTTCAGCGAGCGCCTGATAGTCCACCTCGCCCTTGACGTAACCCCATCGCTTCATCTGCGTCATCATCCAGACCGCCATGGAATACCATGGCAACGGGTCGAAATCGACGCGATCGGGCACGCGTTGAACGTGGCCGAGGCCGTCGGCGAAGGTTCCTGTCAACACTTGGCGCACGACGAGTTCCGGTTGGTTCAGATAGGCCGGCGCCGAGATCATTTTCGCGAGCGCAGGGCGATTCGAAGACTCGTGGGCGAACGCGGCCGCCTTCAGATTCGCACGGTAAAGGGCGGCAAACGTGTTCGGATTCTGCCGGATAAACGCCTCGGGCACGCTGAACGAACAGCACGGATGACCCGCCCAGATGTCTCGCGACAACACGTGAATAAATCCCACTTCATCGAACACAGCACGCTGGTTGAACGGGTCCGGTCCAAGAAATCCGTCGATGTTGCCCGCCCGCAAATTTGCGATCATCTCAGCGGGTGGCGTCACGCGTAATTGCACGTCGCGATCCGGGTCGATGCCATGCTCCGCCAGGTAATAACGCAGCAGGAAGTTGTGCATCGAAAAATCGAAGGGAATCGCAAACCTGAAGCCTTTCCAGTTGCGCGGATCGCGATTGTCCTTGTGCTTCAGCGCGAGTACGATGGCCTGGCCATTGACGTTCTGAATGGTTGCCACCCGGGTTGGGGAGGGCTGCGAACCAATTCCCATCGATATCGCCAGCGGCATAGGCGCAAGCATGTGGGACGCGGCAAGCTCATGGTTCAGCATCTGGTCCCGGACGAGTGCCCAACCGCCGACTTTGCGTAAGGTGACGTTGAGTCCCTGCTCTTTGTAGTAGCCAAGCGGTTCGGCGGCAATGAGCGGCGTCGCGCACGTGACCGGCAGGAAGCCGACGTTCAGGTCGCGCTTCTCGAGGTTGCCGCTCTTGTCTTCGGCAAAAGCTTCCTGCATCGCTGATATGGGCAGCACGCTGTACACCGCGGCTATCGCGGCGCTCTTGCCGACCGCACGGATAAACGCGCGCCGCGCGGTATCGCGGGGGAACAACGCGCGCACTGCAGCCGCCTCTACAAAGTCCCTTGAGAGCGAGTCAGCGTCGGTCGCGCTGGCTCGGACGTGCTCCGCCTGACTTGGATGCCGTCCGCATGCGCAGCCGCCTAGCGCCGTGTGACCGTCGAAAGGACCGTAACGGTTGTGGCTCTCCATCTGTTTCCCCTGAATGATCCACGCGTTGAAGGCAAAGGCTTACTCCGCGAGCTCGAGGCTGCGCTGACCGACTTTCAATGAGGCAGTGACCACGCCGTCGCAATACTGCGCCATGGACAGGTATTGATCATCCTCGTCGACTACTTCCCATTGCAAATCACGAGACGGCACACCGCGCATCAAAATAGGCAGTGACCGCGTCTTCACGCGCAGTACGGGCGGCTGGTGTTGATAGCCCGGGTGAGGGCGCTTGAGCACGGCGTGAGCAATGGCTTCTGCTTGCCCCGCTATCGGTTCGATATACCGGCAGGGCGCACCTTCCAGGCTGATGCAATCGCCGAGCGCATAAATATCCGGCGCGCTGGTTCGCAAGGTATGCGAATCGACCACGATGCCATTTTCAAAGCTCAATCCGGCTGCTCGCGCGAGTCTTGGTTCAGTGGCGAGGCCGGTTGCAGACAGCACGAGGTCGGCGCGCAAGGTCTCGCCATTCGTCGTCTGTATGATGCGCTCACCCTGGTAGTTCTGCGTGACGCTTGCGACCATGCGGCTCGCCTTGTACTGCACGCCCGCCGTTGCCCAGCTACTCAAAAGTCGTGCCGATGCCTTCTCGGGCAAGAGACCTGTGAGCGGTGCCGTGTGCACATCGAGTACGGTGACGTGATGACCGGCGCGCGCAAAGTCCTCCGCCAGTTCGCAACCGATCAATCCCGCCCCGATCACGGCAATCCGTTTCGGACCTGACGCAACCGCGCGCTGCACGCCGCCCCACATGGCGAGATCATTGATGCGCCAGCATAAGTCCTTGGGCAAGGCGTCCGGCATGACCGGGCACGCGCCTTGGGCCAGCACCAGCTGCGTGTAGGTGACGGCGCCTGCGGTGGTGCGCAACTGATGCAGCGACGGAGAAAGTCCGATCGCAAAGGTGTTGCGCAGCAGGCTTACTTTCAGGCGCGTGGCAGCAGCGGTCGCGGCTTCTGCGATCATCGACTGGGTGGTCTTCTTCTGGCTCAACGCAACCGATAGCTCAGGCTTGCGATATCGGTCGCCTTCGCAGGCAGTCACCAGCGTGATGGGCACGTCGGCATCGAGCGCGCGTAGTGCTTCAGCAACCGCCCATCCCGCCGTGCCGCCACCCACGATTACAACACCCGTTTCACGCGTAACCACCGCTTCGCGTTCTTCACGCGATACCACCACCGGCTCATAAGGCGCGAAATCGCTCTTCTGGACGCCGCATAGCGGGCACACCCAGCTATCGGGGATATCGGCGAAACGCGTGCCGGGTGCGAGGCCGCTGTCGGGGTCGCCCGCTTGCTCGTCGTAGATCACGCCGCACGCGCGGCAGATGTATTGCCTCCAGTCGCTGATGATGGCGTTCATGCCGGGAACTCCTCTTTGCAGAGCCGTGCCATTTCAAAACGCAGGTGCTTGAGTGCGGGTGTGACGATCGCCACGAAATGCGATTCACGGATGCGCCGTTGAGGCGCGGCGCTCATCAGGTAACCGCGTGCGCCCTGATGCAGCAGCGACGCCTGCGCGGCTCGCAATGCCAGTTCGGAGCCGCGCGCGCGGACATCCAGGACTTCGAGCAAATAGTCCCTGCTGCCGTCATACGGCGTTCTGGCGAGGCGTTGCGCCTGCTGGGCGGTGTCGTCGAGTTCGGCGCGCAGTTCGTTCGGGCGGTCGCTTAGGAAACGGTTGACGTGGCCAAGCATCGGCTCGACTTCGAGGATCGAGTCAATAGCACCCTGGGCCACGCCGAGCGCCATGCCGACCTGCAGCAGGATGAATGCCGGCCGGATCCGTGCGATGAACGGCCTCGCCGGGTCCGCAATGATCTGGGCTTCGCCAACAAAGTAATCGTTGAGTCTCACGCCCCATGTGCTGGTGCCTTCCATGCCCGAGAACACGGGGCAGGGACGTAGTTCGACCCGCGCGTCGCAATCGAGCATGAACATCACTTCATGCGTCACCGTGCCATCGTCGCGCTGCACGCCGGCAATGGCGCCACAATATTGTCCGGCCGCGATATGGCTGACCCATGGCAACGCGCCGTTGATCCGGTAACCACCGGGGACACGCGTCGCACGCAGCATCATGGGTTCGATGCCGGAAAACGCTTTCATCGGATTCGACAGGGCGGTACCGCCGAACGTCCGGCCTTCGGCGTGCGCATCGAGCCGCGCGCCCCTCAGCGCCGGATTGCCGGATTGCTCCATGTACAGCCCGCAGACATCGTGCGACCACATCAGGAAACCGGTCGCACCGCACGCACGGCTCGCGCGCTGCATGGCATCCACAGACACACCCACGCGCGCGCCGTAGCGATCCAGATGCACCCCAAGCGCGCCGGCCCGTCCAAGCGCCGCCAGGATCTCGAGCGGATAATGCCCTTCGTCGATGCGCACCGCCGCATCCTTCAGCGGTCCATCCGAAATGCGTTCTACATCCGCCATGACGGCGTCGTCGGTCCAGCGTCCGACGCGCGCGCGGTCGGCAAGCATTGCGCTTTCCATCATGTTTTCCTTGGCATTCGAGGGGCGTTGCAGGGTGCGATCCGGCTCGTTACGAACGCCGTGACTAGTCGGCCAGCGTGACCGTCATGGGGATCGGGTTGCGAACCGAGTTGGCGACGGGCGAGTAGAAGTTGGCCTGCCGCACGATGTCGTCGAGCACGTCGCGCGAAGCGTCGCCCTCGATCAGTACTTTCACGCGGATATCCTGGAAGCCCATTTGAGAGGGTTGCATCTCAGCGCCACCGGCGCCCCATGCGGCCGGATTGCCAATATCTGCTTCCAGCGAGAGTTCAAGTTTCGTGAGCTTCACCTGCTTCCATGTGGCAACGGCCGTGATGCCGACTGCAAGGCAACCGCCCAGTCCGGACAGCGCAACTTCGCCCGGCGCGGGTGCGGTGTCGTCGCCAAACAGGTGAAGCGGTTCGTCGACGACGACCGGCTCGTGCTTGCCAACATAGCTCAGTGAACGGTACTTGCCTTGCAAGACGGTGCGGACATTGTTCTTGCCGCGTGAGCCGGGGTTGTTGCGGCCTTTTTCCGCGAAGGTCATGAGGCCGTCGCGATCGATCGGGCTGAGGAACGCGGTAACGATTGAGGAAGTGTTCGTGGTCAAGGCTGGCTCCTGATAGGAAAGTGTCGCTAACCGCCTGAGGCATCCATGCCATGCGGTTGCGACTATTCCAATGCAACAGATATGCCAGTAGGTTGGTGAATCGTGTCCAGCCTTGTCGGGAGAGGCTCTGCGCCGAATTTCCGTGCCCCGGTAACGATGCCGTGACAAATGAAGCGGGCCTTGGAAATGTTGACATTGTTAGCAATGTCAACATTGTTTAAAGGTCATAGGGCGCCTTGGCCTAGCTTTTTCCATCGATAGTCGAACTGTCGCGCCGTCATCCCGAGCATTTGCGCTGCCCTGGACTTGTTGCCGCCGCATTGCTGAAGGGCATGAAGCAGGGTATCGACGGAATGCGAATTCACGCTGCCGTAAGGGCGCAATGACAACTGGTGCGAAGCCAGCGTGGGTGCAACCTTTACGGTCTTCTCGACCACGCCGGACTCGAGCGGCAGGAAGCGATCTATATCCGCCGCGTCCAGCAAGGGCTGCTCCGCGAGCAACACGATTCGTTCGATCAGGTTGGCCAACTCACGAATGTTGCCGGGCCACGAATAGTCTTGCAGCCGCACGAGCGCGGCCGCCGTGAGGTTGACGTTACGCTGGTTCACTTGATTCACGTGACTGATGAAATGCAGTGCGAGCTCGCGGATGTCCTCGTGACGCTCGGCGAGTGAAGGCAGGCTGATCGGAATGACGTTGAGCCGGTAGTACAGGTCCTGCCGGAACGTGCCGCTCGCCACGCCGCTCAACAGGTCTCGATGCGTTGCCGCGACCAACCGCACGTCGACGCGAATCTCGCGTTTGCCGCCGAGGCGCGTAAGCGTGCCCTCCTGAAGCGTGCGCAGCAGTTTCGTTTGAAGGGTCAGCGGCATCTCGCCGATTTCATCGAGGAAGATCGTGCCAGCGTCGGCCTGTTCAAACCAGCCGGCGCGCGCGGTGGCCGCGCCCGTAAACGCGCCGCGCTCGTAGCCAAAGAGCTCTGACTCAAACAGGGTTTCGGGAATAGCCGCGCAATTGATCTTGATAAACGCTTTGTCGCGACGTGGACTCGCCAGATGTAATGCACGGGCGAACAGCTCCTTGCCAGTACCGGATTCGCCCAGCAGTAACACGCTCGCCGATGAATCCGAGACGCGCTCCAGTTCGGAAATAGCCCGTAACAATCTCGGCGAGGTTCCGATGATTCCATAGCGCGCGCTGCTCGACGCTAGCGCCTGCGCCAGGACGGCGTTGCGCTGTTCAAGCGCGCGAGTCTTCTCTTCCAGGTTGGCTTCGAGTTGCAGGAGCTGGCCGACCAGCGTGGCGAGAATACGAAGGAGCGTCACGTCGTCGGCAAGGGCTCGGCTGCGCGTCCTGATGCGGTGGCACGCCAGCACCCCCACCGTCGTCTGTCCCCTCATGATGGGCAACGCGATAAAGGAAACAGGCCCTGGCGGCAGCTTCGAGCGTTCGACCGCCCGGGCAAGGAAACCGGGTTCTGCGTCGATATCCTGCACGATGATCAAATGCCCGTCGCGTAAGACCTGACCCGTGATCCCTTCGCCCTCGTCATAGCGCCCGCGCTCGACTTCCTGCGCCGTGAGCCCGTATGCATGCCTGATACAAGCGGATTGAGCGCCCTCGTCGCGCAACACAACCCGGCCACGGTTCAAACCAAGCAGTTCGGACAGGAGGTGAAGCATTTCACGAAGCACCGGAACGGGCGAAAGGTTCTTGCCAATGAGCGCCATCACCTGCTGCAAAAGCAACATTTCCGACTCACGCCAATGGCCTGGATTTTCCGCTTCAGTCTCGCGAGGGCTGTTCTGCATAGCAATCCAAATGGGGGTAGTCGAACGATGGATCTTCATCAGGATGGCTCTTGATCGCTCGTTCTCGCATGCGTAGCACGGCCAATTTCTCCTCTCCGCAATCTTCCGTCAGGCTGAACATACCTGGATATATTCGTCCTGTCGCAGGTCGGGTCGACTAGCACTCGTCCTGACCGGTGCTTTGTACGCGTATCCTGCCAGATCCGTGGAGTCATGTGAATTTGTCCGTAAATGAGTATGGGCTAGCCTTGAGAAGGCAAGCTGGCGAGTGGCCTGGGTGAAGGCAGTGGTGAGCAGATTGTCCGCTAACACGGAACCTGAGTTCCCCACAGCGGACGTGGACCGGCCGAAGAACGCGACGGTAGCTCAACCGGCTGGCTATTCAAAGTTTCGTTCCGCTGGACGTCCCGGCTAGGGGCCTCACAACGACTTGGCCTTGCTTGGAACGCGCGCGACACTACGTAACGAAAAGGAGGCTTCTCATACGCCGGTACTGCGGCGGTCCCCAAGAACGAGGTTCCTAAAAATGATCGACGCGCCGGGCAGCGACGCCGCTCAGCGAAATGACGGCGGTGGCGTATTGGAAGGCTTAAGTGCCTTTGTACGTATCCGGACTGGCTCGCCTGAATTCTGCCTTGAACCGAGTTCAGCGGCCTTCTCAAGTTCGCCTGTATCAGAGCTGACTGACTTGCTTACGGTTTCATCTAGGCGCTAGAGCGAGCGGCTTTAATTGACGCAGGGCAGCTCCTGTGGGCTTTCGCTTCGGAAGTTTTACCGCAGCCTATCGAAGCTATGGAAGCGTTTGGTTCAATATGATTAGGCTTAATTAGATTAGGCAACCTAAGCGAGTTTACATAAATAGAATGATCGAAATTTAGTTCGCATTCCTATGCGTATTAAGGCGAGCGGATTATCAATTTGTGCAGTGGGCCGTTGCACAAATTCGGATATATGGTGCCTCCAAGGTGCGAGGTGACAGTTTGCGCATGGCGGGGAGGGCTGCTGGCTAGATGCAATGTCCGTGCACGATGGGGCGTCAAAAGGGGGAAGTGCGTGAATGCTCCTCACGGACCTGGTGTCGTGCAGAGGCGGTCAATGAGTCTTATCGTCGTTGCTCTCCAGCCAAGCCGGAATATAACGCTCGCCGTTGAGCACGCGCCAGACTTCCACATGAGCCTCGCGCTCAATATAGAAGATTAGGTGCGGATAGCGATCCAGTGGCCACGACCGCAGGTCTGGGATACCCAGCTCGTACGCGTAACGGGGAGACCCGATGTTCGGGTGCTTGGAGAGACGCTCGTAAGCCTGCTCGATCTCCGCGATGAATCCGAGCGCAGCCTGCTCCGAGCCTTCGTCTACGAGGTAGTACGTCACCTCGTCCTCCATGTCCTGCCTGGCTAGCCTTGTCGGTATGACGGGCTTAGCCCTCATTTGCGAGAAGTACGCACGCGAGCGCGCAGTGATTCGAAGTAGTCGGCGTCAACAGGGGCGGCGAGGCCAGACGATGCGCCCTGCAGGATTATTGCGCGCAGACGCTTGCGATCTTGGTCTTTTCGGATCAGTTCGCGGACGTATTCGCTACTCGTGCCGTACCCGCCCTCGCCAACCTGTTCGTCGACGTAGACCTTCAGCGAATCCGGTAGGGAAATGTTCATGGTCGTCATTAAACAACTCTAGCACGCTTTGGCAAATTTTGCCAAAGTAATGCGGTATTATGAGGCGGCCGATACAAAGTGACTGCTACGGCTTTGGTGCGCATAGATTGTGATCGGTAGTTAGCGTCGGGCGAACAAAGAACCGGATATGCGACCGTGCGCGCGGTGTTCGACCGTACGTTTGGTCAATTCATGCCGATTCATCTTACATAACCTTATGATCATCGGGAGTGCGTATCAGCCCTAGCGGACTAAGCAGCCATGGGCAGCTGCCATCAAATTGCCGCAGGCCTCTCGACGTTAAGGGATCTACCCTCAACTCATAAGAGGCTAGGGCGCACGATGGACGTTTCTGATGCTGTACGAAGTTCAACCCCACGACGACTGATTCTTCGGTAGTGCATTGTGCGGATCGAAAACGTCGAGACGATCGGTTGGGTCGAAATTCTCTGTGTACAGAACGAGATTCGTGCCGTTAGGTGTTAGTCGTGATTTGAAGAGGATACCTTTGGCGCCGCTCAAGACGACCTCATCGCCGATGATCCAACTGGGTGGCTCGATCCGTTCATTGAACCAGCAGTGGCGCCAATCGCAATAAAAATCCTCCCACAAAGGAGACCACTTGCCACTCTCGTATCCACCGGTGAAATCGACTATAGGGGTGGCCGTGAGGCTGTAGCTAACCAGCGTCCCTGGTGGCATCAAGGACGAGAGTTGCTGATACTCTCTGACGGCAGTGTCGTGATCCAATGCGAGGTAAAGCGCGTTGAGTCCGACACGATTCGCACGACCGCCATGCGTTCCTGCTCCAGCGCCGCTCATCGGCGCGACTGCCCACTTCGGGACGAGCATCCGATATACGGTTACGTTAAACAGGTTCGCAAAAATCATCCCGCCGCGCCCGTTTCGAGGGATGCAACGAAACGGATGATATCGTCGGCCCGACCTTCGGATACCAATTGTTCGGCGGTTTTATAGTCGAACACGGGGAGGGGTTCGTTTCTGTACCAAAAAAGCGCCTTCGAGACGTCGCCTGCAAGATCAGTCGCGGCGCGGATCACCCTTAGGGCATCGCGAAGAAACCGTTGTACGCTTTCGGACGCAGGTTGCCTGCTGATCGTATTTCGGTGCACGTGCGCTTGCTGCGCCAGGGTCTGCAAGTCAATATGCAAAGCCTCGCCGAATCGACGGGCCGACACAATCGGTGCGGGGTCGTTTGGGTCACGCAACGACGCCATAAATCGATCAAAACCAACATCTGCGCCGGGAACGGTCGCATCTGCATTTGAGTTCATAGCGTCGCCTTGTGCACTTATTTTGCACAATACTAGCACAACTTCGCAGTCTCGCGCTGCTTCCGAAGGCAAGCAATGGGCATGTGTTGGCCCTGAACTACGGGATCTAACAGCAATTTCTTTTCATTGATCGCGTGAGCTTTGCAAAGTCGACCTCGACATTTGCAGGGCCATATTTGACATAGGTAAAGCTGGTCTTTGTGTGGCTCGGGCACCTTTCGAGTCGAGGCACCCGTACAGTGCGCGATGCTTGGCTGCATGGCTTTAGTTGATACCGGGCTAAGGTCGAACCGGTCTATAACTAGCGGCACTCAGCCCTTCGAGTTGCAAATAAACGCTCATCTCGATACGAAGCAAAAAGTGCCGAACCGAGAGTGCACTCTGGTAAAATTGTACCTTTTACAAGGCTAACTGCCTTAATGTGGGATTTCTCACACTTTGTTTCAATTTGTTGCATTTCGTCGGGAAGCTCGCCACGTATGTGTTTGCGGCGGTTTAGGGTGAGGCCGCGCCCTTCGCCATGGTTAAGACTTCGAGCCAAGATCCGTTAAAGGATTCAACAGAACAAGGAGCGCACCATGAAGATCAATTCCAGCAACGTCCCCGCAGCACTTCAGACCAACCAACCGCGTGTCGCCGCCAGAAGCAAGGTGCAGAGCGCGGGCGCGGTGCAGCAGTCCAGCGCAGCCGATGTAACAAGCTCGACGGTGAGCTTGTCGTCCTTGTCGGATCTGGGCGCGACGGGCGCGACGGACATCGACACGGCGAAGGTCGAATCGATCAAGGCCACACTTCGCGACGGCACCTATAGGATCGATTCGGGCAATATCGCTAGCGGTATGCTGAGCAGCGCTAGCGAACTGATGAGGACGCAGTCGCATTGATGGAAGTTGGTCTCAGCGAGCGATTTCCCTTGCTGAGCGAAAGCGTTCGCCGGGGATGTCGCTTTAGTGCTCGTTGAGATGTTTGAGCAAATCCAATGCTGCTGATACCGAATATCACCATTGGAACCGTCGAGAAATCGGGAAGCCCTGGGCCAAAGTGCACTCTTCGAACGCCAACCGATCCTCCCTTGTGACCGGGCTCGTAGTTCATGCAATGGGAACGAGTGGCAGAGCGTCAGTGCTAGAGGTAGGGGCGGCTGATACAGAGTGACTGCTACGGCTTTGGTTCGCATAGACTATGAACGGTAGTTAACGTCGGGCGAACAAAGAAACGGATATGCGACCGTGCGCGCGGTGTTCGACCGTACGTTTGGTCAATTCATGACGTATTAATTTGACATAAGCTTATACACCTCAAGGGAGAATGACGGTACTGGTTTGTATTTTTATCGATCGCGTTATTACAACCCTGCACAAGGCCGTTTCATCAGCGCGGATCCCATTGGATTTGCGAGCGGTCAAAATAGTTTGTATCAATATGTAGATAGCGACCCGATCAACTTCGAGGATCCTAATGGGACTGCGCGTTCACCTACGTCTTGGTGTCCTGAATGTGGTGCGCCGAATGGCAACAAGAATTATCCGAATCCTTACTGTGACAGCTGTTACGGCAAATCAAATGACCCCAACGGGGGGGTACCGTATTTGCCGCTGATTCCGGAACATGAATCACCAGAGCCGCCCGACGGCAAGATGTGTCCCGGATGAACACGGGTATTGCTTCGCGCCAGGTGGTTCATCCCTCATGGCGCGTTGCAAACTTTAACATTCGTAAATCAGTGACCAAGCGTCGTAGCCCTGCGGCAGAGCGTAAAATGCAAGTTGTCTGCAAATGCCTCGTTATGAAATTTCACAGTAGGAAGACTAAATGACCGTGTACATTTCGACATATGACTGGCTTGGGTGCTTGATCGAAGACCACGTGATACATGCAACGGTAGAAGAGGTCGCTCAAACACTTGAGACCAATATTATTGATGTTTTTGGGATTGAACTTGAATCATCTCAAGTCTCAAATATTGAATCCAAATTTAAGATATCGATCAAAAAACCGTTTTGCCGGGCGTCGGTTCGCCCACAATGTTTCGCGGACACTTTACCTTATGCTGTTCACACAAATCGCGAATTACAACTTATGGTTTCCGGATTAAAACCACTCGCGGTATTTTCGGAGCATTATCCAGAGGGATTAGTAAGGAAACTTTTTCCTGAATCGGCATTCGACGAGTTAGTTGCGGCAGGAAAATTGATTAAACGCGAATTTATCGAACACGATATTTCCATGTCGAAAATAAACCCTGCCAACAGGAATGTAAGAACCCGATACATTTTATTTTCAACCATGAGCGAAGAATGGCGCATTGATGCGTACATTCTCTTGCTGTTCAGTGGTATGACTGCAGGCTATGGAGAATTGTATGACAGAATGCAGGGTTCTCTTCTAGGATACGAAGAATGGCAGAATGCAGCATTCATCAAAGCCACACGGGAACGATAGCGTTTATCTATTTATAGTGCCCGAGCATGCTTAATCCTTCCAACCATGTTTGCCCATCCTTCTTGAAGACATTCACCGATGGAACAGATGTCTGATTGGATATTTCGTTGGAAAGCACCTCGGAATGTGTCACAACCCAAACCTGCGTTTTTGTAGCAGCTTTTTGAATCATCTTAGCGAGCGGGCGTAAAAGATTAGGATGTAAGCTACTTTCGGGCTCGTTTAGTGCAATAAAGGGCGGCAAACGATATGCATTAAGTGCTCCTGCAAGCGCCAAAAACCGGACCGTTCCATCAGATAATTCAGATGCATCAAATAAGCGTCCGGGATATTCCAAGTATTCGAGGCCAAACGTAGCCGACTTCTCAGGGAAAGGTACGATCAGTCGGGCGCCGGGAAATGCGTCGGCGACTGCTATGTCCAAGTCAACAGTTTCTTGTCTAATATGTCGTAAAGTAGCAAACACCGCTGCTAAATTACCGCCGTCGGAATCCAGCGCAGAGCTTGTGATTGGAAGGGAGGGCCGCCGCAACGGGGCATCACGGTCGGTTCGAAACTCATGGTAAAACCTCCAAGCTTGCAGAGTAGCGCGTACGGCGTCGAGGTCGGGATAACGCCGGGTATCCCTTAGCGATGCGAGCGCTGTTTCCGACGAGAGCAAGAAATTCATCTTGTCTTGTTCGACTCCTTCATTGTCGACTGCGGACATAAACGCGTTGCGTCGGTGAAGAAGGGTTAATGGTCGCCGGCATTGCAAGTTGATAGGCGATTCGGTTCTTATCTGTGGCTCTAGTGGAAATGCAGGACTAGGAGGCGGAGCGACAAAACCTATCTCGCATTCGTACCTAAAACAGCGTTGATTCGTTTCTCTTTCTGAAAGTTCCACAGTTAAAATAATTCGTGATTTGCCAGCCAGCTTCGATACTCCGGCCCAGATGGCAGATGGCATGCCCCCCTCCCTTACCAGATCCTGCGCTAGGGATCCGTTTGCAGCCGACTGAATAAGTTGCAATGATCGATACAAATTGGTCTTTCCAGTACCGTTTTCGCCAACGAATATATTGAGGCCGCCGAGAGGAAAATCGATTGAGCGAAGCGACCGATATCCCGAAACCTTTATTCTTGAAATATTCATGCTTGGATTTGCCGGAAGGGGTATGTCTTTCAGGATTTACTTAGTAAATTAGCATGTTTCGAGGTCGGGAAACAGTCCATGCGGACGGATGAATTTGAGTCAGTTGGTCTTGTTAGGACAAGCATTTCAAGCATCTGCTGCCGATAGTGTGACAGATTGGCTCCAAGAGCAGGCGATCGCAAATGTCAGCACGGGCGCGTGGCCGCGGGCGACACTTCAAACGGTCAAGTGGGCTCCTTTCCGGTCCGACAATCACTTAAAATCGCTGCGGTTAATGAGTCCAGAGATGAATCGATACCGCCGACAACGTCATTTGACATAATGTTAATTATCACCTATTCGTAAAACGCTTAACAAACGTCGCTCAAAGCCACATTCAGTGGCGGTAAAAAAGCCTCATTGCATACCACCAAAGCACGTGTGGACTATAATGCACATGTTTTCCAACATGGAGATGTGCATGGGTAAGGCACTCGAAGTCCGGGCACGCAAATCAACGAATGTCACGCTGCCGCCTGAAGTTCTGGATCGGGCCAAGGAGCTCGGGATCAACCTTTCGCGCGCAAGCGAGCGTGGTGTACGCGAAGAAATCCAGGAGACCGAGGCTCGTCGTTGGGCTGATGACAATGCCGAGTTGGTCGCGGCATACACTGCGATGGTCGAACGCGACGGGCTCCCGCTCTCGAAATACAGGACGTTTTGATGGCGCGTTTTGATCTTTACGATAATCCCGACGACGAGACGCGGCGCCTTGCACCTTACCTGCTCGACGTGCAGAGCACGCATGTCGGAATCTTGCCGACGCGCATTGTGATTCCTTTGAGACCTACCCCGGACCTCGGATTCTCAGGCAAGCCGTCCGATTTGCTGCCAGTCTTCGAAATCAATGGAGAAAAGCACTTTCTCGACACGCCTGCCATGAGTGCTGTTCCGCAGAACGCGCTCGGCAAACGCATTGGCTCCCTTGCGGATCGCCGCGATGCCATCTTGGCTGCAGTCGATCGGATTTTCGGCGCCTACTGAACGGAGGCGTCAGTGATCAGTCTAGTAGGTGAATTGGCAAAAGTGCAGACATCAGCGGCACTGAGGACACTCAGCGTTGCGCGTAAGCATTGATCTGCGATGTCCATAATCCTTAACCGTCAAAGCCCCGTACTGCCGCCCTTTTGGTGAGTTCGTACACCGCTGTGTTATGTGACTTGCAGACTCAGGCTACTTTTGCGGTCTTTCATTTCAACCAGCGCAAATTAATTAATTCGCATTCCTGACAAATTAAAACACGATCATTCTATTTATGTCAATTATTTTAGGTTTCCTAAATTAACAGCGATGGAGTTGGAACAATTATGTCAGCCTAGGGTGTCTGGCGTTGCGCACGTTATAGCCATCGCGTTTGCCGAAAATCCGCGCACTTACGATCTTGGTGCGCCAACGCGATTTATTTTCGAGCAGGATTGTCGCAAACAACACATGTTTGCAACGCTCTCCACCGGAGCTGCCTCATCGTCCGCAAAGAATTCGCACGTTACCGCACCACGCACTGCCTTCAATCGGGTCAACGATCATGAAGTTTTTTGGCCAGCGCGCTTTATTAGCATGTCGAACGGTGTGGACCGCTTGCGTTCTCCGGTCAGACGATAAATGGCATTGGCAACAGCCGGTGTCACTGCCGGGCTCGATAGCTCGCCTACGCCCCCCGGTTTGGTGAGGTCTCCCTGCACGATCTCGATATCGACGGCGGGCATGTCGCTCATTCGCGCCACCCGATACGTATCGAAGTTGCGTTGCATGACGCGGCCGTCGCGGATGTTGATCTGGTCGAAGAGCGCGTGTCCGAGGCCCCACATCAGGCCACCATAGAGTTGCTCCTCCACGCCACCGGGAGACACCGCCAGACCGCAATCCGCCACGCAAGTGAGCTTCTCTATGACGATCGCTCCTTCCTTCTTCGCGACACGGGCGACGACCGCGACATAACTGCCATACGCCTGATTGGTCGCAATGCCCAGCGACACGCCTGCGGGCAGCGGCTCATGCCATCCCGCGCGCTGCGCGGCTCGTTTCATGACCGCCGCATGGCGCGGCTCATCATGCATGTTCGCCAGCCGGAACTGCAACGGGTCGCGGTTGCCGAGATGGGCCGCTTCATCGATGATCGACTCGACCGCGAACACATTAGAGATGTAGCTGACCGCCCGATACCAACCCGTCGGGACACCCGTTTCATGGCGCACCCAGCCAATGTCCAGATGCGGCGCGCGGTACGTGAACTCGCGCGCGTTTATGGCCTCGGTGGTGCTGTAGTCCATGCGATCCGCGCGATCGAAATAACCCGGCTCCCATTGCTCCGGCGACGCCGGCGAGACGGCACGCAGTTGCAACGCGGCCAGGCGGCCGTGCTCGTCGAGCGCCGCCTTCGCGCGATGGTACGTAGCCGCGTGATGAAACAGCGCGCCCATTTCCGTCTCGCGGCTGTTCATCAGCTTGACTGGTTTGCCGGTCTTTACCGCGAGGTAGGTAACTTCGAACAGCCAGTATTTGGATTCGCGCGCGCCGAAGCTGCCGCCCGATACAAGCTCGTGCACTGTGACCTGATCTCCCTTGAATCCGCCGATCACTTCGGCGGCCTCCTGCGCCGTTGAAGGGACCTGGATACCGCCCCAGTAGGCTATTGCATCCTTGCTTGCCCATGCGGTGACGTTGACGGGTTCCATCGGATTCTGGGCTTTGTACGGCATCGAATACGATGCTTCTATCACGCGCGCCGGATGCGTCCACGCGGCCTTCGCGTCACCCGATTGAATGGTCGGCACGACATGCGCCGCCGGGCTGTCGAGCCACGCGGCCTGATGACCTGCGAGCGCGTCGCTGTTGAAGCTTTCGAAGAGGCTGTCGTCCCACTCGATCTGCAACGTCGCCTGTCCTTGATGCGCTGACCAGTAGTCATCCGCAAGAATCGCGACGCCTGCCTGATTGCCGCCCAGCACATCCGGCCGCCCTGGAATCTCGATCACGCCGCGCACGCCCGGCACTTTGAGTGCGGTGGACGAATCGACGCTGCGCACGCGCGCGTCGATCACCGGCGCGCGCGTGATCACGGCAACCAGCATGCCGGGCAGATCGACGTCGATGCTGTATTGAAACGTCCCCGCGACCTTCTGCGCGGCCCCGCGCTTTTTCTGCAGCTTGCCGATGTACTTGAACTGCGTGGGGTCCTTGAGCGCGACATCCTTCGGCGCAGGAACGCGTGCCGCAGCTTCAGCTAGCGATCCGTAGTTCGCCCGCCGGCCACTCGCTGCATGTTCAACATAACCGTTCGCCGTCGAGCACGATGCAACGGGTACGTTCCACTGGTTGGCAGCAGCCGCGACGAGCATCGCCCTTGCGGTTGCTCCTGCCATTCGAAGGCGATCGTATTCGAGCGAGACGCTGGTACTGCCCCCCGTTGAGAAAACCTTCCACAATGGATGAATGTAGACCGCGTAGAACGGATTTTCGGGCGTGATCACGTCGACCGCGAACGGGTCGACATCGAGTTCCTCCACCACGATCGCTGCCAGCGCGGTCCGCGTTCCGGTGCCCGAGTCATGTTTGTGGACTACGAGTTTGATCGTGTCGTCGGGTAATACGCGGACCCATGCGTTGGGTTCGAATTCGTTGGTCGCGCTCGTTGACGCAGCGGTGCCCGATGCTTCGCTCGCCCGCGCGTCAGGCAGACGAAAACCGACAGCAACCCCTGCGGCGACCAACGCCGAACCCTGCTTCAGGAAGCGTCGGCGGGAAACCTCTCGAGACTCGACCAGCGTCACGGCCGGTTTGCTTGCGTCGCGCATCATGCCTCCTTCTTTGGCGACAAGAGTTCGGGAGCGGCGCGTTTGATCGCCCTTCGAATACGCGCATAAGTGCCGCAGCGACACACGTTGCCCGACATGGCCGCGGTGATCGTTTCGTCGTTGACTTCGGGCTTGCCGTTGAGGAACGCCGCGGCTGACATTAACTGCCCGGGTTGGCAATAACCGCATTGCGGCACGTCCTCTTCAACCCATGCACGCTGCAACGGATGCTCGCCGGTCTTCGACAAACCTTCGATAGTCGTAATGCGATGCCCCGCTACCGCCCCCACCGGCAGCACACAGGAGCGCATCGCGTTACCGTCTAGGTGCACGGTGCACGCGCCGCAAAAACCGCCGCCGCAACCGAACTTCGTGCCGGTGAGTTTCAGGCTGTCGCGCAACACCCACAACAGCGGCATGTCTTCCGGTACATTGTCGAGCGTATGCCGCTCGTCGTTGACGATGATCTCGATCATGGGTGTCTCCTTTCGCTTGTCGCTTGTTGTCCAGCCGTCGCGCCGATTATTGAAAGCCGTTAAATCCCGCGCCAGCGACAATTTCTTCTAACGGCCGTCAGTCCGACTAACAGGTATGTTCAAACGCTACCCTTCCATCCAGTCGATGCAAGCTTTCCTCAACGCGGCGCGCGGCGGCAGCTTCTCGAGCGCGGCAAGGCAGCTCGACCTCACGCATAGCGCGATCAGTCAACAAATCCGGACGCTGGAGGAATTCGTCGGGCAACCGTTGTTCGAACGCAAGAATGGGCGCGTGATGCTTAACGACGCCGGCGTCCTGTTCGCCAACCTGCTTGGCGACGGCTTCGAGCAGATCGACCGTGCGTTGTCCTCCGTGCAGGAGCGGCCGGCCTCACACTCCCTTACGCTCGACGTCGATCCAGAGTTGTCACAACACTGGCTTAGCTCCCGACTGGCCGGGTTGATCGAAGCGTTGGACGGGCGTGCGCTGACTGTGCTGTCGACGCCTCGCCACGAGCGCACGGCGTTCGAACGCGTCGACATAGCATTGCGATACGGCTACGGCGAATGGGAGGGTTATGAAAATAAGTTGATGTGCAGCGACCGGTTGACGGTCATGGCCTCACCCGCGCTGGTGAAAAAATTCGGCCTGAGTTTGCCGCTCGCGCCTGAGGCGGTGCTCGAGTTGCCGCTGCTCGGTTATACCAAGCGATCATGGATTCCATGGCTCGAAGCGGCCGGCCTGGCGGCGCTCGAACCCTCGAACACGCTCGCCGTGTTCGACAACGCGGCTAGCCTGATTGAAGCCATGGCAGCGGGCGTAGGCGTCGGGCTCGCACGGGGTTTGCTCGCGGCGGATGCACTACGTGCAGGGCAACTGGTGACGCTGACCGAGGTCGCCATTCCAACCCACTACAACTTGTACGCAGTGTGGCCGCAGGGCAAACGCGAGAGGGTGGCGGACGTGGTGGAGACGCTCAAGGCGCTGGTGGCGCAGAGCCTTGAGTGAAAGGTGCGTCAGTAGAAAGTGCTTCCGCGCATTGGCGCACGGTATCGAGAAACAGCCGTAGCACCGGCGACGTATCGCCGGTCCGGAAGCGCGCATAGAGCGACACCTCCGGCGGTTGTCCGCTCAACGGCATGAACACTACACCGCCGGTTGTCAACTGCTGCGCCGAGGACGGCACCAGTGCCACGCCAAGCCCTTGCCTCACCAGGCACAGCAACGTCTGCACTTCGACCACCTCCTGCTCGATCTTCGGCGTAAACCCGGCTTCAATACAACAGTCCCGTAAGAACCTCGCAAGCTTCGAATGCGTCAGGCCGAACGACACGAAGCGCTCCGCGTGCAACTCCTTCAACGCGATCTCCTGTCTCTGTGCGAACCGATGTCCCGGCGGCAGCACGGCCATTGCACATTCCCTCACGACCACCTCGCTCTGGATCTCCGGGTCGTCATGGGTCATACGAAAGAAACACACGTCCAGGCGGTGCTCCTTCAGCGCTTGTATCTGCGCGGCAGGCGTCATTTCGTGCAGCGTCCAGCGTACGGCCGGATAACGCTCGTCGAACGCGCGCAGCGCGAGTGGAATGGCGTCGACCATGGCAGAACTGATGATGCCTATCTCAAGGTTCCCTACTTCCCCTCGCCCCGCGCAGCGCGCCAGATCGATCGCCCGTTCGAACTGCGCGAACACCAGGGGCACTTGTTCCTTCAGTGTTTTCCCTGCCTCCGTAAGCTCGACACGATGTTGCGAGCGCGTGAAAAGAGCCGTGCCCAGCTCTTCTTCAAGCAGCCTGATCTGCTGGCTCAAAGGGGGCTGGGAAATGTGCAGGCGCGCGGCTGCGCGGCCGAAATGCAACTCGTCGGCAAGCACCGCGAAGTAACGCAACAGCCGGATGTCCATATCGCCTACGTATCAAGAGTCACGTTAAAAAATATTGTACAGAGCGCTTTTGTTTGAAGAGACTGCGAATCAAGCAGCAGTGCACATCAGTGTGACACTCGATGCCGGCGAGGGGAAAGCGCTAAAAAATAGTGCTTTGACAAGGGCCGCAATGCACATCCGCAGATGCGCCTGCCAGCGATCCGGCAACTGGTTAATGCCAGTTCCTCTGTTATGGGAGATCGAGTACATGATCATCGACACAAGCTGTTACCCGACCAACCTGGTCGACCTCGCCTGGCGCCACGACGGCGAACCGTTCACGGGCGAACGCCTCCTCAAGACGCTCGACGGGCCGTACATCATCAACGGCAAACCGCGCCGCATCGACAAGGCTTTTATCCAGCCGCCCCAGGGCAACACAATCTATACGTGGACCGACGGCGAGCGCTCAGGCCGCGAGTCGATCGACGACTACATGGCCTACACCGTCGAGCTGACACAACGTTACCCCGACCGCCTGATAGGTTGCTTTGTCTACAACCCGCGCTGCGGTCCGGAGAACGGGGCCAAGGCGATTGAGTTCTACGCGAAGGAACACGGTTTCAAGATGGTTCAGTTGCAGGCCAACATGCACGCCTACCGACCGGACCGCGCACTCGACTGGTTAAGGCCGGCACTGCGCAAATGCGCGGAGCTGGGGCTCATCGTCAAGCTTCATACCGGCGATGGTCCATACAGCATTCCGACCGAGTGGTATCCGCTGATCCGGGAATTTCCGTCGGTGAATTTCATCATGGCGCACTTCGGCGTGCAGACCGGTGGCGTGTATTGCTTCGAGCCATTCCAGATGGCCATGGATACCCCCAACGTCTATTGCGAATCGAGCTGGTGCCTGCAATCGCGCATTGTCGAATTTGCGAAGGTGCTGCCCACGCACAAGATCCTGTACGGCTCCGACACGCCGCCGAACGAACCGGGCATGTGGCTGCGCCTGCTCGAAGTCCTGTGCCACGAGCCACCGCAAGGTCTGAATCTTGATGAGGACACGCTCGAGGATTATCTCGGCAACAACCTCGCGCGAATGATCGGCCTCGAACCGAGTCCGCCGCCGCGCAGTGTGGAGCAAGCACACGACTATCTGAACCAGTTTGCCGGAGCCCGCGCATGATCATCGATACCCATCTGCACCCGACCAATCTCGTCGACGAAGCCTGGCGCCATACCGGCGAGCCGTTCACCGGCGAGCGCCTGCTCAAGATGATGGACGGCCCGTACATGATCAACGGCAAGCCGCGCCGTATCGACATGGGGTTCATCCAGCCGCCGCCCGGCAACACGGGTTATCGCGACGGTAACCGGCGTGGCCGCGAGGGCATTCGCGACTACATGGCGTACATCGCCGAACTGACGCAGAAATACCCCGACAGGTTTATCGGCAACTTCACCTACAACCCGCGCTGGGGCCCGGAAAACGGCGCGGCCGAACTCGAGTTCCATGTGAAGGAGTACGGCTTCAAGATGCTGAAGCTGCACGCCAACATGCATGGCTACCGGCCTGATCGCGCGCTCGACTGGTTGCGTCCCGCGATGAAGAAATGCGCGGAACTGGGCGTGGTCGTGTTGATTCATACAGGCGACGGGCCGTACACCATCCCGACGCAGTTCTATCCGATCATCCGCGAATTTCCGATGGTGAATTTCATCATCGGTCACTTCGGGATCCAGACCGGCGGCAACTATTCGTTCGAATCCTTCTGGATGGCAATGGATACGCCGAACGTGTATTGCGAGTCGGGCTGGTGCTATCAGTCGCGCATTGTTGAGTTCGCGAAAGAGTTGCCGCGCAACAAGATCGTGTTCGGCACGGACTCGCCGCCGAACGAGCCGGGCATGTGGTTGCGTGAACTGGAAATGCTGTGTTCGCCGGCGCCGCAAGGCATGGACCTGGACGAGGACGGACTCGAAGACTACATGGGCAACAACATCGCGAGGCTGGTCGGCATCGAGCCGAGCAAACCGCCGAAGGATCTGGCCGAGGCTGAGAAGCGCCTCAAGGCGAGCTATGTGTAGTTGATGGAGGACCACGGGCGCCGTATCTGCATGCGTATCCAAGCGTGCGCCCGTGGTCGTCGCGCCTCTTTTTTGTCCACACGCCGGAGCCCACCATGGCCGATGCACGCTTGCACGAACTCGCGGGAACGCAGGACTTTCACGCATTCGTGTCCACCTATCGCGACCTCTTTCCCGATGACGTGCTGACGATCAGGCACCCGTTGTCCGCCGATCAGGATGTGACTGCGCTGGTCGCGGAACTGGCGGCGCGAGGCCGGCATGAGATGCTGGTCTGCGAGCAGGTCGATGGTCTGGACACACCGCTCGTCACTAACGTCTTTGCGTCCCGCAGACGCATTGCGCGGCTGTTCGATGTCGAACCGCCGCACTTGTTTGAAGCCTATCAAAGCCGTGCGAATGCGCCGCTTGCGCCGCGTTTCGTAGCGAACGGTCCAGTGCTCGATCAGGTCACCGAAGGCGATGCAGTCAACCTCGATCACCTGCCAATGATCCGGCATTTCGATACCGACCGCGGCCCTTACATTACCAACGCGGTGATCGTCGCCGAAGATCCGGTGACGGGCATCGCCAACCTCAGCTACCACCGTTCCATGTGCCACGCGCGCAATGCACTCGCCACCAGCCTGCACTCACGCGGACACCTTTGGCGGATGCTACAAAGCGCGCAGCAACGCGGCGACGTGCTCCGCGTTGCAATGGTGATCGGCGCTCATCCGCTCTTCATGCTCGCAGCTTCCGCGCGGGTACCGTTCGGGACGGACGAGCGTTTGATTGCCGGTGGCCTGTTCAACGCGCCGCTTGAACTCGTGCGCACGCCGCGTTACGGCATAGGCGCACCCGCTGCTGCGGAGTTCGTGCTCGAAGGCACGATCGATCCAGCCGAGCGCGCTGAAGAAGGTCCGTTCGGGGAGTTCTCCGGTTATTCGTCGGATCGCTCGACCAACAATGTGCTGCGCATCGACACCATGATGCGCCGTCGCGATGCATGGCTCGTCGACGTGGTCGGTGGTCCGTATGCCGAGCACCTGACGCTCGCGCGTTTGCCGCGCGAGGCGGAAATGAGCGAGAAGTTGAAGGCGCGTTTTCCCTCCGTGACCGCGCTTCATTACCCGAACTCCGGCACGCACTTCCATTGTTATGTCGCACTGAACCAGTCGCGCGACGGTGAAGCGCGCCAGATCATGCTCGCGTTGCTCGGCTGGGACCCTTATCTGAAGAATGTGATCGCGGTGGACAGCGACATCGACATCAGCGACGACTCACAAGTGTTATGGGCGGTCGCTACGCATTTCCAGCCGCATCGCGACCTGTTCGTGATCGACGGCTTGCCGGGCAGTCCGCTCGATCCTTCGTCTTCGGCGTCAGGCACGACCTCGCGCATGGGTATCGATGCGACTCGCGGCTCCGCATTCGAGGGCATTCGCGCGCGCATCGGCGAACGTGCGATCGATCAAGCGCGTTCTCTGCTTGCTGGTCTCGAGCGCGGAGTGCCGGCATGACAATCGATAAAAACCGTCGCATGGTGGTCGGCATCAGCGGTGCATCAGGATTCATCTATGGCGTGCGCTTGCTTGAATTACTGCGAGGACTGGATGTGGAAACGCACCTGATAGTTTCGCGCGCGGCCCTTCTTACGATGACGCACGAGACCCATTACAAACTCGCCGACGTCAGCGCGCTCGCTACCACGACACATCGCTGCGACGACCTTGCAGCCAGTATCGCAAGCGGCTCGTTCCGCACGATGGGGATGATTGTCGCCCCCTGCTCGATGAAGACGCTCGCCGAAATTGCTAACGGCATGTCGCTCGGCCTGATTTCAAGAGCAGCCGACGTGACGCTTAAAGAACGCCGCCCGCTTGTCCTGCTCGCGCGCGAGACACCGCTCACGCTGGCGCATCTGCGCAACATGACCGCCGTCACCGAGATGGGCGCCATCGTGGCCCCCCCCGTTCCCGCGTTCTATGCCCGGCCGCAATCGCTCGGACAAATGATAGATCACACGCTCGGCCGGGTGCTCGACTTGTTCGGGCTCGAGACAGGCACCGTTACGCGCTGGCGGGAGGCCGTCGAAGAACCGCTTTCCGCATGAAGATTAGCCAGGCATCAGCAGTCCGTACGACCACCAGGAGACGATCGATGAACACCATCCACATGACCCATCACGAAGCCGAGAAAATTCCGGTCACCATTTTGGCCGGCTTCCTTGGCGCGGGCAAAACAACACTGTTGAACTACATCCTGCGCGAAAACCACGGCCGCAAGATTGCCGTGATCGAAAACGAGTTCGGCGAAATAGGTATCGACGGCGGTCTCGTGCTTGAATCGACCGAAGAAATCTACGAGATGACGAACGGCTGTGTCTGCTGTGTCGGCGCGGTGCGCGAGGATCTGGTGCGCATCGTCCGCACACTGATCGACAGGCCCGAGCGGCTCGATCACATCATTGTGGAGACGAGCGGTCTTGCCGATCCGTATCCGGTCGCGCAAACCTTCTTCCTCGACGATCCAATCGCTAAACAGGTCACACTCGACGCAGTCGTGACGATGGTTGACGCGAAGCATATAGCGGCACATCTGGACGACATCCTCCTCGACGGTTCTGACAATCAGGCAGTAGACCAGATCGTATGCGCGGATCGCATTGTGATCAACAAGGTAGACCTCGTGAGCGAGCAGGAAGTGGCCACCCTGACCACACGGATTCGCGCATTGAACGCCACCGCCGACATTGTCCCGTCGAGCTACGCACTGATCGACCTGGGAAAGATCCTTGGCGTCGGCGCCTCCGAGTTCTCACAGCAACTGGTCGAAACGGGCGGACTTTCCGGGCATGAGCATGAGGATCACGATCACCACGAACACGCAAATGAGCACGAACACGAACACGAACACGACGCCAGTGTCTCGTCGGTAGGTATCGAGGTATCCGCCGAGGTCGACCTCGACGCATTGCAGGACTGGCTCGCCCAACTACGCGTATCGGATGCGAGCAAGCTGTTTCGCATGAAGGGCATTCTTGCCGTACAAGGGCAACCCTGCCGCTACGTGCTGCAAGGCGTGCACAACGTGATCGAGCTGCGCGCGGCGCAGGCTTGGGGTTGCGAGCCTCGGACTAGCCGCGTTGTTTTTATCGGCCGCGATCTCGATCGTGCCGAGCTGACCGACCGCTTCCATGCCTGTCTCGGCGCACCTATAACGGCCTGACGGGTTGAACAGCCGGCCCGCGGATGACTCGTGGCGCGACTGCTGCCAAAACGACGCGTGCAAACGCGCACTTGTGCCGCGGACCGCGGGCTGGTCAATAACGAAATTCAGGAGACATTCGATGAACACCGCCCCACACCCTGTCGATCAGCGCCTGCCGAAGCGCCAGGTAATTACGCTCGGACTGCAGCACATGCTGGTTGCTTATATCGGCGCGATTGCCGTGCCGCTCATCGTCGCGTCGGCGCTCAAGATGTCGTCCGCCGACACGACCATCCTGATCAGCACCGCGCTTTTTTGCTCGGGTATCTCGACCCTGCTTCAGACCATTGGCTTCTGGAAATTCGGCGTGCGCTTGCCAATCCTGCAAGGCGTTGCGTTCAGCAGTGTCGGACCGGTGATCGCCATTGGCTCGAATCCGAATGTCGGCTTCGCGGGCGTGTGCGGCGCCGTGATCGGGGCGGGTTTGTTCACGCTGTTCGCCGCCCCCCTGATCGGCCGGCTGCGACGCTTCTTTCCTCCAGTCGTGACCGGTTGCATCGTGACAGTGATCGGCTTGCAGTTGTTTCCGGTGGCTTACGAGTGGGCAGCGGGCGGACGGCAGAACCCCCAATTCGGCGCATCGCCATTCCTGCTGGTCGCGCTGTTCGTCGCCCTCGTGATACTCGCGGTCAATCGCTTCGGCTCGCCGTTCCTGCGCAACCTGTCAGTGTTGATCGGGCTCATTGCCGGCGGGATTGTCGCGTGTCTGCTCGGAATGGGGAATTACAGCGGTGTCAGGAGCTCGCCGTGGTTCACCATCCCTTATCCGTTCCACTTCGGCACACCGGTATTCGCCGTCGTGCCGGTGCTGACCATGATCGTTGTCATGGTGGTGCAGATGGTCGAGTCAATGGGACTCTTCATCGCGATCGGCGGGATTGTCGACAAGCAGGTCACCGAGGAAGACGTCGTGCGCGGCCTGCGCGCTAACGGGCTTGCCAGCGCCATTGCAGGCATGTTCGCGGCGTTTCCGTTTATCGCGTTCATGGAGAACGTCGGGCTCGTGATCCTCACGGGCGTGCGAAGCCGCTGGGTGGTTGCCACCAGCGGAGCGCTGATGTGCATCGTGGCCCTGGTGCCGAAGATTGGCGCGGTCGTCGCAGCAACGCCTGCCGCCGCGCTCGGCGGAGCGGGGATCGCCATGTTCGGCGTGGTCGTGGCAGCGGGCGTGCAGACGCTCTCGAAGGTCGACTTCGAAAGCAATCGATACAACGTGCTGATCGTGGGCTTCACGATCGCGACAGCGCTGATTCCCGTGATGGCACCCGAGGTATTCAAGCAGATGCCCGAGTGGACCCAGCCGTTCCTGCATAGCGGCGTCGTGCTCGCCTGTCTCGTCTCCGTGGCGCTCAATGCATTGCTTAACGGCGCGCACGACGAGGTCGTGGCCGAGACACATCAACTGGTCCGGGAATAAGTCAAATCGAATCGTGCGGCGGCCGTCTATGCGCCGCTGCAGGAAATGCGTTGCAAGGAGAAACAAACGTGAGCACCCAAAGCGAAGCCCTGTTGATCAAGAATCCGATTGCTGTCATGAGCGGCCTGCGCGGCGAACGCGCCCGGCTCGGTCACGTCGACGTGCGCGTTCGCGCGGGACGGATCGAGGAAATCGGTCCGCAACTCGTGGCGAGAGAAAATGAAAGAGTCATCGACGCCAGTTCCTGCGTCGTCTATCCGGGGTGGGTCAACACGCATCATCACCTGTTCCAGAACTTGCTGAAGGCGGTCCCCGCCGGTATAAACGCCGATCTTCAGGAATGGCTGGCTGCGGTGCCGTACCCTCGGCTCGCGCGCTTTACACCGGACCTCGCTCGCATCGCCGCCCGGCTGGGGCTGGCGGAACTCCTGCTTTCGGGTGTGACCACCTGCGCCGATCATCATTATCTTTACCACGCAAAAGGCACGACAGAAACCGGCGACCTTCTGTTCGAGGAAGCGGCTGCATTCGGCATGCGTTTCGTGCTGTGCCGCGGTGGAGCACTTCAGGCGGCGGGGGACCATCCGGGGTTTGCGAACAGCGTGTTGCAGCCTGAGTCACTTGACCAAATGCTCGGCGACATCGAGCGCCTGAAGTCCCGCTATCACGATGCCCGCCCCGACTCCATGCGCCGGGTCGTGGTCGCGCCCACCACGCCGACCTTTTCGTTGCCGCCCGCGCTGTTGCCGGAAATCGCACGCGCAGCGCGCAGCATGGGCTTGCGTCTGCATACGCATCTGTCCGAGACGCGTCGCTACGTCGACTTCTGCCGGGAGAAATTCGACATGCTGCCCGTTGAGTTTGTCGCCGAGCATGAATGGCTTGGCCCAGATGTATGGTTCGCCCATTTGGTTCATCTGGAACCCGGCGAGATCGCCATGCTCGCGGAAACGGGGTCCGGTTGCTCGCATTGCCCGGTCAGCAATGCGCGGCTTGGCAGCGGTATTGCGCTCGCGCCGCAGATGGCGGCAGCAGGCGTGCCCATGTCACTGGGCGTGGACGGCGTGGCCTCGAACGAGTCGGGGAGCATGACCAACGAAGCGCATTTTGCGTGGCTGTTGCATCGCGCGTCGCAGGGGGCTTCTGCTACAACCGTCGAAGAAACGATTCATTGGGGGACTGCTGGCGGCGCAAGCGTCCTCGGTCTTGACGCGGTAGGCACGCTCGAAGTCGGCAATGCGGCCGACTTGGTGCTGTACGATGTCGACGCACTGCGTTTCAACGGTTTCCACGATTTAGCGATCGCACCGGTTGCGGCGGGCGAACCAACGACCGTTCGATACAGCGTCGTGGGCGGCCGTGTTGTCGTCGACGACGGTGAGATCCCCGGTATGGATCTCGGAGAGCTTCGGCGGGACGCACGGAAAGCGGTGCAGCTCTTGCTTGTCTGAACCGAGTATTGACTCGGCAGGTGGTGCGAGCGTTCGAAATGCAGTCGACCTCGCTCACGTTCGCGTCGCCCGTCGGTCTTCGGTCGCAACCACCGACGTGATTTAGCTCGGCAATTGAGAGGAGTAAGAGTCAAAGGCGGCTGCCAATAAATCTCAACCAAAGGAAGATGCTTTCTGCAGGTTTCGAGCGGCAGACAATGCGAGGTTTACGTCCAAAGGTTTGCCGACGTCTTTTTTCCATTCGAGATCCCAATGACAAAGAATCGCACTTTGCTTGGCATGTTGACCCCGTCGTCCAACACATGGCTCGAACCGCTGACAAGCGCGATGCTTGCAAGCTTGCCGGATGTTACGGCTCACTTCGCGCGCTTCCCCGTCTCAGAGATTTCGCTTAGCGATCATTCCCTCGGACAGTTCGACGAGTCGGCGATCACTCATGCTGCGCAGATGCTAGCTGACGCGAGAGTCGACGTAATTGCGTGGAACGGTACATCCGCAGGATGGCTCGGCTTTGAAACCGACGAGCGCCTGTGTCGTCGGATTACCGAGATTACTGGTATTCCAGCAACCACATCGGTGCTGGCACTCAACGAGATCTTAAGGAAGACCAATGTACGCGAACTCGGTCTGGTGACGCCGTATGTCGATGGCGTACAAAAGAAAATCGTCGACAACTATCATCGTACCGGCGTCACTTTTGTGAACGATCGGCATCTGAATCTGCAGGTAAACTTCTCCTTTGCCGAAGTCCCGATCGACACAATTCGCACAATGGTCCGCGAAGTCGCGACGTCGCGGCCCGGCGCTATTTCAATATTCTGCACCAACCTGAACGCCGTTCGCATCGTATCCGAACTTGAACAGGAAATCGGGATTCCTGTCTACGACACGATCGCGACCGCCGTGTGGAAGTCCTTGCAGCTCGCCGGATATGACACGTCGCGCTTGGCAAGCTGGGGGCGTTTGTTCAGCGAATTTGTTTAAGGGCGGTTAACCCCACCAACACGCCAGATGAATTTTCTGAAAAGGATCCACCTACCTGCGCACCGTCAATATCCTTTCTCGCATGGGCAGGTTGCCCGCTTTAGATCAACGAGCAATGCTGAATCTGTCGTGACCCGTCGTTCTTCAAAGCGTCAAATTAGCGCCGCTGTACCGCCTCCCTTACGGACAACATAGTCGGAGTTAAATTGGCCGCTTGGCGAGGAATCGCTGCATGCGCGGACTAGTGGAACAGGCTACAGCGCCGTTGAGAGTAGTTAAAAAAGAAATCTTGGTCGCGTTCGGTGTTGACGTCGATGCCGTTGCCGGTTGGCTCGGTTCATACGGAGGCGACGACTCTCCTGACGATATATCGCGCGGCATGTTCGCCGGCGAAGTCGGCTCAATGCGTATTCTCAAATTGTTTGAGCGCGAAAGAATTAAGTCGACGTGGTTCATTCCGGGGCATTCGATCGAGACGTTTCCCGAGCAAATGAAAGCAGTAGCAGATGCAGGTCATGAGATCGGCATTCACGGTTACAGCCATGAAAATCCTATCGCTATGACACCCGAACAGGAAGAAGCTGTGCTTGATCGTAGCATCGAGCTCGTGACGAAACTCGCTGGGCGCAGACCCACGGGATACGTTGCGCCGTGGTGGGAATTTAGCAATGTCACCAATGAGCTGCTCATCAAAAAAGGTATCAAATACGATCATAGCCTGATGCATAACGACTTCCATCCCTATTACGTTAGAGTCGGCGATTCGTGGACAAAGATCAAATATAGCAAGCACCCCGACGTGTGGATGAAGCCGCTTGTACGCGGTCAGGAAACTGATCTTGTCGAGGTTCCGGCCAACTGGTATCTCGACGATCTGCCGCCGATGATGTTCATCAAGAAGGCGCCGAATAGCCATGGGTTCGTTAATCCGCGAGACGTCGAGCAGATGTGGCGTGACCAATTCGATTGGGTCTACAGAGAGCACGAATACGCAGTTTTCCCGATCACCATTCACCCTGACGTTTCCGGACGCCCGCAGGTATTGCTCATGCTCGAAAGGCTCATCGCGCATTTCCGAAGCCATGATGGCGTCCGTTTCTGCACTTGCGATGAAATCGCTGACGATTTTTTGCGGCGGTATCCTCGCAAATTTTAAAGGCCGATGTTGAGCGCATGCGCGCGTAGCAACATCCGTTCGTTCTCCCATCATGTTGAGCTTTTAGCGACGTGCGCCGGCAGTCGATGATAGCCGGTCTAGCGTGAGACTCGCTTTGCTACGGTCGGACAATTCGGCCAACCAGAATTGACGACACCGACCTTCGTGCGACCCGTCCAAACCAAATGTTCATCAGGAGAAAACCATGAAAGTTGCATTGGTGACGGGAGCCGCCAGTGGCATTGGACAAGCCTTGGCAAAATCCTATGCTGAAATTGGCGTAGCTGTCGTTGGCGGCTTCTTCCCGGGTGACCCACACGACCCACAGCTGACTGTTAAATCAGTTGAGGAAATCGGAGGTCGCTGCGTAATGTATCCTGTCGATGTCACTTCAGCCGAACAAGTCGAAGCCTTTGCCAACACGGCGGTTGAGCGCTTTGGACGGATTGACTACGCGGTCGCGAATGCGGGTTTGTTGCGGTCGTCCCCGCTTACAGAAATGAGCGACGAGCAGTGGCATCAAATGCTGGATGTCGACCTGTCTGGAGTGATGCGAACATTCCGCGCTGCTTCACGCCATATGACCGATGGAGGCGCAATGGTTGCCATCTCATCCATTGCGGGCGGGGTCTACGGTTGGGAGAATCACACGCACTATTCCGCGGCCAAGTCTGGCGTGCCAGGCTTGTGCCGCGCTGTAGCGATGGAACTTGCGCCGCGTGCCATTCGCTGCAACGCAGTGATTCCCGGTCTAATTGAACCCCCCCAATCGCTCGATTCCGTTAATTCTTTAGGACCGGAGGGCTTGCGTGAAGTGGCAAAAGCGATCCCGCTTCGACGAGTGGGCAGGCCACAGGAAATCGCAGCACTGATTCGTTTCCTGACCAGCGACGAAGCTTCGTACATTACTGGGCAATCGATCATCGCCGATGGCGGGTTAACCGTGCGGTGGCCAACCTGATCCCAAAAGAGGGTGCGAAAATATGTCTTTATCCATTTCACTTGATGGACGCTGAGCTGTTGTCACTGGCGCGGCGAGTGGTATCGGGGCGGCCATTGCACGCGCTTACGCGGAAGCGGGAGCCCGTCTAGTACTCGCAGATATCAACGAGACCTCCTTGGTAAAGCAGGCAGAGGCATGCCGCAGCTTCGGCGTTCAGGTAGAAACGGTCGTCGCAGACGTGGGTGAGGAAAATGGTGCAAATACGATTGTTGACCACTGTATCGCCGCATATGGCGGAATCGACGTGCTTGTGAACAATGCAGGGATGCTTACTCAGGCGCGCTGCACTGAACTCACGACGTCCATGTGGGACGAGATGCTGCGCGTCGATTTAAGGAGCGTTTTTTTGTGTTCCAGACGCGCACTACCGGATATGAGCGCCCAGCGTTGGGGACGAATCATAAATATCGCGTCGCAACTTGGCATTAAAGGGGGCGCGGAACTCACTCACTACGCCGCTGCGAAGGCCGGCGTGATCGGCTTTACCAAGTCACTCGCGCTGGAGGCGGCGCCCGGTAACGTACTTGTCAACGCGATTGCACCTGGACCGATCGAGACGCCTCTTGTCGATGGTATCAGCGACGCTTGGAAATCTGCAAAGGCAACTGAACTACCGCTGCGTCGCTTCGGACGTGCCGAGGAAGTCGCTCCCACTGCGGTGTTGCTCGCTTCGGATCCTGGCGGTAATCTGTTTGTCGGCCAGACGCTGGGGCCAAATTCTGGTGATGTAATGCCGTGAACGATCACAAGACCTGTACGTATATAAGTAGGCCTTAGAGGGGACTCGTCAAAAATGTGCGGCATGTGCGGTTTGCTGGGAGGCGGCAATCATTGGTCAAACAGTGGCCTGCCCGCGGATAGCGCAAATGTGCGCCGTCGCAGACATTTGCAAGTTTCTCTTGCAAACAGAATTTTAACGACGTTTCGGCTGAGCTTGGATGATTTCCAGGGGCAATCTTTTATCCTGCGGTCACCAACAGAGGCTGCGGAATTGGTTGCCGATTTTTCAGAAATATGGAAAGTCGCTGAAAAAATGCTTGGCAGATCGCTTGACCCTCTCTTGCTTTTTGACGACGAGGCAGACAAATGAGCGTCGCTTACGACGTTATCCCAGTAACGCTCGTCACCGGCTTCCTCGGTAGCGGCAAATCGACGCTACTTGCTGATCTGCTTCAAGGCGACGCCGCGCGAGACACCGCGGTACTCGTCAATGAATTCGGAGAAGTCGGCTTAGACCACCTACTCGTAGGTGCGATAGATGCCCAAACAATCCTTTTGGACAACGGTTGTCTCTGCTGTGCTGTGCGTGGTGAATTACGGGAAGCACTCGCTACATTGTTTTCTCGCCGCGCGCGTGGCGAGGTACCAGCGTTCTCTCGAGTCGTGCTGGAGACTAGTGGACTTGCGACCCCAGCGCCGATAGTCGCTACGTTACTCGGCGATCCGGTCATTCGTAGCCATTTCGTCGTCGCAGGGACACTTACGGTGGTCGATGCTTCAAATTTTGGATGGCAACAACGAGATCACCCCGAATGGCTAGATCAGGTTAGCGCTGCCGACCGACTGCTCGTCGGAAAAGCAGACTTGGTTGACCAGGAACGCATAGAGGACCTTTTAGCCATGCTCGCCGAGCTTAATCCGACCGCAAGCGTTGTTGTCAAACGGGCGGGCATCAAAGCTGACGTATTACGCGCGTCCTTGTTTGAGCCAGGCGACATCCAGAATATGATCCGAAATATCGGGAAAGCAACGCGCAGCACCGCCCCGTCGAGGTCTCGGGCTCCATATAAACATCGCGAGGGTCTTATCGCTTCACAAGTCAGGTCTTTTTGTATGACGTTCGATGTACCGCTTGACTGGGAAGTTTTTACGCTGTGGCTTACCATGCTGCTCAATCGACACGGCAATAGCATCTTGCGAGTTAAAGGCCTACTCTGGATAAGAGGGTCCGGCAGACCAGCGGTCCTTCACGCGATTCGTCACATTGTATATCCGGTGCTACACCCAGAAAACGTCGATGCTGATTGGACCGGCGACAAAAAGTCACAACTTGTGTTTATTGCGGAAGGTCTCGAGCTAGCCCCCTCGTCGCGTCGTATCGACGCTTTCAGCATCAACTTGAGGATTGCAGCCGTTGATCGTCGCTCATGCACCGCAAAGTCAATCCGCTTCAATTGGCGCACCCGCAATCATAGGAAGCAAGGTCGAACTACGTGTGATTGGCACTTCCGTCACGTTGCAGGAACATATCCGCGAAAAGGCGGAGCGGGACCTCGGAATCAAGCTGAACTTCATTGTGCTTGACGGACCGCTTGCGCAACGTGAAGGCGTTATGCACCCCGAGACCTACGATGTTTACGATCAGTGGTTTCACAGTCTTGACTGTCTTTGGCCTGCTCACGCTCTTCAACCTATTGACGTTCGTCGCATCAATCGATGGGACGAAGTAAACGCGCTACCTCGAACCGGGCACCTGGCCGGACGAGCAGGGACGACCGCCGGTAGCGTTCCGGCAGATCGACTCTACGTGCAACGCGACAATACACTCGGGCGGACTGCTTCCGCGCGCATCAGTATGCTGCCTCTTACTCACAACGCGGATAGCTTCGCATACCTTGCTGACGAGATACCTTCCAGACTAATCGATCAAGGTGAGAGTTGGTCTTGGCTTCTTGCTCCCGAACTCGCAGGGCGCGTTGCGCTGCAAGCCGACCCTGCAATAGGAGCTATAGACGCGGCGCTCGCCGTGCGGGCAAGCGGACTGATGGAATTCCAAGACATTGGCAACCTCTCGATAGAAGAGATCGATGGGCTAATCGAGATTTTGATCCAGTATCGACAACGCGGGCACTTTGCCGGCTTCTGGTCGACATTTGCTGAGGCCGCTCAGTTAATGCTTCGCAAGCAAGTCGTCATACAGAGCATATGGTCTCCAGCCATCCTCGAGCTCGAGCGGGCCGGACTCAAGCCACAATTGGCCAGTCCTCGTGAGGGATATCGCGCTTGGTTCGGTGGGCTTGCCCTCTCCAGGTTAGTAGAAGGGCGTGCACGGGATGCTGCGTACGACTATCTGAATTGGTGGCTCGACGGATGGGCAGGCGCGACGATGGCGAGACAGGGTTATTACATTTCAAATCCAGAACGTGCTCGTCAATATATGAGCGAGGGTGAATGGGCGTATTGGTACAATGGAAAACGTGCTGCTGTCCTCGTAGGGCCAACCGGCCAGCAACGAAGTCTAGCCGGACAACTCCGGGACGGCGGAGACTACGCGGCGCGGATGGGCCGTATTGCTGTCTGGGATTCAGTAATGGACGAACAAAACTATCTGGTGCGGCGATGGGGCGAGTTCCTCCGAGCACAATAATTACAATGTCACGCAATGAATAGACGGACACCTTTCGTTCACTCGTCTTCCGACGCCACCGAGTCGAATCGCACAACGGATATAGACAATCGGCACCGCTACAGGCTGATCCAAAACCACCTTCAGCAGGCGATTCTCGCGGGCCGTATCGTACCCGGACTCGTATTGCTTGAAGGACCGGTAGCACGACTTTTTGGTACAAGTCGCGTACCAGTCCGAAAGGCATTCGAGCTTTTGCATTCTGATGGCCTACTTCTCACTTTCGATGGACGCGGCTATCTAGTCGCCAATGAGAACGGCTCGGCGCCCGAACCGCTTCGCGCGCCATTGTCGGAAACTGCGCTTGGCTTTGATGCTCCGCCCGAACCTCTAGATTTACCCACTACAGGGGAGCGGATCTATCGGGCACTGGAGGAGGCGGTCTCGGTCGCAATTGTCTTCGGTCATTTTCGGATAGACGAGACTCTAGCCGCCGAAACGTTACACGTAAGCCGGGACGTGGTGCGCGAAACGCTGGCACGACTTCGCGATCGCGGACTGATTGAGAAATCAACCTATTCCCACTGGCTATGCGGTCCGCTGACGGCAAGATCAGTCGCCCAAGATTACGAGTTGCGCATGTTGCTTGAGCCTGCCGCGCTCCGGTCGAGCCAGCCGTTTCTACAGCATGAAATGCTGGCCGCAGCCATCGCTGATATTGAAGAAGCAATTAATCGCCCAGATTCAGTCGACGCTGACAGGCTTCAGCATATTGAAACCACTTTGCATGTTGACTGTCTAGCGTATGCGCGCAATCGCAAGCTTCTTGATACGGTTCGGCATGCACACATGCCGCTCACAGTGAACCATGCTTTTTTTCAAGCATTTAATCTTCATCCCGAGGCTGGCACGCTCGAAGAGCACCGGGTGGTTTTGCGTTGTCTAATGGCCGGAGATGTTGATCATGCCACGTCCGCATTGTGCCAGCATTTAAAAAACGGCCAAACACGTACATTGCAGCGGCTGAAGGTTCTTGCTGTGTTGCCGGAGCCAGACTTGCCGGCATTCGTAGTGCCGTTTCCCTAGTTTCTGTGGACGTGCCAACGTTGACTAAAATGCAACCCGACGATGTGATTCAGTCTGAGAGCAACCGGGACAAGCGGTCAGCATTGACAGTTAATGCGCAAGCGCAGCGATCTCGCCATGAGAATATTGAAAGAAACACTCACTCAATAGGCACGGTGTGTCGGCTGGATACGTGGTCCTTGGTGACGGGCTTTCGTTCAGTTCTTGTACCGTCCCGGCTCAACCATTATCTCGGGCAAGCGGGATAAGAGAGAAACGTGAATTATCTCCAAAGATGTTAAACCGGCTTCTCGCTTTGGCGGATGTATCTTTGGCAAAACAGAGCATAAGATCCATTGCAGATCATCTGAGGAACCATTGCTTCGTATAATCCTTCGGATCTCTTGCTCCACGATGCTACTCAATGAGCGTGGCTGGTGCGAGCAGTATAAATGCATTGTGTAACTTCGAATGTACTTAACATTCACTACAAAAGAGGATATATCCAAATGGCTAATTTTGCGTTGTTTGTTGAACTGAAGGCTAAACCAGGACAGGAATCGGAAGTCGAGGCGTTTCTAAACGGGGAAGCCAAGCTGGTAAGAGGAGAAGCTGGAACGTTGACGTGGCACGCGGCGAAAGACGAAGGCGAGCCCGGCTTATATGTAGTCTTCGATACCTTCAATGACGAAGTTGCCCGTGAAGCGCATTTGAACGGCGAGGCTGGACAGGAGCTCGTGGCAAATTCCGAACGGCTGTTTTCCGAAGTGAAGGTTCATCGGCTTCAAGTGGTCGCAGAGAAGTAAGACCTAGGGGCGGTACTTCGAAGAGACGAATGCCATTGGATCGCGAATCTCGATTGGCCTCGACCATACCGAACCCGCCTCGCACGCATCACTCTTAGCATCGAGATGACATTATGCCGTTTGCTCGGTCTCTTCGACCGCTGTAACGCGTAACGCAGGCGTGACGGCGCGTCGATTGTTGCGGGGAACGGCGTCTTTTCAATCGCCGAAAACGATGACCTTTGCTCGGTTGTCATCTCGTTTTTTTCCTTCGTGTTCCCTTAATCGAGAGTGACCTGGAAACGGAGAGGCGAGATAACCTACTTTGCTTTGCAGCGCGCACGGCGTCCCGTGTATACATCAATCCTGCTCGCGAAGCGTTTGGACGTACGTCTTGCCGTATGGATAGAACTTTTCCTTGCGGCCTTCCTGCCACGCGCGTTTCATTTCGGGTGTCGTAATGTCCCAATCCGGCCTGCATTTCTTGGTAACAACGCGCAAATCTTGACGCAATTCCTCCATCGTCGGCCTTCCAAAAAACCAGTACCCGCTGTAGATTTTGTAGACGATGAGATCCGGCTCAAGGACAACAACGTGCGGGATCATCGGATCGTGCAACGGGTCCGTGTATTCGGCGATGTCGAGGTCTTTTTGCACAATACGGCCCGCGTCGGATAGAAAAGGCCAGTGCGCGCCCACCCCACTACGGTATTCGTTTGTCTCAGTAAGGTTATCCGTGCTGACGGTGACAAGTTGGCAATAGCCTACTTCCATTTCGCGGTGCAGGTCGATAAGTCCTTCGGCCTGTCGCCGATCCTTAGGGCAGAAGCCTCCACGGCTAAGTATGACAATCATGGGGTCCGTTCCTTGAAGTTCGGACAACTTGCGCCGTGTCGCTGTGTGGTCGGTCAGCTCGTAATCAGGAAAACGAGCTCCAGGTACGATGTCGTTTCTCATGTTCTTAAGTTCCCTTTCGCTTAGTTGACGACCAAGATGTCTGCTAACTGCATTCCAAGCTTCGACGGTGTCTACTCATATAGAGGTGGTTCGGCGGTTTCGCATTAATCATTTTGTTCGGCCGAGTCACTGAAATGCGGTTTTCGACAGTATTGGTTTGTTTTAGAACGGCCGATTCAGAATATACTTGCAAGATTGGGATGGCAACCTTTACATCGGCGTTCCTGTAGAAACAGTGTAAGCGCCTGGTGACGGCATCCTGAATCGACGCAGCAGGCTTGGGAGCACCATGTCCATTGACACATTGAAATAGCTTTCCTTGTCTCGTACCTCGAGATTCTTGTGAGCAGTCTTTCTTAAATGATCGAATCTCCTGAGGTCGGCGTAGCAGTAAGGCCAACGGTGGATCACCCTAAAATGCGCAGGTTGGTACCGCATTACCGAGAGCCGTCGCGTGAACCTCCCACTTCCTTAACGCGCAAGTCAGGCAGTGCCTGTTGCCAAGTGGACCCTTTGGTTGCTTGAGAATTGAGGAGTTTTGCCGGACTTCGTTTGCGCCGACATCGTTTACGTAGTCGAACATCCTCCCTTTGGAACGGGGCTCAAGGTAGCTTTTTTTCGAGCGCCGTCTTAGCACTTGAAACTTATAGAACGCCCAGCGGAAGTGTTTGGTCCCTACGTTGACGTTTAAGCCGACTTTTGAAGGTAGCGTCGTTCATGCCTTTCCAGATCAATCAACTGAGCAGGTCAAACAGTGTCATTCGAAACGCCATTGATCCGGTTAGCGAACGAAAAGTACGAACGGTGCGCGCAGTTTTAGGTTGTGATCAGGCAACTGCTCGGTTGCATTATCCGTGATCAAGCTTGTTGCTGAAAACTCCTGCTTTGTTTGGAAATGCACGCTTTCTCGACTACCGGAACGCTTTGGTTGCGGATTCATTTAAGTTGAGTTGCGGACGTTGCCGATACACAAAAGTTGCAGATTTGCGACGTCGCGGAGCTTTATCGGGACATTCAAACTGCGCGACACGGTAAAACGGATTTTCCACAGTCATCCGGTCCGAGACTCTTGTAGAATCAGCCCGAGTCGGGGGTCAATACGTTCGTGTTTCAGCGACCGAACGCGTCAGGTTATAGCGCCGACGACACCTTTTCTGCGGACGCGGCAGCCGCTCCAACAGTTGCATACTCTTTAGGCAAACCGAAAGTCGGCTACGGCTAGTGAAAATGGTCCTTAACATGAACGAAGAGAAGCGTATATGCGCTGACTCGCAACGGTGTGGCGAGCTAGTGTAATGCTAACTTCGCAGACAAATTGATGAGCGCGAGCCATTTCAAACGGCGATCCATTGGAAAATAAGGAGCACCGAAACGTGCCTCGCTGAAAGTTATTCAAAAATGATCTCACTCAGGATATGACAACTCATCGTGCCCTCAACCGGGTGCAGCGCTGTAACAGAGGGGCGTGGACATGCCCTAAAACATAATGAATTTAATTTAACCTCCTTAATCATGTCGAATCTAATGGAAAAAGTATGCCAAGTCTTATGTCAACGAACTCAGGCAGCACAAAGTATTCGTCGCATCCTATTATGCCGTCAAGCTTCTATTGGTAGCGCTCGGGGCTTGGATCATTCACGGTAACGGTGGCTTCGTTCCGATGGCGATTATCTGCATTGCCATCTGCGCTGTTACGTCGACAACTTGCTTTCTGTTTTCGCTACGCACCCTTCGGGCAAGTAAAGAAAGTGAGACGAGATATCGGCCGATACTTCGACTCAATGCGGAGTTGTGCTCGGCAGGTAGCCTGCTGCTCGCCGTCGTGACGCTCTTGTCAATAGCGGCCACAATCGACCGCTCTTCGGAGTCAGAGTCGATTCCAATCCCGCCGGTTTCGGCTGTCTCGCGACTGAACGACGCGAATGGAACAGTACAAGCGCCTGTTCCAATAAATTCAAACGGCGGGTCGGATGGTCATGTGCCAGTGCTTGCGCGTCAATCGTCGCCTCGCGACAAAGACATTTGGACCTTGTGTGTTGGCCTTATCGCGCTGGTTCTAGGTGGTTCTGCGGCGGGACACAAAATTGGGTTAGCGTTCCATGAGTTTGCGCCTCGCCCCATGCAACCAACAAACAACAGTTCGCCTCCTCAACCAAAACAACCACCAAACAGCGCCCCGCCCCCTCAACCGAAGCTCCCAGTGCGCCACGGTCCTCGGCCTCATTCGTCTAAACGCAGGCGTAAAAAATAACGTTATTGCTAATACCGGATCACGTCAAAAATGCTTCAATGTCGTAGACATATAACCCGTCCAGCGAATGCGTCGAGACCTGACGATGCGTTACCTACTCACGGTTTCACTTTCGGATGCCGCGACCTGTCGAGCATGGGACTAAACTACACAAAGTTTCTGCGCGTGCAACGGTTGGGTCACCCGTTGAGAATTCACGCTCAATCGTCACCAGCTGCTGTGGCTTGTTTGCGAACCGTTCGATACCCGTGCGAAGGGGCCTCGAGATTAAACCTCGTGTCGCTACGATGCTGGGAAGCAAGCGATGCCAGCTATCGATCCACATACGGGCAGCGACCAGTTCCACGTGCGGAATAAAACGCCGGTAATGCCGATGTATTAATCGTGTCACGAACATCGGCGTCCTCGTCTCCAGGCGAATCTGCCGCGATCAATAACTCGGCTTTGTCTGCATACCGGACAGAGAAGTCGACTTGAAGGTAACGCTCGCCGATCAAAACCGTCCCCGGACGTTCGCTAAACGTAACGACTGATGGATCGGACTCAATGAGCATCCGCGCATCCAATACGACGCGGCGATAGATCGTGAGCCTGCGGCTAAGCTTCGGGCTAAAAACCTCAAACCGGTGTGCGCCTCGGGGGCGAATCATCGCGGTTGGCGCGCTCGAATGAAGGGAATGTTCCATAAGATCAAAACCTCATGGACGGGCTTTGAATTTTAAAACGCGAATTGACGGTTTCAAATCGTTCCGAGTGTGCTTAACAATGTCAACTCGAATCAGCGCTTCCCTGCTGAACATGGTTTCCGGATTGACAGAATTCCGTCGAACGACGTTTGCGTACAATTCGGCCGCCGCCAACAACCCCATCGACTGAATCTCACGCCACAACACCGCGGCCGGGATCCAGTCCGGTGCCGCAGCCGCGACCCGCTCGCGCAGATACCCTTCAAAGGGCTTTACCATTGATTTCCGAGGCGTTGCCGCCGGTTTAAATGTCGGCGCATCTTGCGCCGCCAGATACTTCCTCACCGTGTTGACCGAGCAGCCAACCTCACCAGCAATTGCGCGAAGCAGCGGCCGGCTCGTGGCGTTGCTCACGCAGCACATTGCCGAATACGGCACGATCACGATCTATTAAGGGCACCGGACCGAACAGCCCATGCGGGTGCGGACTTTCATCGACTTCATGATCGAGCGGGTGGCCGACAATACGCGTTTTTTCCTCGATACCAGCGACCTTCGCGCGGCTTGCGCTCAGATTTCGTCGCCGCGCATCCGATCGCAAACGTTCGCGTTAAATTTTTGTACATGGAAAGGAATCCGTTAGCCTGGTCGCCGCGTATTCTAGGAAAGCGCCCGAGTGCCGCCGTCTCCCGGCAGTCATAACATGAACGCCCTTGCCCATGATCGACCGCCCTACGCCCCGCGAAGCCGCCATCCGTATCTGCCGCATGTTTGTCATCCATCACCAGTGCCGGGCCGGTGCGGTGCTGCCCACGGAGACGATTCAAGAATGGTGGGCCGTCGATGGCTGGATCTGCCAGGATTTCTTCAGCGGCCTGGAATACGGCCGGCAAGAAGGCTGGCTGTCGGAAACGAAAGGTGAGGAGGCGTCGCCTCCGGCAAACGTGACGATCACGCCGGCGGGTTATCGATGTGGGCAAGGCGTTTGAGGACCTCGGCGCAAAGCCGGGGAATCCGACCCGCTACGACGCAGGGCTGAATGAATTCAGCGCGCTATCTACTACCGCGCCGCGCGCTCGGCCGGGCCGATTCACATCCCAGATAAGCCCTATCAATACTTTGCATTAGTCAGACCTACCATTCATCCACAAACTGGCGCTCAGCCATCGAGCGAAATGCATTCCCTCGCCATTTCGCCACTCTGGGAGCCCGTAATGTCACACGTCATGGTCGATTGGAATGTGCAGGGTTTGAACGCCGCCGACGAATCCGTTGTCGCCCCCGATCATCTTCAGACGCTCGCTAAAACGGTGTATGCGAGCGGCGCGTTGCATAACGACTTCTACGACTTATGGACCGCCGCACCGCTGAGCGTCCGCCAGATCCGTGTTTTCGCGCGCAATTACGGCGAATTCAACCGCGCGTTCCCGGAAGTGCTCGCAGTCATGATCTGCAACACGCGCAATGTCGACGCGCAGACCGAATATGCGAAGACGCTCTATTCGGAAATGGGCAATGGCGATGTTCGCAAGGTGCACTCCGTCCTGTTCGATGGCTGGCTCGCCGAACTCGGCCGGGTCATGGGTGAAGGCGACGCGCTGAGCTGGCGCAACGTGGAACGCGATGTCGATGTGTTGCCTGAAACGCGTGCCCTGATCCATGGTGAGAAGCGCATCTACGCCAGCGACAACGCCACGGGCGCAGGCGCCCAGATGGCGCTGGAATGGCAGGCCTTCACCATGCTGCGCCGCATGTACGACGGCGCGACTCTGTATAAGCACCTCTGGAATGAAGAAGACGAATTCCACGAGGCCTGTGAATACTTCTACGCCCATATTGGCGCGACCGAAAAAGAACACAAGATCGAGTCATTGCAGGCCGCCCGGCAGTTTTGCACGGACGCGGATTCAACGCTGCGCATTCAAAATGGATTTCTCGAGCACTTGCAGTTATTCGAAAAATTCTGGAACGCCATCGCACGGGAAATGCGTGCGATAGGCCGAAAAGAGCAGTTGGAGGGCGTAGGTGACGCACCTGAGAGAGGCGTGGGTTTTCAGAACTCACGCACAGTCGAAGCACTTCGGCCACGCAACGACTGAGTACCCAGAGCCGGGGCCGACCGACTCTGTCGGGCGGCCCATTGCACTACCCTGACGCAAGAACGCCCTCCCTCCACCGCTTCCCTGGACCTGCTGACACAATGAATTCTCGAATCGTTGGACGCTTTGAGCCATTTATTTCGGAATCCGAATTACAGAAGATTCTGAATTTTACTCAGGATGATTCCCACTATGATGAATTCAGGATAGGCGACTGGAAGACCTTCGTCATCTGGAACGACACCGGCGCGGATGGCGACGGCGTCGTTTCCGATCGCGGCGGGCTCGCAACACCGACATCACGAGGACGGGGGCTGCCAACGCTCAACCAGTGGATCACGGACACGTTCGACACGCGCCGCCTGAAACTGGTCCGGATTCATTCACTAGGCGATGGCGTCCTGGTCCCTCACCGGGATTTCGTGGAGTTCGATCCGGGCAGTCACCCCTGGACGCGCATTCACGTCCCGATCATGACCAATGACGCTTGCCTGCACTCGGAAGACGAGCAAGTGTTTCGCATGCGCGCCGGTGAAATCTGGCATCTCGATGCAACGCGCCTGCATTCCGCGACCAACTTCTCGCGGGCACGGCGTTTGAACGTTTGCCTCGATTTTGCACTCGGCAACGATCACGTCGATTCGATATTTAGGATACCAAATTGTCTTGATCCGTCAATACGATCTGAAAAGATTGACCGACCCGCGATGTCTCAGGCGTTCCTCGACGGCATTCTGGGTTTGTCCAGAATCCTCACGGAGCACAACTATCGGGACATTGTCGGGCTGTTGTCGAAAGTGCATTTTTATCGCGATGTCGGGATCGGTCATTTCTTCGACTGGCTGATCACCATCAGTCAGCGCTCGGGACTGGATGCGCTCTACGAGAAGTCATTGGCCTACAGCCGGTTTCTCCAGACCGAACGGCGGCTGTCCGAACGCTTCGTGCTTTGATGCACGCGCCACGATGAATTCCGCCCGCGAAAGTTACCAGGTGTTTCCGCGCTGGACGTCAGGCTTCTGGACCTGGCTGACCGGCCGCCCGTTATCGGACGAAAGCGCCTGCGTCCATCCGTCCCCGCTGGGTTTCGCCGCGTGTGCCGCCGCGAGCTATGTTTCCGGACTGGCCATTGCGCTGGCGGCATTCCACGCAAAAGGCCTGCTTTTCGCGGGCGGACTCCTGCTCGGATGGACCCTCACCGTGAGCGGTGCGCGCCGCATGATCAGCACGGTCGCGCATCAATGTATTCACGCGCAGTTTTCGTCGAATAGACAGGTTGATCGCGCTGTCGCCGATTTATTCGTGGCAATGACGCTGACACAGACGGCGGCGGACTATAGACGAGAACATTTTCTGCTTCATCACCGGTCCGATGTGTTCACGTCGATCGACGACCCGGCGGCGCAGTTTTTATATCGTGCGGGATTTCAGCCCGGCTGCACGACGCGCCGATTATGGTCGCGGCTGGCCATGACCTTGATCGCGCCCAGGTTTCACCTGATGTTTCTTCACGGGCGGTTGTGGAGTCAGGCGAAGTCGATCGCGTCGCGGCGTGGGCTGTGGCTCGTGTGCTGGATTCCGGTACTGTGCGGCCCGGCATGGAATTGGTATTCGTGGACGGCGCTCCTCGTGGGCGCCCTCCTGCCGGTCACGTTTTTCTATCACATCAGTGTCATGCTCGAATTCATCAGCGAGCATGCATGGTTCGTCGAGCCGGATAAAACGTTACGCGCGAAGTATGTGCATGGCACGCATTCATGGGGCCGTTTTTGCGGACGCCGTGTCCCGATTCGCCAGGGAAAATCCACCATCAATTACGCCGTGCAATGGATGCTGTGGACCCTGGAACATGTTTTCTATCATCTGCCGGTCCGGCTGATCGTTTTACCGGGGGACTTGCCGCAGCACGATTTTCATCATCGCAATCCGGCGACCGATCAATGGACTACTGCCGCCCATGCGCGCGAACAGGACGTCGCGCACGGCGACCCGCGCTGGCCGCCTTATCAGGAGTTCTGGGGTTTGCACACGGCCATCGGGCACGTGTTCGAGGGCATTGCGGCGGCTCATCCGATCGTCATGTCCGCTAGTCGATCCCCGCCACGGCTTTCGCGTGCGCAGGAGATTTTGCGAGCGCCTCGATAGAAGCCAGCTCACGCGCGGATTGCGTGACGGCGAAATGGCGGCGAATCGTTTCCGCGACGTGCTTGGCCACGGGCGAAATGCCGGACCCGCGCGAATACAGTTCGACTTCCGTGGGTGCGAGAGCCGGAAAGCCTTGCGCCGGCTTCAGGACGCGCAGTTGCCGCCCGACCGCACTTTCGATCATCACGGACACAGCGCTTCCCGCAGCCACGGCGGCCACCAGGCCTTCGTGGTTCAGGCTCGTGAACGCGACACGCCAGGCACGGCCGGCCGCATCCAGTGCTGCAAGCGCGGCCCGGCGGTATAGACAACCGTCGGGGAACATGGCGAGCGGCACCGGATTGGAGAGATGAACCTCGCTGTCGGCCTTGCTCACCCACAGCAGCCGTTCACGGGTCAGCGGAATCCCGTCCTGGCGCTTCGGATACCGCGTCGCGATCACCAGGTCGATATCGGCGGAATCGATCGATTCGAGCATTTTCCAGCTATGACCGCAGCGGATCTCGATTTCGATGTTCGGAAACGTCTCGCTCACTTCCGCAAGGATTGGCGGCAGCAGGCACGACGCGTAGGTCTCGGAGGTCGCGAGGGTCAGTTTGCCCGCTGCGAGCGCGTGATTGAGTGCGAAAAAGGTCTGCTCGTGCACTTCGATCAGGCGTTGCGCGAGGCCCACGAAGCGCTCGCCGATGGCTGAAAGCGTCACGGTCGTGGTATCGCGTTCGAACAGCCGCTGTCCGACCTGCTCTTCGAGACGCTTGATCTTCATGCTCACCGCCGATTGCGTCCGGTGCAGACGCTGGGCGGCTTGCGTGAAGTTGCGGGTCTCGGAGACCGCGATGAAGGCACGTACCAGGTCGATATCAATATCCTGAGGTTTCACGGCGTTCTCCCTATGCGCGTTCTGAATGATAGCAATCAAATCTATTTGTTGGTCGGTGTATGTGCGTTGGCCCTAGAGTCAAATCAAATGAATGGGGAAAACAGTTGAAGCCGGAAATCGAACGACATCAGGGCTGGATAGAAATGATCGTCGCCATGACGATTTCAGGCACGATCGGCGTGTGCGTCCTGAAGTCCGGTCAAAGCGCGGAAAACGTCGTGTTCGTCCGGTGCGCGGCGGGGTTCGCGTGCCTGCTGCCGTTTTGCTGGTATCGACGGATGATCTGCAAGCGTTACTTCGCGCCTCGCCTGCTCGCGATCACGGTCGCGGCAGGCGTCCTGATGGTGGTGAACTGGGTGTTGCTGTTCAAGGCGTTCTCGCTGGTGACGATCGGCTTTGCAACGATCGTGTATCACGTCAATCCGTTCCTGATCCTGATCGGCGCCGCGCTGTTCATGCGGCAGCGAATCACGCGCAAGGACGTCGGATGGACCGCCCTTGCCTTCGTCGGCTTCGTCATTCTGGTGAACCCCGCTTCGGCCGTCGCCACGCTCGACATCAGGCAGCTTGGCGGCATTGCGCTGGTGATCGCGGCGACGGTGATGTATTCGGGAACGGTTCTATTGACGAAGCGGCTCTCGGGCCTGCCAACGCCGTTCATCGTCATGGTGCAGACCGGCGTGGGCGCGCTGCTGACCCTGCCGTTCGCCCATTTGCACGATCTACCTAAGGACGTGGGCGCGTGGGGCTGGCTCGTTGCGCTCGGCGTGGTTCACACGTTCCTGCTGTATTCGCTGGTGTTTTCGGCCTATCAAAAACTGAGCGTGCCATCGATTGCGGTGTTGTCGTTTATCTATCCGTTGTCCGCGGCGCTGTGCGATTACCTGTTTTTCGGCCACCTGCTTACCGCGACACAGATTGCGGGCGGGCTGTTGATCCTGTTCAGCACGACAGGCCTCAAGCTTCAGTGGAATCTGTTGCCGCGCATGCTCGCCGTCAAATCCGAGACGTAGAACGGATTGCTCGAACCGGACAAGTCGGAAGGTCGGCGAACACCAACAACTCAGACAACCCGACATCGTTCGACCGCGCCCCGCGTGTGAGGCCCAATGACAAGACGCGTGTATTTCTGCTTTGACCACGACGATATAGCCAGTGCCCGGGCCACGGTCGTTCGACAACACTTCCGGTCGATGAACGGCAGCGAGGCCGGATTTTTCGACCTGGCAACATGGAACAACGCGAGCAAGAGCGGCGAGCTTGCGGTCAAGAATCTCATCGACAACGGGCTTGAGGGGACATCGGCAACCTGTGTGCTGATCGGCACTGCAACCTTTTCGCAAGAATGGGTGCGCTATGAAATCTTCCGCAGCATTGCCCGGGGAAACCGGGTATTCGGCGTCCATATCAATCAGATACCGGGCGCCGGCGCCCGGGTGAAACCGAACGGCCCGAATCCGTTCGACTTTCTCGCGCTGAAATTCAGCGACGACGGGACGAGCGTCGAACCGACGGAGTACGTAGGCAACGCCTGGATCCAATTCGACCGGTACCCGCCGTATCGATTGAGTGCGATTGCTGTGGCCAGCAGGCGGGGACACGTGGTCCAGTTGTCGGATATCGGGTGTGAGACGTTCAGCTGGTCAAACCAGGATAGCGCCACGTCGATGTCGAGTTGGGTTGCCTGATCACGGGCCCGATCATAAGGCTTGCTAAGCTGCTGGGTTTAACGATATCGTATTGGGTCATCGTTTCAAGTCCACTCGCGCGCACCGGTCAAAGTAAGATACGTAGTCACAGAGAACAAGATGCGATCCGACCCGAGGACTTCCCGGATGAACATGAAATGCGGGACGGTCAACAACCGGTTCTGTCGCAGTAAGGAAATTCGGAAGAGTCGAGACCGAACGGAGAGGATTGCTTAGTTCGCAAGATCGTAGAACAGCTCGGCGACTGAACGATGGCGTCCACCGTCACTCTTCATCTGTCCTTTCGCTATCATGTGCATGAGTTCGATACCGTCTAAAATGACATGGGTGCAACGAAAACTCTTGAATCCTAGCATTGGTCGTACGATGCGTTTGATCGCTCGACGGTCCTGCTCCACCACGTTATTCAGATACTTCGATTGTCGAATTTTGATCGGTATTTCGCGACCAGCATTGATCGCATTTAACCCTGCAAGATTCGCCCCGCTCTTGTCGCTCGTCACCGTCTCCGGTACGCCGTTTCCAGCGATCGCCTTTTAAAAATAGCGCCGGGCGGCAGCCTTGTCCCGCTTGGCGCGGAACAGGAAGTCAATTGTGTCGCCAGCTTTGTCGACAGCCCGGTACAAGTACTTCCATTCGCCTTTGACCTTGATGTAGGTCTCGTCCATTCGCCAACTCCTGCCAATCCCTTGCTTGCGCGGTCCGAACGCCTTTCCGAGCGCGGGCAGCAGCTTGATGGCCCACCGGTGCACCGTCGAATGGTCAACCGACACTGCCCGCTCGGACATCATCTCTTCCAGATGACGCAGACTCAGCGGGTAGGCAACGTACCAACGTACGCATGTCAGCATTATGTCCAGCGGGTAGTACGGCCGTTTGAGCGCCTTTGCTCACGGGGGCATTCGGAGTCTTGATCATTCGTTACATCGTTCGTCTCGGGGACGATCACCATAGCAGATCGGCTTACTGCGACAGAACCCCTCAATTTCGATTGCGGCGAGCGTCCGCCTTCCAATGCGACGAAAGCAAGCTCAAGCACTAAACCCCTCGTTGTACTTCACCTTTGAAACCGCCCAGCAAACAGACCTGAAAATTAGGTTCCGTAAATGATATGTCAATGTTTCAGTCGATTGGCTCTTGAGTAGCTCGCCGTCCATATTCCCTTCGCTTCCTGCCTCACATCTTTGAGATCATTTAGCCGCCGGAGCATCAACTTCGTGATGTCACCACTTCTTACGAATCCCAGCGATATTGGTTTGGTCATGGTTCGTCGCTTAGCTAGGGAAAAGATCGAACAAAACGCGGAGTCGTTTAACTCAACTGCCCAACGCGTTTGGATCCCGCCACGCGCGCTCGAACGGAAGCCGCCACGCACGTGGGGCGACGAGTTGGTGGATGGCATTCGGCCCCCATGAGCCAGGAGCATAGAAGCGAACCGGTGGTGGAGATTCAAGCAAGGCAGTCGAGACTTCCCACAGCCGCTCGATGCCCTCGGCGGTCGTGAAAAGCGTTCGGTCTCCGCGCATGGCGTCGAGGATCAAGCGCTCGTAAGCCTCCAGTACGTCACCGATCAGACCGGTATCGCGCATCGCGAATTGCAAGCTGAGTTTGTCCAACCGCATCCCCGGACCCGGACGTTTGCCATAAAACGAGAGCGACATTTTCGAGGCGTCGGCCAAGTCGAACGTCAGATGATCCGGCCCTTGCGAACCGACGCCGGACCCTGCCGGAAACATGCTCTTCGGCGGCTCGCGAAACGCGATGGAAATGATCCGTTGCCCCTCGGCCAGCCGCTTTCCCGTGCGCAGATAAAACGGCACGCCGGCCCAGCGCCAGTTGTCGATGGAACATTTCAACGCAATGAATGTTTCGGTTTCCGATTCCGGACCGACCCCTTCCTCGGACCGATAACCGGTGTATTGCCCGCGGACGACATCGGTTGGTTGAATCGGCAACATGCTACGAAAAACCTTGTTCTTTTCCTCGCTGATGGGTGACGGTTCCAGCGACGTGGGCGGCTCCATTGCCATGAACGCGAGAATTTGAAAGAGGTGAGTGACGACCATGTCGCGAAATGCGCCGGTCTGTTCATAGAAGCCGGCGCGCTTGCCGAGGCCCAGCGTTTCGGGCACATCGATCTGAACGTGGTCGATGAAGTTGCGATTCCAGATCGGCTCGAACAGGCCGTTCGCGAAGCGGAAAGCGAGGATGTTCTGGGCGGGTTCCTTCCCCAGAAAATGATCGATCCGGAAGATCTGTTCTTCTTCGAAGACTTCATGCAAACGGGCATTGAGCGACACCGAACTTTTCAGATCCGTTCCGAATGGTTTTTCCATGATGATCCGGGAGCGCTCCACGAGGCCCGCTTCCTTGAGCATGCCGACCGCGGAAAGCGCGGCGTTCGGTGGCACGCTCAGGTAGTGCAGCCGCCGGCACTCGCCATCGAAGCTCAGCTCGGCGTTCAGCACTGCAGTCTTGAGCGCTTCCGCGCCCGCTGTCAGCGGCACGTAATCCAGATTGGCGGCGAACGTGTCCCACTCCCTCTCGGCGACCTTGCGAGATGAAAATTCGTCGAGCGCTGCTCGCGCCGTGCGGCGAAATTCGTCGACCTGAATGTTGTCGAGCGCGACGGCAATGATCCTGCATCCTGGAATGAATCCGGCGCTGGACAAATGGAACAGGCCTGGCAAGAGTTTGCGTCTCGCCAGATCGCCAGTGGCGCCGAACAGAACGACGACTTGTGGATATTGCGGACCCACCCCTGCAGAGATTTTTACCATCGTGCAAATCCTTTTTTGGGTTGTCGATGCCTTGAAAGACGAATGCACTAGAGTGCGTCCGGCCGCCGGCTCAGTTCGTCTATGGTCGTGCTAAGTGCATTTTTCTACCAATGATCTTCGCTGCAAAAAAGCGAAGTGGAACTGCCGGACGAGCCCCGACGGAATTCTTGCACTCGTCATAAGTTTGTTTGCCTGGCGAGATGCTGGATAGGTCTTAAGCGCTTCGCCGCCACAGTATCACGCGCTTATAATTCCGAATTGCGTATGGGCCTCGCACCGGCGCGTTGTTCGCATTTTTATTTTGCCGGGATTGACAGAATGTTGATTTGTGCTAACGCGCCGCATCGGGTTTTGCTGTGGATCGGGACAAAAGAAAGCACGCTGTAAGCAATATTGCGGAGACGATAGGTTTGATTTACTTTCAGATTCTGGGTTGGTTTCACATTGCTATGGAATTTCGCGAGATCGAGGAATCAATGCAAGAAATTCCTGACCTCTGGCGTCAAATGCGCACCCAGTACAAAACGAAATTGCGTCGACGAATTGACTGACAAGGCCCAGCGGGCCAGAAGCTGAATAGAAAGAACCAATCAAGCGAACGCGATCCAGATTGACATGGCTCGCGACCAGCGCCGATTTGCTGTTTCACTGGACGTCATAGCCAGTATCGCAAAGGGAACACCGGGACCGTTTTACGCGAACGGATGAGGTACAGCGGGCTTCTCGTCAATCATCCAATTCATTAGGTATCCTACAACCGGCGATCCTTACTTAAGGCTTAGGGGGAAATCGCTGAAATACCGCCAGCGCTTGGCTGTATCCTGGTCTTACGAGAGGGCGGGTGGTGGCGCTATGCGAAATCCGCCGCAAAAGCGGTGACCTCGACGTTGCTGTATGCCGGTCGATAGTCTCGTCACCGCCAGTCGTGCTTTCGGCGTGATCATCGAGGTCCTGGCCAACCATCAATATGTGATCCCTCGATCCAACCATAGAGATCGTTTGATCGGCGGGCAAACCTCTTTCAGCAACCTCATTGCTAAGACAACGCGAACGCGGTCGTGTGGAATGTTCAGGCTAGCGAATCAAAAATCAAAAGCTCAACGATACGATCCTTGCGCGCGCCGACGAAAAAACGCGCCGACCGCTGAACCCTATTGCCTGCTCCAACGAGTACGCAAACGACAATCTTTGGCGAACGCCCTCGCCTGGCGCGAGAAACCCTTCGCTGAAGCACGTTTCTATCAACGCGACTGCGTCTTCAACAGTTCGCCCGCGCTGCTCAGCATACCGCTGGCGATATTGCCGGAGTCGATCTTATAGCTGCCGTCGCGAACTGCGGCCTTGATTGATTCGACCTTTGCCGTGTCGATGTCCGACGCGCCTGCCACGCTCAGATTCGACAACGACGACAAGCTTACCGTCGAGCTGGTTGCATCGGCCGCGCTAGTTTGCTGCACCGCGCCTGTGCTTTGTACCTTGCTCTTGGCAGCCACGCGCAAGTTGTCGGTCTCAAATCCTGCGGGAATGTTGCTGGAATCGATCTTCATGGTGTGCGCTCCTTAAGCGGTTAAATCCTCTAACGGAGCTTCCCTTAAAGTCTTTACCAAGCCAACGCGCGGCCTGTCGTTCTAAAACGCCGCAACCACGGCCCAACGGGCTTCTCGGGGAAATGCGACAAATTGAAACAAAGTGTGAGCAATTCCACGGCAGGTCCGGCGACCTCGTAAAACATACATTTGTACCGAAGCGAAAGTCGAAGCGGAAAAATCTGGAATATTTTCGTGTCCCTATTTTCTTAATCCCGGCGCTGGTAATCGTAGGCGGTGGACTAGCCAACTTGTGGCGGTGCCATCCGCCAGGATGAAATACTGGTCCTTCGTCTCATGAATGCGACCGTCGCGCGCGATCACCTCTTCCATTCGCAGCATCCGCCCGGCCCATCCTGGCGCGATCGACGGCGCCGCGAACGGCTCGAAGCGCAGAGTGATGCGGTCTGGCGGGAACCTCGACCAGGTGTATCCAATCTTGCCGCACCGCCTGCCCGATGGGAGCCTGTCTGCTACCGCACGCGCACTATCATTACGCATCTGTCGAGGCTAAGTTCAGATGTCGGGGTTCAAACTTTTTAGAAATGTCGGGTTTTGACTTTATCAATCTCTCTTTAAAAAGCTCATTTCCCCACCGCGGCTGCCCGCAGTTCGGCGCTTCTTAGCATCATCGCGTTCATGTCGATTTGCTTGAGCTCGCGTTGTTTGCGCGTGTTGTTGGCCCGCATCTTCGGTTTCACCGGTTCACCCTGATTGGTCCGCGACGGTGAACCCGAGATACGCCGGTTGTCGCGCTCCATCTGCACCTGGCGCGATAGCGCCAACACATGCTCAAGGCGCTTGTTGTCGACCTCGGCACCCTGGTCCATCGCTGATAGCCTGTCGTATTGGCGATAGGCCAGCGCGCTGCCATGTGCCCGGATTTCGATACGCCCATCCGGGTATTCATAGACATCAATGTAGTGATGGGCGAGGGCACGCGTTTGCGGCGTGTCGTCAAGCATGTAGATGACCCGGTCGTACTGCAATGTCAGGCTGTTCGACACGCAACGCAATACCCGGTGCGTCAGAATCAGGTCGAGGTCTTCATCGCCCCTGAGCGGCCGATGCGCGTTAAATGCGCTCTTCGGGATCTTCGCGAAGCGCCCATTGAAGTCGGCCATGAAGTGGGGCGCATACGCGTTGGCGGCCTCCTTCGTATCGATCTTGCGCAGCCTCAACTCTTTGACCAACCGGTCCTGCAAGGTGAGATTGGCCCGCTCCACGCGTCCCTTCGCCTGACTGCTGTTGGCACACAGCGTGTCCACGTTCAACTCGTACAAGGCCCGCCCGTATTGGGTCACGCCCTTGTCGGGCGTGCTCGCGTGCTGGTTGCAGTGAAACACGCTGGCCTTGTCGCTATAGAGTGCCACGGGCTTGCCGTGCGCCTCGATGTATTTGCGCGTGGCCTCGAAATAACTGAACGTCGATTCGGTCGCGGTGAAGTGCAACGTCATCAGTTGGCTTGTGGCATCGTCAATAAACACCAGCAGCGTGCACGCTGGCGCCCGGTCTTCAAACCACCGGTGATCGCTACCATCGATCTGGATCAGCTCGCCCAGACAAGACCGCCGGTTCCTCGGCTGATGGATCTTGGGCGGGCGCTGCTTGCGTGGAATCCACAGGCCGGCGTCGGTCATCAGGTGGCGAACCGTCTCCTTGGAAAGCGTTAAACCATGACATTCGCGCAGCTTCTCGCAGGCAAGCGTTGGGCCAAAGTCGGCGTATCGGTCGCGAATCAAAACCAGTGCCCGGCATGCCGTTACCTCATCAAGCTTTCGATTGCCTGGACGACCTCGCGCTGCCGAGCCCACACCGGCTGCGCCCGTTTGCTTGTACCGCAGCACCAAACGCTCGACTTGGCGCACCGTCAAATTCAAACGCTCAGCCGCCAGGCCCGGTTTGAGCATCCGGTCCACGACAGCCTGAATCACTTTGAGACGATCGAGTTCGCGCATATTTAGTGTCACCAGTCCGGTTGGTTTCATGGCGAACTCCCATCGTCTGATCGAAAGTTCCCAGCTTGCACCAACAGCAGAACACGACATTTCTATCTTGCTAAAACACGACATTAGGATATTGCCCCTACAGCATCCCGAATGATCATTCCTTTTATGTCAAATAAAAGACTGACTCACCGGACCGGCGGCAAGTTGTCGGGCGGTCGTCTCGGCGATCTTGGTCATTCACGCGACTGTACCCAATTGCGTCAAGGCTACTAGTCATTTCTTTTTCGGAAGGGTTCATGGCACGCAGTGCGTCGGGCGTGCGTATGTCGCGCGGAGTCTCAAAGTCCGCTCAAGCGCCGCCACGCGTTACGTCCGGCGGGGGACGGAAAACCGGTGCGGTTGCTATGATTGCGCATCGGTGGCGTAACATCGTTGGATAGCTCCTCGCGGATTCCACGCGCCGCGTACACATCGAGCGCTGTGACGCCAAGCACTCGCACTACCGCTCCGAACGCCCTAGTTCGGCCTTGCCGATCGACAGTATTTGACTGCGCACGATAGTTCCAACGTCCAGAACATCGCCACGTACGCGTGCACAAAGGAACGGCGCCACTTTCTCTGCAGCAAGGATGCCGATTCCGCATATAAGCTCCAGCAACCCGTAAAGCCGGACAAGCGCCGCACTGCTACCGAGCCCCGCCGAACGTGACACCGCACGCGGTGCCAGCAACTTGGCCAAGCCCAGCGCGATACTGAACTAGCCAGCCCGGGGGTCACTGCTCGTGGCATGTTAGACGCACCTAGGCCGTCGCGAGCGTGTTGGCCTGCGTCGTGCAAATTGGAGTTGACAAGGTCATTCATAGCTCCGCCATAATTGAGGTGGGCGATCAGTCGTGATTGTCAGAACTACTTTAGTTCAATAAGTGTTTCGTTAATCTTCTCATAAGCGCTTCGCAGATGAATAGCGATCACGTCAAATTTGAATCCTTCGCCTTTGGTCCTTTCGAAGTTTCGGTTACGGAACGCTCAATTCGTTGCCGTGGGGAACCCTTGATTATCGGAGAGCGCGCATTCGACCTCCTCGTGACGCTAGCGAGGGGGTCGGGCACAATCCTAAGCAAAGATGAGCTGTTTGAATCGGTCTGGCCAAACCGGGTCGTCGACAAAAACACCCTCGAATCTCACATGTCTTCGCTACGGAAGGCGCTCGGCGCGGAGCGCTCGGCAATCCGCACGATTTCGGGAAGGGGCTATCAGTTCGTAGCGGAGATCAATAGCAATACCGACCCTCGCCAACCCAGCGGCGGCCTGAAATTGCCTGAGAGGCTTTCTCCACTGATTGGCCGCGAAAAGTCGTTGTCGACGATCGCTGCACTCGTAAAGGCATATCGGCTGGTAACTCTTGTTGGCGCCGGCGGTGTAGGAAAGACAAGTCTTGCGATTGAAGCAGCACGGAGCCTCTCAAGCACATTTTTCGACGGAGTGTGCTTTGCGGAACTTGAGAATCTCCCGTCCGGAGATTATGTCCCGATGAATATTGCTGCTGCGCTTGGATTTCCACCGGCGGACGGATGCATTCTTGAAAACCGGGCGATCGCCGCTCTAGGTGACAAACGAATTCTTCTGGTGCTCGATAACTGTGAGCATTTGATTGACGCTTCAGCCAGTACGGTCGAAACACTTTTGAGATGCGCGCCATTTCTCGCTGTCTTAGCCACCAGTCGGGAACCACTCAGGATTGTGAGTGAACATGCTTATCAGGTTCCGGCGCTCGCGGTGCCTTTGAACGAGTCGAGTTCGCCGGAGGAATTAGCGAATAGTGCTTCGGTGCGTCTCCTAGACAGCCGACTCAAGTCGGCCGGCGTTGCCATGGACAGTAACGCAGAGGTCGTCAGATACAAAGCGCGCATTTGCAAGCGGCTCGACGGCATCCCGCTAGCGATCGAACTCGCCGCCGCAAATGTGGCGCTTCTTGGAGCAAAAGGCGTTGCTGACAGACTCGACGACCAATTTGCGCTATTTACCAAAGGACGCAGAGCGGTACCTTCGCGACAGCAAACTTTACGTCATACCTTTGACTGGAGTTACGATTTGCTACCGCTACCTGAGCGCGTCGTATTCGCTAGACTCAGTGTGTTTGTCGGCGGATTTTCGATTGAGACGGCCCTGACCAATGCGTCGGATTCCACGTTGCTCGCACGCGAAGTCATGGACGCGGTGGTGAATCTGGTATCGAAATCGTTAATTACGGCTACACAGATTGGTGGCACGGCGAGCTATCGTATGCCGGAAACGACCCGAACCTATGCCGCCGAAAAACTCCTCGAGTCTGGAGAGCACGCCACGATCGCAAGGCGGCATGCCGAGTTTTTCCTTGCGGAGTTCGAGCGAGTTGAGTCTGATTGGGGGCGCGGCGAGCCGGAGGAGCTTTTACATACATTCCGGCACTACCACGACGACCTCAGATTCGCGCTTGGATGGTGTTTCGCGAGCGGCGGTGACCCTGCGTTAGGCATACGACTGGTGACAGCCGCCGTTCCCTATTGGATGAAGGTTGAATATGTGGCCGAGTGCCATTTGAACGTCGCAAATGCAATCGCACAGATAGACGCCCTAGGCATCGTCGACGCAAAAAGATCTGTGAAATTGCACTTGGCCCTGGGAGCGGTACTGCTCTATGAGGGCTTGGCTCAAGACGCTCAAACCGAGTTCAACCGTGCGCTTGAGCTAGCAGGCGGTTCAACCGATGTCGAACTAGAGCTAAAGTCTTTGCACGGACTGTGGGCTACAACCCACTTGCTTGGGCCGTTTGATCAGTCGCTGTCCTTTGCCGAGCGGTTTTCCCAGATTTCTGAGACTGCGCAACGGCCCGAGGACGCAGCAAGCGGCATACAGATGCTCGGTGCGTCGCGGTTTTGTCTTGGTGATTTGGGCGAGGCGCGCTCGCATCTGGCAGCATTTCTCTCCCGTGCCCCGTCGGCATCGAATGCGTTAAGCCACGATTTTCAGGTTGATGGGCATGTTGCCGCAGAATGTGCCCTTGCTCATACGCTTTGGGTCCAGGGATATGCGGACCAGGCGAAGGAAGCGATGCGGCGGGCTATGGAGCGGGCGGATACGCTCGGTCATGCCTTGAATTGCTGGTACTCGCGGTTGATGTGCTCATGCCCTCTCAGTTTGCTAACGGGGCCTATATCTCAGCTATATGATCAGGTTAACTGCTTGTCTGAGATCGCTCGCATTCACGGCATGGCGACCTGGACGCCATATGTCGATTTATGGAAAGGTCTGATTATCTCGGCACAGGGCGATGCCACTGCGTACGATCGGCTTATTGACCCCGTCTTCGCTAGCGTCCACTCTGGGTGGCGTTTCAATCCCTATCTGACAGGGACGTTGTCGGAGCTTTGCTCGCAATTAACCTTAAATGGCAGAGCAAACCTTGCAGCAAAGATAGTAGCGAACGCGATTGAACACGCAGAACGTACGGGAGACAGGACATCTTCGCCGGAGCTCCATCGAATTGCAGGCGAGATTTTTCTTAGGCTTGGCACCCGTGATTCGGAGTCGCTAGCGGAACAGGAATTTGTAAAGTCGATTGACTCAGCGCGTGAACGAGGATTGCTCGCGTGGCAATTGCGCGCGGCGCTAAGTCTCGCGCGAGTACGAAAAAATCAATCCCGTCATGAAGAGGCTCGAACTGTCATCGAAGACGTACGTTCCCGTTTTACAGAAGGTCTCAGCACCGCAGACCTTCTCATCGCCGACAGTCTTCTTTCTGACCTTTCTTAATCCCAGGTACGACCATGCCACGTCAATCGCCAGACCTTTCTACGGATACTCACGCGCGTCGTCCGAAGAAAGGATGCGCAACATTTTATCCTGATCGATAGCTAGAACATCCCCGCCCGCCTTCTGGAAGCGACGCCAGCCCATCTGAATTTCATTCTGACTGGTCGTAACCAACGGATGGAGGCGGGGATGGTATCCCTTCTTATAGGCGGGAAATGCGTTTCTTGCAAAACGCCACATCATCACAGAGCAGAAACTCATTCGGGCGATTCCAATAAACGGGTTCCGAAACCAGCCCTCGGTTCGTGCCATATGAACATATGCTTGTACTGTTTCCAGTGCGACCCGCATCATCGCAACAGTGATCATCCATCTCCGGTAAATTTCGTCGGTGCTATAAAAATACTGGTAGACGTCGAAAGCGACAGCACCGTGCTCGACCTCCTCGACTTGATGCCAAATCCAGAAGGCCTTAATTTCCGGGTCAGCATCCGCGAACCATTTGTCGTAGTTATCCAAGATGATCAGTCCGGCGAGGAAAGAAAACGTCTCGTAGCCTGCTGTAAACCCGAGTAGTCGTTTTACGGAATCTTTTTGAGTGTGCTTTGAAAAATAGTTGGCCGAACGCGTGTCAATTGCGGCGAGTTTCGGATACCGGCCCGATAAGCGTCGGGAAAACTGTTCGTAGTTACTCGCATGATTTGCTTCTTGTCCGATAATTGCGCACACATCGTTGCGCAGCTTTTCGTCTTTGATCTGCGGTTTGGCCTGACGTAACGCCGCAATAAGATACCTCTCGAAATGAGGTACGTGAATTCCAACGGCATTCATAAAAACCGAAAATTGGGGAGAGGTTCTGCTCCAAACGCAATCCGCGATAGTTTTCGCCGAAAGGTCAAACTTCAATGGCCGGACTTCAATTCCGTCCATCGGATGATCCGAGGTTGCTGTCACGATAGCCTCCTGTCGACGGCACTACATGCGAGGGCAACTTCTAAAGTCTTCGGATGCCCGACCTGACACCACTCGCATGTGTCTTGCCCACCGCAGCACCGAAATCATTGACAGTCACCTGACACTACCCTGTTTCGCCGCGTACGCGCTGGCTTCAATTGAAGACTACGGCGCGTGTCAAGGTACTTGTCGCCTCAGTCATGCAGCCAAAGGCTGTTTAAGTGTGGCGTGCGAGGCCATCGTGACGACTGACTCGCGCTCCGGATTGAGCGTGACGGCACCGATGGGCGTCCAGTCTCGCATGCAGCCTGACCAGCGGGCCGGGTTACGTTCCCGCGCCTGGACATACACCTCGTGACGAGCGGCGAGGATCGCGTGATCGTCTCCGTCATGGCGCTGCGCCGGGCTGACGTAGCGGATGCTGCTGTGACGGTGGTCGAAGTTGTACCAATGCACGAAGTCGCTCGCCCAGTTGCGTGCAGCATTGAGCTCGGCGAAGCCCGTGGCGGGGAACTCCGGGCGGTACTTGGCCGTGCGGAACAGCGCCTCGGCATAGGCGTTGTCGTCACTGACGCGTGGGCGTGAGTACGATGGCTTCACGCCAAGCCAGTGGAGCATGGCCAGCACGGTCGTGGCCTTGAGCGTGGAGCCGTTGTCTCCATGCAGCACCGGCTTGTCCGCCAGAGTAACGATGCCCTCGGCCAGCGCCGTGCGCCGCACCAGATGGGCAGCGTGACTGGCATCGTCGCGCTCGTGCACCTCCCATCCGACGATCTTGCGGCTGTACAGGTCCAGGATCAGGTACAGGTAAAACCATTGACCGACGACCTCGGCGGGCAAGTACGTCATATCCCAGCACCAGACTTCCCGTGGTGCGCAAGCGATGTGCGTGGTCGGCGGCCGGCCAGCCTTTGGCGCTTTGGCCCGGCCGCGGTGTGCGGTCTGCCCGTGCTCGCGCAGCACGCGGGCGAAGGTGGATTCGCTGGCGATGTAGACGCCCTCGTCGGCCAGCATTGGCACGATGCGCGCAGGAGGCATATCGGCGAAGCGCGCCTCGTTGGCCACGCGAAGCACTTCAGCACGCTCGACGGCGCTCAGCGCATGGGCGGGTTGCGGGCGTACCGAATTGGGCCTGCCATCGCCCGTGACGAGGCCCTCGCAGGCATTCCAGCGCTGCAGGGTGCGCACATCGATGCCGGCCGTCTCGCAGGCCAGACGCAGCCGTGCGCCGGCCTTGTGCGCGGTATGGATGTCATGGGCCAAGGACTGGCGATCTTCGAGGCCGATCATTCGTCCTCGCCCGTGCGGAAGATCGCCGCGACTTTTTTTGATAGCACCAGCAGGGCCGCCGTCTCAGCCAACGCACGGTCCTTGCGCAGCAGCTCGCGCTCGAGTTCCTTGATGCGCCGCCGGTCCTGCTGGGTTTGCTGTGGGCTGGCACGCGCCTCTTCGGGCTTAGCCAATGCTTGCGTGGCGCTTTGCCGCCAGGTGGCCAGCTCCTGTGGATACACGCCGTTGGCGCGGCACCACGCGCTCTTGCCAGCCTCGTCCATCGCAGCGGTCGTCAGCACGGCATCGAATCGGGCCGCCGCTGTCCAGGCCCGCTCGCGAGCGGGCCTGGACAGCGCATCACTGCGCCAGCGCTCCAGCGTCGCCACTCCCACGCCAACCTCACGTGCAACGTCTTCCAACGCCGCGCTCTCCGGCGGCAGCAACCGCGCAACCGCTCTGTCCTTGAATGCTTGTCCGTATTTTGCCAATTCGTTTTCTCATCATCGCCCCCGGTTCATCGATTCTATCGGGGCGACAAGTATTCTGACGCGGGGGGACTAGCATACAGACCCGAGAAAACGGGCGTTTGTTGCACACGAGAGAGGCCCATCCGGCTCACGGAAAATTCGCATGGAAATTCTACTGAGGGTTCTGGACTGTATTCGGCGGCAGTCGAACTGGATCAGGCCGCGATCGTCTCAGTTCGACCAAAATCCGCCTTCGGGTTTCCGAATAGTCAATCGTCGTCTCGAGAAGTATCCGTCGCAAGCGATTCGACGCTCACTTAGAATCCCAAGGCGTAAAGAGCCGGATGTGCATCGGCACAACAAGACCTAGCGTGGCTTCTTGAGGTTGCAGATTCTCACCGACCCAGGTTTTCAATTGCGGCAGCAACGCCCTTCCCCTACTCCGGGTGTAAACCGGAGCTCGACTCCGGTACTTTGATCTCGCTAATGCCTCGCTACGCTTTACCCCCAATGGAGGTCACCGCCGTCTTTTTGCCGGACGGATGCCTTCCGAGAAAGTTAGACTATTTACCTCGTTTCTGTCAGAAATGCTGTCGGGCGCAGCGGCGAAACAATAGCTTCGAAGGCCGCCCGCAGGCCTCTCCCCGGTCCAACCTGCACGCGACGATCGTGATAGCAACTCCGTTGCTCTTCTAGCTCGCACGCAAATCTGTATGTCAAACTCACTCACGGCAAGCACCGTTCGTCAATTTGCATTTGCATGGCAGTGGGACCTTCCAAAAGCGTGCCGCTACCGCAACTCCTCGATTCGTGAAGGTCACCCCTTCTGCTACCTAGACCACCGAACAAACTGTAGGACCTCCTGCTCGCTGATGATAGTCCCAAGCATATAAGTGCATATACTCGTATAGTATTGCATGAACTCAGCGACTCGATAGGGGGAAGGATGGGCGCGTCCCCGAATTAGAGCGTGTGTCCCGCCGCTACAGAGCAGTTCATGAAGCTCGCCCGACAACGCTCGTAGGTTTTGACGACAATCTGACACATGCGGGACGTACGGCGATGATTTCCGCGTCGTGGATTGAACGCGCTTAGTCCTCGGTGTCGAACCGACCAAACATTCAGTCTTGAGGATGAGGGATCTAGTGCAAATACCCTGCTTGAGACTGAGTTCGAACCTCCAGCAGAAAGTGCTGGACGATTTCTTTACTGACGGGAACATTCGAATGCTAGATAAGCTTGATACCGTAATTTGTGAGCCGGTACGTACGGCGATTGGCACTTATGGTGGGTCGTTCAAGGACGTGCCCGCCACTGAGTTTGGCGCGATTGCAATCAAGGCTGCGGTTAGCCGGTCCGGCATCAAGCCGGAAGAAGTTTCTTCGGTCGTCATGGGCAATGTGGTTCAGGCGGGGAACCGCATGAACCCTGCTCGTCAGGCAGCGATAAATGGCGGAATTCCTGTATTCGTACCGGCACAGACCGTCAATCGGGTTTGTGGTTCGGGTGTTCAGGCCCTCCTTGCTGGCGCACAGGAAATCGCATTCGGGGCAGCGAACGCAGTAGTCGTCGGTGGAATGGAGAACATGGACAGAGCCCCGTATCTTTTACCGAGCGGCCGTTGGGGAGCTCGCATGGGGAATGTCGAAGTGCTCGACAGCATGCTTACGGATGGACTCGTGGATGCGTTTTCATCAGAGCACTCTGGATGGCATACCGAAGACCTCGTTAGCGCTGTCGGTCTGACACGCGAGCAACAGGACCGTTGGGCCGAGCGTTCACAACAGCTTTTTGGAAACGCGCAGGTAGCAAAGAAGTTTGTTACGGAAATCGTCCCGGTGGAACTTAAAGGGCGTAAAGGTCTTGTCACGTTTGACAAGGACGAGCATCCGCGACCTGACACAACGTACGAAACTCTGGCCAAGCTGCGCCCCGCCTTTCGCAAGGACGGCACGATTACCGCCGGCAACGCCCCTGGGTTGAATAGCGGGGCGTCCGCAATGGTTGTGGCAAGCCGGTCGTTTTCCGACGCCAAAGGTCTCAATGCGGTCGCGCGACTGCGGGGCTACGGCGTCGCGGCCGTCGAACCGGGAATGTTCGGGCTTGGCCCTGTCCCCGCTCTGGAACAGGCGATAGGACGCGCCGGATGGACCTTTAATGACGTTGATCGGATTGAAATCAACGAAGCGTTTGCGGCGGTTCCGCTCGCCGTAATCGCAAAACTCGGACTGAACCACGAAATCGTGAACGTGGAAGGCGGGGCCATTGCGCACGGGCATCCGATTGGGGCAACGGGAGCAATCCTGATGACGCGTCTTATCCACTCGATGCGTCGCGATGGCTTAAAGCGAGGTCTCGTCTCGCTGTGCATCGGCGGCGGGCAAGGCATCGCCGTGGCAATCGAACTGCTTTGATGGTCAGGCACCGGGCGTGGCCTTGTCAACAGCCACGCCTGGCGCAATGCCCATCGGTCGCGACAGTTGGGTACAGATCTGATGCTTAGTGTTATCGAAAAGTCCGAAAAAGAGATTCACCACCGACCGGCCATGGGCGTACAGATATCGATTTGGTGAGGCTCCTCTCGATCATGGCCAGATTGGTAGGAAACTGTCATTCAGCATTGCAAACGCTGCCTCAAATTGCGCTTGACGTGCGAGCGCGAAGGCCGCGGGGCGTCACGTCGATTTTCGGGATGCAACCTCATACGTAAGTATCCGATCTACACCGTTGCGAATTACGCTTACGCGCGAGAAGATTGGCCACTTAGATAGCGGACCGCGACGAATTGCGCCCCGTGCTTACTACGCATTGCGCGAATCTGCTGCTGTTTCCGATTCCTGGGTTCCCGGATGATGCATGCATTCCAAACCAACAGGAGCAGCGCCATGGAATTCCTCCGACTCGTCCGTATCGTTCTATCCAGCTTCTTCGGCGTGCGTAAGCGTGCGTCGCATGAGGCGGACTTCGCCAACGTGAACTTTTTCCTGCTGCCGTTCGTGGCCGTGTTTATGGCAGTGGTCATCGGCGCGATCTTATTGGGCTTTGTGCACCTGGTCGCGCACTCGACAAGCGCAATGCAGGGCTTCTAAGTCGCGGTCGCTACATTGGCCGCCCAACTCGGCTGCTATTGGGGAATATGGCTTAACAGCAACGGGTTCATCACGGTCGCGCTGAAAATAAATCAGATTGATGCGTGGACCGCCGGGTCATCGAGAATCTCGGCAAGGGCGCATATGGCTCCATCAATCCTGACGCTCCAGGGATGCCCAAAGTTGATCCGTACACAATTCTGGAATGCGTGCCTGGCAGAAAAGATCGGACCAGGCGCGATGCTGATACCACGGCCGATCGCGAGCCGGTGCAGCGCCATTGCATCGACCGCGTCCGGCAATTGCAGCCACAGGAAGTAACCGCCCGAGGGCGTCACCCATCTGACCTCACGCGGCAGGTAGCGCCGCAAAGCCGCCTCCATGGCTGCACGTTGCGTCTGCATCGCGGCGTGCAGCTTGCGCAGATGCCGGTCGAACCCGCCGTGCTCCAGGTAGTCCGCTATGCCCGCCTGCGCAGGGATGCTGGCCGAGAGCGTCGTCATCAGTTTGAGCCGCTGCACGCGATCCGCGAAGCGTCCAGCGGACACCCATCCAATACGATAGCCCGGCGCAAGCGTCTTCGAAAACGAACTGCAGTGCATGACCAGTCCGTTGCCATCGAAGGCTTTCGCAGGGAGTGGCCGGTCACGGCTGAAGTGCAACTCCGAATAAACGTCGTCCTCGATCAGCGGTACGTCGCGCGCTGCAAGCATGTCAACGAGCAACTTCTTCTTTTCGTCGGAAAGGGTGACGCCGGTGGGATTCTGGAAATTGGTCATGAACCAGCATGCGCGAATCGGATGCTTGTCGAGCGCAGCGGCGAGCGCGTCGAGGTCGAGGCCTGTGACCGGATGGACCGGAATCTCGACTGCGCGCAAATCGAGCCGCTCAATGGCCTGCAGGGCCGCGTAGAAGCCCGGCGACTCGACCGCGACAACGTCGCCCGGACGCGTGACGGCCATCAGACACAGATTTAGCGCCTCCAGCGCGCCGTTGGTCACGACGATCTCCTCAGGCGGGATCGATACACCGGTGGCCACATAGCGCAGCGCGATCTGGCGGCGAAGATGGTCGTTGCCGGGCGGCAGATCCACGACCGTGCTCCATGGACTGAGCGCGCGCGTGCCATGGGTCAGCGATTTGAGCAGACGGGCTGAAGGGAACAACAGGGGTGACGGGAACGCCGAGCCGAGCGGCACGATGTCGGGGTGCTTCGCGGCATCGAGCACGGAAAACACCAGATCGCTAATATCGACCTTCGTTGAATCGGCAAGCGGCATGTCCTGATGCGAGGGCACCTGTTTGACCGCCGCACCGGGCGTCACGAAGTAGCCCGCGCGTTCTACGGCGCGGATCAGCCCCCACTCTTCTAGCAGATAGTACGCGCGGAAAACCGTTGACTGACTGACACCGCGCTGCGCGATGATCTGCCGGAGCGACGGCAGGCGGGAGCCTATCGGAATTTGCCCCGACCGGATCCCATCAGCGATCGAGTTGGCGAGAGCCTCGTAGCGTTTCATGATGGGTTTTTCTTCAAATGTTTATCCCATGTTTAGGTCGCCGTCGCCGGACGTCGTGCAATGCTCCGTTGCATATGACCACCAAGCGAAGCACTCAAAACGCAGTTACTGGCATTGCAATTCGACATGGTCCGTTTTCCCTCGCACCACGCAATATCCGAGCAAAGTGTACGCTAGAACTTCTTATGCGACGTGCTCGAAAGGCTCCGAGCGATGGACAGCCAGAAACGACTGTCGGCAGGTAAAGTCTCCGACTTTACCTGCCGACAGCATTACCCTATATCACCGGCAAGGGTCGAGCGGCCACTTAGCTCAATGTGAACTGATCTGACCTAAGCCTTCGAATGTCACGCGTTGTGTCGGAATCTCAATTGACGTTCGGCGCCGGAATCGAACCCAGGACCGAAGACACCAGAGCAGCAATATCCAGAAGTCTAACGTCATCACCCGCCTTTCCATCGAGTTCGAGACCGATCGGCAGACCGCCGGAGGAGAGCCCCATCGGGATGCTGATACCAGGCAGACCGGCACAGCTCGAAGCGAACACGTTCTTCGCGATGTTGAGAGCTGGCACTTCCTTGCCCGCAATCGTTACCACCGAGTTGGTGCCGATCGGAGGGGCCACAAGCGGCGTCGTCGGGAACAGAATTGCCTCAATCCCGTTCGCACGAAACGCATCGGCGTAACGCTGCTGAAGCGACGGGCGCAACACGTTGAGCGAGTGCTGATAGTCCGCGACGGAAACATAATTGGGCGCCCCCGGTACGACTGCATCGCTCCAGAAGAAGTCGACGTTTGCGCCGAGGCCCTTGTAGATGTCATCGAACGAGACAGGCGCCTGGATCTCTTTCACATATTCCGTAACGTGCGGCATCGTTTCGTGGAAGAAAATCGGCCAGTTCGCTTGATATGCGAGGGTCTGGAAATCGTCGCCAAGATCGATTTCTACAACTTCTGCGCCGGCGTCTTTCAGCTTAGCAAGCGACTCGTAGAACGTACGTTCAACTTCCTGGTCGACCAGGTCCAGGTGTGTTTGAGGAGCAAAGCCGAAACGTACGCCTTTCAACGATTTGGGAGAAGAGCTAGCGAGGGAGAGTGACGAGCCCGTAACGACTGCATCAAGCAGCGCCACGTCTGCAACGCTTCGTGCCATCGGTCCCGGCGTGTCGAACGTATTGGCAATCGGCGCGACGCCGGTGCCGGCCCAGCGACCTGTCGACGGACGGAAGCCAACTACGCCGGAGAACGACGCGGGAACCCGGATTGAGCCGACAGTGTCACCCCCGAACGCGGCGGGCACCAGACGGCCGCCAACGGAGGCGCCGGCGCCACCCGAAGAGCCACCAGTCACTCGCGTCAGGTCATACGGATTGACTGCTTGACCGTAGTGCGCGTTCAAGCCCGTCAAACCGTAGGACATTTCTACTAGGTTGTTCTTGCCAAAGATAACCGCGCCAGCATTGCGCAGTGATGCCACAATCGTTGCGTCTTTCTTCGGCCTGAACCCTGCGAGGACCTTCGTGCCGATGGACGTCGGCAGATCGAAAGTGTTCATGCTATCTTTAACCGCGATCGGCACGCCATGGAGCGGCCCCAATATCTTGCCAGCGCTGCGATGCTCGTCGGCTTTCGCTGCCGCTTCGAGCACTACGTCTTCGTAGATCGTGATGAAAGCGTTCCTACCCTTGAGGTCGCGGTTTCGGCTTAACAGTGCCGCTGCATAGGTACTGGCCGAAACCGAGCCGTCCTTAATGGCAGCTGCAGCTTCCGTAACCGTGAGGTCGTGCAAATTTTTGGATGTATTCGTGAAATCTTTTGACATGATGGTTTTCCGTTCGTTTAAAGGAAACTTCAGTAGGCACGGTGCAGCTTATCGCCGTGCCTTAAGTTGCCGCTCGACCCGAAATGCCATATGCTTTGCTGATCGTGCCACTCTCCAAAATATACGAACGCACCCTAAACTTAGAAGAGTCGGCAGCCGGCTGGCCGAGAAGGGAAACACCTCGCGGCTTCGCAGTTTCTGGTTCGAAACTGACCGGGAGGTGACATGACGGCACTTGGCGATGAGCTCGTGGTGGCAGCCGGCGACAGCATCGATCACTGGCACGACGTCACGTGCCGAGACTATTCGGCTTCTGAATATAAACGTGAGACTGGGGAGCTCTTCAGCGCAAGCATTGCACGCAGGCAATTCGGACCGCTTTCGCTGAGTGGCGTTTCGTCGGCTGGTTTTGGCGCTGCCCGTCTTATTCGCAGCCCATCCGACATTCGCAAGGATCCGCGCGACCATTTCATGGTCTTTCTGGTGGAAGAAGGTGGCGTTAGCGTGTCGCAGGAGGGCAGGGAAATGACAGCGCGGGCCGGCGACCTGTTCCTTTACGACCAGGCGCGGCCGTTCACCCTGGAATTCCAGGAAAGTTACTCGGGCATTATGCTCAACATCCCTCGCCCGATGCTTGAAACGCGCCTACCCTCAGCCGGTCGACTTATTGCTAATCGCATTTCCGGCGAATCAAAGCTTGGCGAGTTAGCGGGAACTATTGTTCGCCAGATTATGGGGCTTGACGAGCAATTGAAGGATCCCACCATCGATCGCCTTGGTGGCTCCGCACTCGACATCCTTGCCACCACACTTGATGCACAGGCCTCGAATGAGCTTCTCCTGACATCCAGACACCACCGCCTTCTGGAGCAGGTTAAGGGCTATATGCTCGCCCATCTGCATGAGGCCGGTATGGACCTTGAGACGATTGCGCGGGCCCAGAATATGGCCCCGCGAACTCTCAACAGAGTCTTCGCGACCGAAGGCACCACGCCCATAAGATGGTTGTGGCAGCAACGCCTGAGCGCCAGCCATCTTGCGCTGACCGAGGGACGAGTAAGGAATGTTACTGAAGCGGCACTAAACTTCGGTTTTAGCGATCTTTCTCATTTCAGTCGCACATTCAAATCAGCGTTCGGGAAGTCCCCTCATGCATTGGTACGAAAATAGCCGTATTGATTGATGCGATATCAACGCCCGCGCTGACGCGGTGACCACGTTTGAATCCCAATATTGGGATTAGTTGGCCGAAAGCATTCGACAGATTGATTCGTATTCGGTGCGTGCAAATGGGGACGTCGTCTCCACCATTCTCGGCGACGATGAATGAACCTTCACGACAGATTCAAACAAAATCACGTGGTGGCTGGACGCCCGCATATGGCGGAACAACGTCAATATCATAGCTGCACACAAATTAAAAACTACGATCGACAAGACCGGGGCGAACCCTTTCACGCTTACCAAGGCGGGAGTGGTCGAAGCTAGCAAGTTTTCTCGTCGACATACAGCTCAATTTCGACAAGACGTAAGCGGTGTTTTCTCCACACTACGAAGGAAGCGTGAGGATTAGCGGTCCGCTAAAACGGCATATCGTCGTAACGCGGCGCGGCCAATGACCGCTTCACAATCTTTAGCCATTCCTTCAGTTGCTTGATGTCTTCGAATACGAGCAGGTCATGTTCAAGGGCGTGGAGGCTCTCCTGCAGCGAGAAGATATCAGAGGCAAGATTGCGCATGATGGTGCCGGGCGACACGTCGATGAAGGGTGGAATTCCGTAGCTGTGCTTGAATCCGTTCTCGACATGCAGGATTTCGTGGTCGAGTTCACCGACCTGTTCCTTTAGTATCTTGTTGTAGTGTTTCAACCGGTCTTCGCCGATGTTGTTGATGGCGCTTTGGTCGATATGTTCCAGCTCCAACTGCAACTCAAGTAATTGCAACAGGCTGTTTTTGCTATACGCCTGATTGGCCCTTTGCATGAGAGCGGTCTTCCGCTCACGTTCCTGCGGATCAGTTTCTCGATCAGGATGAAGAGCGCTGGCTAGTTTTCGGTAGACCTCGCGAATCGATAAGCTGAGCTCTGCCTGCTCCGCTTGTTCTCGTGCCTCTGCAGCGAGTTGTTTAGGGGTTTTTTTTCGTTTCGCGCGTCGTTCTTCACGAGCTTGGTTTTCGACGGCGTCTTGTTTTCGGAGCTGCTCCATTTGCGCCTGCGCGCGCTGCAGCACATCCTCGGGCGAACTCATGTCAACGTCGTCGCCTAACTCAACGCCGAGCATGGCTTCGAGCGCGAATTTCATATCATCAAACTCGGCGGCAGCTTCACTGTCAAAGTCAGATTCGCTGTAACGGTTGTAAATCGTCTTAAGTTCCGGATCATCGCTCTCGGCGACCAACTCCCCCGCCAAGTCGCTGATCAGGTCGGCAATCGTGCGCCGCTCGGATTTAGTCAGCCCCTTCATATCGTATGTTTGTTCCAGGCGATAAACGAGCTTGGTACGCAACTCGATGGAAGTTTGCTCAAGGGGCGCGAACTCGCTAAGGTATTTCCGATGGAAGGCAGGCATTGCAGCCTCCCAGGCACTCAGCCGAGCACGCCGCTTTTCGATCTGCTTGATCAGCGTGTTGAATGCCTTTTGCCCCTTCGACAGATGAGCCTTATTGTGGTCGGGAGCAATGCTGATGGCCCTGAGATTTGTCCTGGTCATAGGATGACTTCCGCTGGTCGATGCTGGAGAGCGAGCAGCCACTATTTTAACGGAGGTCGCTATAGCCGCGTTGGTTCCGCACGCGGCTATAGCGGAGCACGTGCACGTCACGATCAATGATCGACTCAGGCCGGCAGCGTGTCGAACGCCGATTGGACCCCGAGCGTAGTCTCTTCAGACGTGGGTTGTCGCAAGCTGCGTGCGTTTGGCGAAGTTAAACGGCAATAAGTCGCCGATGTCTCTTCTGCTCAGCGGGCAGATCGTACTCGATGCGCCGGCGCGGCAACTCTGCCGGCAGCGGCTTGCGCCCACGCTTGCCGCGCTCGGGCTCATCAAGCTTCGGCAATCCCGTATCGGGCAGCGCGAATGCGTCATCCGAATCATCGTCACCGAGTTCAGTCGCGGCGATCTGCTCGGCTTCGTCGAATATGCGATCCTTGAGTTTCTCGCTGCTCGGCGCGAAGCGCTTGAGCTGCGCCAGACGGAACAACTCCTCGAGTTGCCCGACGCGTTGCACAAGTTGCTGGTTGTGGGACTGAAGCTCGAGAATGCGCGCGATCAGCTCATCGGGCGAGAGCTGTTTGAGATCGTCCTCAGCGGACGGATGACTGGCGTCGATATCCGTGTCCTAAAGGATACCGACGCCGCACACCGGATGGGTTTACGTCAAAGTGTAACAATCGCGGCGGGCGTCGCGCGCGATACGCCCGGCGCGCTGCTACTGAACACGTTCAGCTCACGTGTCGGTACTGCCTTGAAGGATGACGACGCACGGCGTCGATGTCGATACCTTCAAGTAACCAGTGGAGCTGCTCGCTCGTCAATTCCATCACCGCCTGCTGTCGGCGTGGCCAGGCGAAACGGTCCGCCTCTAACCGTTTCATCATCAGCCAGAAACCCGAGCGCTCGTAAAACAGCAGCTTGATGCGGTTGGCCCGCTCGTTACGGAAGGCGAAGACCGCCCGGGCAAACGGGTCAAGCTGCATGGACTGCTCGACCAGAATAACGAGACCGTTGATCCCGTTCCTAAAATCAACCGCGTCGCGGTGCAGATAGACCCGCAGTTCAGCGTCCAGTCGGAACATCACCGCGCCCCAGCGTTTCGATCATCGCCGATACCAGCGTCGCGTCGTGGGCACCGCATTCGAGTCTGAGTGTGATGCCATTGGGCATTTCCACAGTCATGCGCGATGGTGCCAACGGGCGCTGCGCGACACGCGTGGCGTCGCGGTGCGGCGGCGGCAACTGGGGAAGTGGCGGTTGTGGGTCGGCGCAAGCAATCTCGACGACCGGAACAAAAGCTGCCGCGTCCCTTGACTCCTGCGTCGCGCCCTCGCCGCGGTACGTCTTCTCGTGCTCGCAGATCCACCGGTGCAGTAAATTTGCGTTCACCCAAGCCCTCAGCGCCATGCCCGCCACCGATACTCCGGGCTGCAGGCAAGCCTCAATCAATCTCTGCCTGTCCCGTTTGTCAAAACGCCGTTTGCCGTCCCGACCCACGCTGATGACCTTAAGCGGCAAAAAATCTGAATCTGAATCATTCTGTGTCATGGAAGGTGTCCATTGATTTTCAGTGCACACATCCTGCGCCATCTAATCTCAAGGCACCACGCGCGCTCAAATCACCGCTAACGACAAGACCATGTTGAAAAGACTGCTTCATTTTATCGCCCTACCCCAAAAGCTTTCGAATGTGCCCCTTCCGCATGGGCATGCACTTCATATGGACTTTTTCAGAACTCACTGCTGCAATGCTAAATCGACGATTCGGATATCGTACCAATTTGTTTCGAAATGGAACTCGTTACTGAACCTCTACGCCTCATCGGTTTGTATTGGGGCATGGACGTAGTCTCGCGGTTGGGAAATGAAAACATTGGAGATCTGCGAATCTGGCGCACACGTCACCGGGACAATTTTTCGGCGCACGATTTCGCGCTGGTTGAACTCATCCGCCCATCCTTAGCTTCAGCGCTCGCGCGCTCGAAAACCGGCACTACCACGCCCGAATTGCATGTGACATACGCGATTTCCGAGCACGCTGTTAAAGCATTGACCGCACGCGAACGAGAGGTGGTGTCCCTCATCGTCGAAGGACTGCTCGATAAGCAGATTGCGGAACGGCTTGGAATTTCGTTCACGACGTATGCACTCACGTGGACCGCACATTCCAGAAAATGGGAGTTGGCAATCGCGCTACGCTCATTCGGTTGGCGCGAAAGCTCGATAGCTAAAGATGGGTCTCGCCGATACTAAGCACGGGAAACTCAGCTGGCCTGCGCTGTCATTGATATGAACCGCTCGGCGCCTGTCGTTTCTTTCGGTAGTCGGTGCGAGACCGACTACCACCAAACTTTGCCGCTCAATGAGCCGTCCCATTCGACGCGACAACCGAGAGAGTCTGGCTCCAGCCACCGCCAAGCGACCGATACAACGCAACCGCTGCCAGCGCGTGCTCTCGTTTCGCCTGGTTCAGTGAGTCCGAATCCTGAAGATAGGTCTGTTGCGCCGACAGCACGTCCAAGAAATCCGTTGCACCGCCTTTGTATAACTGGTTCGCCAGCTTCAGTGACTGGTCTGACGCTCCAAGGGCGTGCGTCAGACTTTCTGTGGACTGCGTCGTGCTAACAAGATCGCTCCGGGTGTCCTCCACTTCCTTCAGCGCCTCAAGCATCGTCTGCTGAAGATCTAACTGCGATTCACGCATCTTGCTTTCGTTCTGCTGGATGTTCGCCGTGATTCGGCCGGCGTTGAAGATGGGACTTGTCGCGCTTAACGCCGCACTGAACAGATTATCGGTCAGCGTAGGCAATCCAACATAGGACGCGGCCAACAATCCGTCGCTAAGATTCAACTGGAATTTTGGGTACCGCTCGGCCCTCGATACACCCACCTCTGCGGCACGCTGCTCGACTTTGGCATAAGCCACGAGCACATCCGGACGGCGCAACAATGCTTCAGACGGCAAAGTCGTCGGCACCGCGCCATCGGGCGTAGGTACGGGGCGAGGCGCCGCCAGCACCAGTTTGTCGACCGATTCGGGCGTGCGGCCCGTATAGACGGCAATCAGGCTGAGCTCGTGCTGAATCGTCGATTGAGCACGCGGGATTCTGGCCTGCAGTTCATCCAGCTGATTTTGCGCGCGCGCGACGTCGAGCTGCGTCGACAATCCGAATTTCAGACGCTCCTGGGTGAGTTGCAAGGCATGCTGCCGAATCCCAAGGTTGTCGTTCAAAATCTGCATTTCTTTTTGCGCCCAGCGCAAATCTACGTAGGCCGATGCTGTATCCGCTGCTAGTGCAAGCCTTATCGCGTCTTCAGCATGCTGCTGCCCGACGAGTTGCGCCCGTGCCGCAAGCAAATCCAGCCGCTCGCCGCCAAACACGTCAGGCGACCAGCTCAACGCAAGCCCTACACCGCCCTCGCGTACATAACCAAGCGGAGGGGGAGCGTTTTGCCGAGTATCAGAACCCTTTGCAGTTGCGTCGAGCTCCGGCATTAAGACAGCACGCTTTTGCGTTGTGTTGGCTTGTGCCTGCTTCACCCGCTCGGCTGCTGCTTGAAGATCAAGATTACCGGTGAGTACGGAGTCGACCAGTTCTGTGAGTACCGGGTCGCCGAACTGCGACCACCAGGTTGTTGCATCGACGGCATCCTGAGGCGCCTCAACGTTCCAGTTTGTCGGCACGACGGTTTTAACCGTATCTGGCAGATTCGCATGCGTGGCTGGCTGAACGGCACATGCGGCCAACGAAAGACTAGCGAGAACTACTAACAAGTGCTTTTTCATGATTTACCTCAATGTGCATCCGGCGGAGGCGCGGCGTTCGAAATAGGGTTAGAGAACAGAAGGCTGGCTACGGCGACGACAAAACACAGTGACAGTACGAAGAATGTGTCTGAATAGGTAAGCACCAATGCTTCGCGCAAAACCAGTGAATGAAGAGTTGCGAGACCTGACTGCGTTGTGTTCAAGACGTCACCCGCCACCGCAGTCCAATGCGCGGACTGCTCAGATAAGATGGATTCCACCTGTGGGCGGCCGACGGTCACGCTTTCGTTCAGGCGCAAGTAGTGAAAGTTAAGGCGATCGTTCAACATCGTTGCGCTTACCGCAATACCGATCGCACCGCCTAGGTTTCGCATCAGATTAAACAGTCCACTTGCGGACTTCAGGCGTGACTGCGGTAACGAACCGAGCGCCATTGTCACAATCGGGGGCACCGCGAACTGCTGACCGATACCACGCAGTGCCTGTGGCAACAGCAGTTGCTGCCAGCCCCAGTCGTGCGTAAGGGGCACGTACAGATAACAGCCAAGTCCGAAGCAGATTAAGCCAAACACTAGGAGCTTGCGCATGCTGATGTATTTGGTTGCGAACGCATACGCAACCAAGGCGACCAGTTGGAATGCGCCAACCGAAAGCAACGCGATGCCTATTTGTAGCGAACTGAAGCCCCGCACCTGGCTGAGAAACTGAGGTGTGAGAAACACCGCCACAAAAATCCCGATTCCGATGATGAATGAAAGGATGCTGCCAATGCCAAAGTTGCGCACGAGGAGCGCTCGCAGATCAATAATCGGATCCTTGGCTGTTAAGGCGTGAACAAGGAACAGGAAGCCACAAATCGCAGAGATCCAGGTACAGGCAATGATGACGTGGTCGCCAAACCAGTTTTTGCGGGGACCTTCTTCGAGTACATATTCAAGGCAGCCAAGGAAACCGGACAACAACAGCATCCCCAGATAGTCGCCCTTTTTCAGCAGGGAGAGATCAGGCTTGTCGATGTGGACATACTTCGGTACCAGCGCGGCGACCAGCACACCGGGCACGACGTTCAAGTAAAACAGCCAATGCCATGACCATTGGTCCGTGATCCAGCCACCGATCACCGGTCCTATAGCGGGGGCAAGCGAGGCAAGCGCGCCGATCGTAGTTGAGGCCACAATGCGTTGCTTGCCTGGGAAAAGCACAAACGCCGTTGTAAATACCGTTGGAATCATTGCGGCGCCCATCGCGCCCTGCAAGCCACGAAACAGTATCATCGAATTAATATCCCAAGCGATGCCGCACAGCATGCTTGTGACGGTGAAGCCGACTGCTGAGGCAACGAATAGCCAACGAGTTGAAAACACCTTCGAAAGCCAGCCAGACATCGGGATCACAAGAATCTCCGTAATCAGGTAAGCGGTCTGCACCCACGACAGCTCGTCCTGGCTTGCGGACAACCCGCCACCAATATCCCGCAGTGACGAAGCGACAATCTGAATGTCCAGCGTGGCCATAAAGAATCCCAGACACATAAGCGCGAATGCAAAAACTCGCTGTTGTAGGGGCTGTGACGCAGGGTCGAGTGGTTGAAAGGTTGTCATGATATTGACCTTATTCGCTCAATGGCCGCTGGCGACTTGCGTGCCGTCTGCGAGGTGAACGTTGACAGTCGCCGACAGACCGGGGCGTAGCACGTTCTCCATGCCATGCGGCACTTCAAGGCGAATACGTACCGGGACACGCTGAACGATCTTCGTGAAGTTGCCAGTTGCATTCTCTGGAGGCAGAACGCTGAAGGTGGCGCCGGTGGCAGGAGCGAGACTTTCGACGTAACCGTGCAATGGCTGGCTCGACGCGTCGAGTTCAACGTCCGCCTTATCGCCAACGTGCATCTTCTTCAGTTGGTCTTCCTTGAAGTTGGCATCTACCCAGAGATCGGTAGAAGGCACCACGGTCAGTAGCGGAGCACCGATGTTGGCCAACATCCCGACCCGTGCCGTGCGGTTCCCGATATAACCGTCGACAGGCGAACGAATCGTTGTGTATTCGACGTTAAGTTGCGCGACTCGCTGACCCGCCAGGGCCGTGTTGACGCGTGCTTGAGCGTCATTAATCTGCGCCCCCAAAACATCCAGTTGGCGCTTTGCAGCGAGAACGGCTGCATTACTACTCTGAACAGAAGCCTGAGCCTTGGAGAAATCAGCGTCAGCGCGCTCGACGATCTGATTGGACACTGCATCGTCCTTGACGAGTTCACGATAGCGAGCCTGGTCTTGGCCGCTGCGCGTCAATTCGGCGGATGAGGCACGCACTTCCGCCTCGTGCTGATTAATCACAGCAGCCTGCAGGACCAATTGCGCCTGCAATTCCGCGACAGTAGACCTGGCACTTTCAACCTCTGCTGTCGCCTGGGCAAGCTTCGCGTCGTAGTCACGTGCATCAAGGCGAATCAGCACCTGGTTCGCTGTGACGCGCTGGTTGTCCTGTACGAAAATGTCATCTACAAAACCGTTCACTTTTGGAGCCATTACCGTGACATTGCCGCCGACATAGGCGTCGTCAGTAGATTGCACGAAGCGCAGCACGAAGTACCAGTAGCCAGACGCCGCGACAAGTGCCAGCGCAACCGCACCGTAAGCGAGGCGCATCCACGGAATGCGTCGCGTCCTGGTTGTTTCGGCGGCCGGGTTTGGATTATCAGAAATGGGGGTAGACGGACTCGACATGTTTTTACCTGTGTATATACACTTTGTTAAATGGGAAACTGGCTTAACTGCGTAGGCTATCGGCCTCATCTTTTGCTAATCTTTCGAAACTTCCCGTGTGAGACGAAACAACTCATCCCTCAGCGCAGCGGCCTGCTGCTGCCCAAACTGACGCTGAAATTCGTCGCGGGCTAGTCGCCAATAGACCATTGCTTCCTCCAGCTTGGCGTGCCCACTCGCCGTCAGCGTCAACTCCAACCGCCGCACGCCATTTCCGTTCGCCTCGTTGGCCACCAGTCCGTTCCGCTGCAAAGGCCTCAACGCTCGCACCAAGGTCGTCCGTTCCATCACCATTGCTTGCGCTAACTCGATCATTGTGAGTTTCGACCCGCGTTTGATGGTCGCAAGGATATTGAACTGGGATGACGTGACATCCGCTTGCGAGAGATATCGCTCATAAAGCTGAGAGATATGTCTGGCGGCTTGCCGAATTGCAAAGCAATCGTCGTTTTCGGGTGAGTTAGTGTGCATGTGCACAGATTAGTGGTGCGCCCCCGAAGTATCAAGCTTGCGTTTACATCTCATTGTTACCGTACTGACAAGAGTCAGCGCGATCACCGACCGGATGCGCCGGTAGTCGCAAAAGTAATTGAACTCAAAAAGAGAAATTTTGTTGCCATCTCCGGTCCGCGACGTCCCACATTATGCGGCACAATCGTCGGTGCGCGCCGGCGCGCCGCGCGTCGTATGTGTGCGCCGCGTGTTTAACGTGCGCTGTATGCACCAATTCTATGACCGGGAGCAGTCGCTCTGAGACCGCGAGTAAATTCGAAGTCCTATGAGTATCAGTAGTTGGCGATCAAATCATTTGACCCTCCAACCGGCTAATTCTTTACTCATCTATTGGAGGACGAATAATCTACTCGAGACGTCTTCGCTGAAACTTGCTGCCTCTCGTGCGCTACCGATCTGAACAACGTCGCAGTTGAAAAATCAGAACCGCCGCATCGTTATGAGCTGAAAGCGGATCGCCACGTGTGCTGATCTGCGCGAATTGGTTAAACGGTTTCTCCTCTTGTGATTGAACTGTTTCAACCGCTGCTCAGACTCTGATTGATAAGAAATGCCATCACGGATACGTGCATATACTTCTTGTCAGGGCGTGTGCGTTGCAAATATATGTTGCAAAAGGCCGTGAGATCCGCAACAGGATCGATGCACAGAGCATCCAGGAAGGCTCCGCAGGAATTTCATCACGGCATAATTTGAGCCGACGCCTTTTGCTCGATTTTTTCTAACATGATGTTGCATCCATAGATGAAGATGCAATTTGCATCCTCATCTAGTATTCAATCGCCGACCCCGTAATTCTTCTTTCGGAAGGCGCTTCGAAACGCTGGAGTCACAGTCTGTCACGGTCTCACAAGCGACCAACAGAGGTAACGGTCACGTCAACGACGCGTCGAGTGGGCAAGAACCGCGTCGGCTCCCTAGCTGACCAGTTAAACTCGTGACCGTGGATATTCCATGCTAGGGAGACGCTGATCAAAGCGCCTGTTGTTCGCACAATGAATAAAGCAGGCTGAATTTTTTTAGTTGGCTAAGGAATCCAAAGATTGTCGAGGTGAATGTCGCCGTATTCCAGCTTAACTTTCTGCATTTTTCACATACGTGACGGATTGCTCCCGTGAGTCGACAGCAGTTGCTTTTTTGCGATCACCAAATTTGCTAGTGCGAACAGACTGAACAGTTGCGCGGTGTTCTTGGCCAGACCTTTGTAGCGGACCTTGCGATGACGAAACAGGTTCTTCACGACATGAAACGGATGTTCGACCCGCGCGCGGATCTGTGCCTTAGTTCGTTCGAGTGCGACCATCAGGTCCTTCAGCGGACCTTCTTGCATCGCTTTGATCTTTCCGCGTTTGGCCGCCACGTGCCACTTCACCGTCGCGCCCATCATCTCGTCGCGTTTGTCTACGCCAAGGTAGCCCGCGTCGCCGAACGCATCTTCTTCATGCCCGTGAAGCAGCGCGTGGGCCTGCGATACATCCGACACGTTCGCCGCTGTGCCCACTACGCTATGCGTGACATCGCAGACGTCACCGACGGTAGTCCACCACAAACGAACATCGTTCACGTTAATGGCTCTCGCTCCGTCCTGTTGACCGTCTTGTTCGATCGCTGGCGATTGAACTCGCCCCGTTCAGCATCGCCGTGAACGCAGTGGTGCCTAACTTTCTCTACAGCGAGGCATGCTACCCACGCGCGACGTTTATCGACGACGCCAAGGGACGCGACTATGTCAGATCGCTGGTGCCAGCGGGTCGACTGGGACGCCCTGAGGAAATCGGTAAACTTATATGCTATCTCGCGTCAACGCAATCCCGCTTCCTCACTGGAGCAATCGTGGATTTCGCGGGCGGGTGGCCAGCGGCTCAAACCCGGCAGCGACGCAGTGACGATTGGTGCATCTCGAAGTAGAGATGTAAGTGCAGCCGAGGCTAGCGCCTCGGCAGTCCCTAGACTTGAAGCCCGTCGTATCGGCATTCGGGAAATGGTGCGTGCCGGAACGAGGGCCGGCGGTGTGCCCCGGAGCCGCGAGTGAATCCGACCCAGCATTGCGCTCTCAACCAGCACACGATGGGCGCTGGTCGTGCACAAGAGCGGCGAGTCGAGCTAACCAGTAGTGTTGCCATCGCTTCTATCCAATCCGGTTTGCGGCGTCCGATTCCCCGCTGGTCGTCGGAAGAACGCTGTCAAACTGAAAATATGAGGTTTGCTGCGAAGTTACCGCCTTGACGCCTTTGACAATTTCAGGCGCTGCGACGTAAAGAATGAACGCGCCAATGGCTACGATAACGATAAAAGTAAGAATAACCCTCAACCTCCTGATTTGACGACGTGGAGGCCCCGCAAAAAATTCGCGCAGGGCACGCAACCGCAGGGAAAGTGGTACTCGCCCCCGCGGGTTTGGTCGGCATACGTAGTAACTCCAACGCTGCCAATCTTGCTTTTTTCCCTTTCCCCCTAAGCGTGCTAACGCCCGAGCCTAGAGATTTCCGGTTTTCGTTGCTGCATCGAGAATGACGGCCGCAACGGCATCCGGATGCGCGATCAAGGTTACGTGACCTGCCCCTGGAATGACGGTAGTCGTAGCATTGATAGCCTTCGAAACAGCTTGCTGGAGCGCCGCAGGAATGATCTGATCCTGATCGCCGTAAATCCACCACGACGGCTTTGTCTTCCACGCTGCGGTGGCTATCTTGTCGGCAAAACATGAGCCCGCAAGAGGCGCCTGCACAACGGCCAGGAGGGCTTGCTCGCTAGATGATACATCCGGTGCAAACGCGCCGGATATCGCCGCTGGCGACAAACTGATGTAGCCGGCTGAGTCTTGAATTTCTTCAGACTGCCAGGATGGCGCAGGGAACGGCGCAGTGATGTCGTTTACGGACTGTCCGTCGTTAGGTGCAAATGCGGACACGTACACGAGTGCTGCAACCTTCGGGTCATTTCCTGCCTGAGTAATAACCACGCCACCGAACGAATGGCCGACCAATATCACTTTCCCACTTTGCGCGTCAATCGCCCTCGTGACTGTAGCGACGTCATCTGCAACGGAAGACCGGGGTTGCTGCACAGCAACGACTTTTAGCCCCTTCGCCTGCAAAAGAGGAATTACGCCGGACCAGCTTGAACCGTCGGCCCACGCCCCGTGAACAAGTACCACCGTCGCAGGTACAGGCGTGGGTGTTGACGCTACTGAACTACCGCAACCGGAGAGGATCGATATGCAACTCAGGCATAGAAACGCAGTGAGAAAGCTGATCATTGGACGCGACAGGATCTTCATATTTATCTCGCTAGATTGGAAATATAGATGTCGACGGATACCGCCGAGGTCATAAATTAATTGGGCTTTTCGCTGTCGCGTTTAGCAGGGACATCGAGCTTGCAGTCAGTCTGCATCTACAAGGTACTCATGCTGCAACAATGAATTCGAATAGAACAGTGTCCAAAGGTATCGAACCAATCTCGAGTTTGCGGACAACTATGAGATTTCGGTCGCGTAGATTTAAACTTTCGGAAATGGGTGCTCGCTGACGGAGATGGAACCATCTAACGCACTAAGAAAGATGACAGCGCTGAGGATGTGAAGTCTGAGCGCTTCAATTGGGTAGTTAAATTCGCACAGACTGGTCTTTCTGGATATCGGGAGAGCTCGGTCCGCGGGCAAGACGGCTTGCCCGGCACTGCAAGCGCAACAGTTCAGGTAGGACGTTCTACTACGACTTGAGACAGACCTGCTCTGCTCTCAACGAGGTTTTTGACGAAGTTTTGTGACATTGCCCCGAAGTCGGTACCCATTACGAGATTTAGATCAAGTGGATCCCGGCTCCGCACCGCATCGGATGCTCTCGCTCTTTCTATCGCCCAAGCGATGCCCGCCGTTGTTTGATCTACCCAAGATACAACCCTAAACCCCTGCCTTTCCAAAGCTTCAAGCAAGGCAATGTTGGTGAGCAGAAAACTCGTTTCCGAACTTCGGGACCACGGGACGGGAAAGTGCAAAGCACCCGCGCCGCCATCTACCACGTCATAAATAGCCAATCGGCCGCCCGGTCGCAAAACGCGAAAAATCTCGGCGTACAGTGAGTCACGATCTGCAATGTTCATCGCAACATGCTGCGTCCACGCAGCATCGAAGGTTTGCAACTTGAAAGGAAGAGACAAAGCGTTAGCACAGGTGTAAGCAACCTTTTCTGTAAGACCTGCCCTCTCGGAAAGAAATATCGCAGCGTCGACAAACTCCGCATTGAGGTCAATGCCCTGCACGTGGCAGTTGTAGGTAGAGGCGAGGTATCTTGACGGCCCGCCAAGGCCAGAACCGATGTCCAGCACCTTATCGCCCGACTTGATCGCGGCGGCCGCAGCGAGATCGACGGTAGCGGCTAATCCTCGCATATGAAACTGGTCGAGTGGTGCAAGGACTGTCTGAGACAAATGCCCGCTTCCGAGGCCAGCCGCTTCCAGCGCCGCTTCAACGCGGGCGCGAAGATTATCACCCTGATAGTGTTCGCGAATCTTTTCGGTATCGTTCAAGATGCCCTCGAAAGAAAGTATTGATGGAAAAGCGGGTGGATCTTGGTAATAAAATGCGTCATTCTGCACTCCGCTGAAGCGAGAGTAGATTTTGCACTTTACGTGCATATACTTGTATTAAATCGCGCTAAACACATTTGGCTCGCACATGACGCAACATACGACGGGACTCATTTGTTTTCTTTTGGGCACTAACCAGTAGCACTTTTTGGTCTGCGACCAATCGCCGTCGGAAGAAAGAGGCTATATCGTCGAAAACTTGTTCACCAGTACCGGTGGACGGATGGAACTCCTGCTCATACCGGATGACTGCCGTGGGGACGCCTGCAGCGATCAACTTAGTAGCATATCTTTCAGCCTCAATACGGAGCACATCGTTCTTCACGGTCGCGATGAAAGCCGGAGCGAGGCCGCCCAGCCTTACCGAAACGAGCGGTGCCGCATATGGGTGCATCCGGTGACGGACATCGGGCAGGTAAGCGCGGTATTGTCGCGCCCAGTTCGACGACTCAGGGTCCGCGGAAGAAGACACACGGCTTTCAGAGATCAACGTCATGCTCGGGTCGAGAAGAGGTGCAAGCAGCACCTGAGCCGACAACTTAAATTCCCCTCGATCTCGCACGAGCGCGCTCAGGCAAGTCGCTAGATTTCCTCCCGCCTCATAGCCCGCTACGCCGAGGCCTGCAGGTGTTATGCCTAAGGTCTTTGAATTCTGCACAGCCCACGCCAGCGCCAAGTACCCATCCTCTAGAGCGGCGGGAAATGGAAATTCGGGTGCCAGCGAATAACCTACAGACATCACTAGCGCCGGAATACGCTGGGCTATCGCGGTAGCTGTTAGCTCGCTGTCATCAACTGACCCGCTGATGAAGCCACCGCCATGGAAAAAGATAACAAGCGGAAGTTTTGTGCCTCCACTCTGGGGATCATAAACTCTAACCTTGATCTCCTTACTATATCCAACGATCCAGACGTCATCCGTCCGAAGTGGAATGCCGTGCTCGTTACCGATGTTCATTTTCAGCGTCTCCACGCATCCCGTAAAAATAGACCAAGCGCTCTTTTGCGAATATGCCCGTTCGGGTTATTCTTGAATTTGAAGCGTGAACTCCGCTCACTGCCGGTGTACCTGTGGTACGTTTTCGTAAAAGGCAGCTGCATGCTCGATAAACGCCGTAACCTTTGCCGGTAGTAGCACCCGGGTGGTGTACGCCAGGCGTATCTCGATAGTGCCGTCTACCAAGTCAAAATCCGAAAGCACTCTTACTAGAGTTCCCGCAGAAAGTTCAGACTGAACGACTGCTTCTGGAACGACCCCTAGCCCAAACCCGGCAATTACCATCTCGCGATTGAATATCACATTGTTAGACGAGATTTCGGACTTAAGCGGGACAGCGATTTCTTTGCCCCCCATCTTGAAGGTGACGATTGGGCGTCTGATATACGTCGACATCGTCACAAAATGATGCTGGTTGAGATCCGGCGGAGTGACGGGGTTCGAGTTCCTTCTTAGATATGCTGGCGTTCCCACAATGACCAGGGGGATACGCTCAAGCAGCCGTGTGACGGTGGTCTCACTGGTCAACATGTAGGGAAGGACTATTCCGAGGTCGTATCCTTCCGCCGCGAGATCAACGGGGCGCTCAATAAGCGTTACGTCCAGTGTAATCTTCGGGATTTTTGTCTTGAAACTCGCGATCAGCGGGACCAGCCGGTTGACAGTAGCGGTCGTATGCGCCACCAGACGAAGGACGCCAGTGACCTCCTTCGTCTCGCTCAGCGTGTCGGCTTCAAGCGAATCAAGGTCGTCCAGCAGCTTTGCGCATCTGTCGTAAAATCGTGCGCCCGCTTCCGTCATTGAGATCTGACGCGTGGTTCGATTGAAGAGACGAGTTCCAAGGCGTTGTTCAAGAGATGCAATTCCTCGTGAAACAACGGGTGTCGTAACTCCAAGCTTGTCAGCGGCTCGCGTGAAACTTGTCGACTCAAAGACTGAACGAAAGATGCGCAAACTATCAACGTAATCCATATTGGTCTCGTATGTTCGAGATTGCGGTGCGAGGGCCGGCCGTTCTCACGCAGAAAAAAATAGCGGTTAACGTGCGATGCGTTGCCATGTACGCCGTCTGAACGTAGCTTTCAAACCGAGCATCGGACGGTCCCATGGCGCGCGCATATGCTGGACACTTTGATGCCAGTCGAGACAACTTCTTGTATATGCGACCGCAGAATGTCTCGCTTGACGTAAATTGTGGCTTAGCCAAAGGTGGCCCATTTATCTATTCGGTCGCCGGTCCTACGAACTGTTCGCGCCAAACTCCACCGTGAGCTCCAAGCCGATCGTTACGCGACTTCAGACGCAAGAACAAAATTCGAGCGATGCTCGTCAATGAACTGTTCAACTGTAACCAGCGGTTGACCGATAATTGAGACGCCGGTGCTGTCCGTTCCTTCGAGAAGACGTTCCTGCTGGTCAATCGTCACAGCTTCAAATTGCCTGTGCATCACCTTGTTATCTTGAAATCCGAACAATTCAAGGGCCGTTGAGACCGTCACATGCTCGTACGTCAGGTTTTTACCCAACACCTTTCCCGTGAGCGCTGCGAGCTCCGCGTGGCTATATTTGACTGGCCCATGTAGCGCGTGAGCCTTGCCGGCATGCATATCAGGATTTGCGACAATTCCCGCAACAATCCGGCCAATATCGCTTGCTGCAATCGGTGCAAATCGACTTTCCTTATTGAAAGGCATCACGTATCGCCCATATTTAATCAACGGCGCAATATAAAGTAGCCATTCTGCGAAGAAAGTTATGCGTAGATGTGTTGAGGGTACGCCAGACCAGTTGAAGATTTGCTCGGACAACCAATGGTCCTGCGTTGTCTTGCTGCGCGCATGGGGACGGGATTGCTTGTGCAACATGTTAACAATCAGCTCGAGATCTTCCTCCTTGGCCGCCTGTGCGAAAAAAAACTATTCCGTCGGCGAGTGGATGGCAGAAATAGGCACGCTGCACACCTGACATCGCAAGGCGAACATCGCGCAGGTTTGAAATGTCTCCGATCGCCACTTCGATCCCTTGGCCTCGCGGGCTTCTTGCACGATCATCATCTTTTCGTACAAACGCGCGAACTTTGAAGCCTTTCTCAAGCAGGCATGGAAGCGTAGCTCTTCCTGTGTCGCCATTCGCTGCTGTAACCAAAACTGTATTCATTTCGGCAGCCTCTACGAATACTCTGCTGGAGTCATTGATCGTCTTGAATGATCACATTCATAGTGATTCACAATGCTTTCAGTGACCAGTGTTGCTTGACCCCGCAACACAGGCATCCGTCGTATTTACGCGATGCAGACGCCCCGAAAATCAAACACTTCTTTAGCTCAGGGAATTCTACTAGCGGCTGGCGAGCCCGCTGACATGCGTCGCATTCGTTGCAGACAAACAACTGAATTTGCGAACCTGAATCAGATCCTAGATCGAGATGCATTGTTGCATACACCATATAGGCGTCAAGCTGATTGTCTGGCGTCAACGACCAACTTCGGCGCCCATTCGTCGATAGCCCGTTTCCCCCGGCCAGAAACCAATTTCAAAGCTTGCCTCGACCACGAGCTTTCTCCACCTCCAGAAAAAATTGGCGAATCGACATTACCGCTCTCTGGGCAGCCCCCGCTCGATTACCATTGCTCTTCGTCAACGCTTCGACTAGCACTTTCGCTTCGTACGCGCCAATGACTGCATACGGACGCGCGGGCCCTGCCGCAGCAACTCTGACAGCATCGTTCCCACATCCCCGTGGCCGCCTTTCGGTGAGTTGCACGATCGCTCGTCAATGCGAAAGACGGTAAGACATTTCGGTCGGCCACGTTGGGGCAGTATGCCTCAACGTCATCAGCATCCAGCAGGGGCTTCCTTGACAGAAGAGCGATCTGCTCCATAAGGTTTTCAAGTTCGTGGATGTTGCCAGCCCACGAGTACGGCTCAAGGCGAGCAAGCGTTTCACTCGTCAGGGATACGTCATCATTGCTTGCCTGACTCACATTCCTTCACAGTCTCGCGGAAGAGCGCGGCGCTATACACAGTATCTATTGCCGCACCTGCGCAAGCTATTGTCTTTAAGTATGGCTGCCTTGCAGGCCGGGCGCGACGAAAGATGCACTCGGCGCGGGTGAAGTGCCCGTAGGACTGTGTAGTCAAACCTGAACGCACCGCCTCCCCTCGCCAAGTCCTCCCTGTTGACCAACGCATGGAACTCAACCCAAGCGCAGCCGAACGCTAGATCGCACCGCAAAAAATGGAAAATGAAGTGACACTGCAAAGGATTACCCAGCGCTTTTCCGACGTAGCTCGCAAAAGCTGTTGACATTTACTTGTTGCATATGCAACACTTAACTCATGAAACCACTGACCCCAACCCGAGAGATCATCCGCGATTGCCTTGCTGTGCGCGCACGGTTAATCGCACGTGCGGTGTCGTCACTCTACGACGAGGCCGTTGCAGTTCACAGCATCACGATTGCCCAGTTGAACCTGCTCGCTGCGCTAGGAGAGGTGGGTCCATGTTCTCCGCGTAAGCTCGGTGAAGTTTTGCTCTTGGAACGCTCAACAGTGTCCCGAAATCTTGATTTGCTCATGGCGAAAGGTCTTGTCGATGCAGTGTCGTCTGATGCAAAAGGTATTCGCGAGGTGAAGCTATCGTCGGAAGGTGAAAAGAAGATTGACGCGGTGCTGCCCGCCTGGCGCGCGGCACAGAAACAGGCCTGCGAGCTACTAGGGACGGACGCCGCCCGAGCACTGCGCGATGCGTCCGGAAACATATGGTCTGCACCTATTTAAATCAGCAGCCGACACAGTTGACGTTGCTTCAGGGCAACGTTTTTTTTACGATGTTTGTTGTATATACACCATTTAACAAAGATATTAACCTGCCAGAGAGAAGAACCGGACGATCAATAGAGGTGGTTTTTGTCGGCCATACCATTGGCCACTTACTTCGCGTCTACATAATGCCGACAATCTTTGCGTCCGTCCCTACGAGACAATGCAACGCAAAAGCACAGACCAGCCTCAGATTGCGGCGTGTGGCCGACGAACAGGCAGGTTGACTGAAGATCTGAATGCCAAGCAGACACAGAGCAAATGCGTGACTACCGGCACACAAGTGCTTCACGGTGATGGGAAATGCCGAGCGCGGCCTGCCTGTATTTTTCATCGGTATTGTTTTTTCTACATAGTTTTACTAACACTTTTTCCTATTTCTTCCGCTAAGGAATCCCATGACCATCGTCAAAGCTGCTGCTGTTCAAATCGCCCCGGTCCTGTATAGCCGTGAAGCAACGGTCGACAAGGTGGTTAAGAAAATTCTCGAACTCGGCAAAAAAGGGGTGCAGTTCGCCACCTTCCCCGAAACCGTTGTCCCTTACTACCCTTATTACTCGTTTGTCGAGGCACCATACAAGATGGGTGCCCAGCACTATAAGCTCATGGAGCAGGCTGTAACTGTTCCCTCGGCGTCGACTCAAGCAATTGGCGAGGCAGCTCGCCAAGCAAAGATGGTGGTCTCAATTGGTGTGAACGAGCGTGACGGCGGGACCATCTACAACACTCAGCTTCTCTTCGATGCAGACGGTACTCTGATTCAACGTCGTCGCAAGATTTCGCCGACTTATCATGAGCGTATGGTTTGGGGGTCAGGCGATGGCTCGGGACTACGGGCGGTCGATAGCGCCGTCGGCCGCATCGGACAACTTGCCTGTTGGGAGCATTACAATCCGCTGGCGCGATATGCGTTGATGGCCGATGGCGAGCAAATCCATTCGGCTATGTATCCCGGTTCATTTGCCGGTGATCTCTTCTCCGAGCAGATTTCAGTCAACATCCGCCAGCACGCGCTGGAAGCCGGCTGCTTCGTTGTAAATGCGACTGCATGGCTGGATGAAGAGCAGCAAGCCCAAATCATGAAGGATACTGGTTGCTCCATTGAACCGATCTCGAGCGGCTGCTTCACCGCGATTATTTCCCCAGATGGCGAATACATGGGTGAACCACTTCGCTCGGGAGAAGGCGAAGTGATTGCGGACCTCGATTTCTGGCAAATCGATAAGCGTAAGCGAATGATGGACTCTCGCGGCCACTATAGCCGTCCGGAATTGCTCAGCCTGCAAATCGACCGAACTTCGCATTCGCATATTCACGAACGTACTACCCAACCGATCAAGACAAACGTCGAAACGCTTGAAGAAGCAGGCAGCTGATCGCGGTCTCCAGTAGTTTTCCTTATCAGGCTCAGCGAGAAGATTTCATCAGTCGAACGTCCGACTTTCCGTTCACCAGAACAAGCGTCTGGTGAGACGAAGAAGTCAACCAACGGAAACCGCGAGCGGGCACCGCCTACCACCTTCAATCTGACAGTCTATCGTCCGACCAAGACCTGCCCAGACCGGTTCAAGCATACCAATGGACAAGTCGCTGAACCGGCACAAGGGTAGTAGCCTGTACTGTACTGATGCAGCAACGGCCAAAGGGCAACGCGGATACAAGGCCCGTTTCGCTCGTCCGTGTATCAGGCAGTTTGGCGTCGTATGCAGACGAAGCCGTGGTTCGATGCGCAATCTGATTCGAGCGACGACTAGTATTTGTTGCGCACACTTCGCCCCAAGGGATGCCGCCACTTTCGAAATCAGGCTGTCATCAAACAGTCGAAATTTTTTGTTCCTCAACTACGTGAGATCACCATGACGCGCATTCCTGCCCTTACGATCGAAACAGCTCCGGACGCATCCCGCCCTGTGCTGGAAGCAGTCAAAAGCAACTTCGGCGTTTTGCTTAACGTATTCAAGACGATGGCCCATTCGCCTGCGTTGCTCTCTGGATACGTCGAGTTTTATCTGGCAATGGAAAAGTCCTCCCTGAGCCCCAAAGAGCGCGAGACAGTGTCACTTGCCGTATCAGAAGTGAACGGCTGTGCCTACTGCATGAGCGTTCACAACATGATGGCCACGAAGGGCGGAATGACACCAGAAGACATCCGCGCCGCCCGCGACGGGAAGCTCGATCCAATCGCAGTGCTGGCGCGCCAGATCGCCTTGACACGCGGCCAAGTGACTGACGAGGATTTGGCGACTGCACGAGCCGCTGGCCTCACCGATGCAAAGATTGTTGAAGTGATTGGCGACGTCGCACTGATGACCGTAACGAATCTGCTGAACAACGTCGCAAAGACAACGCTTGAGCTTCCGCCGGCGTTGTAATCAGGAAACCGAACCTAGGAGGTGTTCGCGCGCGCGCATCTCCCATTGACTCGAATTTAAAAAACGGGGCGCCATGTGATCAACTTCATATATGCAGAGCTGACGCTCGTGACCGTGGTCTGTGTAGTCTGTGTGATTTTCTGGCTGAACCATGGGTTGGCACGGTCGTCTGGAGACGGCAAAAGAAAGAGCATAGTCACAGCTGTTCTGATTGCGCTGTGCGTATGGTTGATTGTCACCGGTGCTCTGGCTCACGCTGGCGTTCTAGCCGTCTGGAATGCCCGCCCGCCCCGTCTACCAGCCATCCCGCTGCTGGCGTTGATTACAATCATTCTGGTAAATCGGGTTGACGGATTTCGGAAATTGCTTGACGCAACTCCTCGTCATTGGCCTGTCGCAATGCAGACCTTTCGCGTAGGAGTGGAGTTCGCCTTCTGGGGCCTTTATGCATCTGGAGGAGCACCCGAACAGGTTACGTTCGAGGGCCGCAATTTCGACGTGATTGTTGGACTGACCGCGCCGTTCGTCGCGTTCGCCATCGCCAGGTTAAATCTGAAGCCGGGCGTCGTCATCGCTTGGAATGTGCTTGGCATCCTGATCCTATCCAACACGATAGTAACCACGTTGAGTTCGATGCCTGGTCCGCTGCATATTAATTGGCCCGGCATGCCCTTCACAGCCTTTGCCGCATGGCCGTTCGTCTGGGTTCCGGCATTCCTCGCCCCCCTTGCTATCTTTATCCACGTGTTCTCCATTCGTCAGAATGCGCTCCTGATCTGGAGCAAAAGGCCGAGTGCTACGTTCCTCAGCTAGCGGAATCCAGGATTTGCTACTAGTACCGATTTCATAACGCGGTTGATTGCGCCAACTGAGCGATCAACCAATCGACTTTGAGCCCTGCCGCATCTTCGCTTCGGGCGATTGTTTCGTCTAAAAAGTGCCGGTCTTTCCTGACGATGCACGGGACCGGTGCGGAGCAGTTTTCGAGCGTTGTCTACGTCGTCTTTCAACACCGCCAGCACCGTCAAAAGACACTGTCGGACCGTCCAATCAAAAGCCAATTTCAGAGGTCACTATGAGCTTTCTTGAAACTCTTAAAGAACGCAACGAAGCATTCGCCAAGGACCAGTTTTCGCCTGATTTGAAGATCATGCCTACGATGAAAACGGTGATCATTGGCTGCGTCGACCCACGCGTGGACCCCGTCGACATTTTTCAACTGAAGCCAGGCGAGACTGTGGTGGTTCGCAATGTAGGCGGTCGCATCGATATGGCCACGCTGCAGACCATGGCTATCGTTCGCTCGGTTGCGACGGCGAACGGCAAAGAAGTCGGCCCGGGTTGGAACTTAATCGTACTGCATCACACGGACTGCGGAATCGTCCCCTGCCATCACCACGCACCCGCCTTGCTCGAAAAGTACTTTAATGTGACGAAGGAAGGGCTTGACGCGATGGAGATCGATGACCCGTACAAGGCGGTTGCCGTTGACGTCGCCAAATTGAAGGCCAACCCCAATCTGCCTGGCGAATTCATTGTCTCGGGACTTGTCTATGACGTCGCGACTGGACGTATCGATACAGTGGTGCCCCCGAGCCTTTTGCGCGAAGCGTCCGTGTAAAGATCAGTCACGGCCTGTCGTTTTTAAATGATACGTGGCGCTAGGAAGAATCCGCTTCAGAAAAATGCCCGCTCGTCCCTAGCAGTTGTAACGCTGTTAGATATGTTTCCGGTTACCTCTTAAGATCGAATACAAGGGATGCAACCTCGACATCCGGAGATCAGCCGAAATGACTCGCGACACGATCGAGCAAGATTTCAGATGCTTCATCTACCGATGCGCTGCCTGCACATTTGATGAGGTTCACTATGAATGACCGGTCAGACTCGACTCACGCGGACGCTAGTGTTGCGGTGGGCCCAGGAAATCCTAGACGCACGCGTTGGGTGGGCAAGGCTGTTGTGCTGACCGCGGTTGTTGCAGTATCGGCAACGACGTACTACTTACAATCGTCCAATGCCGCGACAGTCGTCGCGCCCCCACCTCCGTCGGTCGCAATCAGTGCGCCGCTTCAGCGCGACATCGAGAGTCGACTAGGCTTTCTCGGTCAATTTTCGGCGGTTGATCGTGTTGAGATCCGAGCTCAGGTCGGTGGCACGTTAATGCAAATTCGTTTCAAAGACGGCGAGATCGTCCATAAAGGCGATCTGCTGTTCGAGATTGACCCCGAGCCTTATCAAATCAAGATGAGTGAAGCGGTTGCGTCGTTAGAGTCTGCTAAAGCGCGTATGACCTTGGCCACACGTCAACTAATCCGTGCTCAAGAACTTCAGCGCTCGGAGGCCGGCACGGTCGAAAATGTCGATCAAACCGCCGCGGAGCGAAGCGCCGCACAAGCATCGCTGGACGACGCGAACGCCAAGGTTCGCGACGCAAAGTTCGATTTGGATAGATGTCGCATCTACGCGCCATTCAGCGGCCGAATGGGCACGCACCTTATTTCAATCGGTAATCTCATTTCAGGCAGCCGCGCTGCCAGTAGCCCTACGACCCTGCTCGCGACGATCGTTTCGCTCGACCCGATGTACCTCGATTTCGACATGAGCGAAAACGACTTTGCTGTATTTCAGAACGTACGGGCAAAACAAAAAGGTTCACAGGCGCACATGGTGAATATCTCGCCAACAGGCGACGAAGGTTTTTCGCGAGAAGGTGTCCTCAACTTCGTCGACAATTCTCTAGACCGTTCAAGTGGAACGATACATGCGCGGGCGGTCATTCCAAACAGTGACTTTTCGCTGACCCCTGGAGGATTCGCACGCATTCGACTAGCGGTGACAACACCGCAACCGGCTTTACTCATTCCTGACATAGCGGTCCTCGCTGATCAAACGGATCGCATGGTGTACGTTGTTGGCGGAGATGATGTCGCCACCCCGAGAAAGGTAGAAGTTGGCGATCTTCGTGGCGGCCTAAGAGTCATCCGATCCGGCCTCGCGCCGACTGATAAGGTGATCATCGATGGTATTCCCACAGTCCACCCGGGCGCGAAGGTCTCGCCGCACGACGGATCGATTCAGTTTCAATCCGAAGCGGCACCCCAGGGGACGAAGTCGTGAAAATGACTCATTTCTTTATTGAGCATCCGCGCTTCGCAGCGGTGCTAAATATTTTTGCAGTTTTCATCGGCCTAGTGTCAATGGCGTCTTTGCCAGTGGCCCAGTATCCGAACATCGTCCCCACGACAATCCAAATCTCGACCTCGTATCCTGGTGCGTCAGCCGATACTATCGCGCGCACAGTCGCAACGCCTATCGAGCAGTCCGTCAACGGCGTTGAGAGCATGGACTACATCACAAGCCAGTCGACGGGCAACGGACAGCTGACCATCACAATCATTTTTAAGGTCGGAACGAACCCGGACACGGCACTCCTGCTCACTCGTAGTCGCGTGGAAGACGTGCTGTCTCGTTTGCCTCAGGACGTCCAGTTACAAGGCGTTCAGGTAAAAAAGACGATTCAGGCGCTTCTTCTCGGGGTACACGTCTATTCGCCGGACGGTTCCCGCAGCACGGAATATCTGTCTAACTACATGCTCAAGATTCGCGATCAGATCGCGCGTTTGCCCGGGGTGTCGGATTTTCAAATGTACGGCGAACGGCAGTACGCCATGCGTATTTGGATTGATCCCGACAAAGCATCGTCCTACAACATCACTGCCTCTGACATATTGAGCGCACTTCGCGCGCAAAACGCCCCGATTTCAGCGGGCGTGCTCAATCAGCCTCCAATCTCGAGCAATGGGGCGTACGAGATCAACGTTGAAGCCCTTGGTCGCCTTACTACGCCCGAGGAATTCAGCGATGTAATTATCAAATCTGATCCGCAGGGACGAGTCACACGAGTTCGAGATATCGGTCGTGTCGAACTGGGCTCCGTAGACTACGGCTCTATAGCTTACGCCGATCGGTATCCTGCCGCTCCGTGGTTCGTCATTGCTACGCCTAATGCGAATGTAGTGCAGGTGGAGAGCGCGGTCTGGGACAAGATGGCTGAATTGAAGAAGCAGTTCCCGTCGGGAGTGGACTACATCAAGATTTACGACCCGACAACCTTCGTCGGACAGTCAATTAAGGAAGTCATCAAGACTATCGTTATCGCGATTCTCCTCGTAGTGGGTGTGGTCTATCTGTTTCTTCAGAGCTGGCGCAGCACGATCATCCCGGTGGTGGCTATTCCGGTGTCTTTGATTGGGACGTTCACGATCTTGGCACTCTTTGGTGCATCAATCAACAATTTATCTTTATTTGGACTGGTTCTGGCGGTGGGCATCGTGGTTGATGATGCCATCGTGGTGGTTGAAAACGTTGAACGGAACATGGCGCTCGGGATGACTCCCCGAGAGGCCGCACATCAGACGATGAATGAGGTGTCGACTGCACTTATCGCCATCGCATTAACGCTTTGCGCTGTATTTGGCCCAGCGGCATTGATGCCCGGGATCTCCGGCCTTTTTTTCAAACAGTTCGCTATCACCATCGCGGCATCAACTGTAATTTCATGCTTTGTCTCCCTCACCTTGAGCCCTGCGCTGTGCGCGATTCTGCTGAAAGAGCATCAGAAGGAAGAGAAGCCAGCGGGGGCGACGGCAATTCGCCGCTTCCACGACGCCATCTTCGGTAGGTTCAACGTGTCGTTCGAGTGGCTTTCCCATCGGTACGGTCAGCTTACTGGCCGTTTTGTCCGAGCTACGACCGTAATGTTGATCGTCTACGCCGGGTTGATTGCCGCAACAGCCTTTCAAATGTCCCGGATGCCGACCGGGTTCATACCAGACCAGGACATCGGCTATCAAGCCATCATTACGCTGCTGCCACCAGGTTCGAGCCTGGAGCGCACGGACGCAGTCGTTCGCGCAGTGACCGATATCGCTCTGAAAACGAAAGGCCTCAAACATACGTCCCCTGTGACCGGTTTTGACGTTACGACCGGCACCGTCGCGCCCAACGTTGGCACCATTTTTACAGCCCTGCCATCGCTATATGGAGAACACGTCAAGGGAGTGAACGCCGCAACCATGTTGGTCGCACTCCGTAAGCGTCTGTCTGTTATCAAAGACGCCGTCGTCATCGTAATAAATCCCCCTCCTGTTCAGGGTCTGGGGGCTGCTGGCGGCTTCAAACTGATGCTAGAGGACCGAGCCGGTCTCGGTCCGCAAGCGCTTGCGCAGGCAGCAAATACGTTGGTTGCGGCCGCCAACAAGGACAAGGCATTTGGGGGCGTATTCACGCTCTTCAACGCAGGTGCACCGTCCGTTTATGCAGATATCGATCGTCTGAAGGCTGAGAAAGTTGGACTCACGCCGTCGGACGTTTTTGCCGCAATGGAAGTCTATTTGGGCTCGCAGTATGTGAACGACTTCAACTATCTGGGCCGCACCTACCAAGTACGAGTTCAAGGTGACCAGGCATTCCGCAGAACGCCTGAAGATCTTGGACGGCTCAAGGCGCGTAACGTGGCTGGAGTGATGGTGCCCATCAGTACAGTCACGACCTTCAAGCAAAACACCATGCCCTACCGCATACCGCGGTACAACCTTTATCCAGCGGCCGAAGTCATGGGTTCAGCCGCATTGGGTGTATCTTCGGGTGAAGCGATCAAACGCATGGGAGAACTGGCCAATCAGGTGCTTCCGAACGGTATTGCGTTCGAATGGACTGATCTTGCGCACCAGCAGGAAGAACAAGCTCTTTCTCCGCTTGTGATCTTCGCTGCCTCGGCGATTTTCGTGTTCCTTGTGCTGGCCGCGCAGTACGAAAGCTGGAAAACCCCACTCGCGATTGTCATGATCGTACCAATGTGTCTTCTTGCGGCAGCAATCGGTCTTAACATCCGAGGTATGCCGATTGATATCCTGGCACAGATTGGGTTTGTAGTGCTCGTTGGACTCGCAGCGAAGAACGCAATTCTTATTGTTGAATTTGCAAGACAGCGCCAGGAAGAAGACGGGGTGGGCGCCGAGGAAGCGGCGACGCACGCCGCTCATGTACGGCTGCGCCCGATCCTGATGACCTCGTTCGCCTTTATTTTCGGTGTCGCACCGCTTGCCATAGCCAGCGGCGCCGGCGCAGAAATGCGGCAGTCGCTTGGGACGACGGTGTTTTTCGGCATGCTCGGTGTGACAATCTTCGGCTTGGCGTTCACTCCAGCGTTCTACGCCTTCGTTCGCAAACTCGGCCTACGGACTCCAATTTCCGCGCCTCAACGGTTGGGTACCGGAGACGTCAAATGAATCGCTTTGTCTCCAGAACGCCTAAAGCGATCATCAGCGGTTGGATTGTAAGCGCGGCCCTTGCTGGCTGCGCAGTCGGTCCGGACTACGTCGCTCCCAAGACGGAAATGACCCCTTTCCACAATAACGAAGCGGTGGCAAACCGGCAGACGACATTGCCCGCACCTAAACTTGACGCCTGGTGGACAGGATTCAATGATCCGATGCTGGAAAAGATTGTGAAGCGCGCCCTGAACCAGAATCTCGATCTTCAGGCGTCTATCGCGCGCGTCGCGCAATCTCGGGCAGCCGCACAAGCTGCCGGCGCGGCCCTGCTTCCGACGATTGAAGCTAACACCTCATACACGGCTGAGCACCAAAGTACGCAGAGTCCGCTTGGCACACTGGCGAGCGCTTTCCCCAATTATAGCCGAGACCAAAAGGAGTACGTTGCTGGTGCGACCGCTAGCTGGGAGATCGATCTGGCTGGCGGCCTGAGACGCGCGCATTCAGCGGCCCGCGATGAAGAGCAGGCAGCCGAAGCAAATCAACTTGGAACGCGTATCACGGTTGCTGCTGACGCTGCCGATGCATATCTCCAGATACGGGGCTTACAGATGCGCCTAGCAGTCGCGCAGAATCAGATCGAAACTGACGGGCATCTTCTCGAGCTCGTGCAAGCGCGCGTGCGGGCGGGCGCAGCCACTCCACGCGAAGTCGCGCAAGCCGAGGCGTTGCTTCGCCAGGCACGTGCAAGTATCCCACTCTTACGCATCGATCTGGAGGCGCAATTAAACCGTCTCGACGTCTTGATGGGTGCACAATCGGGAACGTATGCCGCCGAGCTCAGCACCAATGCCGGCGCGATTCCTGACATCCCAGCCATCGGCGCAAGCGACCAACCCATCGACGTTCTGCGCCGACGTCCAGACATCATTGCGGCGGAGCGTCATCTCGCGGCTACAAGCGAAGAAATTGGCGTAGCTATATCCGATTATTATCCGAAGATTTCGCTTTCGGGCGCGCTTGGATTTGACAGTATTACGAGTAATCACTTTCTCAGTGCGAAATCTTTCCAACCGATTGGCACCGGCGCACTCCAGTGGCGTTTGTTCGATTTCGGTAAGGTCGATGCTGATGTGAAGCAAGCACGTGGAGCAAACGCCGAAGCACTAGCGCAATTTAGGCAAGCGGCACTTAAAGCTACCGAGGACGTTGAGGATGCATTCATCACGCTCTCGCAAACGGAACTACGCGTACGAGAATTGGAACAGGAGGTATCGGCTCTAACCCGGGCGCGAGACCTGTCAGAAAAAGCTTACCGCGCGGGCTCGATCACGCTGACCGATGTGCTTGATGCCGACCGACAACTTCTTGGATCGCGCGACGATCTCGATGCGACACGAGCCGATGCAGCTAGAGCAGCTGTTCGGACTTTCCGCGCGTTGGGCGGTGGATGGGATGCGCCGGAGCAACTCGCCACAACAAATTAGGCCGTCAGTACCGCAAGATGAGCGGTCGTATACCGACAATCAAGCCTCATCTTGCCGGCTGAGCGCCTTAGCCCTTTAACCAAAATGTCCAACTGATTGGCGACGCAGACTCGCTAGGACTCGGCTCGGCGTAGATCGACTTATCGCCACCGTATCGATAGAGCGAGACAACTCGATTGACTGCAAACGCTTTGGTGTTGCGCTTCAGTTTTGAGCCCGCCAGGCGTCATCGGTATCTGGCTCGTAATGTTTTTGCAATTGGCTCGACCGCAAGCGGCTGAACGACGCTTTTAACCAGTAAAAGCCGCCCGCTGGCGAAAAATTCGGCGCAACGTAACGCCCAAGTTCATGAAATCGTGTTTCCAGCGAGAAGCACCAGGTAGTGCCCAGTGATCGCGTTAAATCAACTGAAACGTTGACTGCGAACTGCAGGAGGTAGCGGATGTTTTTCCGTGGAAAAAGACGGAGTGCTGGGCGTGTTATTGCCGCTAGACATTTTAGCCCAGGTTTGAATTTGCCCAACTGGATCTGGACTTTCAATCACGTCGTATCCGGCGCTGGTCAACCGATACTCTGCTGGCGTGGTGCATTCGGTCACCATCCCCATATCCTTAAGCAATGCCAAATGGAGTCTCACCTCGGACCAATTGTGCCCCTCTTTTTCGCCCGCGCCTTTCTCGATGTCCTTACAGCATTGCGTCGGCTTGTCATCGTCTTGCATGAAGGAAAGGATACTGATGAGAAGTTCGGTGTTTCTACGCATTTTGACCTCCACGAATAGTTCAAGCTTGATACAAGATATCAGTCCTGCGACAAAACAGCATCGAAACAAAGCGATCCGAAGCGGTGTACGGAATTCGCTCGACATCTACAGGAACGTGGCGAACAAATGTCACTTGATAGGGTTACACGGCAAGGAGGTTGCCGCGGGAAAGGCGTTTTTTGCGCGCAGCTTGTCCGCCCTCAATGCAATCTTAGCTACCTTCGCCTTTGGGTCTGCAACGGGCGCCTCAAACACGACCGCGTTTGATCGGAGTTCGTCAGTTGTATGTTGATCTTTCACTCACACCGGCATTGATGCTCGTTCGGTCCTAGCCACCTGCCCTTACGTAAACGCCGCCCTAAGCAATTCCTTAGATTAGCAGACCATTGACATCCCGGGTTAAATGAGCATCCGGGACGCAGGTGCAAACGGTGATCTGATGTAAGCGGCGGAGGTAAAATGAGGTCGGCCGAACATCGCGCCGGCAGCCGACCGACTCAAACTTACACGACATTCCTGCGCGCAGTCTCATCAATACCTAGCCTGGTTGGAAGCGGCTGAGGTTCGCCTTGACATATTCTCCCACAGTCACCGGGGCGCGTCCGGTTAGCCGCTGAACAACGTCGTTTGTTCCGGCAAACACACCCGCGTTGTAGTCGCGGTACACATTTACGATATGTTGAATGAAGTACGGTGTCATTCCGACCTGCGCGAGGCGTGCTTCGAATGCGTCGAAGCTTTCGTTCTCGTAGGTCATCTTCCGCCCAAGCGCTTCGCCAACCGCCGCTGCAAGCTCTGCATGGTTCACCTCGGCGGCGCCGAACAGATTGTAGGTCTTCCCCGCATGGTCGGCCGGATTCAGCAAAGTGTTCGCGATAACCCGCCCTTGATCTTCAGCGGCAATAGGGGCGTGCCTACCTTCGCCTGCCGGCACTTTCAGCAAATCGTGGTTTGCGATAAGCGGAAGTTGGAATCCGTACATAAGCCATTCCATAAAGAATGTCGGGCGCAAATGCGTTACCGGAATTCCAGCCCAGTCAAATATGCGTTCGCCATACCAATGGGACAGTGCTGCATAGCTAACTGCGTCTGGTCGCGCTGATATTTGAGACATATTAACGATTGAGCGCAACTTGACCTGCTTCGCCGCCTCCGCGAAATAGGCCGAGGCATCGGCCAGTTTTCCATGATGAATGGGGTAGACAAAGTACGCGCCAGTTGCACCGTCAACCGCTCTACGAACTGCCTGCGGATCGAGAAGGTCACCCAGTACCACGTCCACACCCGACGCCTTAAGTTTTTCCGCCCGCTCGTCCTGACTGTGTACCATGGCCCGTACCGCGGCACCTTTTGCCAGCAACTCTGCGATTGCATGCCCGCCGGTTGCGCCGGTAGCACCGGTAATCAAAAACAGTTCGCCACTCATATTTCAGATCCTGATTTGGATTAGTCACTATTTGCGCAGACCGCCGTTAAGAGTAAGCGCGACAGTCTGGAAAATAGGGATTTGCTCGAGGTAAACGTAGCTGGCATGTATGCAGGTATGAGTCGTCCATACTCGCGATGTCTCGCGTCTTAGCTGGAGAACACGTCGCGCGACATCGTCCAAAATTCTCCTGGAAAGAGTTGGCCGCAAAACCCGAGCTGTAATAACTCCAAGGCCCCGCGAGGGCGTTGTTGCGTAAATCGAGCATGAAGACACAACGTCTCCTGTGATCTTAAATTCAAGCAATGCGAACGGACTGAGGGCGTGCAAGTACCGCCATTCGGTTCACGACGCCGACGCGGATCGCCATCTCGGTCGCTTGCGAACCGATGCGGCGCGACCACAGACGATTACCCGTAAGTATCTTAAAGCGGTACATCGTGTTCTCGACGAGCGAACGCCGGTGATAGCCGCTGCGCTTCTTCCATTCGCCTCGACCGTCTCGCACGATGTCTCCGATCGCCTCGTTGCGCCAGCTTGCGCCGGGCGTGCACTCAGGCCAGGGCTTTGCCCCTTCGCGCGGTGGAATCGAGGGCGCGGCGCCGCGCGCTGCAATCGCTGCATGGCAGCGCTTCGTATCGTACGCACCGTCACCGCCGATCGTCTCGATAGGTTCGTCTGCGGGGATCTGGTCCAGCAGCCCGGGCAATACGCTCGCGTCATCGACATCCTGATGCGTCATCAGTGCCGCGCGCACCTGACCGGTCTTCGCGTCCAGTCCCAGATGGACCTTACGCCAGGTGCGCCGCTTCGAATAGCCGTGCTTGCGAACCTTCCATTCACCTTCGCCGTAGAGCTTGACGCCCGTGCTGTCCACGACCAGATGCAGCGGTTCACCACTGGGTGTGACGGGTAGCGCCACCTTCAGATCCTGCGCGCGCCGGCTCAGTGTCGTGTAGTTCGGCACAGGGAGCTCGGCGAACGCAAGCTCCCGCAGACTTTGCGCGAAGCCCTGGGCGGCTCGCAACGTCAAGTGGTACACCTGCTTGAGCGTGAGCAGTGCCTGAATAAGTGCATCCGAGTAGACGTGCGGCCTGCCGCGCACCACGGGTTCCGCTTCGCTTACCATCGTCAATGCGCTCTCATTGATCCACATAGTCACGCTGCCTCGTGCGATCAGCCCCGCGTTGTACTCCGACCAATTCCTGACGCGATAGACCCCTTTGGGCTCGCAGCTGTTGCGTTCGTCCTTGCGCATCTTCCCGCCAAATATCGAGAATCTACGCAGTTCCACAAAGAGTTAACAGAGGTGCCGCCCCGACCGTTGCGCGTAAACGTCACGCCTCCGCGCGACAACCGGATTAATGCAACAACGCCCCCCGCGAGTACATTGCCACGAACTGACTATGTTGTCCGTCGCACGGCTGCGCAATCGTCCTTAGGTATGGCCTATGCCCCGCCGTGAGTATTTGTCCTATCCCAGACACCCCTATCCAATATTGACCGTCTACGTTGCATATGCAAATACGCCTATCTGTCCTCGCATAGTCAGTTTGCTAATCTACTGGTTCGATCGTATTGCGTGCGCAGAGTTATGCGGCGCTGCCGAAAACCGGTCAAAGGCATATTTAGTTCGTGAAAAATCCGGTCAAATACGTGCTTATACTCTCACTTCTACTCGAAACAAGCTGGTAACACGAGCGGTGTGGCGCTGGCGGCCTGTCATAGTTTGAACGCACTGTCGACTTGGCCACGGCTACACGTCGCTTGCTTAGTTCAGTTCATTCAAAGGTTGGCCGAAATCGTGGAGCACTTTACCCCTGCTCAGCAATCGCGTGACATAAGGTTTAAGCAGGTAGCATGCGTGCGACGTCTTCAGATGCCGTTCACGCAACCGACCGGGGCGGCTTCTGCTCGGTAGATATAAAACCCATTGTTCGCCAGCAAAAACGCGGCTCCGGTGCGTTGCAAATCCTGCCATTCCGCAATTCGGATGCAGTCGGACGCGGATCGCATGCTGTACATAGGTTGATGCAGGCGGAGTCGTTTAACAAGATAGGAAATTCGATTATGGACGCAACAACCTCACCCGCCAACAAGCGAGCGATTCTCTTTGTCGTCTCAACGGTCTCATCACTTGTAATGCTTGACTCAAACATCGTCGCGGTCGCACTACCTACGATTTCACGATCGTTGAATGCGGACTTCGGTGAAGTCCAGTGGGTTATCACAGCATATGTCCTTCCATTTGCGGCTCTGTTGCTTCCGGCCGGTTCGTTTAGTGACAAAGTTGGCAGACGCCTCGCCGCTGTAGTGGGCATGGCCATTTTTGCGCTGGCATCGCTGTTCTGCGGATTGGCTAAAGTGCCGCTGGTACTAGACCTGGCAAGAGCAGTGCAAGGTGTCGGAGCCAGCCTGGTCATGACCTCTTCGTTGGCGTTGATCAACCACATTTTCCAAGGTGGCGAGCGGGCGAAGGCATTTGCGTTCTGGGGGTCCAGTCTAGGTATCGCAATCACGTGTGGCCCAATAATCGGGGGTGTGATTTCCAGTGTCTTCGGCTGGCAGTGGGCCTTCCTCATCAACATCCCAATCTGCGTCGCACTTATCGCCGGGATTCTGAAGCTTGTCCCGGAGTCTCGCGACCCTGACGCGAAGGGACTGGACTATATTGGCATCGGGACGTTTAGTAGCGGCCTCTTTCTTTTGACGTGGGCAGTGATCGACGGTAACGCGGTTGGATGGTTGACCACGACGGTGCTCCTGCGCCTGGTTTTTGGCATCGCGCTACTTATCTCGTTTATTGTTGTAGAAAAGAACGTCTCGCGACCGATGTTCGATCTGGCGCTGTTCCGGTCCAAATCATTCGTCGGCGCTGCGTTCGCAATGATGGGTTACGCGGCCGGCGCTCAGGTCTTGATCTTCTACCTCCCGCTCTATCTGCAAAACGCGTTCGGCCTGTCACCGATGAGAGCCGGCATCTCGATGCTGCCATTCGCGCTTCCGATGTTTCTCGTTCCACGCCTGCTTGCCCGATTTCACTGGTCGCAACGGTTCTCTCTGGGGCTAGGCCTCACCATTACTGCGACTGCCGACCTTGCATTGGCATTGCTTGCCCATCTAGATGTTTCTTACACGCCGTTCGCGATCGGTATGCTGGCGGCAGGTATCGGTGCTGGGATTTTGAACGGCGAGACGGCCAAGGCCATGCAGGGTGCTATTCCGGCAAGTCGGGCGGGGATGGGTTCCGGTATCGGAGGTACAACGCGATTCACCGTGTTGCTGTTTGGTGTCGCGGCCCTTGGCGCTATCCTGGTAGTAAAGGCAACTAAACGTTTTGCGCCTCTCGCACAGCAACTGGGTATTGAGCCCTTGCGCGCAGCTGAGATATCGAAGCGGTTCTCTGCCGGCGACGCCGCTGCTGCGTTACATGCTATCCCCGACGATTTGAAAGTCTCCGTCGGCAATGCATTGCGCGAAGCCTTCCAGTCAGGTTTTGCGTATGCGGCCATTGCCGCCGCCGCCGTTGCAATTACATCGCTATTGCTGACGTTAGCTTTCTATTCGCGAGATCCGGCGCAAGCCCCTGTTGGAGATGACGAGGCTATGTTTGTTGCTGGCGAATGATTCGACGCAGGCCTAGGAGCGCATGAAACCTTTTGGGGTTTGCGCCCGTGTGCCCGCGGGACAACTCCAGCGCCACACCCCAAGAGAGTAGGCCAGACCGACCACAGCAGCTAACCGCGCAGAGATTCGGCAAGGTCACTCGAACTAAAACGACTGCTCCGCGACGCCACAGTTCGTCAGTTCAAAAATTTTTATGAATTCGGCCTAATACCTACCTAAGGATATCTTGTCGAGCGATGACTACTTGCGCATAGTGAACGAACGGTAGTCCACACCTGTCAGTTCTGCGCTGGACAACCTGCATCGCACCTATAGTGCGGCGATTGAACTATCCCACGCCCGCGACAAGTCGGTAATGCCGGTGCACGCCCTCACCTTGTGACTTTTAATGACGAAGTTCACACGTCACTAAAGCGATTAGTTTAATGCTATCAAGTATCCGCCCAGCGGCCAAGGCTACGCAATCTGTGAGGACGTAAGCATGTTGAACGAGCTAGAAGAAGCAAGCCCCTGGATCCAGACGATTGAGGCGCTACGCACCGTCTCCAGCGAGAATGGAGTACGATCGAAGAAGCCGGTCGCAAATGCAAAGTCTGCCTTCGATTCTACGTGTCCCCGGTCCAAGAACTACGTAGTTCGAGTCACCGACCGTACTTCGCCCACCACGGTAACAGTCGAGTGGTGCGATCCAACTGTTGCGCACTATGGCGCGCAACTCTGGCGACTTGGGTCGGCTCGCGCGTCTGGTTCGTGTGCTGTAAGCGGGGCAACAATCGCTCGGGGGAAGCGGTCTACCGCCCTTCTATTGGACGTTTCCCCCCGCAAAATCGCAACGCGATGATACTTGCCTCGACGATAGACAAGATGATGGGCGTCGAGTCGACGTAGCCCGCTGAGACGCCGAGCGGGAAAAATTTGAGCTGGTTGGTGGACCTCGCCATTTTCTACGCGACCGCCGGTGCTCCCACAACTTCCGCCAAGCTATGAAAGCGCCGTCCGGCATCGCATACAAATGTCGACATCAAACGGTGCCGCGATACTAAAAAATCCTGTGTCAGCGCGTCGTAACTCGTCAACGGACCCGCGTTGGCATATGCGTGTCAGGATCCGTTGAATGGACCAGCACTGCCCTCTTGCAAACTTCCCCCCGCTAACCGGAGTTCGTCGCTCATATCATCTTCACTTTGATCTGTTGCACTGAAAGCAGTTAATACGCGCAATGTCGTTTCAAATTCCGAGGCGCTTACATCGCCCAACATTCTCGAATGCAACGCGATTATCCGCTGCTCCATTTCCACGGCAGCGGTGCGGCCGCGATCCGTCAAAGAGACAATCTTGGCCCGCTTATCCTCCGGATCGGAAACGCGCCGAACAAGTCCTGCATCACAAAGTTGGTCCAGCAAACGCACGAGCGATGCGCCTTCAATCCCCACGTGCTCAGCCAGAGTTGTCTGACGCACCGCCACATCCAGTCTTTAGGCCGCTAACAATGCGGCCGCACAAGCCTCTGAAACATTGAATTCCTTAGCACAGCGGCGCAAGTTCGGCGCCAGCGGCGAGCAGCCAAAATCAATGCACTACTTACGTTGCGATGTAATGTCGTTAGCTCCCCCATACGGCCTAATAACAATGTTAGATGGGTGGGCAAGCTGCTGTGCTTCTTTTATTTGCAGCCTGTGTAAATTCATCGCTATGCTTTTTCATTTCTTACATTGTTAGCAGCATCCATCAAGGTCCTTGTGCTTTGGCGCTCAGAGCGCTAACTATGAGCAGTCCGTGCACACGTATGTCCGGGTCGGTGTGGACTACACCGAGACAACGATCAAGAATTGCCCAATCAATTGTTACATATGGCAAGAAACTGAACGAATGATGCAAAGGTATGGGACTGGTCCTGTTGACCTCAATATGCGAGCGTACGCGCTTCCAAAAACGGCGACCCGACTGCGCCTACGTCCATTGCGGACCCGGTCAATGGCTAAAGGTCGAAGAGGCGCTTCAGCAGTCGCATAGCCGTCCAATCACAGGACATCGCCGTTCCCCGGCATTTCCCCGGCCACCTGACGCCCGCAGACCCACGCGTCTTTTGCTAAACGTACCCAGGAGGTGCCGTAATCCACGTAGCACCACAACCAGACTTACTTGCAGAAGATTGAAGTCAAGCGTAACCATCAAGCCAGTCAATATCAGCAACGGCAAGACGACTTCCGGTCGGTAAAATTGCCTCTCAATCAGTGTTCTCATTTCGCGTCCAAGATAAAAGTCTCAATTGCGTTTACGATGCGCACAGATAGCCCACATCGACATTTTCAGTGATGTTAGCTAGCCAGCAACGGTTCGTGGGTCCATGAGTATTCGCGCCTCGAAACCGCATGCATCGACAGCCGGATAAACACGTTTTGAGACACACCAGACTGCCAAGGCGAAGGTGCTTTCGGTGATGTTCATCTGGGTAATCTATCAATGCATGAATTGTTGCATATACACCATAATAGATCAAGAAAATACTCTGTCCTGAAAACGATAGTGAAATTTACATGATCTAGAGTCAAGAGATGCGATCAAGCGTCGGACAGGGATCTGTATTTCCTGTTCATCGAACGCGTGCGGACCGCAATTTAATGAGCCCCGTTGTCGAACAGTTGTTCCGTGCGGAAAATGGTTTGGCAACCGCTTCTCGTTGCAGTCGAGAGCCGTCCTCGCAAAGGACGCTCTCGCGAACAAAGGCTAGGCGTGCAAGTGTCGTGGCCGCTGGCTATTGTATGCGCCAGACAACAAGCGAGCGCTCATTGCTCCGAACAGCAGCCCGGTTCCGCCCCAAAGGATCGCGTGCATCCCCCAAGCTGCCATCCGGAAACTCCAAAGGAGGACAGCAGGAAATGCTGCCGGCACCTCGTTGATGTTAGGCAGAAATGCCATCACGGCGACTATAATGGCGACGAATACGGCTCCCGCGCCAATGGATGCATTCCATCCTCCGAGCCGACGCTCAAGTCCACCGCGGAGCTTTACAGCAAAGACCATGGAGACAACAGAGACAAGCAACATCAGGAAATAGAGCTCGGTACGATAGGCTATCGTCCCAGGCTCGCCTACCGACGGCGGATTTGCTGGATATTTGATGCCAGGCACCAGCACGATTGCTACGAACGCCCCTACTGCAAGGTACCCAGACAACGCACGAGCGCTCAAATTTCCCGATCGCCCGTGCGCGTAGGCAAACACCAACGCAAACAGCCCGCCAACGGACGTTCCATACACGGCAACTGCCGTAAAGAGGCCGATTCCAGCCTGCGTCTTGCGACTAACGAGTTCCGGCTCTGGAGCATCGCCCTTTGCCGTGGCAACGCTTTCCTCGAAAGCTATCGCGCGGGCGACTGTGGGCTCGCCTGCTATGGTGGCGAATCCAAACGTGATGAGGCTTGAAATGAAACCCGCGGCCAATCCTCGAATAAGCAATTTTCCGATCATGACAGCACCTCATTTAGTGGCACGGAAAACCGAGAAGATGCCGGCCGTCATGCACAAATTCGTGGACGTACAAGCCTTGAATCATCGAGGTTGCCCCTTGCTCGGCGCCCACGAAATAGATGGCTAGTAAAAGCAGCAGGCCAACGAATATTGCCCACGGCGCGATATCGCAGAGCGGGACGGGCACCGGCTCCACTAGCGGATCAAGAGAAGCTTCATTCATTTCAGTTCTCCAAAATTGGATCTATACCGACAATGCAGGGATGACGATTCCCAGGCGCGAACGCAGTACACGCTGTGGCTGGCGTCTGACGAAACCGACTCAGCTCTCTGCACGCTAGGCAGACTTCGAAAAACCAGGAAAAGGCCGACTCAGGCGAAGCTCTTGACCGCCGAACTGACTACTAACGGCTCCCCGCGGCGCGGTGCAATGTGCTCGTGATCCGGTGGGCAAGTAGCATGCTCAAGCCTTACTGCTTCACCATGCGGGGTGTTGAGATATGCAACCTTCCACATGGCCGCGCGGGTGGGCGAATCGCCGGGTGCAAGCTGACCTGTTTCGATAAGGATTGCATCGAGCGCATCAACCCACTGCCGGAAGTAGGCATCGTTTACGGATTCCCCGGGTCGAGCCGGCGAGGCTGATATCTTTTCGCTGAACACACGGACCCAGTCTTCCCAACTGAAACAACCGTTCTCGTTCAGTCGCAGAACGAGCGCGAAGGCTTGTGCTTGCCACGGTGCGTCGAAAGCCCTCTCTTCCTGATCCCGAATAATTTCCGGCAACGTTGATCCAGAAAATTTATTCATCGGTCGTCCTCGTTACTGACAGCATCCAAATGGTCATCCCAAAGGTCGATGCGTAACGTACTGTTAGCGTTTGCGACACTTCCCCAAAGGTCCTCGGCCGCAAAGCTGATGTTGTACACGTGCTGTGGCGCGGGCCCGTTGCCGTGAGCCATCGTGTCCGGCAAAATGAATACCCCATAGTCGGCCTCGACGGTACCGACTTTGCCTTTCACGTACTGGGTAACGCGCGTATGTCCGGCTGGGTTTAGATTTCTTGCACGAACACGCTGGCCCACAGAGAACTTGGGGGCGACAGGCTGGTCTACTCGTTCCGATGCGCCGGTCGCCAAGACACCAGGTACCATTTCTTTGGTTACGGGCATGTTCAATTCCCCTTAAGTTGAGCCATCCGAGCTTCGATTTCGGCCGTCGAAACTATCCCTGCCTCGTCCAGATTCTTTTCCACTGAGGCCAGCCAGTGCTCGTAGTAGCTCGAGGAAAGGTAATGTGCTGCATTCATCCTTTCCATGCCATGACGAAATGCATGGAGATTGATCGTTCCTATTGCAAATAGAGAAAGGAACATCGCGAGGACGCGCCCTTCCCACTCGTCGGCGAACGCGAGTTCCTGCGCCCTGTAGTGGATTTCTCCGAGCCCGTGCATACCGCCAAGATCGTGAATACCGTTCATCGAACCCTCCGCAATTGTTCAGGTCATGCGATAGGGAGTTTGGGAATACCTGAGGTCGGTCGGAATCCGTGGACGCCAACGGGTTAAGCAGCGATTTTACTCAAATGGAATCGCTGCGTGAAAGCGGCCGGCGACAGATAGTCCAGACGCTCCTGCGTGCGCAGCCGGTTGTAGAAGATCTCGATGTATTCCGTGATTTCTTTGATGGCTTCGTCGCGAGTCGCGAACTTGCGATGATAGATAAGTTCGTTCTTCAGCGAGCCCCAGAACGATTCGATAGGTGCATTGTCGAAACAATTTCCGCGTCTGCTCATAGATGCCTGCATGCCGAACTGTTTGAGAAGATTCTGATAAGCGTGGGCGCAGTACTGACTACCGCGATCAGTATGTTGTATCAGGCCCGTCGGTGGCCGGTGCGACGCGACAGCCCGAAACAGCGCCTGCATGACCAGCTGTTTTGTCATGCGCTCGCTCATGGCATAGCCGACGATCTCTCCGCTAAACAGATCCTTGAGTCCGGCTAGATACAGCCATCCCTCATCGGTCGCGATGTAGGTAATGTCACCGCACCAGGCCTGATTTGGTGCGCTCACACTGAAGTCCTGGTCCAGGATGTTCGGTGCGACTGGCAGGTTGTGCGTCGAGTTGGTCGTCGCCTTGAACTTGCGCTTTTGCTTGCAGCGAAGGCCGAGCTTCGCCCGCAGACGCTTGATGCGGTGAACACCAATCTGGACACCGTGGTTCGCCAGATCCTTCTGTAGCCGTTCCGGGCCGAAGGTTTGTCGGCTACGCTCGTGAGCTGCACGCACCTGCGCTTCGAGCCGAGACTCCTGCTGCGCGTGCAACGACAGCGGCCGTTTGCGCCAGGCATAGTAGCCACTCGTGGACACGCCCAGGAACCGGCACATCGGCGGCACAGGGTACTGCTGTCGCATCTGCTCAATTGCGTCGTACTTCACCGCGACTCCTTCGCGAAGTACGTTGCAAACTTTTTTAACAGATCGCGCTCCATCTTCACTTCTGCCAACTCTCGCTTGAGCCGGCTCAGCTCCGCCTCGATCTCTGTCAGTGGTTTCTGGGTTTGCCCGACGTTCTCCAGCTTGCCGTCCTTTGCGGCGCGAACCCAGTTCGCCAACGTCTTCATCGATATTGACAATCGACGGGCAGCTTCAGACACGCCCACTCCGTCAGTCATTGCCAGTTTTACTGCTTCTTCACGAAATTCCTTCGTGTACACAGCCTTCGGGATTCGCTTCATCAGTGCCTCCATTCCTCAATTCTACGGAATGTTGGCGTCCACTTTTTTCAGCCGACCTCAACCAGTCCCAATCATCGAGTCGCGCGTGACGAGTTCGATCAACTGCTCCTCGATCCAGCCATCAGTCCCCGGTGGCCGCTCCGGTAAGACCATATAGCGAACTTCGGCGCTACTGTCCCACACGCGCACTTCTTTGCTGTCAGGTACGTCGAGACCCAATTCACTCAGCACACCCCTCGGGTCGATGACGACCCGCGAGCGATAAGGTGCGGCCTTGTACCAGACAGGCGGCAGCCCCAACGTCGGCCATGGATAGCATGAACACAATGTGCATACTAGTACGTTATGCACTGTCGGCGTGTTCTCGACCACCACCATGTCTTCGCCCTGAACTCCGGAATAGCCCAGCTCAAGAATCGCCGCGTTACTGTCGCTCAACAGTCGAGCCTTATATTCAGGATCCGCCCAAGCTCGGGCCACGACGGCGGCGCCGTTCCGAGGCCCGATTTTGTGCTGATATGCGTCCACGATTTCGTCAAGCGCAGCTGGATCAACGAGCTGCTTTTCGACCAACAACGATTCGAGAGCTCTCACCCGCAGTTCGATATCTGACGGCGCCTTGGTGTGCTCGTGCTCATGAGATGTCATCTTGCACTCCATTGTTAATCCAACGATTTAAACCATGCGATTTTGGCGCGGAACTCCGTTAGATATGTAACTGATGTCGTTCAGATCCGGCGGCCATGCAGGTCGTACCCGGAGCGAACGCGTGTCGAGCGGATGAAAAGTTCGGGAAGTCCTGACGCCGAGCTCTCGCTCACCTCATGATCTTGCTACAAACCAAATGAGTTTGAAATGGCCTCGTCTTTTCAGGTAGAAACGCCAGCGACCGACTGTGACAAGTATTCCGTGCAACAACAAGTCATCCTTAGGTGTGGCCACGCCTCAGTGCATCGCGAGCCTTTGAAACGCACCGAGAAGGCCGCGGATCAAGAAACCACGATAGAATGAATCGGGCCACACCGGGCAATTAGTTGACGTTAAGCGCGTTGGTCTCGGACTGATTGCTCGTTCGTCGCCCAATGCCAGAGGTAGCGTGTCCTCTGGCATGCTTCCCAACGCCGGCACAATCAGGCTGCCGGTTTCCATGTAAACAATTATCGAGGCCGCATTTGAAAAGGTGTTCCGTTGTCGACGGATGAGGCAACCGACCGGCCCGATACCGCGTTCGCCCACCGACATGGGCGAACAGCGCAACTGAAGATTTTAAATCGATAGACATACCAAAGGACAAGTTCGCTTCCTCAAGTTATGCGGCATTCTGGTTGCCTGGTTTTTGGACCAAATGAGTCTCATGTGGCCCGCATCCCAGCGTGAACCCGTCGCGTAGTTCGAGGAGATGGTTTTTCGGTCCGTACGACTTCCTTCTCGTTCGAGCCACGAATGCGGTGCATGCCCGACGTTCTTGCGCAACCTGTAGACTGCGCGCCCCATTCTGGAGAAAAACATGAAAGTGATGGCCGTGGGTACGCTCACTCCTCTAACGCCCGAGCAACGCCTGGAAATTCTGCCGAAGGAAGTGCCGGCGACGCTGAAAATCTATCTCGAGGACAAGATGGAACAGTTTTGGCTGCGTGAGAAAGAGGCGGGTGTCATTTTCCTGATGAACGTCGACACAGCAGAGGCGGCCGGGAAGATCCTAGGCGAACTTCCTCTGGTGAAGGCAAACCTTCTCAAGTTCGAATTGTTGCCGATTGGGCCTTTGCTTCCCCTTGGCATGCTGCTGTAGGACGACCGCACTAAATGCGAGGGAGGCCCTGCTTGATTTGCAATTGAAGTGTTATCGAAGCAAGAGACAGATACGAGCCTCCCAACCCAGGCGTCAAGGTGCACTTGACCTTTAGCGCCGGCGTTGGCAACAAAAGACGCACGATGCCGGATGCGTTGGTCGGCTCAATTCGCTGGCCGTTCGCTCGGTCATCCACAAGGGGTGCGCCAGATTTTGCTAGTTGATGGATAGCTGGGGTGAACGCCGCCCCCTACGGGGAATTCGACACATAAGCGCCAGAAAGTATCCCGAGTGATGACAGCGCAAAGCCGAACGGAGTCAATGTGGCAGAGTGTTGCTACCGCTACCACTCGAAAGGGAGTAATCGTCATGGATACCTCGACCTACGGGCTGGACATTTCGAAACGCGTCTTTCAAATGAATTGGGCTGAAAGCGACACTGGGGAAATCGTTAACCGGCAGTTTACGAGGCAGCAGCTGATCGAGTTTCTCGGTCAGCGAATAGCGGGTCGTGTAGCCTTGGAAGCGTGTGGCAGTGCGCATTAGTGCGCCCGGAAGACAGCACGTTAGCCCACGAGGTCAAGTTGCCGCACGCGAAGTTTGCTCGCCCGTTCGTTCAAACCAACGAAACTGATGCAGCCGACGCGCGAGCGATTTGTATGGCCGCGCAGCAACGCGGGAAGCGCTATGTAGCGCCAAAGACGGTCGAGCAGCAAGCGACCTTGGTTTTGCATCGATGCGCTTACTGCTGATCAAATCCCGCACCATGCAGGTCAATCAACTTCACGGCCTCTTGTACAAATCGGTGTGGTCCTCACAGCCGGTCGCGCCGCTGGCATAGCCGATGTTCGCGAGCGCCTTCACGAGGTTGAACAGGCTGTACCGGGCACGCTGTTCTTCGCTCTGATTGTATTAGTCGAGAAAAGTCCGCCCCGGATCCTTCAGATTCTTTCGGTGTGTTTGGCCCCTTTTGGTCGAACATCCGGATGCTATGCATCACCTTTTCAAGCGCTCCGCCGAATGTCCAACGATGGATGGTTGTTGCATAGTAGTAGTGCGGCGATACGGTTATTGGTAGGCCCTGCTCCTTGATTCCTTGAACAATTATTCAACGTAAGAGACCCGTCCCGTTGTCGGTATCACTCTCGCCGACCAACTCCATGTCGCTCCTGCTGGCCTGACAAATTTGTTTTGCGGATCAACGACGAGAAGGCCGACCCTAAAACGGTCGAGCCGATCCGCAAAGACAAGGAATGTGTTGCTTTAAATGCCATCGAAGGCTTTCAGACCGCGTTGGACTGACGGGCGCTCGGCTACATCATAGAACCAGCGCTGCAAGTTCGGGACGGCGCGCCAATCTAGGCCAGAACTAAGCGAGCCCGTTATCGTGAGCGCGCAAATATCCGCGATGGAGAATTGATCGCCGGCCATGTATCGGGAACGTCTAACGAAGGTATCTGCGAATTTCAATGCGGCGATTGCACGTTCGTTCAGCAGGGAGGCCGCCTGCGAACTTGAGCGGTCCCGAAGAGCGAATGACGCATGGTTAGGCGCGATGACGTCTGTCACGAAGTAAAAGAATCTTTCGTACGCGCGCCCACGATTTTGCGGATCATCGGGCAACAGGCACGAGCACGATTTCTGTGCAATATAGAGAAGAATTGCATTGGACTGTGTGAGCACGAAGCGGCTGCCGCATGCCCGACGCTCGACCAGGACCGGGACCTTCCCTGCCGGATTCAGCGAGAGGTGTTCCTCCGCACGTTGCTGTCCTCCAGCGAGGTCCATGGGTCGGATTTTGTAGGACAGCGATGCCTCTTCGAGTGCAATTGAGACCCGCAAGCAATTACCGGTCTTGGCGCCGTAAAGCTCCAAAGATGTCGACATCAGGTATTCCTTTGAGGAAGCAACTTCAAATGCGTGGCGCCGCGAAGCGCGTAGGCTACGCGTCCGTTATTGCGCGCGCAGCGCCTGTGCTTGAGCTCCGATAACGAGGCGCGGGCGTCGAATGCAGAAGCTTTTGAAAAAATATGTGACGGTCCGCATCGAACGAGCACCAGTCGGCCGGGTCTTGTAGCGATGGTAGAGTCACAATTTCCCCTCGGTCGAGCCCGTCCAGTGAGGCGTCTACTACGTCCTCCGCCGTCATCATCCAGTCGTCAGGCAAGCTCGTATGGGCCATTCCGGCTACCCGCCAGAAGTCTGTCACCGTTGGGCCGGGTAGAACGATGTGGATGCGCACGCCCCTCGCGGAAAGTTCATGATGTAGGGCCTGCGTGAAGGCAAGGACGTACGCTTTGGTCGCACCATATACGCTATTCAGGATCGCTGGCTGAATGGCCAGAATGGACGCTATATTGATTATGGTCCCCGTACCTCGAGCCACGAAGGCGGGCGCAACCGCATGCGTCAATCGCGTCAGGGCGCGGATGTTCAACAAGATCATGTCTTCCATGTGGTCAACATCCGAATCGACCAGGGATGAAACAGCTCCAAAGCCGGCACAGTTCACGAGCATCGTGATGCTCTTCTCAGTCCGGATTCGCGCTTCCAGAAGATGCAGGTCAGCTTGATTGTTAAGGTCGGCTATAACGGCTGTTACCGATCTTCCGTGTGCCATACCCACACGGTCAGCGACCTCGCCAAGACGTCGCTCGTTGCGCGCAACGAGCACAACGTCGTACCCACGGCCCGCCATACGGTCCGCGTAAATTGCGCCGATACCTGATGACGCGCCAGTTATGACAGCTGTTCCCATTCCTTGACGAAAGTTCATGATCATCTCCGTGCGTTACGGCATTGCACATTCGGTATTGTCGGCAGCGTCTCGCCGGTTGACTTGCCGTTGGCACTCCTGTTTAGGTCATGATTCGGTTTTGTTTTTTGCCGGCGTATCAAATGGTCTTCTTGGTCGACTGTCAATCGCCTTCGAAACTCACTTGGAGATATGCGCAGATTTCGTACGAATGCTCTTCGCATCATTTCCGATGACCCGAAGCCGCATGTGTAAGCAATCCATTTGATGGGGCGGTCTGAACCTTCGATGAAATCGCATGCACTCTCGATACGCATTTGTTCGATCGCTCGGGCCGGCGTAAGGCCCGTGTTCGTAACGAAAAACCGCGCGAAAGTCCGGCGACTCATGTTCATTCTCTCTGCGAGTGCGGGCACAGAGAGATCAGAATTGAGGTTTGCTAAAATGAACACACAAAGATACCTAATTCGAGGATCGCCGACCAACTGACCGCGTCGGGTTTTGCTGCCCTGAAATCGCTCGATGGCAGGTTCGCAAGGCGCAATCGCTTTATTCGCAAGATTCGTCGCAATCGCCCGGCCTAGGTCCGCCTCGACCGTGGCCACAGACTTGTCAATTCCAGCCGTTAATCCAGCCGGTATCCTATCGGCCACGTCTCTGACATGAACTACGAATGTTCCGGACCTAACCGCGGGAATGGCAATCGCGACTTTGTGGCACGTAGCCGAATTATCATTGACTCGTCTTTTGGCGAGAGCCCCCGTCTTCGCGAGAAAGAACGCACCGGCAGGAACCGAAGCCAGCCGTGCAATTTGCCGTGCATACGCCGGTAGCCAACGACTCAAATGACCAGTCCTGGAGGTATTGAAGGCGTCTGGATTGCCAGCAGGCGGATATAGCGTTTTCTGCAGAGCCTGAGCGTCTGGTTCTACACGGGCGGAATTGAAATAGGACCTAACTTCCTTTCCTAACAAGGTCGTCTGGTAATAAGGAGCCAGCCCGGCGCACATGAGCTCCTGATTAGCCATAGAGAGGTCCTGCAGCGGTCCGCACAGGTCGAGGAGCAAGGATTCGTCGAATAACAAGAACCAGACCGAATGCATTGTTGCGTTGCTCACAAATTCCTCCCCCGACCCTTAAGCCCGTGTCCCCATCCAAAGATCAATGTCAGATTGTTTATAGCGCAGAGGGCTATAGCAGACAATCAGACCTAGGTCTGGTTCCATGGAGTTTGCCTGCTGTTGGAGAGGCGCAAGATATCGAACGGGTCGATGCGTCGGTTGCCCCTATGGGTTGCGCGCGAAGACAGTAGTGAACGCGTCGGCAGTGGCATCTGCATGCTTCTGACAGATACTTGTGACTGCGCGAGATACGGACCACGAGCGGTAGCATCCGGGTTTAATCCTTCGGCGAGAGATGAGCTTTTGCCCTGTGAACGGCGGTCGAAATCCGCCATTAAACGGGGGCATGAGTTTTCCGGGAACGGTTTTTGAGCAACTCCCGAGCAAAATGTCTCGTAGCGGGGTCAAGGGCAAGCGCAGCTTGGCGAAGCGAATCCTTGACCCCGCGAAGGGACAAAAAACTGGTGCTGGGCGCGACCTCGGTCGCGCCATAAAGCGCATTCTCGCCGCCGTTTAATGGCGGTTTTGCACCGACGCTAACATGCCCGACTCGCAACGGTGCGCCGCGACAATAACAACTGCAAAAGCCAACTGTCAGATGCCTTCCCGCTTTGCAACAACGCGGTCGGGTCAAGGACAACGAACCGGCAGCGGCGCCGGATGCATCTTCGGACGCGCGGTCGCGCGCAAGACCGTGCGTCCGTCAAGCGAAGCGCTCAGAAATGGGGCAAGGGCGGCGCACCTGCGTCCGTCTCATTGGTCGGCGCGCTGACTCGGAATCAGATCGCATACAGCGACGGCAAAAACATCTCGATGATGACGGTTCCGGCCGCAGTTCCGCGAATCAGCGTGTACGCCATTGATCCCAAAAGGAGAACTGTGTGAGAGGGTGCAAATGCAAACACCACTGCGACGGCAGTGAAAACAACCGGTCGCGCCCGCTGTACGATCACCTAAACTACAGCGTGATAGACGTCGAGACTATCCCGTTGATTGGTGTGAATTTGACTGATCAAAATCAAGGTGATGCACATGAAAATCGTGCTCTGGATGTTTCAGCAGCTAAGCCAAAGACAACCTAGTGTTCCGTTCCGCTGATGCTCGTACAAAGTCTTTGTAGCTTTGCGAGGACGGAGTCAGTGGAAGCGGTCCACGTAAAAGGTTCGCAATTCTCGTTGTAGTGGGACACGACTTCGTCAATACGCTTAATGAGTTGCTTGACCGAGCCGAACGAACCGCGACGTATGGCCTTGCCGGTGATCAACGCGAAGAAGCATTCCGCCTGGTTAAGCCACGGACTATAAGTGGGGAGAAATGCATGTGCCACCGAGGCCGCGCAGCCAGCCATGCCTTGACCGTGGGATGCTTGTGGGCACCGTAGTTGTCGACGATGCAGTGCACGTCGAGACCTTCGGGCGCCGCCTTGTCAATCTCGCGCAGGAACGACAGAAACTCATGGTTCCGGTGACGCGGCTTGCAGGCGACCAGTACCGCGCCGTTGAGCACATTCAGGGCCGCAAACAGCGTGGTGGTGCCGTGACGGACATAGTCATGCGTGACGCCCTCAACGTGACCGAGGCCCATCGGCAGCATGGGCTGCGTGCGTTCAAGCGCTTGGCATTGGCTTTTCTCGTCTGCGCACAGCACCAGTGCGTTCTCTGGGGGCTCAGGTACAGGCCGACCACGTCGCGCAGTTTCTCGATGAAGAACGGATTGATGGACAGTTTAAAGCTCTCGCTGCAGTGCGGCTGGAGGCGCAGCAATTTGAAAAATCGATGGACGCTAGTCGCAGAGATTGTCGTCTCCGCGGCAAAGGTGCGTACGCTCCAATGCATGGAGCCGTCGGCAGGCTTGGTATGCAACGTCCGGTGGATCAACTCGACCACCCGCTCGTCATCGATCGTGCGGGGCTTGCCGGGCCGCACTTCGTCGTACAGAACGTTGATGCGTTGTTCAAGGAACCGGGCGCGCCATTTATCGACCGTGGCGCGCATGAGTTGCAAGCGCCGCACAATCTCGCTATTTGGTTCGACCAGCGACCGCAGCCAGAACAATGCGTGCCCGCGTAACCAATGCAGCCGGAATCGAGCGCGAGCGCGCCATCGAAGCAAGCTGCGATTGTTCGGCTTCGTTCAACGTCACCCCACCTTCGGTCGTCCCATTGGCATGTTGGTATTTCCAGTTCCGTTGATACCAACATCCTACGCAAACATAGTTCAGTTAACGGCGGAACAGCACACTAGGCTCACGCATGTCCGTAAGAGCGTTACTGGAAGCCAGGAACGCACAGCACTATGGATGGCACACCGCCGAACGTCCTTGGGAGGGGAAACTGCGTTCCACGCGCTTTCACGCGGCGATGACGAACTCGTCTGGGATACCGTGGCCTTCTCGGACTTTGACGTGCGCGCCAGCGGAATGGATCGCCGTAGCGCGCCTTACGACCGGTCCCGAGCCCAGAAATCTCGCTCCGACGCTCAGACGAACTCTGTGGTGAAGCGCCCGCGAGGCGATGATACCGGCTCAATAACCTACCTCCACGTCGCATTCGCAATCTGCAGAGTCCTAGTCTAGCAGTCCGTGTCGCAATGTGTGGCCCCGGCAAGCGCTACCGTCAGTTACTCACTGACCTTGATAGATCCAGCACGACACACTGATTCACCGTGCATCAGAACGTTCCAGAACTTTGCAGTTTTCAACTAGGGTGCGCAAGTATCTAATCCGCTACGATGTTATGACGCCAATGCCCTCATCGAATGCAGCCGGCGATCTCGCTTCAAGCGCTAACCTCGCTTGACGCACCCAGACGTGCAATACGCGCAGTGCTCGGCACAACAAAAAACGAGCGACCAATCGCGAACATCGATTGATCGTTTTTGACTACATGGCGCCGAAGGAGTGCTCATGGACTCATTCACGAAGCGCCATTTCGTCAAACGGGACGACGGCGATCCTATGCCCGCTGACCGGCCGCCACGCCTCCTCCGGACGAAACCGCTAGCTCAATTTGATGGCGCTGCCGAACAGCTCGAGGCAGGCGGTCAGCTTGGTCAAGATAGTGGTCAGCCCTATAGCGTCAACGTGGGCGACGCTCCAGTCGTTCAAGATGGGTGCAGTGCGCAAACTTCTTCTGCTGACGAGCTAGGCACTGTGTTTCTACTTGTCGAAAAACCACTCGTTTTTGAGTTTCTGCGAGCGTCGCTCTGTTCGGCCGGTATCCGCGTCGTCAAGTTGAAGGATTACTCGGAACTGTCCAACGAGCCCCGGTCAGCTCATCGTGCGTGCCTGATTGTTGGTCGATGCGTCGCTGGAATGGACGGGACAATTGCGCAGGAGATCGTGCAGTCGTCGAGCAACAAAATGCCTGTCATCTTCATCACAGCGAATCACGACGTAGCATTCGCGGTACAGGTGATGCTCGCCGGTGCCGTAGACGTATTGCCCTTGATGCCAACCGAAGCGGAGCTGTTTGATGCCGTCAACAATGCCTTTTCTCTGGACGGGAAACAGCAGGGAAAAACAGCTGCCACCACGCAATTTGCAGAACGCTTCAACACATTGACACAAAGAGAGCGTCAAATCATGACGGCTGTCGTTAAAGGATCGTTAAACAAACAGGTCGCCTATGCGCTGGGCCTTAGCGTGATCACTATCAAGATGCACCGAGGGAGCGCTATGAGAAAGATGGGTGCAACGACATTTGCTGACCTCGTCAAGATCGCGGGTGTGCTCGGGCTTCTGGATAGCCAGGATGACGCGGTTTTTGAAGATAGCGCAGACATAGCGGCGTAACGCCTTGGGACCGCCGTTTGCCGGCTAATACCAAGTTCTTTTAATTGAAAATGTGCAGATGTAATCACGGCTCTATCTTATTCAGGCTGCACGCTCAGATAGATCCAAACAGTGCTGAAGTCGCGTGCTTTTGACAAATGTCTTGAGAATATTCGCTCCAGCATATCTGCAACTCAACCTGATGACAGGCACTAGCTTGCTTCGCACGAGGAGAAGGTAAATGGTCGCACCACATTTCAATTCCGCGCGCGCGGAGATTTCAGTAGCGACCTTTACCACTTCGTCGATTCGCGACTTGACCGCGTCCAGCCCAAACAGCCATGCTGGCGAATCTGAACCCAGTACAGTGATTGCCCTGTTGAATGAAGATAAAAAAACCAGAGAAGCAATCGAAGATGCATTACAGGCGAGCGGATACAGCATGACGGAGTTCAACTCTGTCAGCGAGTTTTTTGCAGCGGCGAAATGCGGAGCCGCGTGTTGCCTGATACTGGATTCCTCATTTCTAAGTGCATGCGCTAACGGAGAGCAGAAACGGCTCGTTTCTCTATCTGTCGATCTTCCTGTGATCCATCTCATGAGTACCGCCGACGTCCGCACCGCAGTCAAGGTGATGAAGTCGGGTGCTGCAAACCTCTTGCTAAAGCCGGTCGATTTTGACGCGCTAATCTCAGCAGTAAATCGAGCGGTCCATGTGAATCGGCCGACGAACGGGGTCGTATCCGTGCTCGGTGCTTTGCGGCGACGCCACGCTACATTGACTCCCCGCGAGCATCAGGTAATGGTGATGCTGACGAACGGCAAGAGAAACAAACAGATTGCTGATGCTCTTGGGATCAGCATCATCACGGTTAAGGTACATCGCAGCAGAATCATGCGAAAGATGTGTGTCGCCTCCTTCGCAGATCTAGTCTGCGCCAGCATCCACCTCAATGCCGGCGAACTCAAAAGCACCGGCATTGTTGATGACCGGCCGTAAGAGCCTCTTGTTAAATCCTGGATCGCAGCTGGCTACCGCCTTTCTGACGACGACCGTCCTCGCGTGTCGCAATATTGTCGAGCGCGACAGAAGCGGCATGCAATGCATTCTGGATTGCTCGGGGAACGGGTTGCATTCCCCGCTTTCCAAAGGTAACTGTCGAGAATTGACGGCGAACGCATGGCTCCGATTCCTGGACTCAACGTGCCGGTCAGTATCTCAGTCGGGCTCGCTTGCTTGGGGGCCGAAGCGAGACGCAGGCCCTGAAACGCCGGTCAAGCACCGGGCAAGAGTCTCACCGGCAAGTCTGGACTACAGCAACGCATCGCAGCTTTCCGAGTCTCAGAAAGAAACCTGTCTGCGGCGATTAAGTCGATTGTATCGGACGCCTCGGTAAAGCGGCACCGAACGTGTTCGACGACGTCGTGTGCCTCCTTGTATCGTTGCTGATTCTGCCGCAATTTCCCCAGACTAAGCGCAGCGCGAAGTCCCCACGCCAGTAGACCACCATCTTCCGCCAACTCGTACGAAAGCGAAAACGCCTCTTCGGCCACCAGCTCTGACCCACCTCGGCCAGCGTGAATTTCCAGTTCACCCCGAAGCCGATGCAATTCGGGCAAGGAGCAGCCATCTTCGACGCGCTCAGCGTGGGCGATCGCTTCTGAGACAAACTTCTCTGCCACGCTCAACCTACCGTTCAACACCAACTGCCTGCACAACTCACTGAACAGTCCAGTAAGGCTTGCATTGAATTGCCATGCCGAGAACTTCGCGAACGCTGGAGCAATTAGTCGATCAAACGCTCCTGCATCACCTTCGGCGGAGGTGACAATACCCTCCCAAACATCTACGTGCGCATCCCACGACGCCATGCCGTGTACACGCGCAATGTTCGAAAGATCGTCAACCTGCCTGCGAAGCTCAGATGGTCCACCCATCAGTAATGTGAGCGGGCAAGAGCACATCAGGCGAGCAAACCAGCAACTCAAGGCATCACCGACTCTATCCGCGCGCTCGAGTGCTCGATGCATAGCTTCACTTGCGGCGCCCGGGAAGCCTTGCATCCAAAGTGTGTGCGCCAGAACGCATTCCGCTCCGACTTGGCCGTCCAGAAGGAAACCGAGAGTCGATGCATACGAGATCGACGAAGCATTTGCAAGATAGGACTCTACATGCTCCCGAGCCCGCTTCATATCTCCAACACAGAAGTATGCTGACCCGAGCATGCGATGACTGGTAATTACATCATCCCGCACATCGCAAGTCCGGCAAGTCTCCTCGAATTGTCTTGCGTACTGTAGTGAGAGACCGAATGGTCCGCGTAGGTAGGTGCACGCCCATAATCCGGAAAGAACTTTAAGATTAAAGGCCGTATCTCCCACTTTTGTCGCCAGTTCCGAAGCAGTTTCAAAATGCGCGCGCGCGTTCTCGGCAGCACACGCGAATACAAATACCCCTCCGAGGGCGAGATGCAACTTCATTTTTCGCTGGACATCCGCGATGCGATTCGCGTTCATCTGCGCCATAGCGTTCTCAACGTTCAACTGACACTCTGCAACATGCCCAATTTTCATCCAGTACGGGACAGCAGCCGTGGCGATCGCAATTCCAAGCGCCACGTCCCCCTGGTCCGAAAAGCTCCAACGCAGTGCGAAACGTAGGTCGTCAAGGTATTCACGAAAACGTGGCAGCAGCTGACCCGAGTCAGAGCGATCCCAATTTAACTCTTCGCGTTCAAATTCGGAGAGGAAGTGTTCCGCATGTCGGCGCGCCGTCAACGAAAGCCCGCCAGCATCTACGAGCCTCTCGGCTGCGTAACTGCGAGTCGTCTCAAGCATCCGGTAACTCATGACGGCGCCCGAAGTCTGAGCTGTCAGTAGTGACTTCGACACAAGATTCACGACTCCCTCGAGGACGGTGTTCGGGGACATTTCCTCGTCGGAAGCAATGGCTTGGGCGGTTTCGATTGAGAACGCGCCGGCGAATACGCTGAGTCTCGCAAATATCTGCTGTTCGGAATCTGTGAGAAGGTCGTAGCTCCAATCCAACGCGCCGCGTAGTGTTTGATGTCGTGCAGAGACCGCTCGGCTTCCCCGGTTGAACAATTCAAACCTATCTTCCAGTCGCTCAGCGACGCACTTTATACCCAGAACCTGCGCATGCGCGGCCGCGAGTTCGATCGCTAGCGGAAGACCGTCGAGACGCCGGCAGATTCGAGCTTTGTATCTAGCCGTTTCAATATCGTCATTCCCAACGAAGCCGGCAGCGCGTAGACGCTTATCGAGAAGCTGTACCGCGCTGTGCCTTGAGACATCTTGCACGGTGTCGCTATCCAGCAGGGGAACTACAAGCGCGGGTACTTGATAAATTCTTTCACCCTCCACGCGGAGGACCTCTCGCGATGTTGCAATAATGTGAAGTAATGGCGAGGCCCTAAGTACAGTCTCCACAGTTCTAGCTACGGCTTCAATGATGTGCTCACAGTTGTCGATCACCAGCAGAATTTTCTTGTCACTCAGGACGGAAGCCACCCGGTCCTCAAGTATTTGACTGTCCGCAGGCGGAAATCCAAGGGCAGTTGCGACGCACATTGCAACATGGTCGCCCGACGAAAGGTTGGCAAGTTCCGCCAGACAAACCCGGTCGGGAAACGAGCTTGCAAGGCACCTTGCTGTTTCGATTGCAAGGCGCGTTTTCCCGATCCCACCCGTGCCGAGCAATGTGACGAGGCGGTCCGACTCCACCATTTGCGTAAGAGTCGCTATGGCCGCTTCCCTCCCAACGAGCGGGGATAGCCTGGCCGGTAGGCCGGTTTCGCGGCCTGAAGACCGATTTTCTGCTTCACCGACGATATCAGCAACGAACTGGTAACCCCTGCCTGCGATGGTACGGATCGCAACACGCTCCGTGCCAAGCACTTTGCGCAGGGACGACACATGGGATTCGAGAGTGTTTGCCTCAACAACGCGCTGTGGCCAGACAGTCGCCATCAGTTCGCCCTTGCTTACAATCGTTCCACGTGCTTTCGCAAGTGTAAGCAGAATCTCGAACGACCGGTCACCAACGGCAATAACTTCGCCGCAATACCTGATCTGGCGCTGTGCGACCGAAATTTCGCACCGCCCGAAAGAAAACCGTTCGAATATGACTGCACAACGATCCATTTTGAGATACTTTCCTGGCTTATTGAGTTAGGTCCGGAAGGGCCTATGCCCGCGACGATGCTGTAATCAGCGACAGTGACCCTGATCCACCCTACGTGGCGGCGGCCGAAGCCATTTCAGTTTTTGGCATCTGGCGACGATGCGTTCGAGCCTCGCAATGCCCCGGCGCCACCAAATAGGCAGGGGAAACCGATCCCGCGGCGCCGTTGATCTGGCGAGAACAACTGGCCGTCACCTGACATCAACCATCTTCCGCAACTCACATACGCAAGCATGCCACCTTCAGCGGCACTTCTAGCGAACCTTGCATCACCCCTTGTGCATTAAGATGCCCGATCCGTCCCTGCCAGGCGGGCGCGTCCCGCAGTACTTTCGCGTGTGAAAACGATTCGCGAATATTTTTGACGACTCGTTAGCGCACCCCTGCCCTCTAAGCTTAGTCGATAATGCGTTTATATACACCTATTAGTCAAGATGGATAAAAAAATTTTGACAAATAGGCGTATATGCGCTTATTTACAAATCAATTGCGCTGTTGAATTAGAGCCGTTATAAATCAGGCGATAAAAGAAGGCAACTGTGCGGGCCGCTCGCATCAATTGCGCAGGACACTTATTAGCTTGACGGGCCGCGCATTGCGCCGACCTCCCCTGCCACGAGTGGCTTGTGCAGAGACGGGAGCACCGCCGCGAGGCGGACTTTTCAAATATCGAGAACCTTGGCCAACCTGCCTCGGCGACCTACCGCTTCGCGACCGTGATTACTTCGCGTCGAAATCGTTGGGCACGGCATTGCGCCGTGCCCCTTCTCGCATAAAGGTTGTGTGTCACTAAACGCCATAATTTTTCGCGTCAACGAGCGCCTCGCGTGGTCGCCCGCGTCAGTCCGCATCCAACCCGAGACGTGAACGAACCACCTCAGATTTGAAGCAGGCATTTTCGCCATGATCTTAATAGCTGATCGCCATGAGGTTGCGCTTAAGCCTTGCGCATATCGTTTATGACGCCCATCAAAGACCCGTTGTCCGAGTCATATCGAAGACCGTAAATGTCGGCATGCTTTGGCGTGCCCAAGTGTTCGCGAATCAGCTTGACATCATGTGCAAGTGCGGCTTCAAGTCGGTTATGCAGACACTGTCGCTATCGTAGAGATTGCCAATGTAGACCCCATGCTTATGCTTGTGAGCACCAATAATGCCATCGGCGGTGTAGCTTGTCCCTCTGCAGTTTGTGTGATGCACGACGACGACATTCTGAATCCCGAAGAGATGCTGCGCGACGAGTTTCCCAATACTGCGGGAAAATTTATGTAAGGACTCAAATCGGATGCTGTGCCACGCTGCGATAAGTGCGTTCTGCCAAGCCGCGCACCGTTCGACGGTGGCCGGAATTTCCGTGCGCTTCCCCTCGCGTTGAGAGATCCGACCGGACGCCGGTCGTCATCTGCATAAGCGTTTGCGTACGAGTCATTAGCCATGCCTAAAACTATAGCAGACGGGTAAATTGCCTCGATTCGAAGCGGCACCCCGTCAGGCCAGGAGAAATGACGCCCGGGAGTCTTATATCGCAAGGCACGAATTTCCTGCCTAGTGCCCTTTGGTTTTCGGCATGTGCACCGCGCGCGTGCGCCCTGATCTGTCTAATTGGAAGCGCAGTTTAATCGCACATGCGTTGCGTCAGCATGGCACTCAAGACAACCAGTGAATGAGGGTAGATCTGGCAAACACTAAATACTTAGCGCTCACCTATGCGCTGCGCCAAGCCCTGGGCTCCGCTCAAAAAACATACATCTTTCCGACAGCGCAAGGCATCACAGCGCTTTCACCATACTCCCTCACCATTGCGTTGACGGCACGCCAACCGGTGCAGTGCGCGGGAACGAAGACATCAACATTAAACGCACCCATATCGCGAACAGTTTCCGAAATGATGGCTTCGTTCGGGCCTGAAAGATGTAGGCCGCCTATCACCGCGTGTATTTTGACGTTTGGGAAAACTTCAGTTGCTTGACGCAAGACGTTCACGATTCCAGCATGAGAGCAGGCGCTAAACAGTATCAAACCCTTGTCGCGAACGTGACAAGCGAGAAACCGTTCATCAACCAGAAGTGGATCTGCGTCCCAAGTTTCACTCCCGGATGGTTGTCGCACATGCCCTGGAAAGCCAACCTCGAAGGCCGTGACCCGAGGGATTTCCCCGCTGATAAAGAATGTGTTATCGAGGCATAATTGTTCGACCGTAGTCACAATCGGGACAGCACCCAGCCTTGCCCATTCCTGCGGCAGCGGGACAGGAGCCATCGGCATCACACTGCCGTCGGGGCGACGTACCCCTCTCAGCTCGAACATTCCCGGATGCAGGTAGAGCGGAACTGGAGTACCGTCGTTTCCCTGCGATATGAGCTCCAGAGCACGTGGCAGCCCCCCCGCATGGTCCCAATGCCCATGCGACAAAACTATCGCTTCGACTGCACCGAAATCCACCCCCATCCGGATGCCATTGCGCTCAACGGCGTAATCCACCGGGCCGCCGTCAAACAATAGGGTCCTTTCTTTTTCACCGCTGTAGGCGGTTACAAGGAGAGACAGCCCATGATTTGCGCAGCAGAGTGCACCCCCACCAATCAGTCGCATTCCCCTGCTTTCCAGTAACGACCACTCCCGTGTCACGGAGTGTGGTGTTGACGAAAGACTGTCGGTGACATTGTCAACAAGGACTCTAATCTCGATGCGATCAACCATTTGAAGCTGGGACATGAAGATTTCTCCCAAAGCAAAGTTTGCCGCTACAGCGTTTTGCGAAAGCCGGCGCAGATGATGCCTAGAAGTACGAGACAGTGGCGATCTGCACCGAAAGCAGGACTTCGCCGTCTTTGTCATTTGGTAGATGGCTATGAACTTCGTGCACTGTGGGTAGCATGATGCCGTTGAACTCCCGATAGTCTGACGCATAGTCAACGCACGGTATCGCACCAAGCACGTCAATCGAATAGTCAAGGCGGCGAATCAAGCCGTCGTTACCAAAGTAAGCAATCTGGCTACGTGAATGCGCTGCGAAATCGGAAGGAAACTTGATCTTCAATCGGCGCCATGTCTCCCCCTTCTCTTTCCACTGCGATAATTCCTCGGAAACGAATCCTGGAGACGCATAATGGAATGGCAATGTCAGATATGTCCAAAGCAAGTATCCAAGAAAATACGCGACGTCGAGATCGTCCCATTTTTCGTCATCACCGCGCTTTGCGATCCCAGCGCGCGGGCTCTCGCGGTGATCAAGAAGGATATCTCCGATTGTTTCGATACTCACGTATTCCGGCTCGAATAAAGCGTGACAATCAGTTGCGGGAAACGGCTTGATAATCACGTGCTGGTCACGCGTCGCTGCAGCGATGGCCAAGTGGATCAAGTCGTCGGATCGCCGCTTCTTCGCCCACAGCGATCCGGTCGTCGACATGACAGCGTTTGTGTCAGTTAAATGCTGCCAGCGCGAAAGGCCTCCATGCGCGCTTAGCGCCAACTCTAGCAAGTCAATCATTATGATCTCTTATTCTACGGCGCTTTTGAACGCGACCGGACATGCAAAAGCCTTGCAGGATGACGTCCAATCAACGGAATCGAAGGCTGCAATAAATGCTGATGTTTCGTTAGCAAGCGTACGTGGTTGCCGCCAGAAGAAAGAGCTTGCTGGCGCTGAAGACTGCCGCCCGAACGCGCCAAGCTGCCGCAGCTCCTGTATGCATCACGATGCCCGCGCCATCCGGCTTTAAATCCCAAGGCATCATCGTGCGGGATCTTGGCAGGTGGTCCCTCAACTATATTCTTTGTAATCAACTTGACTTTACAAGGGTTGGATTCCAACTCAAGTTGTCTATAGGTATGGTCGCCTGTCGGTACACGCACGATGTGCGTGCAATTTTCCTACGAAAACCGCTATCTCGGCCTAGCAGCCGACAGAACTTGACCGCTGTTGGGTCGGGCTGCATGCTGCCCCGCTTGATTTGGCTATCACTTGTCCGCTTACCTTAGTAGTTGGTCAAGCGGAACCGGTCGATGTCGCAGAAAACCCTGCGAAAAGTCGATTCCAATGTCACGAAGCAACCGCTCGACCAGTCGCGAGTTGTGGTTCGCTCGATGCTGCCCCTTCAATATGCCGCGCAACCGAGCCCCAGTACCTTTGAGCTTGGAAGCTCCGATGGCGAGTACTTCGGAAACGGCAGCAGCGTTGACACGGTCGTGATACGTGTATATCCTCTCTTCGTAAATACGGGTATATCCCCTTAATTAGGTGCATTCATGTCAGCGGCTGTTGTTTTGATCGAACTCCACCGGTGCAACAACACCGCGCTCCGAAAGGCTTCTCGACGTCTGTCGCAGGCGTATGACGAATTTCTCGGACCGTCCGGGCTGCGCTCAACGCAGCTATCAGTTCTTGCAGAGATCGACCGAGGTGCCGGCACTGCGCCAACAATGGGAGAACTGGCGGACGCCCTTGCAATGGATCGATCAACCTTGGGAAAGAATCTTCGTCCGCTTGAGCGGGATGGGTTTATCACGTCGGCGGCGGATCGAGCGGATCGTCGAATCAAACGGATCGTACTGACTCCAGACGGACGCAGGAAGATCTCAGAAGCTCAGGTGATGTGGCAAGCAGCACAAGAACAATTTGAGAACAGATTTGGTGTCGAGGAAGCTGGAGCTCTTCGCATGGCGCTCCTTCGGGTCACGGCCGACAGCTCAACCGCGCACGGCACCCAACGCCGTAGGGCAACAGGAAAATAGGAGTTTGCTATGCCCCAAGGAAGCCAGGGAGACGCTAAGCGCGGGTACGAACCAGGAAAATTCCTGATTCTGCTGGTCGCGTCTGCTGTTTCGTCTCTCATCATGCTGGACTCAAATATTGTTGCCGTATCGCTGCCCGCCATCGCGCGGTCGCTCGGCGCAACGTTCACTGATATTGAATGGGTCGTCAGCGCGTATGTACTGACCTTCTCGGCGCTTCTGCTAGCGGCCGGCTCGTTCGCCGACCGGCATGGCCGGAAGCGGGCCACCTTGATTGGTCTGGCGATTTTCACCGTCGCGTCAGCCCTCTGCGGATTTGCAACCTCTTCGCTCATGTTGAACTTGGCGCGTGCGTTGCAGGGAGTGGGTGCCAGCCTACTGCTAACGGCTTCGATGGCCGTTATAAACAAGACATTTTCAGGCGCGGACAGAGCCCGAGCCTATGGCTTCTGGGGAGCATGCCTCGGTATCGCGATTACGAGCGGCCCGATTGCTGGAGGCGTCATCACCGACTTCTTCGGATGGCGATGGGCATTCTTGCTCAACCTGCCAGTCGGAATAGTCTTCCTCGTTGCAACCGCGAAGGTTTTCAAAGAGTCTCGCGATCACGAAGCGAAACGTCTTGATCTGGGCGGAATAGCTACGTTCAGCACCAGTTTGTTTCTATTAATTTGGGGGCTAATTGATGGTAACAGCCTTGGTTGGACTTCCTTCGCAATTGCTTGGCGACTCCTCGCGTCGGTTGTTCTATTTGTCGCGTTTGTTGCCATTGAAGTGCGGCAGGAACGGCCGATGATCGATTTCACGCTGTTCAAACAACCGACGTTCCTCGGAACGGCCTTCGCAATGCTGGGATATGCGGGCGCAGCGCAGGTAATGATCTTTTATCTGCCTTTAGCTCTGCAGAATTCGTATGGCTTTACGCCAGCGAAAGCAGGCTTGGCAATGCTTCCGTTTGCGCTGCCGATGTTCTTTACACCCCGGCTAGGCGCAAGTCTGTCAGCACGTTACTCAAGCCGGGCACTCCTGACTCTGGGTTTGGCCACAACCTTCGTTGGTGACCTGTCCCTCTTCCTGTTCAGCCGAATCGACGCGAGCTACGGTGTCTTTGCGTTGGGCATGGTCGCGCTCGGAGCTGGCGCAGGCCTGCTGAACAGCGAGACTTCGAAGGCAATGCAGGGCGCCGTGCCTCCGCAGCGCTCGGGGATGGCGTCTGGCTTGACATCGACAACGCGCTTCACCGGGCTTCTGCTTGCCGTTGCCGGCCTCGGAGCGGCACTCTCGTCGTCGGCTACCAGGCACTTTCTTACAGCGGCTTCGGCACTTGGCCTCGATCCGAAAAGTGCCGCCGAGGCCGCGCCTCGCATCGCGTCGGGTGACCTGGTGGGGGCATTCACCAACCTGCCTGATTCAATCCGTGTTCATCTCCTCTCAGCTGCGTCAACATCCTTCGCCGCAGGATTTGGTCTCGCATGCCTGGTAGCGGCTATCGTCGCTGCTGTTACCGGCATGCTGACATTTGTTCTGTTTCAAAGGCCTGCGAGGGCTAGTGCGCCGGATGCCCCAACAGCCGGTCATCTGGTTCAACCTATGGAGTGATGCGAATGGGTTCCGAAGACAGTGGAATAAGTTGAGGTTTTGACTTTCATCCGACTGCACGGGCTGAGCCTCAAAACGGCTGAAAGCGGAGCGAAGACATGCAGGGCGTGTTTTTGAATTTGGTAAAAGAGAAGAAGGAGCGACGTGCCAGGGTCCCGCCGCACTTTGCGCGTGGCGCGCTTCTGGAGGTTGCTGCAGAGCTTTTTTGTCGTTACGGCTTAAACGTTGTCACTATTGAACATCTGGCGCAAGCTTCGCGACTGAACAAGATGAGCGTGTACCGTCTGTTCGGTTCACGTGAAGCCTTTGTGCTCGATTGTGCGAGGTGGCTGCGAGCAAGGGAGGAGCAGCAATGGGTTGATGCACTCGAGCCGATGGATGACGACCCCGCTAAGAACATTCGCGAACTGTTCCGCGATCTCTCGCGCCGCATGCTTCGCGCCGGTTACGCGGGACGCGCATTAAGCATTATTTCCCGCTACTACGGGGACGCTGGCCATCCGGTGAGACAAAAATATGCTACTCACAGGGCGGTGTTTCGCTCATTGCTTTTGAAATTGTCAAACGACCTGCGATCTACCGAGCCAGGAACTCGCCGACACGCTGCTGCTCGTTTGGGAGGGAACAGCGCTCTATGATGGCGAGGGCGTTGAATCACAGTGCATCGCGGCGCGCTTACCCGAGATCGCCGCATGGATAATGCTATGGCACGCGAAAGAACTACGCCCGCAGATCTAATACAGGGGCGGCGCGCAGCAAACTGTCCCGCCATTCGGTCAAGGGATTGCAGTGGGCCCGACCGTAGCGCGTCGTACAGATAACGGAAATATCCGTCGTGAGCCCGCCCGGCAGGGCTGCCGCTTGCAAATTAATAGGAGCGCATCCAGTATCTCCAAGGACATACCTGCGTGAAGTCCATCTTCAAACCCGTCTGTGCGGAAAAGTAATCTTCAAAAGTATGTCCTGTGGCTACGTAGCAGCCGCCTTCGACCAGAACATCGGGATCGCCAGGGCCAATACGGGCTATGGAAAAGGTCGAAGAGCAAATAATTCGCGCCGACGGCCGAACGCACGGGAATACTTAGCCCGCTTTCTGGTTTTCTTCCGCAAGCTGGCGACCAACATTCACAAGCGTGACCATTTTGTCACGAAGCTCTTTTGCTTCACGCTTGCCAACCTTTTTTTCAAAGCGCCGCTGCACGTCCTCCCAGAGAGGCATGGCGCGCATGAACGTCTTGCGTCCACCCGGGGTGATACTTACGAGTCGCTCACGACGATCGGTGCCGATGTTTATGTCTACCAACTCATCGCGTTGTAGCGGTTTGAGATTCCTTCCAAGCGTCGTTCTGTCCATCACCATCAAATCAGCAAGTGTGCTTAATGGAAGCTCCCCGATCACAGCTAAACCTGACAAGATCGCAAATTGCGTCACACGTAGCCCGCTCGGCCGCAATGCATCGTCAAACGCAAGTGAAAGCGCCCGTGTCGCGCTACGTAGCGACGAACAGCTGCATTGCGGCAATTCCATCTGCACCTCTCAAGTAAAATCGTTTTCAAGGTGGAGTATACGCACATATTCATCTCAGATTCCAGATTGGGGCTATCGTGTTATTTTTGTGCAGACGCCACAATTTGGTGGCAATTCGCTGTCGGCGGCGCTGGCCAATCGCTTCGTTTGTCTCGCCGCCATCGTGCGCGGTGACGCCGACGCACCGTCGGGCAGCGAGCAGTTAGCGATCACTCCCCGCCAGACGGCGAACTTAGCATCTCGCTTCTAGAACATTGCATTTGTTTTGTCGGACGATTCAGGAACCGGCTTCAGCGTGTCCCAATGCTCGACGATTTTGCCAGCGAGTTAAATCGGAAAATGTCGACGCCAGCGGTCTCCTTACCCGCCCAAGCGAGGTAACGGTGGTGCACGTTCAAATACCTGCATATACGCGTTTACGCGAAATCCTTAACGGGTCGAACGGCAGAAACAAGCACTATTTTATCTTCGGCCGAGGTTCGAACAGTTCAACCAACTGGCGCGCGACCCCGTCGAGGATCTGCTTCGAAAGCTCTGGGTCTGACACCGCCCGGGAGAGGGCGATTGCACCGACGCACGCGCTAAAGGCGAGCATAGCCTGAGGACGTCTGTCGGAATGGTGTTCCTTGGCGATCGACTTTTCCAGGAGATCAAAGACGCGACGTACCTGGCCTGTATAGATTTCGCGAGTCTGCACCGTACCGCGGCTTACATCGTTGACCAGCGCCGCGATCGGACAGCATGCCGAGATATTGTCCCTGTGCCGTTCGGACACATAGCCGAGCATCGCCTGCTGCGGGTCGGTTGCAATAGCTGCCTTCCAAGGCCCAATATCTCTGAGCGCCTCAGACAATGCTTCGCAAATCATATCGTCTCGCGACCGGAAGTGTTTGTAGAAGCCGCCCACCGTAAGGCCCACATCGCTCATCACGTCGGCGACACTGACACCCTCCAACCCAAATTCGCGAAATCGCTTCGCCGCCGTTTCGACAATACGTTTGTGAGTAGCAATTTTGTCAGCCTGCGAGTGTCCCATTTTGCTCCATAAATTGATTGCTTCTATTCGGGATAGTGAGGCCGTATTGTAGTGGAATCGAGGACCTGCAAAAACTATCCTAGCGCGACGGGTTTGGCAGCGTCGTTCTCGCAGCTAGGGGCTGGCAAGCGCGCCCAAGCGCCTCTTGACGAGGTCAACGCCGTGCGTGGCTTGCTACGCGTCGGCACCGTTCCTGCACTGTGGCTTTCCGAGAGCCACTTTCGCGCAGACTGCGAAACTCGATAATCCGCAACGCAAACCCTAAAGTTATATGGAAACGATCCGTAATCCAGATTGGGTGCCTGCACGGCGTGCAGCAACCTCCTGCACTCCAAAGATCACTCATATTAAAAGGATCCGCCATGTCTATCTCCTCCTTGAACAGTCTGACGTCGGCTTATCAGGGGTACGCCAATTCTGCGCAAAATAAAACTTCCACTTCATCGGATTCTCCGGATACATCCACCCTTCAAGGGTTCATTTCCCAGCAGACGATAACGGCCACCAACACTACCACCGGAGCAGCCGAGAGTCAGACAATGCAATCGATGCCTTTGGCCGTGGCATGGGCTCCCCAGATGTTCTCGCAAGGAGACAAGAACAACGACGGTTCGCTGTCACCTGATCAGTTCCAGTCTCAGCTTGCACGAGTCGGCGTATCGGCTGACGCTGCGAAGCAACTCTTCCAAACCTTCGACACGTCTAAAGATGGGCAGGTATCGCTTAGCGAATTTGTTACGGGGGTTAGCAACAGCATTGCGAGTGGAAGCCACGTGTTCAACGACCTTATGGACTCGTACACTAGAGACTCGAACGGAAATCTGAACAAGGCCGCCATGGACAATTTCCTGAGTATAGGCCTGGACGCGGCTAATACTTTTTGGAAGAACTTGCCGCCCCGGTGAAGCGAATTTTGAGCCGGCAGACACGGCTGTAGTGCGCGGGGGTCTTAAGGTCGGTCTACCGAGCATCTTCCTTGGATATTCGCCGGTGGGACCGCCATCATGTGCGATCTTCACCGTTGTTGATTTCTTAATCGGCACGCTACGCCGGAGGTGGGAGATGTGGGAAGATGTGCCCCGCGCCGAACCGGCTCCTTCAGCAGTGTATGTGATTTAGCTACCGTGGTCATGCGCGAAGGCGCCCTTGGAAACGCATTTCGCGTTCGAGAAAGACTTCTTACGAGCACCATATATGAAGCGCTTGAGCATACTCCCTGATCTGTCATTGGTAGCACTGTTGCTGGTCGCATGCGGCTGCACCGTTGGACCGAACTATTCGCTACCAAAATCCGCCGTCCTCAACGCCCCTTTCGCCCACGCGTCGCTTCCAGATGTCGACGGACAGCATATCGCGCAAGAGCAGGTCCCCTCCGACTGGTGGCATCTATACGACGATCCGCTTCTTGAACAACTCGTCAGTGATGCACTGAATTCGAACACCGACTTGCGTGTCGCCGCCGCTAATCTTGCAAGATATCAAGAAGCACTTCGCGTCGCGGAGGCCCAAGGGGGATTTTCTGGTAGCGCGTCCGCAGCATTCGAGCGAGCGCAAGAGTCTGGCGAGCAGTACCTGATCTTCAGCAAGGTGCCGGTGGCAAACGAAGGAGATGTCGGCATCAAGATTTCCTATGAGTTCGATCTATTTGGCAAGCTGCGCCGTGGCGTAGAGGCCGCGAATGCCGACGGCGAAGCAACTCAGGCGGCTGAGGACCTCACGCGTATTACCGTCGTGGCCGACGTCGTACGCGCTTACATCGAAAATTGCTTGGCGGCGGAACAACTGGCCATCGCGGAGCAATCGCTTGCACTGCAGAGGCAGCGCGTCGACGTCTCGCGCCGACTGCGCAATGCCGGACGCGGCAATCGACCGGATGTGACGAACGGACAGACCCAGCTCCAGTCCCTGGCGGCGGAAATCCCCAGCTATACAGGTCGCCGCAAAATGGCGCAGTACCAACTCGCGATGTTGCTTGCGCGTGCTCCGTCGGATCTGCCGCCTGCTGTGCTCACGTGCAACGCGGTCCCCCAGATAAAGCAAGCACTGCCAGTAGGCGACGGAGCCACATTGCTTATGCGTCGCCCGGATGTACGTGAGGCAGAGCGGCAACTTGCGGCTTCGACGGCGCGGGTCGGCGTAGCCACCGGTGCGCTTTATCCGACCGTAATTTTCGGAGCGTCGGCTGGGACAACCGGTGTACTCGAAGACTTAGGGATGTTATCGACCAATCATTGGAGCTTCGGCCCTCTCATCAGTTGGACCTTCCCTACCAACGGTGCCCGCGGTCGCGTGCATGAGGCGGAAGATACGAGCACAGCGGCGCTCGCGCATTTTGACGGCGTCGTCTTAAATGCTTTACGCGAAACGGAGACGACTCTAGCCACCTACGTTGCCGACTATACCCGAGCCGAAGCTTTACGTGCCGCGCTTAAGTCAGCTACAGAGTCGGCCGACGAAACGCACCGGTCGTATGTCGGCGGCCGGCAGTCATTCATTTCCGACCTAGATGCGACTCGCACGCTAACCGGGACTCGCGCGCAGGTCGCAGCCTCCGAAGGACAGGTGGCGATCGATCAAGCGAACCTGTTCCTCGCGCTAGGCGGTGGGTGGGAGCGGGAGCGCGAGCGGGAATACAGCGTCGACTCAAGCGGGCCCGCGATCGTTCACCCCGAACAACGTGGACCTAATTGACGATTGCGTCTGACAGTCCCTGATACCGGCATCGAACCAATATCTAGTTATACGGACCACTGCCGGCCCGCATCGTGTTCAATACGGCTGGAGCGTAACTATATTGGTCGACGATGCGAGACTCAGTCGTGTTGCGCATCTGAGAAGGGCAACGCCCAGACGACTCAGCTAGCTGCAGGCTCGCTGGGTTTGCTTTCGTTGTAAGTGGGCTTTTCTAAAAAAGCTCGGTATTCAGCCTCACTCACTCATAACGCCATGATGATTGTATGAATGCCAAAAAAATTATTGAAAGAGTTGCTCTAAAAAGACAACTTTTGATGTACCGGCACATCCATTTCCCGAGGATACTGGACTAGACCTAGTCGAATAATGGATTCTCGTCGCCGTCCAATAACGCCCCAACGCGGGAGCTGTACGAACGAACTACGCATCCTGTTGACAACACGACGAGTGCACATCGCTAAGGTTTTCAAAATTAGATGCATGTACACTGATAAACCATGAAAAATGCAGATCTCGGACCCACGCTATTCTCGCTGCGTAGTTTTGTAGCAGCAATTCTCGCGTATTGGATCGCGCTCGAGATCGGACTAGCGCGTCCTTTCTGGGCTATAACGACGGTATATCTTGTCTCTCAGCCATTCGCAGGCGCCGTCCTTTCTAAATCAGCGTACCGTCTTGCCGGAACGATCTTGGGAGGGGCCGCAGCGGTTGTGCTTGTTCCCAATTTCGTCAACCAACCGGTGGTATTAAGTCTAGCAATGGCAACTTGGCTAGGCGTGTGCATGTTTGCCTCCGCTCTGGACCGCACACCACGGGCTTACACTTTCCTTTTGGCTGGCTATACCACTAGTATCATCGGCTTCCCGAGTGTCAATGCCCCAGGGGTAATTTTCAACACCGCTATTTTGCGAGTGCAAGAGATCGTGATTGGCATCGTCGTGGCGGGGTTCGTCCACGCTTTCATTTTTCCCTCGACGGTAACGAGGCAGCTGAAGGTTCGCGTCCGCGAAATTAGAAACAACACGAAAGCGTGGACTATTAGGGCGCTATCCGGTGAACGGAGTCAAACCTTTCGGCGCGAGCGCCAACGTGTAGTACTTGACATCAACGAGCTTCAGCAGCTGTCGTACCATCTGCCATACGACATGGGTAGGTCTGTGCCTCGCGTCGACGTGATTCGCGCGCTGCAGCAACAGTTGTCTCTTATGGTTGGGGTAGTCCGTGCCGTCGAAGACAGAATCGACGTTCTGTTAAGAGATCAAAGTGGTCTTCCCGCCGGATTTGCGGGTCTACTTGAACGCGTGATCGAATGGCTATCCGATCGCGAAAACGCCTCGTTCGGCGCACAGGCAGGCGCGTTAATCGAACAAGCACGACGCCTGGAACCCAGCGTCGAGAACTCTTGGCAGTGGAGAGACATGGTCACTGTCAATCTGACTGTCAGATTGATTGAGCTAATAGAGGCACATCGCAACGCTTTCCTTTTGTCGAATTCGATTTATAACGTCAAATCTGACGATCAGGGAATAACCGCCGGGTTGATCGAAACCGCAGGTAGCCGGTCGTTCCACACTGACGTAGGAGCCGCGACAAGGTCGGCGGTAGGTGCCGCTATAACGGTTCTACTTGCATGCACTTTTTGGATCGCGACTGAATGGGTCGACGGCGCAGTGGCCGCACTCATCGCCGGCGTGACCTGTGCCCTCTTCGGACCCACGGATAACCCGACCGCGGCAGCGAAGAAATTTCTCATAGGATCAATAGCCGGGAGCTGCCTCGCGACAGCCTATGGGTATGTGGTGTTCCCACGTGTGACCGATTTTGTCATGCTCGCAGCCGTACTCGCACCGTCGCTTTTGTTTCTAGGAAGCGCGCTAGCACGCCCACCGATCTCATTGCTCGCTCTCGGCGCCTTGATCGGCCTAATCAATACGGTCGGATTGAATGCCACATACAGCCGCGACTTCCCCGGTTTCATCAATGGTGCAATTGCTCAAAATGTCGGCACTGCATTCGCAATTGTGACGCTTTCTATCTTTAGAACGTTTGGCGACCAAGAGGCTGTTCGGCGCCTACGCCAAGCTGGATTTCGTGACGTGATTGGGCGCACTGAAGGACGATTTAATGAACTTGCTCCATGGGTGAGCCGTATGCTTGATCGCATTAGCATGGTCGCCACGCGGTCTACTGCGCAGCCGGGAGAGCCAGATAGTTCAGTGGTCGACGCATTACAGGACTTGCGCATTGGTTTAGTCGCGGGCGAGCTGCGGATTTTGATGGATCAGTCCCCACTCAGTCGGCGGGCGACTATGGGAGAAGTATTAAAGGCAATAGCTGACTTCTATTCCGAGCGCGCTCGAGATATGGGCGCCCAGCCGAAACCCGAGCTGCTGGCAATGCTGGACAGCTTGGTTCACGACGTTGGTGGCGATCCGGACTTGGCGCGCCGGCGGGCCGCCGCCACGCTGATCACTAGCTTACGTTGTAATCTCTTCCCAAGCGCGACGATAGGCGAGGCGCAATTATGATCGGGGAGGTGTCTCTTGGCGGGGTGTACCTGCCCGTGCTTGTATTTCTAGGCATCATATCGCTTGTTGTTTTTGCGTTCTTGTCAGCGTTAATTTCAATTTTGAAGCTATACCGTTTTTTCGCCTATCGGCCCTTGGTGGATCTTGCTCTTCTTATAATCGTCATGGGCCTCGTCGTTGCATGCAGCTCAGGTTTGCAGGAGTTAAGTATATGAAGCGAATGCTTGCCGCCTTGTCCCGATGGCTATTCACTTTGGCGTTAGTGATCACTGCGGTGGTTGCAGCAGTCGCAATATGGCAACGCTACGAAACTCAACCATGGACGCGCGACGGACACGTTCGCGCCGACATAGTGCGCGTTGCGCCTGACGTGGGCGGTCTGGTAACCCTCGTAGCAATCCACGACAACGAGGAAGTCAAGATCGGTCAACTCTTGTTTGTGGTCGACCGACCGCGCTACAGCGATGCGCTCGCAGCCGATGACGCCGCAATTGAAAGCGCCCGGGCGACGTTGAACCAGGCACGACGAGAAGCAAAGCGGGATCTGGCGCTCGGGGACCTAGTGTCGGTAGAGACGCATGAGCAGAATACCGCTAGGGTTCAAACCGCTCTGGCCAGCGTCGATCAGGCTATCGCTTCCCGAAGCACAGCCGCGCTCAACGTATCTCGCACCGCAGTTCGGGCAAGCGTCAACGGGATCGTAACCAACCTGGACTTGCATCCCGGTGACTTCATCGGCTCAGGTACACAAGCGCTCGCCTTGATCGATAAAGACTCACTCCGCGTCGAAGGGTATTTTGAGGAGACAAAACTACGCCACATACACGTTGGCAGTGCGGCACGGGTTGAACTGATGGGTGACGATCGGGTGCTCGTCGGCCACGTTGAGAGTATTTCAGCGGGCATTGCCGACGACCAGCGCTCTCAGACAGCGAATTTGCTTCCCTCAGTTGCGCCTACATTCTCCTGGGTTCGCCTTGCTCAGCGTTTCCCCGTACGCGTCCGCATCGATCAGGTGCCTTCAGATCTCGCATTGATACCTGGACGGACGGCTACAGTCTCAGTAGACGCCAATCCCAGCGGTGCTCGCACAACGAACACGAATGGGAAAACCAAAGCACAAACCCGAGGCTGAGCGCAAAGCAGGCGCCGATACGGTCAGCCAGTTCAGCACGACTAACCAGCATCCCGTTCTGCCCAATCGGTACCTTCCGTCGCATCTTAGACTTGTGATATACCGGGAAAATCGTCGGCGGAGCAGCATGCCAATCGCCCACGCTGAGCAGACGCTCGTGGCGCATATTTTTAAGCCGACCTCAGGGCAGGTTAGCAACTTATTTTTTCTCTTGATTGCGACGCTGCGATTGTATGAGGGAGCTTCCAGTCACCGTAATCGAAAAAGTCGGGGGCGAGGCGGACAGTGACACCGCATTGCACGGGACATTGTGTCCGCCTGCCGAGGACTTCGAAGAGCGTACGACCAAAACGATGACCTAGCAGCTTTCGGCATCAACGATTACTAAGGCACTGAATCAAGTCGCCTTGCAAGCCGCCAAAAAAACCTATCGCACGTGACGGAGACGATTGTCAAGCGGTAGGAGGGTCAGCACCCTATCCCGAAGTTTTCTCATACTGCATCGTCCAAATTGCCTGATCTCCCGGCAAATAGGTGTTCCCGACCCACGGAGATCCACAGACGTGTAGATACGCGTAAGGGGTCCCTGGAAACATTATCCATGCGCCGGCGTCCCGTACATTGGTCGGCAGTCCACAGTGCGTCGAATCGAACGGCCAAAGTATCATCCAATGCGGGCCGATTGGGATCGCAGGACTTGTTTGGTCGAGTGCATTGGTGTTGCTATGCTGAGTCGCACCGCAAAGCATGTAGCAAAGGCCGGGGGTCGTATTGGACGGACGAGGTTTTCCCGCTATAACGTCGTTAAACCACTGCATACCGATACGATCTACGCACATCGGGGGATCGCCAACTCGGTTCTCATTGCCGGGAGTACAGACCCACTCGTTCGTTCCTTTACGTAGGACAGTTGTTAAGCTGCCTTGGCGGTCCATCTCGGCAATCGTGGCATCCTTAGTAATTTCATATGGGCCGGCCCTCATCGCACGAGCGATCTTGACGGCTTTGATTTCTGCATCTTGGTTATCAACAGCCGGACCAGTAGGAAGTGCGATGGCCGCGTTGCTATAACTCCCATGCACTTGATCCTGCGACCAGGCCCTTTCGCCAAGTGTCGCAAGTGCTGCTCCAAGCAAACCAACGCCTGCAATTAGCCTGCGACGACTCGTTAGTGTCTGCTGTTCCGTGCTTTCACTGGTGTCGGAAGGTTGTCCCGGTGTCATGCAAATCCTCAGTAAAATATTACTCGATGCGTTTATCGCGCAATCTAAGATTGATCTGGCAATACTGCAGGCCACCAGAAACAGCAGGTGGGTACGAAAGGCTTACGTCAGGCCGATTGCCCAGATTCATCCCGACGCCTATCCAGACGAATCTGGCACGTTGTCTCTTTATTGAGCTGAAAGCTCTTCGGTGGCGATGTGAACATTATCTGCAAGGCTCTGCGAGGTACCCGTACTATGGGCTGAATGTAATCTGATGTTAGTAGAAGGGCAATAATCTATTGGTATGTCTCGGCGATGTTGTGAAGCCCCGTACTTTGGCAACTTAAGTGCGCCGATCCGCTGGGATTGACTAGCTCGACGGAGATTGTTTTGCACCCCAGTATCCGTGCGCGTGCGCGGGGGTGCGCCCCGCCCTGTGCCGTCTCTACAACAGGACGTTGGAAACATCAGACACGGCCAGCGCTCATGGCCTGTCATCGGGGTCGCTTGGTGCTTTTCATTCTTGTTAGCTTGGCGATGAACACTGCCGGGGTCGGTAAATCCACACAGCAGTCTTTTTGCCAAATTCCCGCTAATTGTGGTTTGCCACGCTCAGATACGCTCATCGCGACAGTATCATCAAGCTCTCCCCTCACGATGGCGAAAAGTTTATAGGAAGCGTCAAGGATGTCTCGAGCCTCGCGGATGTTATCGTCTCTAGTGTCGAGGTCCGACCCACTTCGGCTGCCTCGCCCACGCGCGACGCGCCTTTGTTGATGCCTTCAAGGGCATGAAGAAACCAGGCGGGCGGGCCGCACATGCACTCGAATACTTCAAGGCGCTCTACCAGGTCGAAACACCCGCAAAGGGAGATCTGCCCGAAAGCGAGACGCGCGTCGATTACACGGCGGGCTCAAAACTGAAGCGCAACACCAAAGCGTATAAGGTGTTGTAATGCACAAAGCGAATCAGTATGAGCAGTTGCAAGCCGAGGAACGTCTAGAGATCGCGAGCCTGCGTCAACGGGGCTCGAGTATCCGGGCCATGGCCCGGATACTCGGACGCTCGGCCTCTACCGTCAGCCGTGAACTGAGGCGCAATAGCTCTGTGCTCGGTTATGTCCCAGCGGCGGCGCACGCGCTCAGTTCGGCCCGACGAACCGACACGGTCACCGCGCCCAAACTTGGGCCTCACAGCGCCTGCTGGAGGGTCGTCCTCACGCTGCTCGAGTGGCGTTGGTCACCTCAGCAAATCTCTGGAATTCTCAAGCGTATGTTTCCGACCGATCCTACTTTGCAGATCTCGCACGAAACGATTTACACGACCATCTACGCTCACCCAGGCGGAGAATTACGGCGCCAACTCATTGCTTGTTTGCGTCGTGCTCATCGCGCCCGTATGTCGCGCACGCGGGGTAATGATCGCCGCTGGCAAATTCCCAATATGGTCAGCATTCACGTGCACCCACCTGAAATCGAGGATCGCGTGATGCCCGGGCACTGGGAGGGCGACTTCATCAAAGGCGAAGGCAATCGCTCCTCAGTTGGCGTGTTGGTGGAGAGAACAAGCCGTCTGGTACTGCTGGCCAAGATGCACGATGCCACAGCCGAATCTGCACTGGCCGGCTTCTCGGCCAAGCTCAACTCGATTCCCGAACACTTGCGTCAAAGCTTCACTTACGACCAAGGGCGTGAACTCTCACGACATCAAGAACTTGCCGCTCAAACTGGCGTGAACGTCTATTTTTGCAATCCACATAGCCCGTGGCAGCGCGGAACTTGTGAAAATACCAATGGCCTGTTGCGCGAGTATTTACCCAAAGGCACCGATCTTTCCGTGCATAGTCAGGCAGACCTCGACATCATTGCCGACAGCTTGAACAAGCGACCTCGTGCCACCCATGCGTTTCATTCTCCCTTCGAGGTATTCGCCGCGACGCTACAAGCAGCGGATCTAGCAACGTCATCTAAACATTAACCTAGCTGTTGCACTTCGACTTGAGACCGCCCACCTTCCGGCTGCGCCAGCAACACAGCGTGCCGTCGGTTCATGCAACCGGCCTAATTCCAAAACGTGCAACTTGTCGGCTACAGCGCTACCAACCATTCGCCTAGCACTTGCGAGAACACCGATTTCCACCTCAGTCGTGGTCTAAACTTTGTCACACACTCAAATTCAGATAGCCGCGCCGGCTAAGCGGCGGTCACAGCGTTCAGAAACTCTTCGATCGTGAGCACTTCGTGGCCGAAAGTCGGATACGAAACGTCGAGAGCAGCTCGATGCGCCAGTTCGGTGAAGTCGGCTACCGCATCCTTCAGAAAGGTGACGTGGAAGCCGGTTTCAAGAGCATGGCGACCGGTTCCTTCGACGCAGGTTTGCGATGTCAACCCCGCGATGACGACCTTCTCGATACCATGGTTACGCAACTGCTTTTCCAGATCCGTACCAACGAACGAATCAAACATACGATGCTGACTAATGATTATTTCACCATTCTGTGGGCGTAGGGGTTCAAAGAAGTTAGCTCCACGGCTACCCTTCCAGAAAACCTTGTTTTCCAGGCCAAACTGAAAACGCGGATGCACATGGTGAACGTCGTCAAAGCTATGCTCGTCAACACCGTGTGGCGAGAAAAAGATCTTTAGACCAGCGGCACGCGCTCCTTCCAGGAGTCGCTTGAGATGCTCTATCAAATTAGTCTGATCGAGCATAGGACCGATCATGCCGTGGAGCTTTCCATCTTCAGCCAGAAAGTCGTTCAATACATCTACCAATACCAGGGCCGTTGTTTCGGTTGAATAACTTGGGATGTTCATGACAGGTCCTTTAGCCGAGGATGGTTTTCCCCGGCAGACAGCAATGCATTTTTTGGGCTCGAGATGGCGGGACTTCCAGCATCAGAATTGCTGATCCAAATATCGAGCGTGTTAGCTGAAGCGCGTGTGGGCCTGAGTGCGCATCAGCTCTTCCACGGTCCGAGTACATATTGCGACGAACTGCCCCCACACCATCTAAGAAACCGCACTGATGTCGGCACGTCTGCGGTCACGCGTGCGCCGTCCTACGAAGCTCACGCTACCGCTTCGCAACAGCGGCCAAATTGCCGAAGATGCAAAAACAGTGCGTCGCGGCCCACGGACACTTAGCAGGTAAACTACGCGTTGTGTGGTCCGGCCCATTGCTAATGCCTCTGGCATATACGTGTATATACTTGTATAGTATAGCGCAAACTCGGCGAGCTGAGGAAACCCAGATTGATGCGGGTGCTCGGACTGCCAGCCAAGCATTGGAAATTTGCCTCTTTTGAATTCTCAGTGGGTGGTTTGGCGGGTCAAGGGCGGGCGTGAGCCCGGCGCAGCGACCCCTTGAGGCGCGGTCACCCAGTAAGATGAGTTATGGGTGAGTGCGGCAGAATGCGGGAATCAGCCATGTAAAGCCAATCTGCTATGACGAATCAATTGTTCGAATCCGCCTTCGGTATCACGGCTCCTTGGTATGTCCGAAGTGTTGACTTCGATGCTGCTCAGCGGCAGCCCAACATCGCCGTTGACTTCGTTGCAGGCAGCCGATTTGGCTATGCCGGAGTTGCCGGCGAGCATCCCGTGCACGACACGCAAATCAAGCGCCTGCGGCATCTCAATTTCTTCCAGCACGAGTGCTTCCTCGAAGTGCGGGAGCCCAGGGTGCGCCTGCCCGATGGTTCAGTGCGTTTGGTTGAGCCAGTGTACGCGAGATAGCCCGCCGCATCGAACGCAGTCCTTCAGCCGTTTCACGAGAGCTCATCCGCAATGCGGCGACACGTGGTGGGTATCTCGAGTATCGTGCTTCGGTCGCGCAGTGGAAGGCCGAACGGTTTGCCAAACGACCAAAGCCGCGAAGCTGGCGAGTAATGCACGGCTGCGCCAATACGTACGGGAGCGGTTGGAGGGCAAGGTACATTACGTGGAGGGTCGTGAGATTGCGGGGCCAGGCAGGCAGGGTTCAAGCGGCGCAATAAACCACATCGCGGTGACCGAACGTGGGTCCACGGCTGGTCACCTGAGCAAATCCCAATCGACTGAAGGCCGATTTCCCGGACGATGAATCTATGCACATCTCTCACGAAGCCATTTATCAAGCCCTCTTATTCAAGGGCGCGGCGCACTCGAACGCGAGCTGCTGGGTGTCTTCGCACCGGGCGTGCGTTGCGCGTTCCTCGAGCGAGAGCGCGCGCTAAGGCGTGGGCGCACGTCAGCGAGGGGGTGATGATTTCCAGCCGGCCTGCAGAGGTGCAAGATCGTGCTGTGCCGGGTCATTGGGAAGGCGATCTAATTATCGGCTTAAACCGATCAGCCATCGGGACTTTGGTCGAAAGATCAAGCCGCTTTACGATGCTCGTGCACTTACCTCGCGAGAAAGGTTATGGGCACTTCCACGTACGAAGAATGGGCCTGCGCTTGCCGGCTATGGATCTGTCACGATGGCTAACACGCTCAAGAAGACCGTGGCTGACTTGCCTGGTCAGTTGTGGCGATCATTGACTTGGGATCGTGGCAAGGATCTGTCCGATCATGCCCGCTTCACGATAGAGTCCGGCGTGAAAGTGTTCTTCGCTGACCCGCTCAGCCCATGGCAGCGTGGTACCAACGAAAACACCAATGGCCTTCTGCGATAATACTTTCCAAAGGGCACGGACCTGTCTCGATGAGGTGTTCAAGAGCTCCAAGCAGTTGCTAACACGTTGAACGCCAGGCCCCGGAAAACGCTCGGCTGGAAGACGCCTGCGGAAACCCTAGACGCATACCTAAAATCCGTTCAATATTCTAGTTGTTGCGACGACCGGTTGAATCCGCCCTGACTGCCGCAGTCCGTGTGTTGTATCAGACCGGCCGGTGGTCGGTGCGACGCGACAGCACGAAACAGTGCCTGCATTACCGGCTGTTTTGTCATGCGCTCGCTCATCGAGTAGCCGACTACCTCTCCGCTAAACAGATCTTTGAGGCCGGCCAGATACAGCCATCCCTCATCGGTCGCTATATATGTGATGTCGCCACGCCAGGCCTGATTCGGCCCGCTCACCTTGAAGTCCTGATTCAGCAGGTTCGCTGTAGCCGTTCCGGGCCAAAAGTTTCTCGCCTACGCTCGTGAGCTGCACGCACCTGCGCTTCGAGCCGAGGCTCTTGCCGAGCGTGCAACGACAGCGGCCGTTTGCGCCAGGCGTAGTAGCCACTGGTGGAAACGCCCATAAACCGGCACATCGGCGGCACTGGATACTGCTGTTGCATCTGTTCAATCACGCCGTACTTCACCGCGACTCCCTCGTAAAGTACGTCGCGAATTTTTGCAATAAATCGCGCTCCGTCCTCACTTCGGCCAATTCCCGCTTGACCGGACTCAGCTCCGCCTCGATCTCCGTCAGGGGCTTCTGGTACTGTCCAACCTTCTCCAGCTTGCCGCCTTCGCAGCACGTACCCAGTTCACCAACGTCTTCATCGATATTGACAGTCGACGCGCGGCTTCAGACACGCCGACGCCGTCAGTCATTGCCAGCTTCACTGCTTCTTCACGAAATTCCTTCGTGTACACAGCCTTCGGGATTCGGTTCATCGACGCCTCCATTCCACAATTCTACGGGATGTTGGCGTCCATCTTTTTCAGCCGACCTCAACCTGGCCAACTTAGAAGAGTCGAGACAGAATCAAGAGGGTTATGGTGACAGTTATTGCGCCCCCGATACGGGTTGCAATCTGGGCAAAAGGCATCAGACTCATACGGTCGCATGCAGACAGAATCGCCACGTCGCCTGTACCACCTTGTCCGCTGTGACACGCATTTACGATAGCAGCTTCAATTGGATAGATGTTTACCCAACGCGCGACAACGAAGCCTGTCGCCATTAGCGAAAACACCGTAATGACGATTGTCGCGACGTTGGCCATGCTTATCGCGCCGACGAGGTCGTTCCAGGGCGTCAAAGCCGTCCCGATGGCGAACAGCAACGGGTACGTAACCGCAACCGAGAAGAACTGGTAGACAATGCGCGCCCCACTTTGAAGCTGCGGCGACACGGCATGAGATAGTTTGATAAGAACCGCGACGAAAAGCATGGACACCGGCGCCGGGAGACCGAAGAAACGGTGACACAAGAGCCCAACGAGGTAAAGCGAAATTGCCGTAATCGCACCAGCGGCGACCGTCGCAACATCAGGTATAACAGGGGTTTCTTCAGGCGCGCTGGCGGGCAGGTCGTCCGGCACTCGCTGTAAAACGCCTTTACCCGTGAGATGAGGCAACTTTTCTCCGATAAAGCTAAGTGCCCCCGCAAACAGGATGGCCGTCAGGCTGCCAATCATGACGGTCGGAAGCACTTGGGCAAAAAGCGGCCCTTGGGGCAAATGCATAATTTCGGAATAGCCCACTGATAGTGGAATTGCGCCTTCCCCGACACCCCCGGCCATGATTGGAATAACGACGAAGAGCAACGTGTGCTCAAAGCCAAGTCCGAGCAACCAACCCGTTGTCGTACCGACGATCCCCGCCACCACTGTCCCAGCTGCAAGCGGGATAAAAATCTTTGTGAACCCACGAACAAGCACGGTACGGTCCATGCTAAATATGCTGCCTACTATGATGGACGCGATGAACAAATACAAAAAATTGCTGACCTTAGTGAAGCTGACAACGACGTCAAGAACGCGCGCGGGCAGGAAATGATGATAGGCCAAATATGATGGCAGGAAGGTTGCCAAAATAGCCGCGCCCCCTATCTTCCGGATTACGGGCAAGCGCTTGCCGATTTCCGCACAGGTGAAGCCGGCCACCACGAGGATGGCCAGCGCCATGGAAATCTCGCCCGGCACTTTCCCGGTCAGGGCGAAGCCCGCAATGAGACCAACCAGCAACACATAAACCGGCAACGGGATAATGCCGACACGTATTTCTAGAATGGTCCACCATCCATTGGGCCAGAATGGAACCCGTTCCTTCAGCACAGGCATCTCAGAGCTCGACGACAGTTGTTTGGCGTCAGCCTCGGGCGCAATCTCAGCATTCGTGGGCACGGCGTGTCCTTTACATCGTTATCGGTTTGGTGAGAAGGCTGGGCTGGATGACAACCCGCCTAGATTCATTCGTCCTTGACGAAGTACATCAGCGAGCCAGTGAGAAGGGTCGAGATAAGCAGCATCGCGGCCATGCCAAGGATGCCCGCCGAGAAAGAGCCGGTCAGGTCCTTCAACCATCCCATCATGAACGGTCCCGCGAAGCCACCGAACGTGCCGACGGAATTGATGAACGCGAAACCGCCCGCAGCTGCCGCGCCTGTGAGGAAGCGGGTAGGAATGCTCCAGAACACTGCGCGCGCTGTCGTCACGCCAATCACGGCCACCGTGATCCCGACAAGCGCGGGCCAGAATGTATGGAGCAACGCTGCACAGATCATCCCTGCTGCCCCGAGCACGCATGTCAGCAAGAGGTTTAGAATCTTTTTCCCGCTTCGGTCGACGCGTCTTGCCCATGTCAACATCGCCAGTGTTGCGAAGATGTAGGGAACTGACGAGACGAGACTGATTGCGGATACGGTGAGTCCGTGTGACTTCAGAATGGTCGGCAACCAGATGCCGATGCCATACGAGCCCATCACGAAACCGAACTGAATGGCGGTAAGAATCAGCACACGTGGGTCTTTCAATGCAGCGCCAAAATGCTTGTGCTCTTTCTCACGACGCTCGGAAGCCAGCATACCGATGAGCGCGTAGCGCTCGTCATTTGACAGCCAGGTTGCCTGGGTCGGGTTATCGCGGAGCATCAACAAGACCACGACGCCGATGACAGTCGCGGGCAATCCCTGCATAATGAACATCCACTGCCAACCCGCGAGACCGAGCGTACCGTTCATGTTCAAGAGCAGGCCGGACAACGGACCGCTGATGACAGACGAAATAGGAACGCCCACCATGAACCATGCAAGCATGCGGGTGCGATATTTCGCTGGGAACCAGCAGGCGAGATAGAAAGTGACGCCGGGAAAGAAGCCGGCTTCAGCGACACCCAATACGAACCGGGCGAAATAGAAACTCTTCGGACCTACCGCCAAGGCAGTCGCTGCGGCTGCAAGCCCCCAAGTAATCATAATGCGCGCCAGCCACCGTCTGGCGCCGAAGCGATAGAGCATAAGGTTGCTCGGCACTTCGAGCACACAATAGCCTGCGAACAGAATACCGGCGCCCCAGCCAAATTCAGTCGCGGAAAGGCCCAGGTCTGCATTCATCGTCAGCGCGGCGAAGCCCACGCTGGTCCGATCGATGTAATTAAAAATGAAGGCGAGCGTCAGGACAGGAAGCAACCGCCAGGCGGTCTTCGATACCGCACGCTGCTGAAGCATTTCCTCGTTCGCTGACGGCGTCGGAATCGTGTCTGCCTGCGATGCTGAAATCATGAGTTGTCTCTTGCCCAATACATATTGGATACTGAAACGCATCCCGCGAGGATGCGACTACACATCAAAACTTATGGCGAATGCCGACCCGAACCGCGACCTGTTTGCTGGTTGCGGACGGGGTCATGCCGGTTATAGTTGCGACCGCCGGCTGGTTCAGAGAATCAGTGCCGCTCGCGTGTTCGTAGACCGCGACGGTGTACACATCAGTTCGCTTCGAGAGGAAGTAGTCCGCGCCGATGCTGGTTAGCTCGTATTTTTGCCCGCTCTGACCATTCGCCCCACTACCTTTGGTGTAGTCGAACGCGGCCCCGAGCAGGAACGCCGGACTCACCTGCCACTTGGCGTTCACCTCGGCATTGTGGAAAACGGCTTTTCCGCTATAGCCCAGCGGATTGGGACCGGAGGGTGAGCCCAAGTCTTGGAAACGGGTATTGGAGTAGCCCAGCCCTAAGGTTGCCGGGCCGAACGTGTAGGCAGCTGCGACGGCCGCAATCTGAAGCGTTTTTGCTGAAGCAAAGCCTGCATAAACCGGATTGCTTTCTGCCGATGTAGCAGACCCAAGACCCCCGAGGTTGTTCGTGGTCGCAGGACCGCCATTCGGATTCGACCCATAGAACGAAGTGTTCGGGTTATGTGCGTTAAGGTAGCCTGCGCCGACCGTGAATGGGCCCGATGCGTAACCCCCGCCCACCGACCAGATTCGATTCGTCCCGAAGGAACCTGCTACGCCCCCCAGGCTATAAAGACCTGCGAACGTAAGGCTGGACATCGTGGGCGACGTGTACTTTATTGAATTGTTGATCCGGCGCGTATTGGAAGCGTTGTCGAGGTCACTTGGATGCTCAGCCATATAACCGCCCCACTGTGGAGCTGCCAGAAGCGGTGCATAGAAGTCGACCACCTCGTCATATTGGCGCCCCAGCGTGACCCTGCCATAGTTGCTGGTCAAACCCACCCACGCCTGACGTCCGAACTCAGCACCGCCCTGCCCAAACGTGCCATTGTTCATGTTGAAGCCATTCTCAAGAACAAAAATGGTCTTGAATCCGCCGCCCAGGTCCTCCGAACCTTTGAGCCCCAGCGACTACCTTGCAGGCCGCCCGTCCCACCGTCCATGACCGACCACTGGCTGCCCCCGTTCAAGCCGGTTTTTGTTCGCGCGGTCTGCGCATTGCTCAGATAGTTCACGCCCACGTCGACAATACCGTACAGGGTGACACTGCTCTGCGCCTGCGCGGTCAGGCACGGAAGAATAAAAATTCCGGGAATTATGTTCTTCAGCATATTTAAGTCTCCTAATATATTTTATGTTTATCAGGACAAGGGCGACGGACGCCGCCCTCTGCATCAGACAGTCTCTACGACTTCCGTTGCAGGCTTTTTAAGCAGACTCGACAAGACGTAGGGCAAGATGCCTCCGTTGCTGAAATAGGTCGCCTCAATCTGCGTATCAATTCGTGCGAGCAACGTCGCGTTCCGTTGCGAACCATCGGCGCGCCTGATAACCAGGGTGACCTCCTGAAGCGGTCGCACGCCGCTTTCGAGACCGATGATGTCGAAAGTCTCGGTGCCGTCCAGTCCGAGCGATTGTGCGCTGTCGTCACCAATGAACTGCAGCGGGAGCACTCCCAGCCCAGCGAGGTTGCTGCGGTGGATACGTTCAAAACTCCGTGCGATTACGGCCTTGACACCCAGCAAACGAGTGCCCTTGGCGGCCCAGTCGCGGCTGGAGCCAGTTCCGTATTCTTCACCCGCGACGACGATGGAGGGCGTGCCTGCTTCGAGATATCGCCGAGACGCATCGAAAATCGTCGTGCGTTGCCCGCTAGGTTGGTGCACGGTGAACGGGCCTTCGTCGGCAGCGCCATCCTCCTTAGCCGGCAGCATCAAGTTTTTCAAGCGCACATTTGCGAATGTGCCGCGCACCATGACCTCAAAGTGTCCGCGTCGGGCGCCGTATGTGTTGAAGTCCTTCTGCGCGACGCCGCGCGCCGTCAACCATTCGCCTGCTGGCGACTTTTTGGAGATTGAACCAGCCGGGCTGATATGGTCCGTGGTGATGGAATTACCTAAAATGGCGAGCGCCCGTGCGCCAGCAATCGGCTTCGGGCTCGAGTCGGCATCGCTGAAGAAGTCAGGCTCAGCGGCGTAGGTCGACTCGGGCCAGCTATACACTGCTCCGTCACCGCTCGCGATGTTGTTCCAGAGGTCGTGACCAGCGGTGAAGTCCGAATACAACTCCTTGTAGTGTTTGGGGTTCGCTGCATAAACGCTGAGCGCCTTGATTTCCTCGTTCGTCGGCCAGATATCGGCGAGCATGACAGGCTTGCCATCACCGTCGATGCCCAGTGCCTCAGATGTAACGTCGATACGCGTCGTTCCAGCCAACGCGAATGCGACGACAAGCGGCGGGCTCGCAAGGAAATTGGCGCGAAGATTCCCGTGAATGCGAGCTTCGAAATTCCGGTTGCCCGACAGCACTGCGCTACAGACCAGGTCCTTCGACACGACCACCTCTTCAAGCGCCGGGTCGAGTGGTCCAATGTTCCCAACACATGCGCCGCATCCGTAAGCGGCGATGCCAAACCCCAGTTGCTCCAGCGGTTGCGTAAGGCCAGCGTCCTGAAGGTATGCAGTCACGACCCGCGAACCGGGAGTGAAGAGCGTCTTCACCCAAGGCTTTGCCTTCAGACCGCGCTCAAGGGCCTTCTTCGCGACCAGGCCTGCTGCGACCAGCAACTCTGGGTTAGATGTGTTCGTGCAGGACGTGATCGCGGCGACCAGCACGTCGCCATGCCCAACCTCATATCGCTCAACAGGCCCAGGCGCTCCCGCCGGCTTGGCGGATACCGGATAACGCTCATTTAACTGGGCTGCAGTCTTGCCGTAGCCACCAATCTTGCTGTCTTGAACCATGACTTCATCGAATCGTTGGCCCAACGCCGACAGGTCGACACGGTCCTGTGGACGCTTTGGCCCGGAGACACTTGGCTTGATAGCGCCCAGGCTGATTTTGACGACGGCCGAGTAGTTGACCTCTCCGGCCTTCGGTGCGCCGAAAAGACCTTGTGCGTCGAAGTATTCTCGAATCAGCGTGATCTGCTCGTCGCTGCGGCCAGTTTGACGGTAGTACGTCAATGTGTTTTCATCGACGGGAAAGAAGCCACTCGTTGCGCCGTATTCCGGCGCCATGTTCGCAATCGTTGCGCGGTCCGTTGCACTCAGGGAGGCAGCTCCTTCGCCAAAGAACTCGACGAGTTTGCCCACCACCTTCGCAGCGCGCAGCGTCTCGGTGACCTGCAAGACCGCATCGGTCGCCGTAACGCCAGCCGAAAGCGAGCCACTCAGTTCTACGCCGACCACGTCCGGCATGAGCATGTAGACCGGTTGGCCAAGCATCCCAGCTTCGGCTTCGATACCGCCCACGCCCCAGCCCAGCACGCCAATGCCATTTATCATGGTGGTGTGCGAGTCAGTGCCGACCAGCGTATCAGGGAAGACTACGCCATCCTTTTCAATGACGCCTTGAGCGAGATATTCGAGATTGATTTGGTGGCAAATCCCAATTCCCGGCGGCACGACCTTGAACGTGTCAAACGCCTGCATTCCCCACTTCATCAGTTCGTAGCGCTCGCGGTTGCGTGCGAACTCGACTTCCATGTTCTGGCGTATTGCGTTCGGAACATTTGAGAACTCGGTTTGCACCGAATGGTCGACGACCAGATGGACGGGAACGAGCGGTTCCACCGCCTTTGGGTCCGCGTTACGCTTCTTCGCCTGACTTCTCATTGCCGCGAGGTCAGTCAAGAGGGGAATACCGGTAAAGTCCTGCAACAGCACTCGGCCAACAACGAAAGGAATTTCGTTCACGCGCTGCGCGTCCGGCTTCCAGCTAGCGAGGTCCGTTATATGCGACTCGAGAACCTTTGTCCCGTCGCAGTTGCGCAGCACGGACTCAAGCAGAATCCGGATGACGACCGGCAGGCGGCCGACATTGTCGAAGCCCGACTCAGCCAACGCCGCGAGCGAAAAATACCTGTGCCGTTTTCCGTCGGGGTGTTAAGGAAACGAATGGTCTTGAATGTGTCGGCGGGCTGGTCGGCCATGATGTTCTCTATAGTGTAAGGGGTAGCGATCTATATGGTCAGAACTTGAAGAGGCTTCGCGGCGTATCAGAAAGCACCACCTCACGTTCCCTCGAATCGGCAATCCAGTCGTTGATTGCCACGCGCTGGGTTCTATAGTCCTGCGTTGATTCATGCTGCGTGAAAGGCCAGTCGCTCGCCCAGAGCAGACGTTCTGGCCCAAACGCTTCAAGTAGCCGCGGCGCGGCATCTCGTGCGATGTCGAAGCTTGTCCGATAGGCGCCCGAGAGCTTCACCCAAACCTGGCGGGTGTCGGCGACCTGAAGCAAATGGTCGAACCCTGGGTCATCGATGCCTTTCTGTCGGTCCGGCATGCCGAAATGGTCGACGACGACCTTCGCTCCCGCGTTGATTAGCGGCGTTAGCGACTGATGCAAACGGGCCGCCCGGTCATTGATTTCGATATGCCAGTCATGTTTCATGCACTCTGCGACGGCCTCTGCCCACGCTCCTGACCTGAAATCCGGTGCTGGGAAGTCACCGGTTAGATTCACGCGGACTCCTACAACGCCAGCGGAAGCGAACGCATCAAACTTGCGAATGTCGGTGCTCGGGTCAATTGAGACCACGCCGCGCAGGCGTTCGGGATGCGACCGCAGGCAATCCAGCAGGTAGTTGTTATTGTTGCCCAAAACGCTGACGGCGATTAGCACGCCGAGCGCAACTCCGTTGGCGTCGAGTTGAGCCAGATAAGAATCGAGCCGGGCATCGTAGTTTGGCGTGAAGCGGCGCGACGGGACAAACATCAGTCCCCTATGGAACACGTGAGCGTGGGTGTCAACAATGGATTTGGTCAATGACATGTTTAGTCTGTGAGTCGCCCAGCATTTCAGATTTGAATTGGAAATTGTTCATTTGCTCCCACAAACACAATCAGATTATTTTTTTGAAGTGTCTTTGTCAATGCAAAAACGCAAATCGAATTTGGCATCGACGAAAAAAAACCGCCCTAAGGCGGCTGGATGGGCGTCTGCGTCAACGACTATCGTTTACCCGCTAGGCATCGACCTCGAGCGGCTGCAGCGTATCCGCACGATCAAAAACCTCCATGACCGCCTTTTTGCGGCGCGCGGCGTCCACATGCTGTCGCATTAAACTGGCCGCTGCCAGCATGTCGCCGCTTTCAATTGCATCAAGGATGTCGATGTGCTCTTGAGCGAGCGCGCGCCTCGGCAGTTGCTGTCGGGCCTGACGATATTCAGCGAGTCGGCGCATTTGGTCGAGCCGACGAAGTGTCTGTAATGCAAACCGGTTGCCCGACCAAGCGGCTATCGCCTCGTGAAAACGCGCATTGGATTCGAATCGCTCCGTAGGGGTCATCGCTTCGTGCCCCCCTTCAAGGATGGCCAACTGCTCGCGACGGAGCTCATGCAGCATGTCAAGATTGGGGCGGAATTTTGGATTAAGAATACCCGCGGGCTCGATTGCCAGGCGTAGAGCATACATGTCGTCATACGCTTCTAGCGAATCAATCATCGGCAAGAAGCGCCAGCCATAGCCCGCCTCCTTCTCAGCCCAGCCCTCGCTGTGCGCTCGCACCAGTACCTTACGGATATCGCTCCGGGACGCCTCGAGCAAACGAGTCAGGTCCGCCTCCGTCACTGACTTAGGTACAGCCCCCCGAAAGTGCGCATCGGCCAGACGGAGATATAGCGGATCCTCCACTGAGTTGACCTGTTCTAGGACGTCGGTCGGAAGTTCACTAAACGATGCTTGCACTGAGTAGCCGCGATTCTTGTCGTAGCGCATTACGCCGGATTGGACCAAGCGGTTTAGCGCGACCCGAATGGGCGACCGGGACGTTCCAATAAGCTTGGCCAACGTCCACTCGGGTAGGTGCGTGCCGGCGGGCAACCTCTCACGTCTCACGTGCGCGACGATTTCGCGAAGCGCCTTCTGCTGACTATTGGTCAAATCAGTTGTCATGATCTTGAAGGGTAGAACGCACTGAGCGATACCTGCAAATATACCCGTATGCAGGCGGGAAGCCCAATGCGCTGGGCTTAGAAAAACAAAACCGTTGCACTCGTCTTGCGTTTGTTGTTAAATAAACGCACTATCCCACTTGTCTCGGGACTTCACTTCCAGGGAGAAAATCTTGGCGCAGTCGAAGATTCAAGCCGTGTACATGCGCGGCGGCACGAGCAAAGGCGTTTTTTTCCACAACGACTGGCTACCGAGAGACGCAGCTGTGCGAGACCGAATACTGATGCGCGTAATCGGTAGTCCCGACCCGTATGGTCAGCAAATTGACGGCATGGGTGGCGCAACATCCAGTACGAGTAAAGTAGTACTCGTCGAGCCGTCTTCTCGCGCGGATTGCGATGTCGATTACCGCTTCGGACAGGTCGCCATTGAAAAGACGATGATTGATTGGTCCGGCAACTGCGGTAACCTTACCTCGGCTGTTGGCCCATTCGCCATCTCGCAAGGGCTTGTTGATGCCCCTCGCGACGGTATAGCGACGGTCCGAATCTGGCAGGCCAACATCAGCGCAAAAATCATTGCTCACGTGCCAATGAAGAATGGCGAAGTCGTTGAAGACGGCGACTTCGAACTTGATGGTGTGACCTTCCCGGCGGCTGAAATCAAGATAGAGTTTTTCGACCCTAGCGGTGACGGTGAAAAAGACGGCAGCCGCATGTTCCCTACTGGGAATGCCGTAGACGTGCTCGACGTCCCGGGGTTGGCCCAGTTGAATTGACGATGATTAATGCAGGTAATCCAGCCGTTTTCGTTGACGCTGCGACGCTCGGCTTGAAAGGGAACGAATTACAGCGCGACATCAATAGCAATACCGAACTGCTAAAACGGGTAGAAGCGATTCGTGCGCATGCGGCCGTCCAAATGGGGCTGTCAAAGTCCGCCGACGAAGCAACACAGTTGCGCCCGCATACGCCGAAATTGGCTTTCGTCGCGAAACCGGCCGGCTACTTAGCCTCGAGCGGTAAGCAAATTGACCCGGCAACCCTCGATATCAATGCTCGGATCTTCTCAATGGGCAAGCTCCACCATGCGATGACGGGAACGGGCGCAGTAGCTATCGCTGTTGCCGCCGCAATTCCAGGTACGCTTGTCAATCGCTTGGTTCCCGAATCGACTGGCGCAGTGCGATTCGGCCACCCATCGGGTAGCCTTGCCGTCGGTGCCGAGGCTGAACAGAAGGGTGGCATCTGGACGGTGACAAAGGCCGTCATGAGCCGAAGCGCACGCCGTCTGATGGAGGGTTCAGTGCTCGTTCCTTCGTCGGTTCTCGAACAGTAACTAACGACGGACGAAGGCTGTTATGGCTGCAGAACTGGCAATAAGGGAAGCGTTCGCGCCGTCGGGTGTGCTGCGCATATCCATCAACTTTGGAAATCCAATTCTCGCGACAAAGGACGCTGGGGGAAGCCAAAAGGCATCTCTGTCGACTTGGCAAACGAACTGGCGAGCGCACTGGCGCTTCCTTTGGAACTCGTGAGCTTCGATGCTGCGGGGGATGCCGTCACCGCCGTCGCCGCTGGTGACGCCGACGTCGGATTCTTCGCCATCGACACGAAGCGGGGCGAAGAAATCTCATTCACCGCACCTTACATTCTTATCGAAGGGAATTATCTCGTCCGTACGGATTCACTAATCCGGACTACGACCGACGTCGATAAACCCGGCATTCGCGTGGCTGTTGGCGCCGGTAGCGCGTATGACCTTTTCCTGACGCGAGAACTCAAGCGGGCTGAAATCGTTCGTGGTTCAACGTCCCCGGAAGTCGTGAACACTTTCCTTCGTGAAGGGCTCGACGTTGCAGCAGGAGTGAAGCAGCAACTGAAAGCTGATGCCGACCGTCTGGGCGGATTGCGTCTTCTCGACGAAAAGTTCATGACCATTCGGCAAGCAATGGGGATTGCAAAGTCACGCGGCCCCCAAGCAGCGTTGTTGCTTGGCGGCTTCATTGGCCGGATGAAGCGAAATGGATTCGTTACCGCCGCTATGCGCAGGCATGAAATCAACGAAGCTTCCGTTGCTGACTGATAGAGCGAGCGATCACCGCAGCGCGCGAACGCCCCCCGGCGGTCACCCGAATTAGTTCTTTAAAGTGCGAGACTCATTACTTGGCGATGCATTGCCCCATAACGCAACAACGATCATTCAATGCTTGCTATTAGAACTGGCGGCGAGCGCACCGAGGTCATGGTCCTCTTTCTTTCTCAGCGCCGAGATGGCACTGGCTTCAGACGCACAGCAAGATGATCAGGAAATTATGAGCTTACGGGCTAAGCTTATTGAACTTTCCTGGCTAGCGGAAGCTGGTCGCCCGGAGAGCGTATGATTTAAACAGTCTACTTAGGAGAATAGATTGGGTTTGATAGCAGATACTCCTGTCTCATCAAGGCCGATCGAGGGCGAGCGTCGCTATAAGCAATCTTTGTTGAGTCGACGACGGGTTGCGATGCGTATAAACGCATTAGCAATCAAGAGTCTCGCTTAAGGCTGGTAAGTAGCGATGAATTCCCATGCTTTGAGCGCAGCTTTCCGATGTTTTTCCGCTCTCTCCCGATATAGAGGACTCTCGATTATCTTGCGGAACGCTTTGAATGTAGGATAGCGTACCAACGCCACGGCATCCCATATTGGATCAATGGTTCCGAGGATCGTCGAAGCAACATTGCCTAGGTACACTATCTCTATACCTTCAATCTGTTCCAATGCTGCTACTTCATTAAAAATGGGCGCGTATCGTTGCAGGTATGCTTCCATCCCAGAGCACGGCTTTTCGAAAGTGTCGCCGTACTGCGCATGATCGTTGAACTGGACGAGATTAATCATCGTCACGGGCTTGCCGCTTGGGACTTGCGACTCCGCAACCAACACTCTTTTCGGATCAAGTTCAATTCCATTCATAGTCATTTCTCTCCATTATCAATTGCTGTAGATGCAGCCGCAGCCCAGTGATCTTCCAACGCATGCGCCACTTCCTCGCTTCTCTCTAAAATTGTCCAGTGCTCGGAATCCACTTTTAGCATCCTACGCGCCCCGGTATTGGCTACAAGCTCGTCGGAAAAGCGGACAGGACAAGCGGAGTCGCTCTCACCCCAGAACACTAAGCCAGGCGCGGTAACATTTGCAAGACCAGGCTGCCACTCCTCGCCGACACGTCTCGCGGAACGGTAAAGATTTAGAATGCAGGATTGCATCGTGTGATCGATGTGGCTCACCGTTGCTTTAGCGTTATCCCTTGAAAGCCCTGATTTCGCCAAGATATCGGGAAGAACAGAAACGCATTGTGCCCTCATCCACTCTTCACCTTCTTCTGGCGTTTGCCAAATTTTTGCAAGCGGATGCCATTCATAACCGATGCTTAAAGGTCCACCGCCAGCTGCCCACGATCGAATAAGATCAGGTCGCAACGATGCAATCCGCATTGCGAACATACAGCCCCAATCATGTCCGACGAGATCGACAGGTTCTACGAACCGTTCCAGTTGGCCAACGATCCATGAAATGTACTCCTCTTTTGTTGCTGAGAAGTTTCTTGGAAGTGGACTACCAAAACCGGGGAGTGACAGTGCAAACACGTCTTTACGCGAAAGGCAAGCTCGTACCGATCCCCAAACCCGAAACGTGTCGGGTACTCCATGTATTAACACTGCAGGCATTGATCTCCCCTTCCTCGGATAAGCACGCTGCGGAATACTCAACCTTGATCATTCAAAATCATTGAAACTGAAAGGTTCAGCGCCACGAGGGTCGCAACTCTCTTTGAGCGATCGGCAGTCCGAGATTGCTTATTACTAACGAGGGCATGGTTCTTCGACAGACAAACCACGAGAAACTGACCACCGTCCCACGGTAAATTCTTCAAGAAAATCGACCGTCTGGTTGAGAGTATCGCGGTCCGATAAATAATTTACGATGTCGCACCAATTATCAATGACCGCTGTGGGAAGCGAATGGACTACGAAATGCTAGTGTCAATCTTATCAAGCCAATGCGCGATGCCATTTCCGATTTCGTCCGGCGAGTCTTCCTGAACATAGTGCACACCTGCGACTGTGAATTCGGAAAGACATGGCCACGTTCGAACGAAGTCTCGCAACGCACCGGTTAGCATGGCACCCGGCTCGGCGTTAACGAACAACTTTGGCACTTTTGAACTCGCGAGCCAAGTTCCGTATTCTTTCACAATAGAGACAACGTCCGCAGGCGACCCCTCAATCGGTAGCTGCCGCGGCCAACTCAACATCGTGCGACGGTCTTCGCCTGGCATCAGATAAGGCCGCCGATACTCGGTCATTTCTGCATCAGTAAGCCCCCGCAGGACCGAATTGCGGAGAACCACGTCGATGAACGTGTTCTCGTTGAGAATCATGTCGTCGCCGGCGTCAGATCTGAAACGTTGAAAAAGAGTTCTTCCGTTTTCTGGAAAGTCGTCCCAGGTTGGAAATGGTCCGACAATAGCCTCCATAAATGCGATGCCTTTCATTGCCGACGCGTGTTGGTGCGCCCAATGAAATCCGAGCGCCGAACCCCAGTCGTGCAAGATGAGCGTTACTTTCTCCCTTACATTAAGCGACTCAAGTAAGGCGAACAGAAAATGACGGTGTTCGACATAGGAGTAACGATCCGGGCCACTCTCTTCTAGCTTATCCGAATCACCCATGCCAATGAGATCGGGAGCGATCAACTTTCCCCGCCCTTGAAGATAGGGCATGATATTGCGCCACAAATAAGACGACGTCGGATTACCATGGAGGAAAACGATGGGGTCGCCCTCGCCATGCTCGATGTAGGCCATTCGCTTTCCGTGAATGGTCGCGAAACGTTTTTCTTTCGGAAATTGATCCATCATTTACTAACCCTGTCAGTTACCAAACTGATAAGTGTATGAACGATTCGATGCAATACCGCTGCATCGTCTACCGTTCGCGAGAGAGACCAGAGTCCTTGGGTCGAAGTCGTCATGGTCACGGCGAGCGCGTGGATTTCACTGCTGCTAAGTCGTGCCTCAGCAGCGTTTTCGTTTGCCAGAACCTGATAAAAGCCAGCGGTAAGCCGGGCGTTGTGTTCGCGAACCTTCGCCATTGCTAGGTGATCGTGCGGCGCAAGTTCAATCATCGTGTTTGCAAATAAACATCCCGACCCAGGCAAACCTTTCGCTACCCCGCGTGAAATCTGCGCCTCGAAATACGTACGAACTGCGTTTAGCATTGCTCCCTCAGCTTCAACCCTCGCAAAGGCGGGATTAACGATCTTCTCCCTGTACGCGTCTAAGCAAGCGATAAACAGTTGATCTTTCCCGCCAAATTCGCTGTAGATCGCTGCTCGACTTGCGCCAGTTGCGTCCACAAGATCCGCCATGGAAGCGCCAGCGAATCCATAGTGCCAAAAATGCTCCATGGCGGCGGCGACTATTGCGTCTTTGGCGAGTGTGCGTGAACGAGGCATACCGTCAGACTATCAGAACGATCATTCTGCTACAAGCGATATCGTCGACACCCATCAGCGGTCCTGGTGTCAAGTGAGCAAACAAAATCCTCGACTGCGCGAGCAGCCGATTCTTATTAAACGACCGAATGCAGTAGCCGAGCACACCCGTTTCTTCGATTCATGGCTGCGACGGATCGCGCCAGACACCCATCAGGCTCAAGCGAATGGCGTACGTCGGTTGCCTATCGCCCTGGTGGCTTTGCCACCCCCAGAAGAACTACAAGGGCATCCCCGTTGAGCACAAGCTAAATCGAAGCTCGGCGTGCATACATGTTGCAAAGCCATTCGGCTTGCATGAGGTGAAGGACTGCTGTACTACAAGCGGTCATATTGGGCTGCTGGCCCGGACCCTGATGAAAGACGCGCGCAAGGACCTCATTCTTTGGACGGGATAGTAATCCCCGTTCTTCTGACAGGCACACCTTGCGCGGGTCCAACCCGCTTCACATCACCGCTGGCAGTGCAAAGTAATCGTCAACTCCCTCGTGGTTGCTCTGATGCATCGGGCTGCTTGCCTATCGGGCGTAGTGTTCGTTCATGTGGTCGCCAATACGTATTTGAAGGCTTCGCCGTAATTGAGAGAGTTATGGTCGAAAGTGGTGTTCGGGGTGAGGCAGGGATTTGAAGGCGGTGGCGGTTTAGCTGAGAATGTTGCTTGTCTAGAGTAACAACCAGCCAAACCGAGATCCACCACCAATGAAGAAGCTTACAGAAGAAACAAGCGCGGGTAAATCGGAAGCACGGCCCAGTGGGCTTGACGATTTGATTCAACAGGGCGCGCGGCAGATTGTCCAGCAAGCGATCGAGGCAGAATTGGCGGCATTGCTAGAAAGATACGACAACGTGAAGACCCTTGATGGAAGACGGACTGTGATTCGCAATGGCTACCTGCCTGAGCGCGAGGTCGTCACAGCAATCGGCCCGGTCACCGTGAAGGTGCCGAAAGTTCGCGATCGCTCGGGCTCGGGCGTGAAGTTCAATTCGAACATCGTGCCGCCCTACATTCGGAAGTCACCCCGCGTGTCAGCGGCGTTGCCCTGGCTGTATCTACGTGGCGTCTCGACCGGCGACATGGGAGAAGCGCTGAGCGTGCTGCTGGGCGAAGAGGCCAACGGTCTTTCGCCCAACGTGGTCAGCCGTCTAAAGGCTCAGTGGGCCGACGAGCACATCCTGTGGAATCAGCGTGATCTGTCAGACGCCCGCTGGGTCTATTGGTGGGCCGATGGCATCCACACGGGGTTGCGCAGCGACGATTCGGATGGCCAGTGCTTGTTGGTCATCATCGGCGTGAAGCCGGACGGAACGAAAGAACGCGTCGCGATCGGCGACGGGTTCCGCGAGTCGAAGGACGCCTGGTGCGAGCTCTTGCTGGATCTGAAAGCGCGAGGCCTACAAAGCGGTCCGCTGCTCGCGGCCGGCGATGGGGCAATGGGGCTGTGGGCAGCATTGGCCGAAGTGTTTCCGAAAACGCGGCACCAGCGTTGCTGGTTTCACAAGACTGGAAACATTCTCAACGCTTTGCCCAAATCGCAGCATGGTCGGGCCAAAGCTGGCCTGCAGGAGATCTGGCAAGCCGCCACACGCGAAGAAGCGCGCGCGGCCTTCAACCGCTTCATTGACGCTTATTCGGCCAAGTATCCGAAGGCGACGGAGAAACTCACAAAAGACAGTGATGAGTTGCTTGCCTTCTATGACTTTCCTGCCGAACACTGGCAGCACTTGCGAACGACTAATCCCATTGAGTCGACCTTCGCCACAGTTCGGCATCGAACAACCCGCACGCGCAATTGCGTCTCGCGGGCGACCTTCCTGGGCCTCGCATTCAAGCTGATCGAGTCGGCGGAAAAATCGTGGCGGCGCATTCGTGCGCCCGAAAAAGTCGCCTCACTGCTCCAAGGCGTTCCTTTCAAAGACGGACTACCGGTGACCGACAGCACACCGGCTCAGCAACCGCTTGCCGCCTGATCATGCCGAGCCTCGCAAACACCAGATTTGACAGTAACTCTAATTGAGAGTCGCCCACGCCATGCGCGCATTCTTCGCGGCGATGGCGACAGCCGCCCGCCAGTAGCCGCGACGCTCGACGAGACTTCTCACCTAGCGGCTGAAACGGTCCTGCTTGTCGCCCAGACTCGCCATCACCGAGCGAGCTCCGAGTATCAGCAGATTTCGTAGGTACGCATCCCGTCTTCGTGATGCCGCCCAGCCGTTCCTTCCCTCCGCTGCTGTACTGGCTTGGCGTGAGACCTATCCATGCGGCCACCAGGCGGCCACCAGGCGGCCATTTCTGAAATCGTGTCCGGCGCCGAGACTCGCAAGCAAAGCGCTTGCGGTGGTCGGGCCAATGCCGCGGAGATGCACAAGGTGTCGGCTGCGCTCATCGTCTCGGGCGATTCCGCTGATTGCACCATCGTATTCGGCGAGCCGGGCTTTGATGTTGCTGGCGTGCTCGAGCAGATCACTGATACAGCGCCGGACCCAGCCGGGCAAAGCGTCCAGATAGGTCGGGAGCTCTCTTCGGAGGCGTTCCGGGCTCTGTGACAACACCACGCCGAATTCTGAGAGCAGGCCACGTATCCGGTTGTAGATCGCGGTCCGTTCCTCGACGAAACCCTGACGCGTTCGATGCAGGCAGAGCGTAGCCTGCTGGTTCATCCTTAAGTGGCACGAAACGCATGTTGGGGCGCGTCACTGCCTTACAGATTGCCGCGGCATCGGCTGCGTCGTTCTTGCCACGCTTGCCCGACATCCGGTACGGCGCCACGAGTTTCGGCGCCATCAGCTTCACCGTGTGACCGTACTGCTGAAACATCCGCGCCCAGTGATGTGCACCCGAGCATGCTTCCATGCCGATGAGACAGGGCGGCAACTGGGCGATCAGCGCGAGCAGTTGATCGCGTTAGACGCGCGGTTTGATCAATACGGCTTTGCCGGCTTCATCCACTCCATGGCTACCGGATTGGTCTTGCTTTTCTTACGCTCGTGGACTGCCGGGCTTCCGTGCTAAAGTGCATCGAGAAGTTGGCTGCCTCGATGAATGCCCAGCTTAGGTATGAATTTCCGTTCCTGGTATTGCCTTCGCCCTTCTTCTTGCCGTTGCTCATGCGCTGACTGTCCACGCACCGCGCGTAGGAGGCGAAGTTGCCGGCGCTGGCGAAACGTTGGATGGACCCAGTTTCCAGCACGATCACGGTGGCAAGGGTTTGGCCAATGCCGGGCACTGTGGTCAGAGTGCGAAGTCCGCATGTGGCGCTACCTTTTCCTGAAGCCGCTTTTCCACAATCGCGATCTGCGCGGAAAGCGTTGTGATGACCGCGACGTTCGCGCGAACCGCAAGCGCTACGTCCTTAGGCAGATGCAGTTGGTCGACAGCGTCCTCGTCCAATTGTTTGACCTGATTGCTCGTGATTCGCGTGCCGAACTGACGTGCCGTTGTGTTCTCGACGGCGAGGATATGGGTGGTGCGGCTGCGCACTAGTTGCATGCGCTTGCGAGCCATGTCGCACAGCTCACGGTGCTTCGCCGGCAGGATGGTGCCGGTAGGAAGGATGCCCAGGCGCAGCAGATGGGCCAGGTAGCGCGCGTCGGTCTCGTCACCGCTGTGCTTGAGCCCGTCGTATTTCTTGATCGCGGTGGTGTTGGCCAGATGAACCGTGAAGCCGCCCGCCTGCAGGCCGTCGACAAGCCAGTACCAGTTGTACGTGGATTCGACCACGACGCCTGCCAGCTCGGCTCGCCACGGGGCTAGGAACGCCAGAATCTTTGCCAGGTCTTTCGGCAATCGCTTTTCGGCGCCCACGCGGTCCGATTCGTCAATCACGCTCACCACGCTGTTATTCAAATGCAGGTCAATGCCGCTATAGTTCATGATGACCTCCTACCGGTTAAAGCCGTTTTGGCAAACTCACTTTAACCCATCTCTTTATACACAACCCGACACTTGTGGCAACGATGGGGGAGTAAAAAAGTAGCCGCAAGGGGGTTGTTAACTGTGCGGATTTCGCGTTTACTCTCGGATTTTCAGCATGAAGATCCGAGACGACGCAGGAGCATGGGTGGACGAGGAATTTGAGACGCTGGATCTGGGTGATCCACGGCGAGACCGGCGCGCGAAGGAGCTGGTCAAACGGTTCGCCAGCCGGCCCACGGCTAGCATTCCGGGCGCGTGCGAAGGCTGGTCAGAGACGATCGCTGCATATCGCTTTTTGGGCAATGAGCACATCGACTGGCGCGACATGATGCAGCCGCATTGGGACCGTACCACGGCACGCATGGGGCAGTTGCCGGTGGTGCTGTGCATTGCCGATACGACAGAGCTGAACTTTAACGGTCAGGATATCGAAGGGGCTGGCCCGCTCTGCTATGAAGCACAGGTGGGCATGTATCTTCCCGCGACCTATGCGGTGACACCAGATCGGGAGCCGCTGGGTGTGATGAACGCATGGATATAGGCGCGCGAACCACGCGATGCAAACGGCAAGCGTGGGGGCGTTAAGGAAAGTGCGCGGTGGATCGAAAGCTATGAGATCGTGGCCGAACAGGCACGGGCCCTGCCTGACACGCGGCTGGTGTATGTGGCCGATCGTGAAGGCGACATCGCCGCGCTCATGCAGCGTGCGCAGGAACTGGGTGAACCGGCGGACTGGCTGATGCGCTCGCAACACAATCGCGCGCTCAAGGGCGAAGCAAGTTTGTGGGAGACGGTGCACGCCAGCAAGGTACTCGGCCACATCAGCTTCGTGCTGCCCGGGCGTAACGGCCAGAAGGCGCGTGAAGTGAGGCAGGAACTGCGTAGCCAGCGCGTCACGCTGCCCGGGCGTGCCGGTGTCAAGCTAACCTGCGTCGAGGCGTATGAAGTGGATGTGCCAGCGGGTGTGAAGCCTGTTATCTGGCGTCTTGTGACCAACCGGGAAGCAGGTGATGCGCATGCCCTCATCGAACTCGTTGACTGGTACCGCGCGAGGTGGGAAATAGAAATGTTCTTCAACGTCCTGAAGAACGCCTGCGGTGTCGAGGCACTGCAACTCTCACAGATGGAGCGGGTGGAAAAGGCGCTCGTGCTGTACATGGTCGTATCGTGGCGTATCGCGCGGCTCATGCGTGTGGGCAGAACCTGTCCGGAGTTGAACGCGTCGCTGTTCTTTGCGGCTGACGAGATACACGGCGCCCATGTGCTCTGCAAGAAAGCGCGTCCCAAAAAACCGCCGACGCTCAACCAGATGATACGGATGGTCGGCCCACTGGGCGGATTTCTTGGGCGCAAGAGCGACGGCGAACCAGGCGCGAAGACGCTATGGATTGGCATGCAGCGAGTCATGGATGCTGTGATCACTATCCAGATCTTGCGCGACGGCTATGACACTTGTGTATAACGAGATGACTTTAACCCCGTCGCCCGGCAGGGCGCGGGAGGTGGTCCGCTAGATGATTTCCAATCCTTAGCACGGGGTAAGTCGGTAACCCGGTCCTGGGCAATATAAGCCTGGGTCAATCCCTTTAGTACGACATCAAAGTGCTCTGGATTTTCTTAGCATGAGGTAGAGCGGATGCCCCGCAGTCCACACCGGCACGAGGATTACCGGCTATTACATATGCGGGGCCGAACACATCAGCGACACCGTGTTTCAAGTCTCTGATGACAGAAGCGGCGTCGCCCCCGATCTGCTCCATGTCAAGCTCGCCGTTGATATCGCCCGTGCTGCGTGCGTTTGACCGTCTGCCATATTCAACAATGGCATAGTTCGGCAACTTGTGCGGGCAGTCTCCTGAACATTCTACTGTCGCAGTTTCCGCCTGCGACAAGCTTTAATAGCAGGCCCTGACCTTCGATGTCGTAGGCGATGTCGGCTCATCGTTTCGAACGTCTCTTGAGTGGATCTTGAATACTCCTGAAGGTATTAGGGAGAAACGGTGGCTGCGCCCCATCCAAGCCCCACCGAAACGCCTGCACCCAAATTACAACGTGCTCAATTCAACAGCAGAACTTCCGCATTCCCATCGAGGCTGCGCTAAAATTTGCCTATGCCGGTTAGTGAGTCGCCGCTCGCAAGCCGCGAATCAGCATCGATCCGGTTAGCAGTGTACGACAGATGCGCAACATCACTAACCAGGCCCAATCCGGCGCGCCACGACGACCACCGGCATACATGTCCCCACCTGCATGCTGGACAACATGCTACCGCTAGGCGCCGAATAATATGGTGTACCAAGCACAGCAGGTCCAAAACGCTAAAATGTATGCTTGATGCCAGCAACAACCGCAATCTGCTTATAAGAGTCGTTACCACTTACTGCCCCGTTAAAACTAATCGCCGCAAGAGATGCGTCACGTGTTGCAAACTGGAGTACGGTAGCGAGATGCAGAGTCGTTCGCTTTGACAGAAAATATTCGGTCCCGAGATTGATCTGCTGCCAGGCAGGATGATTGCCTGTCGCAAATGGCTTAATGCTCATCCCGCCTTGCGCTAAGCCAGCAGTGTACGTATAACCCGCGCCAACAAGCCACGCGGGCGTGATCAGCTTTTTCGCGTTGATTTCATAGTTGTCCAGTCGGAGCCGGGTACCGTCGCGATAGTCAAGAGTCGAATCGCTGAAGACGGCCGATAGGGTCAAGAACGAGAACGCATAAGTGCCGCCCACTGCAATGATGCTTTGTCGCGTAACGGGCGAGGTATTGTAGAAAATGCTGGAAGCGCCGAGGGTGTACTGATTCGCAGCGATCGTGCCGTTGGGATTTGTGTTATTTGTGGACGACGGATCGTCTAACCGCATGTAGCTCACGCCTGCCTTGAACGAGCCGCCATCGTAAGAGACGGCGACATTGTAGTCCCGATTATTTGCGAAGCCGGCGCCGTTGTTTCCAGACGCTTGGTTGCTAAACCCATAAAGTATGCCGAGTGTAATCCCGTGAAGCGTCGGTGACTGATATTTGACCGAGTTGTTGCTCCGTATCGTCTGATACAGGTTATCGTTGTCGCCAACGTGGGCGCCGAAAGTCCCCATGAACTGGGTCCATGCCAGGAACGAGCCGAGAAATTCGTAACCGAAGTCGTACAGCCGACCCATTGTGAAGGTACCCAGACGGGCGCTTGAAAGACCGACAAAAGCCTGCCGTCCGAACAAAAGGCCGCCTTGCGCGAGTTTTCCAGTGGTTCCCTGGAAGCCGTTTTCGAGCGTGAAAATCGCAGTAAGGCCGCCGCCCAGATCTTCGGCTCCGCGTAGGCCCCAACGATTCCCACTAAGTTCACCAGTTAGTGCCTTGAAGTTTCTTTGTCCACGTGCTGTTGCGGAAGCCGCTTCGCTAGAAGAGTACGCTAACGACTCGTCGATAATTCCATATAACACGACACTCGGTTGCGCATATGTCCCTGATGCAGCGCAGAGAAGCGCTAGCGCGAGGCAGATGTCCTTTTTCATTTCGTCTCCTAAACCTAACTGGTTTTTTTGTGGGTACTACTACTTGTGTTTATTCGGCGTCCAGGCTCGCTTTAATGGCCGCGGCAGTGACGGGTGTGGTTGACGCCTTGTAGGCTGTTGCTACATCGCTTTTCATCTTGGCGAGCACCGCCTTATCAAGATATCGACCCTTTAGTAGAACCGCGGAGATCCTGTCGAGGTTGGCTGCGTCCTCGATTGGATTGCCTTCCAACAAAACGAGGTCAGCGTTCTTACCTGTTTCGACAGTGCCCATCGATTCTTCTCGGTTGAGAAACTCAGCGCCGTTCAGTGTGGTCATCTGAAGAATTTCCAACGGTGAGAGTCCAGCTGTCGCAAGCTCATGAAACTCGTCATGCAGTCCGAACCCCGGAACCACCCAAACTGATGCAACGCCCGAGTCGGAGACCGTCAACATCTTGACGCCGCTTTGCTTTAGCATCTTGGTGACAGATTGCTGCAACGCATAAGTCTGCCGAAGCGCAGCCTTGTTAGACGGCGTAAGGTTGGCAAACGTCCGCTCTAACTGCATCCAGGTCGCAAGCCGGATCTTGTCAACGTAAGCCAGATCGGGGTCGGTTTGAAACGCCGGATCATCCGTTGTTTCGAGTGCTTTCACGCGGCGAAGAGTGGGCACATTCCAAGTCCCGTTCTGGACGAAGGTTGTTGCCAAGTTCAGGCACTTCTCGTTACTGTAAGTGGCCAACAATTCCTGCAGCGTAGCGGTATCAGACGCATACGCTGGCGCACTTAACCCCGCAGCGGCGACCATGGTTTGCCGCATTGCAACTTCGTTTGTCGTGCAATCCAGGAGGATTCCGATTCCGGAGCCAAGATGCTCGATAGATTTCCATCCCAGTTGGGACGACTCGCTTGCACTGACAGCTGGCGTGAGATGGCCGGCCAATGGCAGCCCTAAGCGCTTTGATTCACCCAGGAACGCCAACATCGCGTCGCGGTTTGCGCTGATCACCTTGATGAAATCCACGCCAAGCGCCTTCTGTTGGTCCACGCCTTGGACAGCACTTGCTGCGGTATTGGTACCGTTAAATATGTCGCTCGGTATCAATAAAACTTCCGGCGCGTCGATGCGGCCCGCAGCGCTGTTTGCGTTTAGTTGCTGCGCACGGGAGACCATGTCAGGGAACTGACCAGGAAATGCGCCCATTTCCCGAAAGCCCGTAATTCCATTGGCGACCATCAACGGAAAATAGCTGGGATTCTCGTCAACATGCACCATCGCATGGGCATGCATGTCGAGGAACCCAGGCACCAGAAATTTTCCCGTCCCATCAACCGCCGTAGCACTTCCACTCACACGAACATTCGCGGTCGGCGCGATCCTGGTAATTTTTCCTCCGTCAATGACCACTGCTTGCCCATTGTTTAGGGTCCCGTCACGAGTGTTAACGACGGTCGTGTTTTGAATGACGGTCCCCTGTGTTACGTCGAAGATCCCGTCGCTACCGTGACCACACGCCACAATCAGGCCGCCAACGAATGAGATTGAGAGCAGCGCAATTGAAAGTCTTTTCGCCCGCCACCTCATACTGAATCTCCTTCAAAATTAGTCACGAAATCTTCAGGGACGGCCGGTCCCCAGACGTAAAGCGAATCCTCGGGGAGGTAATCGGCAGCAGGCCAGTCGACGCCAGCCGGTATAAAGTCGATATCGAACGAGTATTCCGCGTAACTGCCCCACGGATCACGGACGTAGCGGAAATAGTTCGACCCAAGAACGTGACGACCCAACCCCCATCCTTGACAGTATCCGGCGCGCGCCATTTGCTCACTGCCAAGCGCAACATCGTCGATCGATGAGACGTCCCAACTCGTATGATGCAATCCCGGCCCATCGGACTTGGCAAACGCGATCAGATGGTGGTCGCTTCCATGAGGGCCATGCATAAATGCGATGATCGAACCAGAATGGTCGGACAACCTGAGACCGAGCACGTCGGAATAAAAGCGTCTGGATTGGTCTACGTCACTTGTGAAAAGCAGTATGTGGGACAAGCGATTCGGCTTCACTTGTGTGACCTCACTGCGGCACGGCGCCCTGCCCGACTCACTTGACTCGGGTGGAAAGATGCGCGCCGACTTTACCTGCGGCGAGGTCTTTTCGGCAACGATCAGCTGGAGCGGGATACCTTGCGGGTCGATGATCCAGATCCCTTCCGTACTGGCGCCGTGAGGCGGTGCTATACGGGCAATATTCATCAACGTGAGCCTCTCCTCAAACGCTTCTCGATCGTGGGCAAATACGCCGAGCGTCAACCACAAGAGGCGCTTGCGTTCGCCCTCTAGGACTCGCCCCCATCTATGCTCATGGCCGAAGGTATATAAGCTCAGTCCAGATAATTCCCGCCGCACGTCCAGACCGAACGACCTGAAAAAGTTCTCCGCCTCACCTAAATCGGGAACGCCGAATACAAACTCGTGGATCGAGTGGACAGCCGGATGAGGAGATCCATTTTCGATTTTCATTTTGTATTCCTGATTATTATCAGTCGATAGCCACTCCGCATTTTTGGAGAGGCATACGGTGTTTCTTAGACGATAAATTGCTGTTGCGTCCCGAGCCCATCGATACTTAGCTTGACTGTGTCACCCCGTTTGAGAAACTGCGGTGGCTTCATCCCCAAGCCCACACCTGATGGGGTGCCGGTAATGATGATGTCCCCCGGAAGCAAGGTCATGAACTGGCTCAGATAAGACACTATTTCAACGACGGAGAAGATCATGTCTGCGGTATTGCTTTTCTGTCTGATATCGCCGTTGACCGAAAGCTCCATATTGAGCGTCTGCGGAGCTGGCATTTCGTCGCGTGTGACAAGCCACGGACCAACCGGTCCGAATGTATCGAAGCTTTTGCCTTTTCCCCACTGCCCGTTGCGCTTTGTCTGCCAATGCCGCTCCGAAACATCGTTGGCCAGACAGTAGCCCGCCACATGCTCGATTGCCGTGTCTGTACTGACGCGCCGGGCCACCGAGCCGATGACGATGCCTAGTTCCACCTCCCAGTCGCCCTGAAGCGCGTCTTCGGGCAAGACTGTGTCGTCGTTAGGGCCGCACAAGGAGGTAATCGCTTTCATAAAAACGACGGGTTCCGTCGGGATCTCCATGCCCGCCTCTTCAGCATGCTTGCGATAGTTGAGGCCAATCGCGATGAACTGCCGAACGCCGGCGACGGGAATGCCCACACGAGGCGTTCCTTCGACGCAGGGAAATTGCTCAAGGTCGACAGCGTTGATCGCGCGTAAGCGCTCAGGGGACAGCCACTCCGAGGTCCAGTCTGTAACAAGTGTCGACAGGTCACGGATATGACCATGCGCGTCGATCGCGCCTGGTTTCTCTTGGCCTTTCGGTCCGAATCGTAAAAGCTTCATGGTAGGTTCCGACTTGATTGAGTAGTTGGAGAAGGTCCGCTCACACTCACGCGTGCCAGCGCGGCAAGATTGCGGACGCATTGCCGCTCGCGATCCTGCGCCGCAGGTCTTCTGGCAACGCAAGTGCCTTGAACTGATCGACAGCGTGGGAGACGGGGAAATAGCTATAGTCCGTGCCGAAAAGAAGATGGGTAGACGGCACGACCTTACGAACGAGATCGAATGCTTCAGGTGCGTAGGCCTGTGCACACTCGAAGTAAAGCTTCGCGAACTCGGCGTAGATGCCTTCGGGAAACAGCACTTTTAACCGGTCTGGGCCGACCGATTTCCAATCGGAGAAGCCTGCTATGCGTCCCAACAAAATGGGCATGACGCCGCCGCCGTGGCAGAAGATAAACTTGATGTCGGGTAGCCGTCTTGTCGTCTGCGATCCCCACAGACTCAAAATTGTTCTCGCGGTGTTGGTCGGAAATTCGATCCAAGGTGCGGTTATTCCCGATGTTTCGTACGTCAGCGTCGCGGGCGTGCAGCACGGAGCTTGAGCCGGATGGACATATACGACCGCTTTACGGCGATTCAGCTCTTCGAAAATCGGTTCAAACTTCGGATCGCCCAGCCACGCGTCCTGGTAGTTCGTCACCAGACCGATACCATCCGCCTTCAGGACGTCGAACGCATACTCGATCTCTCTCAAAGAACCTTCAACATCGTTCATTGGGATTGAGGCGAACAATCCGAATCGACCGGGATGATCGACGCAATACTGCGTGCTCCACTCGTTCGTCTTGCGCGCCCTCGCCCGGCCGTCCGCGGCGTTGGTTTCCGGAATGGCCCCTGCGAACGCGATAGCGGTGTCTACGCCGTTACGATCAAGTTGATCGACGGCCATTTGAATCGACCACGGACTGCCATCGACATTCTTGAAACTCGGTTCAAAATGATGATGTACATCGATCATACGTTGCGGCCGGACAGCAGCTCGCGCGAGAGCCGGAAGCGCGGCCGATGCAGCGAGACCTGCTGATGCTGCCAGGAATTGCCTCCTTCCAAAACTCGGCGTTGCGCAACAAGCGCACTGGTAGTTGCTGGACGATTGGTTCATCCCGGATTTTTTTGTTGCCTTCACGGCGTCTCCTGTTTCTCTTTTGTTTTTAGACGTTTCACTCGGCGGTACGCTACTGATTTCCGCCCCGAGCAAATCGGGGAAACAATGCAAGGGCGTTGTCACGCATGAAGTCACGATGCATTGCGGCGGACATCAGAGGTGTTACGTCCAGTTTTTGCGCAAGATCAGCGACTAATGGTTCAGGCGTGTACGGCCAGTCGCTTCCGTACATGATGTGCTTGGGATCAGCGATCTCGAGAAGCGGCAAAATCTGGCGTGGCAAAGGAAAGCCGGCAAGGTCGTAATACAGACCGCGAAGCGTCTCGTAGAACCGTGCACTGTCCAGCGGCCTAGGCAGTCCGAGCGCGGGCGCCAATCCTGCGACCCGGTCGGCGAGCACCGGAATCGTAGCGCCTGCATGCGGCACGATAATTTTCAGATTTGGAAAACGGTCCAGGGTGCCCGAGAGAATCAGGTTAAAGACGGCACGAGTGGTTTCGAACATGAATTCGAGCATTGGAAATGGATATCCAATCGGCGGGAGCGCCGTGGGATCGCTACAGCATGGGCAATGCGGGTTGGTCGGGTGGATGAAAACCTTTGCGTGCCGACGGTTGAGCTCCTCGAAGACAGGATCGAGCTTTCTATCACCGAGGTATATCCCGTTGTGGTTGCTTTCCACTACAACGCCGTCGACATTCAACGTATCGAACGCGTAGCTGATCTCTGCAAGCGACCCATCGATATCTGGCAGTGGCATGGAGGCGAACATGCCGAAGCGTGTTGGATGCGAGCTTGTCGCCTTCGCACCTTCGTCGTTCACATACCGGGCAAGCTTGCGTGCAGCGGCGTCGTCACCAAAATGCAGCCCCGGTGCGGAGATGGAAAGAATGGCGACGTCGATCCCCACGCGATCCATCATTCTCAAAGCTTGTTCCACGCTCCAGGCGGGAATACCGGGCATGCCGGACGGTTTTGAATGACCCGCAGCGGCAAGAGCTGCACGGTACTGCTCGGGCAGGTAGTGAGCATGCACGTCGAAACGCCCTGTATTCGCTTTCGCGGTCGGCTCTTTCGCGGCGTCGGCACCTGATGCAACCTCTGACGCGAATCCCGTTGCTCCGAATGACGAAGCTGCAGCGCCCAACATGCCGGCAACCAACGCTCGCCGCCGGGGCCACATGTCATCCGGAAATGATCGCTCCTCCCTCGTCAAGTTGAGCGCGCGTTCGTTTAACGATCCTTGTGTGCGTGTAGTGGTGCGAGATTGCGTTACTTTAAAATTCATCGTCTTCTCCAATGACCCACCGCGCACTTCTGCGAGTGCGGGATTACCAACAATCGTTGTTGACCGTCCACCCGGCCGCAGGTGCATGCGCCTCGACTTGTTTGTACTTGCCGCTGAAAAAGACCAAGGGCTTGCGTTGCTCGCCTAGTTGCAGGCCTTCGATCTGCGCTACATAAAGCAAGTGGTCACCGGCCTCGTGAATTGCGGTTGTTCTAGCGACGATGTGCGCCAGGCTTCCGACGATCAATGGTGTCTCTTCACTGAATGTGTACGGCACGTTCAGCGTTTCGTCACGCTTGCCGCCGAAATGCGCACTGACGGCCTGTTGGTGCTCAGCGAGGAAGTTCACGCCGTAACGCACGCCTAAATGGACAATGTCGTTGAACCGGGACTGCTTCCTTACTGAGACAAGCACAAGCGGCGGCTCCATCGACACAGACATGAACGCATTAGCCGTCATGCCGGCGGGTTTTCCCTCGGCAACATAGGTGATGACCGTCACACCCGTGGCGAACAAACCCATTACCGAGCGGAACAATCGGTTATCTAATTCCATTTCGGTATCCCTATGAATGGTCGGGCGTCAAACAAGTGGAGTTACCGTGTTTTCCACGCCCAGAAGCGCCTTTCCGTAGACCTCGATTCCCACCGCAGGTAAAACGACGGCATGGCGAGCGGCCGTGTTCGAGTCTCGCCACATCCGCTGCAGAGGACTACCTTCAGCGAACGTGCCAGCGCCGTGCGCCGAGACAAGAATATTGATCGCATCGGTGATGTTCGTGACTACGACACCCGAATCGGCTCGCACACGGGCTCGAGTCAAATAGTCCAGTTTCTCGCCCCGCTGAGCGGCGTCGTCAATGTCTGCGGCGGCACGGTAAGCATGCAGGTGGGCCGTGTCAATCTTCAGCGCCGCCTCTGCAATTTGCGCCTGGAACATCACCGAAGAGGTCTGCTTTTCGAAAGTCGTATAGGCAATGTTTCGCTGAGAAGCCTTCTCGATGACGTACTTCAGCGCCGCGCGGCCTATGCCCAGTTGCGCTCCAACCAGAACCAACGCAGCGACAGGCACGAATGGGCCCCGGTATTCGGCTTCGTCCTTAAATTCCGTCGGATAGTCGCTCGCGACTGCTGCGCGGATATCGAGCAGTCGGTGGTCGGGCACGAATACGTCCTTTGCCACCACGCAGTTGCTTCCGGATGCGCGCATTCCGACTGTGAACCAGGTGTCATCGATCGTAATGTCTGACCGTGGCAGCAACGCAAGATATTGGCCAACGTAAGCGCCATTCTTGTCGTGCTCCATAACGCCCACTGTGACCCAGTCAGCATGCAAGCTACCCGAGGACCAGAACCATTTCCCCGATACAACGAGGCCTCCTTCCACCCTGCGGCAGTCCTTGGACGGCGTAAATACGCCCGCTACGCGAGCGTTCGGGTTTGCACCGAATACGTCTTCTTGAGCTCGCTTGGGATACAGGCCTACAAACCATGCACACACATTCGTGAGTGCCGTGACCCATGCCGTACCAGCGCACGATTCAGCCAGAGCTGCCGTGACGTCCAGATGCGTTCGGAGCGACTGTTGGTAGCCCCCGAAACGTTTCGGAACCATCAGGCGGAACAACCCGGCCTCGCTGATGGCATCGATGTTGTCTTGGTGCGCCCGACGATCTTGCTCTGACTTCAGCGCGTTCAGTGACAACAACGGTCCGAGCGCGCGAGCCCGATCGATAAGTTCGTCCGAAGTAGGTTCAGACTGTCGTGGCACAGCTTGTAGTTGAGCGGTCATTCAAGACTCCATGGTTATTCGGTTAAAGCAGGTAACGCTGGGCTGGCCCCTCTGCCCAGCGCTGTTCCATAGCGGAATAGCGGCGTATCAAGCGAGCCGTTGATGTGCTACGGCGCATAACGCTTTGGTTTCGTCGCCCAATAAACGCTTTTGTCATTCCGACGAATTCGTTCAATCTATACTCATTCTCGTCTGAACTCAATCAACCTCAGGGCGGTACTTTCCCTTATCAAACAGGGCTTTATCGCGACGCCGTGTCATTATGATAAAATGTCATTTTGAGGAAGAACCCAAATGCGAAAACCCGCCGAGGCATTGAAACAGCCCGCCCGTGACCACCGAATCGTTGTCGCGGAGAAAAAGCGCATGCTAATGCGCACACGACTCATTGATGCAACGATGCGGGTCTACGGAAACAGTGAGAACGCAACCCCGGTAATCGATGATGTGATCAGCGAGGCAAAGGTATCGCGGGGACCTTCTATAATTATTTCAACTCGCTTGACGAAGTTCTGATTGTGATCGGCCAAGATTTGAGCAATCAGATGACCACCGAAATTTTGCCGGTGTACAACGTACTAACCGAGCCATGGCAGCGATTTTCGGTCGGCTTCCGGCTTTTCCTCATTCGTGCATTGCTCGATCGCAAATGGGCCGGGTTTGTTACTCGCACAGCGGCCTGGGCGGAAGACTCCCTTGTCGCGCAATTTATGTCGCGTGACCTTGAGCATGGGAAAACGCAAGGCCAGTTCAACTTCGACGATGTCGAGGTTGCCGCAGATTTCTTGAAAGGTGCGTCGGCTCACGGAATTCAGGCCTTACGGATCGGGGTGAATCAGCCTGGCCGTTACATCGACAATTCGGTGCGCATGGCGCTCGCGAGCCTGGGATGCAAAGAAGAACTTCGCGACAAGGGCGCAGATTTCTCCAAACTTTATTTGAAGGACTGGCTAAACGGAAATTTGAAAGCAACGAGGCCGGCATGGGCGGGCCACGCAAACGTCGCTGTACGGCATGATCTATTTTGATAGATCCGGCTACACAGACGTGGCTCAAAAACGTAAGGCGACACATAGAACGCCGGTGGGTTTGAACTGGCATAGTTAAAAGGGACAGACGTTGCCCGCGCTGCGCTTCGCGTGGTCGGTGGCGGCGATAGCCTCCCCAATTAAATTACGGCCTCAGAACGCCCGGCACCTAGCATTGGCTGACGGATGTTGACGGCATCACTATTGCCAATACTGATCAGAGTGGAGGATTGCCTATCGTTGTGACCACGCTTTACGGAAGACTTTTGGTTATGTAAACCTATCGGAAAATGGACCCCATGCGGTTTGCGGTGAAACGTCAACGCCGTTGAGGCCAGGATCAGGACTCGCGCGTCTCAAGATCGAATCCGCTCCTCGACATCGACGATATAGCATTGCTACACTGTTTCGTAGTCGCACCTATTTATTTCGACTCGCATCAAAAACAGATGTATTCCCGTGCGCCGGCGTTGGAAAGGATCATTAGCATCTCGAAACAACAGCAAGATTTTCAACGTCCTATGGTCGGTGACCCGAGTGTAATAGCGAATACGCAATTTTGCGTATTGTTGAGCTTGCGACACAAATCTACACTACATTCAGGGAAAGCCAATATCACTTCAACGCACACGAGCATGCAATGACCACAGAACTCAAGACTCGCTTCTCTCACGTCAAACCAGGCGACACACATTTCCGTAGCGACGGCCTGCGCGACTTCTTCGCTTACCGTGATCTCGGTATTTTGCAAGCGACGGGAGGAAAGGTAATTGCCCAACTCGTCAAAGCGAAGAACGCGCCCGAGGCAGGCACCGGCTGGCACATTCATGAAGCCCAGTTTCACATCGTGCTGATGTTAAAGGGCTGGGCGCGTTTCATGTATGAGGACAAGCAGACCTTGGTCTCAGTCGGCGACTGCGTGCATCAGGCACCAGGTATCCGGCACTTCCTATTCGACTATTCTGAAGATATGGAATATCTTGAGGTTGTTGGCCCGGGAGATTTCACAAGCGTCGGTGTAAAGGGACCGTGCGAAGTGCCTGCGCCGACGGCTTGGTCGCGATAGTCTTTTCACCGTCCCCCTGGCAAGCGCAGATACGCTTTGCACAAGCGTAGCGTGCCAGGCGACCGAAACCAAACGAAGCCTTGGGTACACAGCCTGCGCTTGGCAAAGCGAACGGGCCAGCGGGCTCGCGCTTGCCAGAGCTCAAGCAACGTGTGCATTCCTGCCGAATCTCATCTCGCGCGCTCGCCGACTGCTTTGACTCGCCGATCTGCCTCCTCGGTTTGCCTTATCAGCAAGGTAGGACATCGGGGCGGGGAGCAGGTACGGTTACGGTGCCATCTTGTGAAGCAGGTCGGACGCTACGAGCGTTTGCGCCTTTGCGCAAGCGAAATGAGGCTTCGCGAAGTTTGCATCAGTGCCGACTGGAATCATCTCATCGAGCTGGGTCGGCCGGCCGCCTTGCAGTATATGAACTGGTGATTCAGCCGACGTCGGCGGCCTGGCCGGCCATCACAGGCGATGAGCTTTACATAGAGATCGCGCTGTGACGGGCCAGGCGGCCGAAGGCTCATAATTGTTTAAGTAGTGACGATAAAAAATTACGATTCTGGGCACCGATCCCAGCGGCTTTTCACTGCTTAGCATGGCGGGAATACAGCCGCCATCTTGAATTTTGAATCAAGTTCAAATCATGGTTGCGGTCGGTTTTCGGCCTCCGTGTTGTATATAAAATATGGCGGCACTTCCGGCCCCCACAAACAAAGCGAATCCTCCGGCGAGAAGTCTCCTGCTGGCCACGTGTGCCCGGCACTAACAAAGTCGATATCTGCGGACTATTCTGAGAACGATCCCCACGGATCCATTACATTAACTACCGCGTCCGTCACGGCTCCAAGAAATGCGTCAATCGTTTCGGCGGCGGCGGATTGCGCAGGCTTTCGTCGTTGCGTAGATATGTTGCGTCGCTAGTAGCCCAATCATTCTACCGGCGTATCCCCTTTATTGGGGATGCCCGCCCTTACGAAATCAGCTACATTTTGACCGCGACCGAAAAAAATAACCGGCGTGCGCGGGACGCCCCCAAAATTAAGTTATCCGAGGGCTTCGGCAGAACTTGAGAGACCAAAGGCCCGCGTTAAGCGGGCCTTTTTTTGTGGCAAGTTCCAACCGTGGGTCAAATATTGGCGAGATCTATTTTTCCACACCACCGTAAAAGTACTTCGGGTTCATGTTGTCCAGTGGGTTGCTCGACCCAAACAAGGATCCGCTCACGCTGCGCAACGTCGCACAAACAGCGTTGATTCCCGTCTGCAGAGCCCCCTCGACCCACCCGCCTGTAAATGAGCAGCTATCGCCAGCGAGGTAGATGAATGGGTCTGTAGCAGGAGCCCGGCTACCCTGGAACTGAAAAAACAACTGCTGGGTCTGCGCATCTCCGTTTGCGTAATTTAGCTTGAACGCCCCGTAGTAGCCTTGCTCAGTATCCCAATCGATAATGTGCACATTGTTCTCATAATCGCCTGCGAGCGGAACGACACAACTCGCGAAAGCGGCGTTCGTCTGGGCAAGATCAGCTACGAGGCGCTGCACACGCCGTTTGTTGTCGCCAAGCGCGAGCTGCTTAACCGCGTCGTCCTCCCAGGCATAACTCAACAAGACGATGCCGGGCGAGTTGGGATCTTTTGGTGCGTAGTCGAGGCAGTACACGCCACGGACCATCGTGTCTGTTTGTATGTTGACGGGAAGCTGTTTGTCGAGTCAAAATTTCCGCTCGGTCATGACAAATACTTTGGACGAGCTCGTCAAGTGCACATCGTCAATAGCCGAACATTGCTGGGCCGTTAGGACCGAACCAGGCGCGCTCAGCGCCATGTCAATCTGCATTGCCCGCGTGCTTGCCGTCACAATGACGCGATCCACAAACGTTTCAGATTCGTCTCCCAATGTCAACATAACGCCGTCGGACGCGCGAGCCACTTTCGCAACAGCTCGGGTCACGACCCATTGGGCAATTGTTTGGCCGTTGAATACCTGTGCAGAAAACGCTCGTGCTAGCGATTCGATCCCACCTGGGATAAACAACTGATTCGTTTCAAGCTCGTCGACTATCAAACGAACGATTTCCAAAAACGCGACCGGATACATTGGGCCAAGTCCCCCAGACCCGACGCCGAGCGCGCCAAAAAGATCGTAGTCGTCTGGAAATCGCCACTGCTTCCCACCAGGTGGGTTGGCGCTGCCGAAAATCTCTCGCAGCGCTGTGTAGAAGCTGTCACTGCCAAACGCGTTTATATAAGCTTGCCAGGCGGCCTGGGCCGCATCCGTTTGCCCACTTCGAAGCAGTCCCGTGATAGCACCGGGGCAAGCACCGCAGGGGCAACTGTCGGCGCATATCCGTTTTCAATGAAGGCATGCCACCCGTCATTTACCGTCTCGAACATCTCAGGTGCTTTGCGCCAGCTTCCCACACATAAGTCTGCCCCTGATAGCCCAAAGTGGTCAGCACGCTACCTGGGTCTGGAAAACTCGATGTCGCTTCAAAGTCAAATTGGTCAAGATAGTGGAACAGGCTATATTCGCTTGGCGGAAAGCGCATCGCGCCTAGTTCGGCCAGATACTGGGGTGGTTGGCTAGGAAAAGTTGCGCTCCATGTGCGTCCGCCAATCCGGTTAGAAGCCTCATAGATGACAACGTTTTAAATTCCTGCCCGTAGCAGTTCATACGCCGCGACAAGTCCAGCAATTCCACCTCCGATAATTGCAATTGTTGTTTGCGGACTGGCAGTGGGTGCGGTGCCAAGGGCATTCGGTAGGCCCTCCAGATAAGCACCGTAGTCGAACAGGTTATCGATATAGCCAAAGCTCGATGGTGCGGTAGTTCGACCGGTCGCAGCAGCCGGTGCGCCAACATGGCGCCGCAGATTTGGAATGATCGCCATAAAATCCGTGTGAAGGCAGTGGTTTATTAAGCGTGCAAACGTTTAACGGCAACATGCAGAACAGACTTGAATACTGATTTTGGAATGTGTAGGCTGTTGGACGCTGAGGCGGCTATTAGACCGTATCATCTCCCTCCTTTCTGATGCATTTGCGACAAGCGCTGAGCCACTATGTATCTATCAAGTCGTGAAACCGCACTTGTCTCCGACATTTTCACGGTGCTAGCGGATTCGCTCCCCGAAAATATCATGCGCCAGGAAGTCGGCGTACGGATGCTTGAGCTGTTGCGGGCCGATTTTCTTGGGTCTTACGTATGGGACGGAACAAAGCGAGAGTTTGTCAACCGCGTGTCGCTAAACATGTCCGACGATAACCTATCCGAATACGAAAAATACTACCAATATCGAGATACCGTTACCCCCCTCCTCCAAAACTGCCGACGAGCAGTGCGAGTTTCTGACGTCATCCCGCAACAAGAACTCGTCCGCACAGAGCTCTTTAATGATTTCCTTCGCCGGGATGGCTTGCATTGGGGTATGGATGTCTTTGCTTGGAATGGCGATACAAACATCGGGGACCTCCGCATCTGGCGGGCGAAGCAGCGAGACAATTTCTCGGACCACGAACTCGCGATTGCAGAGCTAATCCGTCCCGCATTCACAGCGGCGTTATCGAGGGCTCGAGTCGAAGCCGGGTTAGGTTTGATATCTACACCGATGTCTGCACTCATAGCCGAAGACGTTCTCGGCACGCTTACGCCTAGGGAAAAACAGGTTGTATTACTGCTTGTAGAGGGCCTTCTGGACAAGCAGATCGCGTTCAAGCTTGGTATCTCCTACGCAACGGTTCGCACACATGTCGACCGGTCGTTCCAGAAGCTGGGGGTGGGGAATCGCTCCGCCCTTATCCGGGCTGTCATGCTCAATAATGATGACTAGTTCTAGCATCGAATCCAATCGACCGGCTCGAAGGCAACTCACTGACTTGTTGCCAGATAGCTCAAGCCATGCGGGTGTTACCTGCGGCTAATCCCGCGACGAACCGCAATCTTAGGGCGAAAAAAAGCCGGCGTCTTAACGACGTCGGCTAATGGTTCTGATGCCTTCCGAGGGCGGTTACCAGAACCTGAGAGGCCTCCAGCATAACACATTAGATCTCTTAGTAAAATGAGATCAATTGCCTATCCTTTGAATAAAATTTTCATTTCGGAGAGAACTAATTGGAAGGTAGACATAGTCAAAGTCGCAATCGTTTAGGGCCTGTCGACTAGCTGTCAAGTTGATTAACGCGTTTTAGTTTATGCTGCTTGTAATAAGGTCGACCCACGATTGCGAGCTATATGCAAAGAACCACCTGATGTCCGAGACATGCGCTAGTAGCGACCAAAGCTGCCACGCTTAGCTTTACATTATTTATCGGTTACCCTAATAAATTCCTAACAATCACCATACGTCCTCGGGGCCCCGGAAACGGCGGTGGTGTAAGGATAAATTTGAAGCGGAAAAATCCGTTGCCGCATGTATCGGTAAATATTAAATATGCTCGACCCTGCGTTGAATTGATGCGAATTTTTCGAGACAGGCTTGGGCAATGGCACCCAACTTGCAGAAACCAGCCACAAGCTTCAGTTCCTGGCATAAGGCCAATTACCATTGGCTATTCTCATCGTCATTCAAGAAGTCAAGCGTATGACGCAACCGCACCGCGGTCCGCTGGCTCGACAGTCCTAACCGGGCGCTGACTTGCTCATTTGTACAGCCGGATGCAATATGCCTTCGACCGTATGTGTTACTGAGTATTCGCGGGGTGATGTCGGCCGCTGTCGCCCCAGAAGCTAGTAAAGCGCTTTTGACGAACTTGCCCAGTATGCCGTCATCCATCGGTTCGTCAGTCGAAGTCGCAATGAACAAGTAGTCTGAGGATGCGGCAAGGCGCCTACGCGCCGAAATATACATGCCGCTTGCACAACTAAAGATGGTCCTACAGCAATCCAGCCATTATTCGCTGGAAACGCACGTCGGAAAAGGCGGAGAGCCACAAACCATTTCAAGCAAAGTTGGTTCTATAGGCTCCCCTAGTGTTCTGTCCCAGAAATAACTTTACATAGTTTCGCCACTTTCTTGAGAATGGAATCGGCTGTTGCAGTCCACACAAACGCTCGCTTGTGCTGGTTGTACTGCTGAACATAGCGCTCGATACTGGTAATCAGTTGGCGCACGTTTCTGAATGACCCGCGCCGAATCGCCTGTTGTGTAACCAGTCCAAACCAGCGCTCCACCTGATTGAGCCAGCTCGAATAGGTGGGTGTGAAATGCATGCGGTACCGCGGATGTTTGGCTAACCAGGCCTTGACCTTCGGATGCTTGTGCGTCGCATAGTTGTCGACCACCAGATGAATCTCGAGATCAGTCGGCACAGCCTGGTCGACGTGATTCAGAAAGGCCAGAAACTCCTGATGCCTATGGCGTGACTTGCATTGGGTGATGACTTCTCCCGTTGCCGTATTGAGCGCAGCGAATAGGGTCGTCGTCCCGTGCCGGATGTAGTCATGCGTTACCCCTTCGAGATAGCCTAACCCCATCGGCAGCACGGGCTGCGTACGCTCCAGTGCCTGACACTGGGTCTTCTCATCGACGCACAGCACGAGTGCATGGGTCGGAGGGCTTAGGTATAGCCCGACAATGTCGCGCACCTTCTCAACAAAGTACGGATCGGTAGACAGCTTGAAGCTCTTTGAACGATGGGGCTGTACGCCGAATAGCGACAGATACCGGGCCACCGAACTCTTAGAAATCCCTGTCTGCGTAGCGGCAGAGCGCACGCTCCAATGTGTCGCCCCGTCCGGCTTCTCGTGCAGCACCCTGGCCAGCAGTTCTGCCACCGCTTCATCGTCATGTGTGCGCGGACGGCCCGGGCGGGCTTCATCATGCAGACCGGCAAGCCCCTGTGCGACAAATCGCTTCTTCCAATGCGTGATCGCCGGTGGGGTCACCTCGCACCGCAAAGCGATTTCCTGGCTCGTATGACCGTCAGCGGCCATCAAAATAATCTTTGCTCGACGGACCAAAGAATGAGGCAGAGAACGCGAGCGACTCATTGTTAGCAATTGCTCCCGCTCCAGCGTCGACACCGAAATCTCGATTCCCTTGCGTCCCATGATCGCCTCCCTGTCGGTCATGGCTTTATCGTAGAACAACAAATATCTATGTAAAGTTATTTCTGGGACAGAACACTAGCCGTCAATTAAACTTGGTTCTCTCTGAACGATTTCAGCTAAAGTTGGCACTTAATAGCCAGAAACCTTACAACGCAGCTACCCTACCGAACAAGCAGCACGTCCCCCGCAAAACTCTCCGAGTCCCGCCAGGCCGGCAATAGAGGCCACTCTAACTCCTAGTGGCGACGGCGCACTCATTGCCTGAAATGCGTAGTACCAACTTTACTTGAAATTTAGAACCGACTTTAGTCGCTTGCACAACTAAAGATGGTCCTACAGCAATCCAGCCATTGTTCGCTGGAAACGCCCGTCGGAAAAGGCAGAGAGCCAAAAACCATCTCAAGTAAAGTTGGTCCTATCGCGTCCCCGGCTGTCAACTAAACATGGTTCTCTCTGAACGTATTCACCTAAAGTTGGCCCTTAATGGCCAGAAACCTTTCAACGCAATAACCCTACCAAACGAGCAGCACGTTCCCGCAAAGCTATGCAAGGGCCGCCAGACGGGCAATAGAAGCCACTCTTACTCCAGTGACGACGGCGCGCTCATTGCCTGAACGCCGTAGTACCGACTTTAGTTGAAATTTAGAACCGACTTTAGCTGCGTGAGCGCAAAAAAAATTGCGAAGAATAAAGATCTATTTCAGTGCTATTAAGATAACTATCCTTATCCTAATAGATGTTTATGTGCGCTAAACTCATGGTTATGGAAACGAATGAACCTTTGATCTGCCCCCACTTATTAGGACATACTAGCGATTTGCCGAGTGACGACGCACTTGCCGCCTTGCGATGTTGGTACGAAGGTGTGCCCACACGTGAGGCCGTCGTTCGTTACCTTCCCCATCGGCTCACCCACGGCACATCCGCACGCGGCGTGCTGAGTGAGATTCGGCGGCAACTCGTACGCTGTGCCCTCGCCCGCTATCGCGACGACCTTGCCAAACTCTTCGATCACCGCACGGCCGAACGCGTCAAGCACGCACGGCTTGTTGCCAAGGGCATTGAGGCCCTTCGGGTCGCAACTGTGGCGATACCTTCGATCACTGACGACATTGCCCGCTGGCTGTTGCCTCGCGCTGTGCACGCACTTCATGCTCACGGCATCACAACGCTCGCCGATCTGACGCTTCGCATTCCACGCCGCAAGCAATGGTGGACAGCCATTCCCAAGCTTGGACAAGCCAGCGCCAAACAGATTGAGGCGTTCTTTGCCGCCCACCCGGCGCTCACCGATCGCGCCCGTGCATTGATCAAGTCCACGGGCTCACCCATTGTGGTTCCCTGGGAGAACGTGCGACTGCCGCACGAAATCGACGGGTCGTGTGGCGTATTCAGAGCACCGCGAGAAAGCTGCGCGCTCGACGCGAACAATGACTACGACGCAGTGCAAACGTGGTTGTCGCTGCACGAGTCACCCTCGACGCAACGCGCCTATCGGAAGGAAGCCGAGCGACTCATTCTGTGGGCGATCGTCGAACGGGGTCGGGCGCTCTCCTCACTGACTACCGAAGACGCGATTGCGTATCGCGCATTCTTGCGCCGGCCCACGCCCCGTGATCGATGGGTCGGTCCAACGCGTGCGCGAACATCGTCACAGTGGCGGCCTTTCACGGGCAACCTGGCGCCGCGCTCGGTCGCCTATTCGCTGATGGTGCTGGGCGCGCTGTACCGATGGCTGATCGAGCAACGGTATGTGCTGGCGAACCCGTTTTCCGGCGTCAAGGTGAAGGGTACGGAGCGCGCCGCGCTTGATGCGTCGCACGCATTCACCGAAGGCGAATGGCAACTGTTGCGGACCATCGCCGACGGGCTTGAGTGGTCGTATGGCTGGAAACCTGCATCGGCCCAGCGGCTGCGATTTGTGCTGGATTTTGGCTATGCCACGGGGTTGCGCGCCAGCGAGCTCGTGAATGTGACGCTCAAAGACATCCGCACCGATGCACAGGGAGATCATTGGGTTGAACTTGTCGGCAAGGGCCAGAAAGCGGGAAAAGTCGTTCTACCGCCTCTTGCTCGCAGGGCGCTCCAACGCTACTTGGTGGAACGCGACTTACCCGTCTCACCAGAGCGCTGGACGCCTGGAATCGCGTTGATTGCCAGCCTGAATGAAAGCGATCGCCAAGGGCTGAGCACCGTGCGGCTGTGGACGATTATGAAACGGTTCTTTGAGACAACAGCGGCCCTCATCGAAACGGAAAAACCGGCGTTCGCGGTAAAACTGCGACTGGCCGGCCCCCACTGGATGCGGCACACGCACGCGACCCATGCGCTCACACGCGGCGCGCAACTGACCTCAGTTCGGGATAACCTGCGTCATGCGTCTATAACGACGACGTCGACCTATTTGCACAGTGACGAGGTTGAACGGGCTCGACAGTTTCGGGATGCATTTAAGGTGCCGTAGTACGCTTCCTCAACTCAACGCCTACCCAATTTATGCCGCTCAACCCACAGTCCTCGCTCACCAGGCTCTTCAATGCGCCCGTCAGATCCGGAGCGCTCATATGGATCGGCGTGCGGCCCGAGCGGCGGTTGGTCATGCGCCCGGTCGAAGAAGCCATGCTGGACCCGCATGTCGGGCTGGAAGGCGATCACTACAGTCGCGATGCAGGAAACCGGCAAGTCACCCTCATTCAGGCCGAGAGTCTCGCGGCTATCGCAAGTCACCTCGGACTGGAAACGCTCGCGCCAGAGGTCCTTCGTCGCAATCTGGTTACGCGCGGCATTAATCTATTGGCGTTGAAAGACCGGAAGTTCCGCATCGGTGATGCGGTGCTGGAGATGACAGGCGAGTGTCATCCCTGCTCGCGCCTTGAGGAAACGCTTGGCGTTGGAGGATATAACGCCACACGAGGTTTTGGTGGCATAACGGCGAAGGTGATTTCGCGAGGCCGCATAGGTGTAGGCGACGCCGTCCTGCGCATCGACGAGTGATCCCCAGCCGCTCGCTAGGAGTGGCGTACTCGCACTCATCAACCTGTGTGCAGCAACGCGAACGGAGTAGGCAATTATTGATTTGCTGGCGGGTTCAGCACTCCGAGACGTGAAAGCCCTGCTACGCATCTTTCTCTCGGCTACCCCGTCGCATTGCCGGCTCATTAATGACAAATCGCCGATTCAGGCACGTCCCTAGTTCTGTGATGATGAAACAAGTCGATCAGACCGTTAGTAGATTTTAGCCCGGTTTTTGTGCAGCTCGTTTTCCTGACCGGCCGTGATCGACCCGTTTCAGCCATACGACTCTGTGAGGGTCTGACGGCTGCTTTCGGGGCCCTACCGCCACTCATTGCCCCGTAAGCAGCGGGTTCTACGGCTTGCCGGCGGCAGTAGATCATCGATCAATTTTGTTATTTGCGATATAACGCCAAAGTCCTCGGCGGTATGGCGGCAACTTCACCCGCCAGAAATACCCTCGCGCGTCAGCGCAGTAGATCTCGCAGCGTGTCAACCAATCGGTCAATTTCCGATTCGGTGGTCAGATAACTGACCGACGCACGAGCCACCTCGCTAAGTCCCCGAGCCTGCATATCAAAAGGCGTGTAGGCGATGCCACTGGTCCCGATTGCGATGCCCTGTGCGGCCAGTCCGCGCTGAAGCCACTTCGCATCGCGACCGGTTGCGTTAAACGCGACGAGCCCTGATCGCTCGATTCCATCGTCGAGAAGCTTGATAGATGGGATCTCCGACAGTTGCTTGCGCAACCTGTTGGCGAGGCGATCGATTTGGTAGCGGATATTCGGAATGCCGCCCGCCAGCGCTTCCCGAAGCGCGTTGACCAGCCCACAACGAAGTGCGACGGGCGTCTCCGCTGACTCGAATCTCCCGGCGTCCTCTCGCAAGACCGGCTCGCCATGTGCGTCGAGAGGTGCGGAGTAACGGTCGACGCAAGCGGGCGTCAGCCGATGCAGGAAATCGCGCCGAACGTAAAGCAAGCCCGTGCCTCTCGGGCCACGTAATGCCTTGCGGCCTGCTGTGCTCAAGACGTCGCAGCCAATCCGCGTGACGTCGACCGGCAGTTGCCCGACCGCCTGCGCGGCATCGACAAAGTACGGTATGCCGTGACGCCGAGCCACCGCGCCGATGGTCTCGGCTGGATTGATGAGTCCCCCGTTTGCCGGTAGCCACGTGAGCGCGATGAGCCGGACCCGTTCGTCGAGCATGGCAGCCAGCGCGTCGGGGTCTACAGTTCCGCTTTCCCGAGACGGGATGACTTCGATTGATGTCCCTGACCGCCGCGCCCTTAGATACATGGCAGCAAGATTCCCACCCCACTCGTGTCGGCCGACCAGAATTCTGTCGCCTGGACGCCAATTCTCCATCGCGGCAAAGGCCGCTCCCCACCCCTGAGAATTACCGGCGGTCAGCGCGATCTCGTCAGGCTGCGCGTTGAGTAGCACAGCCGCAAGCGTGCGAGCCTGCTCAGCTTCCTCGGTTGCGGCCACGCCAGCTTCCATCGGCCCGAGCGAGGCCTCGCGTTCCAGATGTTCGCTGATTGCGCGTAGCGTTGCGGATGAGGGAATCGACGCACCGGCATGATTGAAATGTACGTTGGTGTGCGCACCCGGCGTCTGGGCACGTAACGCTTCGATTGCGGCGTGAGTGAGAGGAGTGGACATGGCATTTCCCGATGGTGATGGATACTAGAAGTGGTGCAAGGCGATCATCGCATCGACTTCTACCGCCGAACCGGCAGGAAGCATCGCGACACCGACAGCGCTGCGCGCGTGCCTTCCGGCATCGCCGAATATCTGGACCATCAGGTTGGACGCCCCGTCGGCGACGGCACTTTGCCTGTTGAAGCCGGGCGCGCTGGCCACGAAAACGCCAAGCCTCACTACGCGCGCCACGCGATCGACCCGATCGCCCGTGACGGCTGCAATCTGCGACAGAATGCCCAGTGCGCAGAGACGGGCCGCCTTGATGCCGTCGTCTTCCGTCACGTCGGCACCGAGAAGACCTGTGTAAGCCACCTGACCGCCGTGGCGCGCAATTTGGCCGGAGATGTGGACGATATTCCCTTCCTTGGCGAAAGGGACGTAGTTCGCGGCGGGTGATGCGGGGGCTTCAAGGCTTAGGCCCAATTCGGCCACACGTGCAGAAATTGACTGGCTCATATCTGTCGCTCCGGTGCGAGATTGCAGAAGGACGATCCTATCGGTCGGCAAGGTCGGCGACCAATCAATCCTTGCGGCTCCTGCATGAGCGAAACTAATCCGTGTCTTTGCGTGCGTCCTCGTTCGTGGCGGCTGTCAGCCAGTCGCAGAACGCTGAAGCGGCCTCGCTGCGTGGGCCGCGGGGAGTGACGAGCCACCATCCGATGTATGGATCATCGAGTGTTGCTTCGGGAAGAGCGTGAACCAGCGTCCCGTTGGTCAGTTGAGTCTCGATCAGGCGATGTCGACCCATGGCGATCCCCTGACCCGCCAGCGCGGCTTCGACCACGATGTTGTAGTCATGCAGTTGTACGGTTTTGGCGTCGCTCATATCCAAGCCAAAGCGATCTGCCCAAGTCGTCCACTCGAAGGGCTTGCCGGTATGTGAGACCAGAATCGGAACACCCAGCAGATCTTTGGGTTTCTCAAAACGCCCCAGGCTGGCGAGCAGGCTCGGGGCGCACACCGCCGTCAACCGTTCGGACATTAGCTTTTGCGCATGCAAGCCGGGCCACGAGCCCCGGCCATAGCGAATCGCAACGTCCACGTCACCCTGCGAAACCTTGGCAAGTGTAATATCAGGGCGCAGGCGAAGGTCGATGTTGGGATAGTCTGCATAGAACGCACTCAGCCGGGGCGCCAACCAGCGCGTGGCAAATGAAGCCAATAACCCGACTGTCAATGTGCCGGTCGCTCCGAGGGGCCCGCGAATTTCCTCCGTGCCACAACGCAGGAGTTCGAAAGCCTCATGGACCTGTTCGTAATACGCTTGACCAGAATCGGTCAACGCCACCGAACGGGTGCGCCGCTCAAACAATAGCCGTCCCAGCTCGTCTTCGAGTTTCTTGATATGGTGGCTGACGGCGCTCTGTGTCACATTGAGCTCTTGTGCCGCGTCAGTGAAACTCAGATGTCTCGCGACGGCCTCGAAAACATGCAACGATAGGAGTGATGGTATTGGTCGTGGCGACCGCATGGTGTTTGGCGATAATTTACAAGACAGCTCATATTACGCCACGTCCGGAACATCGATCAAAACCATTGAGATGCGTCAGGTAACCTTCCAGAATGGATCGCTGCTTGAGCAATAGCCTCGCAAATCCGCCATCGCGGATTTGGCTGACGCCTTCGTCCGGGCTGGCTGCGACGCTTCGCGTGAGTGTCCCCCACGGGAGCCGAGCCGCCGCTCGAGTGATCGCGTGGCGGCGATCGCGAATGGCGGCAATTGGCCGCACCGCCAACCGTCGCCAGCCGGCTTTTTCGTTCCCGCCACAGATTTTCCGGGGACTGAGGCAAACTAGCGTTCTTTCGGCCCAAATCAAATCTATGCCTGCTCAGTTCAGACCCACGCCAGAGCAACAGGCCATCGTAGATGCGACCGGCGGCGGCAACAACCTCAAGATCAAGGCGTACGCGGGTGCGGGAAAAACATCAACGCTCCGTCTGGTCGCGCATCGGCTCGCTCCACTGCGCGGTACCTACCTCGCGTTCAACAGGGAAATCGCTGAGCATGCGCGCCGGGGCTTTCCGGATAACGTCGTCGCGCGGACGGTCCACTCGCTCGCGTATGCCTCTACACCGCCTGCCTTAACTTCCCGGGTGAGCCTGCCCGCCGAGCCACCGCATGAGCTTGCGGCGCGGTACGGCCTGAGCTCCGTGGAGGTGCCATCTGTCACTGGCAAAGTTCTCGAGTTGACCCCCTTCGACCTGGGCCGCATGGTCGCCGACGGACTTGGACGCTTCTGTCGCTCTGCGAGTCCTGTACCTGAGCCGGGCCACATTCCCGTCGACGAGAAAATCGACACGGGCGCCGTGGACTGGCTCCGCGACGGGCTGCTCCCCTCCGTTTCTCGCATGTGGACCGAGAGCACTGTACAAAGCGGGCGCAGCGCGATCATGCCGGACGTGTACCTGAAGGTATGGTCACAGATGGATCCGCGCATTGACTCGGACTTCATACTGTTAGACGAGGCGCAGGATAGTGACGGCGTTATGCTTCAAATATTGGCGCGTCAAACTCACGCGCAGATCATTTATGTGGGCGACCCCTATCAGCAGATTTACGAGTGGCGCGGTGCACTCAACGCGATGTCCGAAATCAACGCCCCAGAGTTTGCACTGACCGAGTCGTTCCGGTTCGGCTCACTGTTCGCTGCGCTGGCCAGCAGGCTGCTCCAGCTGCTGGGCGAACCCACGCCATTACGCGGGCAACCCGGCATCGGCTCCATCATCTCTGACGACCCGGCCATTGCACCGCCTGTCGATGCCATCTTGTGCCGAAAGAACGTCTCCGCGATCTGGCATCTCGCGGCCGGAATCGAGGCAGGGCATCGACCCTCGATCCGCATGAGCCCCGCTGAGATCGTGGCGTACGCCGACGGCGCTGATGCGCTAATGGCCGGACGTCGCGCATTCCGACCCGCGGCCTTTTCGCTGTTCGAAGACTGGAAGGAGGCGCAATACTTTGCGCGCAGTGCCGCCGGCGTCGATCTCCTACCGGTCGTACGAATCGTGGATGAACTCGGGACCGACTACCTGCGCTCGCTCGCCAAGCGAATCACCGCAGAGGTTGAAGCGGACTACGTAATCTCGACCGTTCACCGGGCGAAAGGGCTTCAGTGGAAACGTGTGAAGGTCACAAACGATTTCCTATTCAAGATAGACAACGGTCGACTCGTTCTGGACGACGACGAATTACGCCTTTTGTACGTAGCCACCACCCGCGCCCAACACGTGCTTGATGTCTCCGCGCTTCGCGAAGAATTGATACGACTGTTGGGCTCCCGTCCGTGAAATCGCCGCGCTCCAGCCGATTACTCGATGTGTTCGATGTTCTGAAGGCTTTTATTAAACTAGGCCTGACGTCGTTCGGCGGCCCGATCGCTCATCTCGGGTATTTTCGTCGTGAGTTCGTCGAGCGGCGTCGCTGGCTCGATGACGAGTCCTACACCGACCTGGTGGCGCTGTGCCAATTTCTCCCAGGCCCCGCCAGCAGTCAGGTGGGATTTTCCATCGGCCTGATGCGGGCGGGCTGGCTCGGCGGTTTAGCTGCCTGGTGTGGTTTCACGTTGCCGTCCGTGCTTTTTCTCATCGGCTTTGCTGCAGTCGCCCCTGACCTCGGCAGTGCCGCTGGGCAAGGCCTAATTCACGGCCTGAAACTAGTGGCTGTCGCGGTGGTTGCGCAGGCAGTCTGGGATATGGCACGGCGCTTGTGCCCGGATCGCCAGCGGGCGGCCATCGCCCTTATCGTAATCGGTGTGCTTGCCGTTTTGACAACGGTATATGCCCAGTTGCTGGTTATCGCACTCGGAGCGCTGCTCGGCGTCGTCTTTTGTAGGGCGGAGCGCGCGCAAGGAGCCCATGAGCCGCACCCGGCCGTTGTCACATTGCGCGTCTCGCGCGTGATCGGGTGGGTTGCGCTGGCGTTTTTTTTCGTTCTTCTATTTGGACTTCCGGCCTTACTCACTCTGCATAACATGCGCAGCATTCAGATGTTCGACGCTTTCTATGGTTCTGGCGCGCTGGTGTTCGGCGGCGGCCATGTCGTCTTGCCCTTACTGCAACAGCGGACTGTCGCGACGGGATGGATTGCGTCTAGCGATTTTCTTGCCGGCTACGGCGCCGCTCAAGCTGCACCGGGGCCACTGTTCACCTTCGCAGCATTTCTCGGATGGATGATGTCCGAAGCACCGCATCGCTGGGCTGGCGCTGCGCTGGCCACGGTCGGTATTTTCCTGCCTGGCCTTATACTGGTGATCGCCGCACTACCTCACTGGCAAGCGCTGCGCTCGCGCCCTGCCACGGCGGCAATGCTGAGCGGCGTGAACGCGGCGGTCGTCGGCTTGCTGGCTACAGCTCTGTATACGCCGGTATGGACCAGTGCGGTTCTTTCAAGCGTTGACTTTGCGATCTCAGCAGTCTGTCTGCTACTGCTGACGCGTTGGAAGGTACCGCCGCTCGCCGTGGTCATCGTGTGTGTGTTCGCTGGAATCGCCGAGTTCGCCTTGCGCTGACCGGATACCCATTTGATGAAGCTGTCCGAGCACGTTTGCTTGTAAACAATTCGGCTTTGATGGTCGACGTACCCATGCTGGCCGGACCCGGTCTTTCAGCGATCTGCCGAACACGGCTCGCCACAACCCTTAGACCTGCCCGACACGAGACGTTACGTTCGGCGCAGGTTTAAGATAACCAGACCCAATCTTAGCTGTTAACCAGAATGCCGACGCATAAATCCAAGTTGCCCAGCGTTCAGATCCGCATGGCTGCCGGCCGAATGCTCTTACGCGGGGAGACAATCGCAACTGTCTGTGAGGAGGTCGGCATATCGATTAAAACAGCCAAGCGGTATCAGGAATTATTCGCGGCTGGCGGCCTCGCCGCGCTTGAGAACATGTCGGTCGGGGGCGACCCTCGGCGTTGAGTCCAGAAGCGTTCGATTGGATCGCGGCTGCGCTGCAAGGCGAACCACAAGCGTACGGCTTTCCCGGCGCCCGATGGACCTCCGGCACGCTCGGGCAATTGATCGAGCGCCAGTTTGGCGTGAAATATTCTCGCGTGTATGTCCGACAGATCGTCCTTAATCTTGGCCTCAGTCTGCGGCTCGGCCGCCGCTGAGAGAGTGAAGCCGAGGCGGAGTTGCGAGTTGAAAATCATCTAGCGGACCCCTGCCGCCGCCCTGATGGGCGACGGGGTTAAAGTGAGTTTGCCAAACCGCTTTAACCGGAAGGAGGCAATCATGAACTATAGCGGCATTGACCTGCATTCGAACAACAGCGTGGTGAGCGTGATCGACGAAATGGACCGTGTGGTCGCCGAAAAGCGGCTGCCGAACGACTTGGCAAAGATTCTGGCGTTCCTTGCCCCGTGGCAAGCCGAGTTGGCCGGCGTCGTAGTCGAATCCACATACAACTGGTACTGGCTTGTCGACGGCCTTCAGGCGGGCGGCTACGTGGTACATCTGGCCAACACCACAGCGATCAAAAAATACGAGGGGCTCAAGCACAGTGGTGACGAGACCGACGCGCGCTACCTGGCCCACCTGCCGCTTCTGTGTCTACGTGCGCGACGATCGTCGCTCGGGTTCGGCTGAGCCTGGTGCGATATGGTTCGACTTCTCCTCGGATCGCAAAGGCGTCCACCCTCAAACCCGGCTCGCCGCATTCCACGGCATCGTGCAGGCCAATGCTTACTCGGGATCCGATCAACTGTACTCGAGCGGCGAGATCCACGAAGCGGCATGCTGGGATCACGCGATGAGGTACATCTACGATGTTCACGCGCGCACGCCGACTGCGGATACTCAGCAGCTGCTCGAGATGATCGGCGAGCTCTACAGCATAGAAGCCGACATCCGCGGCAAGGAACCGGACGAGCGTCTGCGCGTGAGGCGGGAGAAGAGTAAGCCATTGCTCGTGAAGTTCGAAACGACGATCAGGGCAAAACTCACCACGCTGTCAATGAAGTCCGCGCTCGCCAAGGCAATCAACTACTCGCTGAACCACTGGGCAGCCCTCACGTTCTACTGTGAAGACGGTCGGGCCGAGATAAGCAATGTGCTTGCCGAAAACGCCTTGCGCTGTGTCGCGCTCGGACGCAAAAATTATCTGTTCGTCGGCTCCGACAGCGGGGGCGAGCGGGCCGCCGCGATGTATAGCTTGATCGGGTCGTGCAAGCTCAACGGAATCAACCCGCGTGCCTACCTGGAATACGTCCTGACCCACATCGCTGATCACAAGATCTCCCGCATCGACGAATTGCTGCCTTGGAATGTGGCTGACAAACTGAAACCCCTCACCCCGCACACACTCTCAACCGGGTAGATCTGGATAGATTTGGATGGATCGTGCCCACGATCGCCGATCGTGGACACGATCTACCTTGATCTACACGGACTCCGACACGCCATCACCATCATGCCTCACTCGCGCGCGCGTGAGGACACGGCCCAGCCGAGCCGCTTACCGTTGAAGTTGGATGTATTGGTGCCAAATGACCATCCGTTTCGCGTTCGATTCACACGTGGCTCACTAACGCCGCCTTTTCTTTTGCTGCGGATCTTACCGGACAGGCTCACGCATCGGTGCGAAGTGGCCGGGTTTTTTAAGATCGGTGGTAGGAGCAATGTTCACTCTCCCCCGGATCGCGAACACATCATTCGGAGGAACCGGCAGGTGCAAACCCGCCGTTAGAAGGCGATTTCAATGGTAACGTCAGAACCGCGCGATGTCGCAGTACCGGAAGCGTCGTGGACCACCGCAAACGGGCGGCCGTAAATTATCCTGCTCCAGCTCTGGTGAAGACAAGTCACACTCACCTCGAAGTCGTGTGCCCGCACGCTACAGGATTCGGCGATTGTCAGCGAAACTGCCATCTGACTTACCATCGTCGTGGCCATGACTGAAGGACACGCGACCGTAACGGCGACACCGGCGTACGCTGCGTACAGACGGACATAACGGCCCGGCCAGCTCTTCTCAATGATTATTGCGGACACAACGCTCCTTTATGGTACAAGCGAACACCGCAGACGAAGCTCAATTTGCAATCTCGTCCAGCGCTACCGTGTTCCTACCATCTTCACTTACATTTACGGCAAACCGAAAAGCCAAAAGGCTGAGCCTAGCGACCAAGCCTCACGTCTCGACCAATCCCGTTTTCTGATGGCACCGCCGTTTGACCGGCAGAGTCAGCCGAAAAGTGATGCAGCGCCCGACTTCACTTTCAAACACTTAAGGTTCCATCATACTTTTGTACGATGCCGTTCGACATGACAATCCGAGCCCTGATCCTTTACCTACCGCCTTTGTCGTGTAAAACGGGTCGAAGATACGTGACAGATTTTCATTCGGTACGCCACAACCCGTATAGCTACTTAAGAAGCTCGGCCGCGAAAGGCGCTTTCTGATCACCGACAAGCTCAAGAGCCACTCTGCGGGCAATCGGGACTTAGGCCTGAACGTTGAGCACCGGCAGCACAAGGGATTGAACAACCGGGCGGAAACCGCGCACAAGCCAGAGCATGTACGCGAGATAGTGGTGCGCTGTTTTGAATCAGCTCGACACCTGCAACGATTTACGTCAGTCCACGATCGGGTGGAAAACTTGTTCATTTCTGTCGTTACAACACCAACCAGCAAGAAAAGCGATCAGCACGAGCGCAGGCTTTTGGGTAATGGGGGACATGATCGAACATTCGCTGCTAAGCCGTCTTTTCAAATACCTTAGTATTCCCTAGGTTGTACAAATCTGTTCGTTCTAGCTTAATATCGTGACAGTGCCCTCGTGATACATCAACACCCACCGTAATTGAGTCGCGATCTCGCGGTCCACCGCTTCGTGCAAGTTGAAACGATGTGTACGAATCACACAGGTTATCCTTCGACGCGGTTTCTACCGGTTTCCTTGGCCGTGTATAGAGCCTTGTCTGCAACTGCTAGCACGTCTTGTACGGACGCGATTTCGTTTGTCAAAGACGCACAACCAAGGCTCACAGTAACCGCGAGTTGACCCGCCTCGGTTTCGATGCGAAGCGCTTCGATGGTCGCGCGGATTCTCTCCGCTATCAGCATCGCGCCGTCCGCGGCGGTCGCAGGAAGCATCACGCAAAACTCCTCTCCACCCAAACGCGCAATAACATCGATCGATCGCAGCGATCGCCTGGCCTCGAGGACTATTTGGGTTAGGACCTTGTCGCCTGCCTGATGGCCTGCTGTGTCGTTTACTCTCTTGAAGTGATCCGCATCGATCATCACAAACGAGAGCGGTTTGCCCGAGCGCTTCGACCTTTCGACTTCCTTATCGGCGAGCTTAAAAAAATGCGCGCGATTCATAGCTCCGGTGAGATAGTCAGTTGTCAGCAGGCGGGTGAGCTCGTCGCTTGTTATCTTTCGTTCCGATACATCGCGAAGGACGACCGAATAGCCGGCAAATTCGCCATCATCTTGTCGGAGTATGGCAACTAGAATTTGCGCAGCATAACGGCGGCCGTTCTTTTTTTGACACCAGCACTCTTGAACGTGCCATCCCTCTTCGCGTGTAAGAGCAATGTGCTCTGGGCAGCGATAATCATCCACGTCATCAGGGGCATAGAATTGATCGAGCGTCTGGCCCATCACGTCCACTTCGGCGTATCCGGTAAGCTGCTCGATCGATGTGTTCCAACTATCAACCCGACCAGATGCATCAAGGGTCAAGAACGCAAATTCATTTACACTGGTATAAATTCCAGCGAGCCAGGATTCATTCTGTCTTGCCCATCGTTCGGCTTCGACTTGCCGCGAAATATCGGTCAACGTCGTCATCAAGGTACGGTCATTGACCTTAAGGATGTTGCATGACAGAACCGTTGAGCGCTCCCGAGCGGGCGTCAGTACAATGCGGTGCCCTTCGCACACGGAGCCGCGCTCGGCTTTGAAGCTCGACACCAGATTACGCAACTCGGGCGCGACGTTACTGAGGCTTTCAAAACGTTCGTGACACCTCCAGACCCGGCGAGCGGCATAAGTAATTGGACTGATAAAGGATTGAGCATGTCTACTTCGCCGGACAATGTGCTGCGAATAATGCCAATTGGCGACAAATACATGAAGGAGAGCAGCGCTTCATGTTCAGCTTCGAGAGATTCGTCTACGATCTTGCATGGTGTCACGTTGCCGCCCTGCGTTCGATCAACAAAAATTGTGTCTCTGCTCGGGAAGACTTCATCAGTCTCAACCGCACCGGCGTGGGTTTCATGCGTAAAGTAAGGATATAAGGCACGATCTCGTCAAGCTCCGACTCGTCCAGGAATCGTTGAGCGATCATAAAATTATTCATGCATATGGCCACTTCGTCGAACACATGTTTGCCGATTACGTGAGCAGCCCTAAGACCCGAACCAATCGATTCGACAGCGTTGTAACGACAAACAAGGTAATCCGAACCAAAACCAATCACCCCAAAACTAAAGTTGTCGGACTCCCGCTCACCTGCGAGCACTAGGTCTGCGAACGAAACCGTATCGAACTGGTCGCTAACTGCGTTTTCCATGGTCATTTACCGTATCCTGTTCCAACGCGAAACAACGTTTCATTTAGCTCTTACGGCAGCCGGAGTCTAAAAATTTAGCGCTGCAAACAGCGGCCCGAATGTAGCCCTCCCTGTTGCTGACGTACTGAGATGTCAACAAACTCTCCCCCGGCGGCCGACTACCCCAGCATAAGCCATTAGAAATAAAGCTGTCGAAAAAATGAGCCCGCGGCTGTATTAAGATGGTCGTTTATCGGCGAATTAAGCCCTATTAAAGGAATGACGCTTGATTTTTACGTTGTCACGAATCGATTCTTCTCTGCCCAACTCGGCTTTATGAACACCTCGCCAAAGACACGCCTCGGCATCAAGCGAACGATGATCTCAGATGCAGAGCCACTTCATAGATACCGTACCTTACGTTTGAAATGATTCGCCGCTGAGTACGGGGATAGACTTGAATGCGGGTTTGGCGAAGAAATATCCCTGCATTAGGGTTACCCCGTGTGCCGCGAAAAAGTCGCGCTCTTCCCGGGTTTCAATGCCTTCCGCGATCACCCTCACCCCCAAATCACGACAGATTGCCAAGACGCCCCGCACGATGTGCTGCCGAATCGAATCGGAATCGATGCCTCGAACCAACTCCATATCAAGCTTGATCAAGTCGGGTTGAAAATCTACCAGAAGCGTGAGCCCTGAATATCCCGCGCCGAAGTCATCAATGGCTGTCTGAAATCCAAACCGCTTATAAGCCTTAAAGATGTTCACAAGATGCGGCCGACTAATCACGTTTTCACCCTCAACTGTCTCAAAGATAATTCGATCAATCGGGAACCCATATTTTTCGGCCGCCTCGAACGTGCTTCTGATGCAGGCTTCAGGACGATAGACAGCGTTCGGCATGAAATTGATCGATAGGAACGACTCCATGTTAAGGTCCACCGCCTGCGCAATGGCTGTCGTACGACACAATTGGTCGAATTGGTAGCGATTACTTTCGTCAATCTGCGACAACACTGAATGGGCAGATTCGCCATTTGGACCACGGACCAATGCTTCACACGCGAAGTTCGCTGCCGACGCGGTGTCGACGATAGGTTGAAACGCAAACGCAAGAGATATCGGCGCGACAACGTCCGACTTGCATCCTGAACAGCCCGACTTTTCATTCGCAATGGCTGCAAAATAGGTCTGGCCAGAAGACATAGACATGGTGAACCCTTAATGAGGAAAGACTGATCGGCAACCCACCGTAATAGAGACGCCAGGTAACACATTTAACGACAGAACAGCACCAAGCTTTAGACTTTAAGCGGTCCTAATCCCATTGGTTTCCGCTCTAAGCTCCGAACCGGCGGCATCGATCGGACTGTTGTCACGCCAAGACAGCATTGACGGCAAAGCAACCTGCTCTTAGCAAGCGGCGAGCCGAAAATATCCAGCAGGTTTTTTGGTCCGGTTCACTCGCGTCCATATACAGCAACTCGATCGACAAAGCGGAGCGCGCTTACCGTGTGGGTCGTACTCTTTTGCGACGACGTCGCTAAACAAGTGTGTGCCTGTGCGCTGGCCAACAAGTTTGTGCGAACTACATGGACCTGGCGATCACGAAGGATCCGTCACAACCTTTTCACAATACAAAATGGTTCAGCCACGGATCGGTCAGATGAGGGAAATTCCACGCCTTCGGGTCTTCTGCTCGGACAATCCGGTCCAAACCCTGCGCTTTCTCCAGGTTTGAAACTTGAGGGATAACAGACTGGTTAGATTTGATGGAAAAGAACTTCTTCACAACGGGAGCTGAGATCGCGCCCCGGTTTTGATCCAACACGACAGCGAGATGCCCGGAATCGAGGCGCACCAACGTGCCCACGGGATAGATGCCAATACATTTTGACGAAAGCGGTAAAAACCGTTATATCGAAATGTGCTTCTCAGGATGCCATGCTTTGCAGTGCTTCTGCTGGTTGCCATGTGGGCGAGCAATGGAATGTCATCGCCCCTGAGCTTATGCGGATAACCACTGCCATCGAACTTTTCATGGTGGTGCAAAGCCACTTGCAGCACACTGGCGCTCACATTCGCGCACTGCAATAACCTCCGGCCGTCTTCCGGGTGCGTCTTAGCGATCTCAAGCTCTTCAGCGGTCACCTTTCCAGCCTTGTTGAGCACGTTGAGTCTCATCAGCGACTTGCCAATGTCGTGCATCAGGCCGGCTGCCCCCGCCTCGCGGATAGTTTGCTCATCAAGTTCAAGCTTGCATGCCAAGCCGTCATCAACGCGCAGACTGCGACCGAATGCATATAAGTATAGGTCATGCTGCTTGAGCTGCGCGACGCTTGTGAGCGCATGCGGATTGCGAATGACCGAAGCGCTGATCGCTTCAACCAAGGGCATTATCACCGTAGTCAACACCGCCTTGCCCATGCGAGTCTGTCGAAAGACCAACTTCATTTGGGCGCTAGCCGAGACGAACAGACGCTTTGCATGTTCGATTTCACCCGCGACCGACTTCCAAGGCGCAAGCGCTCGAGTAATACCAAGTGCAGCAGCAGGAGCCGACTCACCCGGTTGTTCCGTGCCTAAATCTGGTCCGGGGGACAAACGACCAGTGACGCTTGTCAGCGTATCGTCATCCAACCCTTTGTCCGTATCGATCACGACCGACTTGATGCCGCTCGCGACGATTTTTCTGATGTCGTCATCGCGCAGCAGGAAGCATCGTTTCCAGAACGGGTGACCAAGCCAGCTACCATCCAGCGCTTGCATAAACATTCCGGCGCGCAGAGACGACACAGAGATTTTTTTGAGCATGGAGGCGCGCTTGCGGCCGTTGATGCAGCGTTGTTAAGCCGGGATTGACTGCGTCGTCTGTATCCCTTCGGCTGTCGCGAAGATGTTTGGGGACGCTTCGTCCCCAAACGAATTCAGACCTATAGGTTCAATGCAATTCCATCGCGGGCAAGCCAACCTCCGCGGAGGATATCAAGTTCGATATCGACGAGAATGAGCATCCTTTCATGACCGTCGCCGGGTGCCGAACCTATACTCGTGATGAAGCCAACTTTGGCTGCGGCGCTGAGTTCTGGAACGGGGCGGATCTGGGCTCGATCCAGCGCCAGTACGTCGCTGACCGAATCCAACAACAACGCTAACGACACGCTACCAGCATTCACAACAATGACGACGGTAAGTTCGTCATATCTCACTCACTTGAGATTAAATTTGATCCACAGATCCTGGATCGGGGTAATAACGCCTCGTAGATTGATCACCCATTTAATGAAAGCAGGGGCGTTTGCGATGCTGGTCGGGGGGGCATACGAGCGAATCTTCTGAACGCGCAGGATCTTGATACCGTACTCCCCGGCCCCTACTAGGTTAAAAATCAGAAACTCTCCGCCCGCGCGCGGCGAAAACAGGACTTCGCACATGCACCAATTCATTCGGTGTTAGAAAGCTTGCCAATTTGCGTCGGCTTTGCCAACCAATGGCTGTGCCAGGATCTTCTTTCCCGAAGTGAGGCCGTTTTTCGATGACTTAGGACGGCGAACCTGTATGCTTTCATTCGCCATCTCCAGTACTGGCTCTCCGAGCGATTGATGCAGCCTGAAGGTGGAAACCAACTCTTTTAGCGTCGAGGACTGCGCAGCCATCGATTGAGCCGCCGCAGACGCTTCTTCCACGAGTGCGGCGTTTTGCTGAGTGACTTCGTCCATTTGCATCACGGCCTGGTTGACTTGTTCAATACCTGTGTGTTGTTCGCTTGATGCCGCAGTAATCTCACCCATGAGGTCCGTCACGCGCTTGACCGAGACGACGACTTCATTGATTGTGGTGGCCGCTTCATCGACAAGAGCTGACCCAAATTTGACGCGTTCGACCGACTGCCCAATAAGGTCTTTAATTTCTTTTGCAGCCGAAGCGCTTCGTTGTGCGAGCGTACGAACTTCACCTGCTACGACAGCAAAGCCCCGGCCTTGTTCTCCGGCTCTTGCGGCTTCGACTGCTGCGTTTAACGCAAGAATATTCGTTTGGAAGGCAATGCCCTCAATGACTGCGATGATCTCGGCGACCTTCTCGGAACTGGTCGTAATTTCGCGCATCGTGTGAACCACTCGACCTACAACCTCTCCGCCGCGCGTGGCGACATCCGAAGCGCTCAGTGCAAGCCGGTTTCCCTGGGCGGCATTTTCGGCGTTTTGCTTAACGGTAGCCGTCAGCTCTTCCATGCTCGCCGCAGTTTCCTCAAGCGAGGCAGCTTGTTCTTCGGTACGCTGGCTGAGATCGATGTTGCCTGCTGCAATCTCGGCCGACCCGGTCGCAACGCTTTCGCTACTGCTTCGCACCCGGCCCACAACCTCTGCGAGGCCGTCATTCATCTCACGAAGCGCGACAAGCAATTGACTCGTTTCGTCTTTTCCAGTGGCGGTAATTTGGGTCGTTAAATCACCTTTTGCAATGGCCTGTGCAATCAGTACTGCCTGTCGAATAGGCGAAACAATAGACCGTGTGATAAGAAAGGCGATAGTTGTGCCGAGCAGCAATGCACTGACGCAGATACCCAACAGCAGATTTCTCCTGACTGTTGTAGTCATCCGTTGATTCTTCAATTTTTTGTGCTGTCCGAGTACGTGCGTAATCTTGATAATCCTCCGTGGCTTTCACCAGCGCCACAAGAAGGGGGCGGCACTCATTGTTCATTTTGATGATTGCTTCGTCATGCTTGTGGTCAAGGGCAAGTCTCACGATGTCTCGCGCCACGGGACCAATATGCGCTTTTAACATGATCAATCGCTGCGGCGAGAGTCCGCACTTTTTAGGGAACATCGGGATTTGTTGCGACCAGTTCGTCGAATTTTTGCAAGCGAGATTTCACGTCCTCGTCGGCCTTCATAACCGCAGCCTTTTCTACTTCTAGGTCTGCGTCCCCGGTCACGAGTACCAGATTGCGAGCCGCTATAGTTCGGCGATCAATGGCTGTTCGAACGCTTTCAGCCATTTTAACCCGAGCTTCAAAGCCATTGACATAGCTTGAAAATCGGTCATCAGCGCTGCTTAACGATTTCAACGAGATCCCGGAGACAATCATGACCAGCAGCGTCAGGATACCGAATGCCCACGCAAGTTTCGCGCGAACCGTAAAGTTGTGGAGAGTCATTTGTATTTGTTTCCGTTGTCACAACGTTTGGTGACTCGTGGTTGGGATTCAACACTGCTCGATTTAGCCGAGAGTCGCTACGCTTGCGCACTAAGTTGTTTAACGGCCAGATAAAACGTTACTTAAATAAATTTTATAAATTAACTTTGTACAAATAGCGACCTATAGGGGCGATTGGAATTCGGCCTTATTAGCACGGCGTGTGTGATCTCAAATTTGGAAGAAAATGCACTTCAATTGCGCGAAAACCGTCATATTCGTATCCGAATTATAATTACTGGATAAAAATTAAACAGCGCAATAGAACGCTACCTTAATTGCTCCGTTCGTTGATCTGGATCAATTATCGTTAATCCGCAGTCAGTTCCCGACCACCGTTTTTTATGAAGTTTCATTCAGCAACGGGTAGGAACCGGGGTGCAGCCATGTATTAACACGTCCCAATCCAAGTTTGCTTTTGCAGGAGAGCCCCGAACGTATCGGCGTCGACTGGTCGCGAAAACCAGTAGCCCTGCAGCTCGTCGCAGCCGTAGCGCAGCAGTTGGTCGCGCTGCTCGGCGGTCTCGACTCCCTCAGCGACGACCAATAAATCCAGTTTGTGGGCCATCGCGACAATTGCCTCGACGATAACGTGGCTGCTCGATTGTGAGCCGAGCGCGCAAACGAACGCACGGTCTAGCTTGATGCGACGCACAGGGAATTGGCACAGGTACGCCAGGTTGGAGTAGCCGGTGCCGAAGTCGTCGATCGCAATGCTGATGCCAAGCGCTTTGAAGCTAGCGAGGATGCGAATGCTCTCTTCCGGGTTCTTCATCGACAGACTCTCCGTGATCTCCAGTTCCAGCTGCTCGGCGGCGATCCCGTGCTCGGCGAGCACCTGCGCAACGACCGATTCCAGCGCGGGATTATGGAACTGGCGCGCCGATACGTTGATAGCCATGCGCAGAGCCGGCAATCCGCTGCGCTGCCACGCAGCCGCCTGGGCGCAAGCCGTGCGCAGCACCCATTCGCCGATCTGCTCGATCCGCCCCAACTCTTCTGCAATCGGGATGAATTCCATCGGAGGCACCAATCCGCGCGTGGGATGCTGCCAGCGCACCAACGCCTCTACGCCTCTACGCCGACAATGCGCCCACTGGCGATCTCGATCTGCGGCTGGTAGTGCAACAGGAACTCGCCGCGGTGTAGTGCCTGCTTTAACTGAGTTTCGACATCCAGTCGCTCGCCGGCGTGCGAGGTCAGCTCAGGCGTGTAGCGCCGCACTCGGTTTCCACCGTCTTCTTTGGCGCCGTACATCGCGGCGTCGGCACGCTTAAGCAAGGTCGTCGCATCCTCCCCGTCCTGCGGATAGACGCTGTAGCCCAGACTGCATGTGACGGACACCTCGTGGTCAGCGACTCGCACCGGCTTGGCGACAACTCGTGAGAGACGGATGGTCAAGTCTGCGAGCGCGTTGGCAGACATGGGAGTGCGCAGCAACAGGACAAATTCGTCGCCACCAAGGCGAGCGAACGTGTCGCCTGAGCGCACCAAGCGGCGGATCCGCCGCGTCACGACCCGTAGCAGTTCGTCGCCGGCAGCGTGGCCGAGGCTATCGTTGACGAGCTTGAACCGGTCGAGATCGAGGAACAGCAGCGTGAGCGAGTGATCGCAGCGCTGCGCGAGCGTGATCGCCTGTTCAATCCGGTCCATTAACAGCGCCCGGTTTGGCAGACCGGTGAGCGTATCGTGCATCGCTTGGCGGCGCAGCTCCTGTTCGAAGCGTTGCCGCTCTTTTATTTCGAGATCCAGCCGTGCAACGGTGGCCTGCAGGCGGATTGCCGCCTCCGCCGCCTGCGCGTGAGCAGCTTGCAGCGCCACTTCGGCGGCCTTTTGCGTAGTGACCTCGTAGTTGATGCCCACAAGCCCGACGATCCGGCCGGCGTCGTCGCGCACTGCTACCTTGGTCGTAATCAGCCAGGCTTCTTCGTCGAGCAAGAGGTATCTGGCGTGCTCTTCGGAGTTAAGGAGCGGGCGCCCGTGTCTTAAAACTTCTTGTTCCTGTTGGTAGTAGACGCTCGCCAGTCCGAGCGGATAGAAATCGAAATCCGTCTTTCCAAGCAACTCGTCGGGGTTCGACACGCCCATGCCCCGTGCCACTGCCCCGTTGGCGAAGGTGAACCGGCCCTCCAAATCCTTCGCATAGATGCGATGCGGTACGTTCTCGGCAAGCGCACGCAGCAGGGTGTGTTCGAAGGCGTTGGAAGGCGCGCCCGTCGTATCGACAACCGCTGGTTTGGCACTGCGAAAATGCAGAGTAGGCGCAGTCATCATGGTTCCGCGCGCGCACCGAAATCGACAATCGACCATGGCACCAGGTCGATCGCGCGTCGGGACGACGAGTAAGCAATATGAAAAATCATTCTTTGAGGCCCCAAAGCCGGGTTAGCGAAATGCGCACGTCAGAAGAGCGCCCGTAATGCCTTTAACGGCATATTGCAAATTCTCTCCATGGGAAGAATCCCGATGGCATGTACTCATCTTGGCGACGTGATCCGGCACGCAGCGATTCACGACCATGGCTGAAACCGGTTTCCCGTTCCATTGCACGTCCCCAGAATCTAGGGATCGCGGAACTGCGCCCGCCGCTGTACGTTAAGAGCCGCGTCCCTCAGCGTCTCGGTCGCACCCGAGTACAGTATCAAGGCATCGGCGCGCTGGCGGAACAGCGTGGCGCCAGCGCCTGGCCTTGCTCCAGTCAAGCTCGCAGGTATGCATCGCAGTACTTCTCGTCTCGGTTACAGTCATCCTTTTGATTGCCTACTTTAAGTCCAATCCATGTGACGGCACACACTTATAAATTCGCGGTGTTCGGCAACGCCAATGTCCGCGAAACCGACCAGCACCTCGATATCGACGAGGATCATATTTGCCCTGACCCGACGATCACGGTCGAGCCAATCCGGTGGATGAGACTCGTGTCCAGCAGTCACGACATCAGCACAGGAAGCTTCGCCGCAAACGCAGCACCAAGCGCGTGGCTTTGCTCTAGCGCAGTGTCGTAACGCCCCGCCTCAAGGTGCTCAGCAATCGAAAGCAAGTTCCCCAATTTTCCGTGATGATCGATGATCGCCGTCTGAATCGTCGCGCCCACAGGCAAGTCCGTGACGAAGGCCTTTACATCGACACCCTGCGAAACGTGCGCTAACGAAAGCATGCCCGACAGATAGGCCGCTTGCCGAAAGCGGTCATCTGCAGGCGTCAATTCCTGGGCCGCCAATTCCATGAAGCCCGCTCGCCGCTCAACGAGTCGCACGAGCGGATCGATCTCCGAGGATAGGCTAGTTGCGCTTCCGTACAAGAGGAGACAGCACCACCGCATCAACTGCCGGCTGCCGACGACGGAAAGTGCCTGCCTGATCGAGGTGATGGGTGTCCCGCGCGCCTGAGGCCGAGTGCTGCTATTGGCCAAGCGAAGTAACTGGACAACGAGCGTTGGCGCATTTTTCAGCGCTTGCTCCAAGTCAGCGTCACTCGCTTCGTCCGTCAGCAACTGAAGCACACGAAGTACCGATCCGAAAGATAAATGGGATCTTTTCACAGCCAACAATTGCGGCTTGGCAAAATAAAAACCCTGAAACAGATCGCACCCGGCGCGCATGGCAGCTTCGTGTTCGGTGCGTTGCTCCACCTTTTCTGCGAGCACCAGTTTCCCGGCGCGCTTGAGCTGAACGACCATGGCCGCGACCTCGCCCATTGCAATGTACGGCCAGTCGAGCTTGACGATGTCAACGTGGGTCAGGAACTCGCTCAAAGCTGGCGTGATCTCGCGGACGTCGTCTAGAGCGATGCGGAAGCCGACCTGACGCAGCGCATCGCATCGCGCGCCTAATTCGGGCGTCAGTTCCGTATCCTCCAACACTTCCAGGACAAACCGGGAAGCGGGCAGCAGGTTGATCAGGTCAGAAAACAGGAACTCGTCGGTACAATTCAGAAAGCCTTCCACGTCGCCGAGCACCGACTCGATTCCAACGACCCCTAAGACGCGTTTCACCACCATCGTGGTGCATGCGAAGCCGTCGTGAATACCCGCCACGCCGCTCCGGCAATCGCGAAAGAGAAGCTCCTGCGCGACGACCGCACCGCGCCGATCCAATATCGGCTGACGGGCCACAAACACATCATTTTCCATATCCGTTCCACGCAGTACACATCGCATATCGCCAGTGCCACGGGCGAACACCCTTCACGCTGACAAGTCCGGGAACCTTAAGCGCACTATGTGACGCGGCGGCTTAAACTCGGAGCCTGGCGTCTTCTCGGTAGAAAGCTGGGCCATCAGGCTGTGATGGGAACGTCAACCGGCAAGACGGCCCTACGCGTTCCTCTGGGCTGTCGCGAAGATGCTTGGGGACGCTTCGTCCCCAAGCCAGTCCAAACCTATACGCTCAATGCAATTCCATCTCGGGCAAGCCAACATCTGCCGAAGAAATCAAGTTGTCGATATCGACGAGAATAAGCATCCGTTCATGACCGACGCCAGGCGCCGAACCGATACCCGTGATGAAGCCAACATCGGCTGCGGCGCTGAGTTCCGGAACGGGGCTAATCTGCCCGCTATCCAAAGCGAGTACGTCGCTGACTGAATCCACCACGACGCCGACGACACGCTTGCCGACATTCACCACAATGACGACGGTAAGCTCATCGTATTTCACCGACTTGAGATTAAATTTGATCCTCAGATCCAGGATCGGGGTGATAACGCCCCGTAGATTGATCACCCCTTTGATAAAAGCAGGGGCGTTTGCGATGCTGGTCGGGGGTCATACGAGCGAATCTCCTGAACGTGCAGGATCTCGATGCCGTACTCCTCGGCCCCCAGATTAAAAATCAGGAACTCGCCAGCCGTGTGGGACGCAGCCACCTGGGGCTGTTCCCCCGCTTGCGCGGAGGACACTGCCGACGCCGTTGCGGCGCTGACGCTCTCTTGAATCGCTTCCATGATCGGGTCCTCCGTGTATGCATTGTTAGCCAGGTTCAAAACGTTTCCCACGCGGCCGTCTCAGGCGCGGCTTGCCTAGTAGGGGCGAGGCTAGCAGGTGCGGTGGGCCGCTTGGTCGCGATCGAGCTGCGCTTGAGGCTCGACGGGCTTGGACGCTTGGCAAGCGTGGTGCGTACCGGTGCGCTCAAGGCGTGCCCGTGCGACGCCGCTCCATCAAGACGAAAGAAGGAAATCGATTCGTTTAATTGCCGACCCTGATCTTCCAGGGATTGCGAAGCGGCCGCTGCTTCTTCCACGAGCGCCGCGTTTTGTTGCGTCACTTCGTCCATCTGCGTAATGGCCTGATTGACCTGCTCGATCCCGCGACTTTGTTCCCCGGAGGCCGCTGCGATCTCTTGCATGATGTCGGTTACGCGCGCGACTGCTTGAGTCACTTCGGCCATCGTTTTGCCGGCGTCCTCGGCCAGCACCGAGCCATCCCGGACCTTTTGTCCCGACGTCGCAATCAAGTCCTTGATGTCCTTGGCGGCACTCGATGAGCGTTGTGCCAGATTACGCACTTCGCTGGCTACGACAGCGAACCCCCGTCCCTGTTCACCGGCGCGTGCTGCTTCAACTGCCGCGTTCAACGCCAAAATGTTGGTTTGGAACGCGATCCCTTCAATAATCCCAGTTATATCCCCAATCTTGGTTGAGCTTTGATTGATGTCTGCCATCGTAGCGACTACCTGGCTGACGACCGCATTGCCTTTCTGAGCCACGCTTGATGCAGTAGCTGCCAGCCCGCTGGCCTGTTGCGCGCTTTCGGAATTCTGCTTCACAGCCGAAGTGAGTTCTTCCATGCTGGCTGCCGTTTCTTCCAGTGCCGCCGCTTGTTCTTCGGTGCGCGAAGACAGATCCACGTTGCCTGCCGCGATCTGGCTCGACCCGCTTGCAATGCTCTCGGCAGCGCTGCGAACCTGACCGATCAGCTTGACCAGACTTCCTTGCATCTCGCCCATGGACGCCAGCACACTGCCCGCAGGTGCTTGATGCGCGCCCGGCACAGGACTCAAGTCGCCGCTGGCAACGCGCTGCGTGACCTCTCTCAACACATCGGGCTCGGCCCCCAACGCACGCATCAACGTGCGTAGCAGCAGAACGCCCAAGCCTGCGCTCAGGACCACCGCAATCACAATGAACGAAACCATCAGCCAGAAAGCGTTTGAGCTGGCTGCATCGTTCGCTTCGCGCAGATCATGGCTGAGTTTTTCGTTGTAATCGTTATGACTATCGAAGGCCGTCTTGAGGGCATTGGATGCATTGCTCAGCACGCCACCATTCGCAATCATCGACTTGGCATCATCCGTGTCGCCCGCCCGCATATTGTCGAAGAAGCTTGTCCGTAATAGCAGGTAGGTCGCGAACGCTGCCTTGTCTGCCTGCAGGAGTTTCCGGTCAGTGTCATCAGAGATGTCGTCCCGTTCGTAGGTCGCAAGGTGCTGATCGACACTCTTATCCATCTTGGCAAATTCCTGCTCCGTCGAGGCACGGGTGGTCTTATCAGCACTCACCAAGTATATGTAAGCCAGTCGGCGCAGGCTACTGACGTTATCCTTCGCAGCATTGATCTCTTTGACGCTCGGGATAATATTCACCTGAACATATTCGAAACGCTGCTGCGCCTGACTGAGCCGCCAAAGACCGAAGCCCCCCACTACAATCAAAGCGAAAAGCGCGACGCCCAGCGTGAAGATGAGCCGTTTCCTGATAGTCATAAACGTTCCGAAGTTAAAAATATTTAGATGATCCAAAATCTGGACGGGTCTAGTAGTTAATGTCTTACTTTGATCTTGATCAAAGAATCGTCGTAAAATGCCAGATGCAATTAATTTTTTTTAATTTGTCCTCACAGTACTGGCCCTTTAATTCCAGGCAAAATTTCATCTCAACTTGATTTGATATCAGCGCGCAGGCATACAGCCGTTTTTTCAATCGGACCCCAATATTATTGCCTTAGGTATCTCGTTGTTAACGACCATAAAAGGGATTGCAGCAGGTATACCAAGGGTTTTCATTTTCAATGGCTGAGGTTTTCAGAATTTGACGAATGTGAGAGGGTTCGACGTAATCTGCCATTTAGCACACTAAGCCCACAATAGCTGCGCACAAACCCCATCACGACCGTCTAGCCGTCCATTAGCGTTAGGTTATGAGGGTGCATTCTGAACTGGGGTGCCCGCCGGTGATAAAGAGCACCCCAATGGGCGCGGACTGGTCTGAATGCATCTCCAATTTACAGCTTTAGTGGCGCGGTGCTTCTGTGAGGCAACCTATTCTTTCTCGCTACACCGTTTTTCAGTTAATTTTCCGATTCGCTTATTTTCCAACCGTTCATCAAAAAAAAGCGCATCGTATAAGAAGAATATCAATCGAAACCTTCTGCGCCAAGGTTTTAGCCATTGGCCGTCGTGGCCGGGCTTTTTTTAAAGGTCTTGCCCCACGCCCGTGTGCCGGGGCAAAAAAATACTGGAATACCGCGTCAACGATTCTCGTGCGCTTGCTTCGTCAAACCATAAGTAGTCAGCCTTGCAGAAAGTACGTGAGGCTCCGCTGGGTTAGGCAATGCAGTTAGTTGGTTAGTAACACAACTCCCAGAAAGAATATCGATCTGATTAACATCCTGGGAGTTTCGGAGCGGTCGCCGATGAGCACGCCTGATTTTTTTCGTAGTCGCCTGGACTCGATGATTGATCTTCGTCACCCGCTCGCTGTGTTGGCGACGAGGATGTCGTGGGCGTCGATCGAAGCGACGCTCGCGCCGATTTTAGAGCGGCGTTCACGCGACGGGCCGGGTGAGCGAAGCGGTGGATTTGTTTGGAGTGAACTCGCTGGAGCTTGCCGGCGGCGTCAGTGCCGCAGGACGTCCCCGTTTGTCCACGCGGCTGATGGTGGGTCTGCTGTATCTGAAACATGCATACAACGAAAGTGTCGACTCGGTGTGCGAGCGCTGGGCACAGGACGTGTACTTCCAGTTCTTCTGTGGCGAAGAGTACTTTCAGCCGCGTCTGCCGTGCGATCCAACCAATTTAGTGCGCTTTCGTCAGGCCTTGGGCGAGGCCGGTGTCGAGGAATTGCTAGCGACGACTATCGCGGCCGCTGTGCAGATGAAGGCGGTGACGCCTGCCGAATTCGAACGCGTGATTGTTGATACAACGGTGCAGGAGAAAGCCATTGCTTACCCGAGCGACAGCCGCCTGCTCGAGGTGGCGCGTGCCAAGCTTGTGCAACTGGCGCAACGAGCCGGACTCACACTCAAACAGACTTATGCACGCGAAGGCCCGCAACTGCGTTGTCGTGCGGGCGGCTATGCGCACGCAAAACAATTCAAGCGCTTACGCGGCGTGCTCAAGCGCCAGCGAAAAATAGTGGCTGCTCGCTCTCTAGCATCGACCAGCGGAAATCATCCTATGACTCAGGGCCATCAGCATTGCTCCCGACCACAATAAGGCTCATCTGTCGAAGGGGCAAAAGGCATTCAACACGCTGATCAAGCAGATCGAAAAGCGGCGTGCCCGGCTGAGTGCCTGGGAGGCTGCAATGCCTGCCTTCCATCGGAAATACCTTAGCGAGTTCGCGCCCCTTGAGCAAACTTCCATCGACTTGCGTACCAAGCTCGTTTATCGCCTGGACCAAACATACGATATGAAGGGGCTGACCAAATCCGAGCGGCGCACGATTGCCGACCTGATCAGCGACTTGGCGGGGGAGTTGGTCGCCGAGAGCGATGATCCGGAGCTTAAGACGATTTACAACCGTTACAGCGAATCTGACTTTGACAGTGAAGCTGCCGCCAAGTTTGATGATAGAACGCCGCGCGAAACGAAAAAAGGACCCCTAAACAACTCGCTGCAGAGGCACGAGAACAAGCGGAGCAGGCAGAGCTCAGCTTATCGATTCGCGAGGTCTACCGAAAACTAGCCAGCGCTCTTCATCCTGATCGACCAAAGCGCCATCAACAACATCGGCGAAGACCGGTTGAAACACTACAACAAGATACTAAAGGAACAGGTCGGTGAACTCGACCACGAAATCCTGCATGTCGAGAACGGATTCAAGCACAGCTACGGAATTCCACCCTTCATCGACGTGTCGCCCGGCACCATCATGCGCAATCTTGCCTCTGATATCTTCTCGCTGCAGGAGAGCCTCCACGCCCTTGAACATGACCTGCTCGTATTCGAAGACATCAAGCAACTGAAGGAATGGCTAAAGATTGTGAAGCGGTCATTGGCCGCGCCGCGTGACGACGATATGCCGTTTTAGCGGACCGCTGATCCTCACGCTTCCTTCGTAGTGTGGAGAAAACACCGCTTACGTTGATTTTCTGGTCCTGCTGCATTCAAGCGGTGTCTTTGACCGGTCGTGATCGACCCATTAGCCGGATCGGGCCCACAGGGCCTCAACGCCCGCTTCCGGTTCAATTGCTGTCAGTCATACCGATCTTTAGTCGGCGGCACACTCACCGGTTCTTCCAGGATCAGAGGAAAGCGGATTTCGATTGTGGTCCCTACGCCTTCGCGAGAAACAAAGTCGATCTGCCCGCCTAATATTCTACAAAGCTCCTTGACGATCGCGAGACCAAGACCGGCGCCAGGGACATCTTGGCCTGCGGCCCGTTCGAACTCGTCGAACACTCGGTCTGAGTCCTCAGGCGCGATACCCACGCCAGTATCCGACACGTGGATCGACCAAAGCATCAAGCCCGCCATGGCGAAGCCGAGATTGATTTCCCCCGACTTCGTGTATTTCGTCGCATTGGACAAGAGGTTGAGGGCAATCTGCTTCAGCTTGAGGCGATTGGAGGTGACAGAGGACAGCGCAGGGTCGAAACTCGTGCGCCAAGTCAGCCCTTTCGCCTCGATGGCCGGCTGCGCGGAAGTGACGAGTTCATCATAGAGTTCTCGCAATTCGACGTGTTCGAGCGTGAGCGGAGCGGCGTCGCCAAGCACGACCGAGTATTCGACCATCTGACCAACGAGCTCTTTCATGTCGGCGGCCTGCCGGGTGGCCATCGTCAGCGCCACGTCGGCTTTTGAGGGCGCACGACTGACCAGCTGCAGCGCGATCGAAAACGCATTCAGGAAATTGCGGAGATCGTGGACCACGCTGCGCGTGATCTGCATGCGCGATTCGTAGAGATCGCTGACCAGCCGTAGCTTAAGCGTCAGCTCGTGATTGGCGCGCTCCAGTTGGCCTGTGTACTCGTCGATCTTGCGGTCGCGTTCGCTGACCACTTCTCTGATCGGCGTGAGCGTTACCTTGCTGAGTGTTTCGGCGACAAGGCGCCGCGCCCGACCTTCATGGCGGCGAGTGAACGTGCTGTCCTGGTCGGCAAATTCTTCCAGTGCGTCCGCGAGCGCTCGATGAAATAAATCGAGTTCGCGCACGAGCTCCTCGATCCGATAGCCTTGGCGCCACCGGACCAACCCGTGGCTTCGCGCGTCTCGCTCGATCGCGGGCTCGACACTTTCGAGATCTTCGACGTCGAGTGCGGCGCACAACCCGTCGAGAATTTCCGGCAAGTGATCGGCGAGCTGCTCGTAGTGAGCTTGTCAGCACCGACGAGGTCGACATCGCCGAAAACGGTCTTCATCCACTGCTCGGTCAGTCGAACCCGATGCTCGCGAATGAAGTCGGAAAACTTGCGCAGCGGGTGAATAGGCGTATCAATCATTGGAAGCCGCAGGACAAGACTTGTGTAAAAGCAGAGTCCGAGCTTACGGACACGTCAAGCGGACAGCAATAGTTACCGTGCCGAAAAAAGGTATTTCTAACATTACCTACCTCGGGGTTGGCGTCCAAAAGAATTGATTAGTGCCACTAGCACCAGCGGCGACTGTCCTTTTTGACAGTAGCCATCGAACGACGTGTGGAATAGGTTCCGGAGAACCTCAGCCTCATCGAGTGCGGTGAAAGCTATGATCACGATGCTGCCCGTTCGCAGATCACGCCTTAGCGCATGCGTTGCCTCTAGCCCATTCAGCTCGGGCATAGAAATATCCATCACAATCACATCTGGCAGCCAAGCCGTTGCCATTTCAATGGCTTGAGCGCCAGTTGACGCAATTTTGCACTCCATAGGGTCAAGCAATAGGTAGGCAGTAAGTGCTTCCGCCCCATTTAAGTTGTCGTCAACCACTAATATGCGCAGAGGTTCGGTGTAGGCTGCGATGCGCCGGTCGGTCCAGGCTCGCGCGAGCGAGTTTTTGAGATAGGGTTGCATTGAACTTTCGAGGCTGAAAGGCATAGGGGCTCAGAAGTTGGACCGTCGTGAGCACCGTTTGTGCCATACCCCATTGGAAGCCGAAAATCCCTTCGCCTACACGAAAATGTGCTTATAGAGCAGAAAGGGGCTTGCGCCCAATGATCGAGAGAGAGGTGGCCCCGTTTGTTCGGACAGTTTTTTGCGATTTTTAAGTGGAACGCTGGGCGGTCACGCTGCCATCTTCATCGCGGGCAGCATCGCGAAGTAAGCTTCATCCAGGGTCTTGTAGGAAAGACTTGAATGAGGCCTTTCCTTGTTGCACCACGTCACGTATTTAGCGATCGACTTCCGTGCCTAGCCGACGCTGCTCGGTCTTGCCCTGTTAAATAAGGATCGTAGCTAGTCATATAGCGGACCTCAGCGTCACGGTGCGGGGCGCAAAAATGCCGCGAGGGGGACAAGCCCCACTTTACTTGCAGGAGGCCGGTTGATGTTCATAGTTTCAGCCTAGCCATTTCCGGCTTTGGTCAGCTTTGATCGGCTTTGTCGCGGCAATACGCGCCGGTCCAACAAAGTCGCACGGATCACATCGGCAGTACATGCCTCGATTCTTGCCGCGCACTCAACGCTTCCGACCGGAAAGCGCTCAAATTCGATTTCCCGTGTGCACGCCGGATCGTGACTAGCGACAGCGCGAAAGCACGAGCTTCGAGGAGAAGTTCATCTTTATACTTTTAAACGCGGCAAACTGGCCCGCTTTGTTAGCTAGAAGCTAAAAAATTGATTTCTGCCTCGTTGTTTTGCGGCATAGAGGTCTTTGTCTGCAAGACCCAGTAATGTGCTCGCGTGATCACATGTGCAGAAGCATGAACCGAGACGCCGATGCTGGCAGTGAAATATCCTGTGCTAGATACAACATGCGGGATTTCCAAGCTACGAACTCGCTCACATAGTGTCGCGGCAAACAACTACGCCTGATCCTGGGTCATGCCAACGGACAGTACTACAAACTCTTCGCCGCCATATCTAGCAACAAAATCTGAGCTCCGCAGGAAGGATTTGTTTAAGCTCTCTGCAACCCGTCTTAATGCGATATCGCCGGCGTTATGCCCGTGCATATCATAAAATTGTTTGAAGTGATCGACGTCAATCATGATTACGGTCAATGGTTCGCTACTGCGACGTGAAATTCCCATTGAATTTCCAACTGCATATCAAAAAACCGTCGGTTGTAGATCCCCGTCAAACCATCCTTGATTGCCACTGTTCCAGATTAATTCGTATCTCCGCCAGCGACAGATTTTCGTCTCGCAACTGTTGCTGGATGATTACTCGCGCTGACACATCCTTTTGAATTCCGATAAAATTGGTTACGACTCCGTTAGCATCGTAGATGGGAGAGATACTTAGCTCGTTACAAAACATCGGGCCATCTTTCGGTAATTTTGCACTATTACAAGGCAATATTCGCCTTCTATAAGGCACGTTTGATAATTTTTAATTCGGCTTGATCACGGTCGTTGTTTTGTAAAAAACAACAGTTTAAGTTCATGATTTTTTCAGATGAATATCCAGTCATGCTTTCAAATGATGGATTGACAAAGATCAAAGGATTATCGTGAACAAGATTATCCGATATGGTGATGCCGTCACATGAGTCCAACACTGCTTGTTTGAGTATTTCGATTTTCATGCGAAACTCACATTGAGGTAGAAGTAGATTTTCAGCGGTAGAAATCTGGTGCAGTCGTTACCACCACATTAATCCAAATTGCGCGCTTACGCAGGTCGCTTTCTTTTGATTGTAGGCGTCGAGACCAGCGACGACCACAATTGTTAGTCGCAACTGATTTGCTGACTAATGCCATGGAGTGCATACATCACTAGATTGTCACGCCACAGGCAATCGCATATCGATTCAGCCGGCGCAGTTTCCTTTGTCGCGTTGAGACAAGTCGTCCTACGCGATCCGCGACGCAACCTGCACAATGGCATCCGTCTCAATTGCTAATCGTGCTTCTTACAACGTTTTCACATTAATTCACATCCCTGGGTCTATTTTGCAAACATTCCTACGGGAAATAGGGCACCGTATACGCACGGCATCTGATTTGCATGCTTCGTTCAGTAAATCGCTTCCGTCGCTTTTAGGAAAACTATTTGCGGCTAAAAATCGGAACGCAGTCGGTAGGTTGGTCGTTTGTGGAAAGCTTGGGGCATGTGCTAGTACGAGCAAAATTGCCCATTTAAGCTGTTTCGCGCGAGGGCCGGATCAGATAAGCGAAGTAAGTCAAGGCGGTGTGATGTCATTTAAGCCACAAAGTAAAGGTACTGGTTGGTTGATATCGTTTAAAGCCTTGTTCATCCGCGCTCCACGCATCCTGGCTGTTCTGCCCGTACTCAAAACTGCTGGCATTTGCCTTTTCCTGTGCGTACCGCAACTTGCCCGGAGTAACCCGCTGTCGGCTTCGGGACAACCCGCTTCGGCCATTCCCTTAACCCTTGCCCAAACGCAACAGATTATCGCCCAAGCGACGCTGCACGGCGTTCCGTGGGCTGGGCCTGAATCGGGTCCATCCGCGCAACCGGGAAAAAGTATCGCTTTCATATCGGAAGATCTGCGTAATGGCGGGATCCTCGGGGTCGCACAGGGGGTGCGCGAGGCTGCCCGGACGATGGGCTGGTCACTCAAAATATTCGACGCCGGAGGCACATCAGCCGGCCGCCTGAAGGCGTTCGAACGAGCAGTGGCGTCAAGCCCGGACGGTCTCATCTTATGTGGCGCCGACGCACAGGACAGCAACAGTCAGCTCGCACGGATCGCGAGTCGGGGAATTCCGATCGTCGCGTGGCATGCCGGGTCAAAGCCGGGTCCTCTTGCCGACACGCCCGTCGCAATGAATGTGACGACAGACCCGGTAGAAGTCGCTCGCGTGACTGCCTTGGGAGCGGTGGCGCAGTCAAACGGTCATGCTGGGGTCGTAATCTTGACGGATTCCAAATTCGAAATTGCGCTGACCAAATCGAATGCCATGGCAGCTGTCATCCATGCCTGTAAAGAATGCACTTTGCTGGAGGTGCGCGACGTTGCCATCTCTGAAAGCGGCGAGAAAGTGCCGGCGATAACAAAAGAGTTACTCGCGCGATATGGGAAGCGTTGGACGGTCGCGCTTGCCATCAACGATATCTACTTCGATTATGCCGCTCCCGCGTTGACCAAGGCTGGCGTGCCCAGCAACGGACTAAGCTTGTTGTCAGCCGGCGACGGTAGCGCCACCGCGTTTCTACGTATCCAGGCGAAAACCTATCAAACCGGAACTGTAGCTGAACCGCTCAATCAGCAAGGATGGCAACTCGTAGATGAGCTGAACCGCCTATTTGCAGGCAAGCCGGTCAGCGGCTTCGTGGCGGCGGTTCACCTTGTCGACACCAATAATATTGCGTTCGATGGTGGCGACCGCTTGCAGTACGACCCTGAAAATGACTATAGGGACATCTATCGGCGCATATGGAAACGTTAGGGTTGGCCTTGACCGACATGGTAGCAAGCATGCTCCGTCGCATGACGCCAAGATCGCTTCGCGGCCAGTTCGCCCTCGCGCTTTCAGTGTTGGCATTGCTGATCCTTGCGGGCGCCATGACGGCTGTCTACACCCTGCGAACTTCGAGCATCGCTGCGCGACAACTGACAGAAGAACGGCTGGTGCGCATGCAGGACGTACAGGACCTGCTTGAACAGACGGTGTTGATAGAACGCTCGACCTATCAGTTGCTCAACACTGGATCGCTCGACACGATGCATTCAAGTTATTCCGACATGGTTGTGCAGTTGAACACGCTTGACCGCCTTGTGACGCGCGTAGGCGCGTTTAGCGAAAATGTAGACGTTCTCGATTTACAGCAATCGAGCCAGTTGTTTCGCAGTACCGCCAATATCGTGGCGCAACTGCGCGAGAGCACCTTGAGAACCGAGGCCGTTTTTGCGCAGACGCTCAAAGCTCGCATTGCGAATCTTCAGGCGGCCCACACGCGAGAGGGATTTGCACTGGCGAATGTGCTCTATCGTCTCGACAGCGCGGAGCGCACAGAGGACGTAACGCAACTGCGTTCCCAGTTCGAGAAGGCGGGTAAGGCGACAGACGGTTTGCCTAAGACTGTGCGAGCCAAAGCTGACGATTTTCAGTCGAGGAAAGCTGGGAGTATCAATCCTTACGCGAAGGATTTATTTTCGCTACGGATGAGGCTCATCCAAGAGAACGAAGGGCTGCTGCGCTTCCACAATGAACTGCAGAAGCAGTCAATCGCACTAGTTTTAGTTGCACGGCGGCAATCCAACTACTTTACCTTGGACTACAAGGAAGCGGTCCAAGCGCTTGTTGGTGTCTCGAATCGCAACCAACAGTGGGTGCTGGCCATACTCACCTGCAGCCTGACGTTGGCATGGCTCATCGCGTACTTGTTCATGGGGCGGCATGTACTTGCGCGGCTGCGCGGCATTAGCCGGCATCTTCGTCAAGAATCAACCGACGACACGCTTGTGACGACACAGGTGGTGCGCGTCGATGAAATAGATGAGATGGCGAGCGCGGTCGACGAGTTGCTGAAGGACCGCAATCAGCTCAAGCAAAGAACAACTGAGTTAAGCGTTATCAAGGAAAGATTGGACACACAAAATACTCACTTGCAGCACGAGGCACTTGTTCGCTCGCAAGCAGAGGAGGAAATCGTTGCCTTGATGACGGAACAGAAGATCATTCTGGACAATATTGGCGTGGGCATTGCCTTTCTCGTAGATCGACACATTGTCCGGTGCAACCATTCGTTTGCCACCATGTTTGGCTATCAGGTCGATGATCTGACGGGCGTCTCGACCGATCGATTGCATCCATCGAACCAGCAATATCAGGAGAATGGAGATTCGGCTTACGCGGCGATCGAACTCGAAGGCGTGCACGCGGGCGACATACAACTCAAGCGCCGGGACGGCACGGTTTTATGGGTTGAGCGAACCCTGATCTCGGTCGATCGTGCAACCTTGTCCAAGGGCGCGATCTGGGTGGTGCACGATATCGATCAACGTAAGAGAGCCGGGGTCCTACGCGAAGAACAAGGGCGGGTCCTGGAGATGATCGCAATGAGCACGCCTCTCAACAGAGTTTTGGATAGCTTGGCGCGTCTTGTCGAGTCACAATTGATCGGAATGACCGCGTCGATTTTGCTGCTGGACGCTGATGGAGCGCATATGCGGCATGGCGCCGCTCCCAGTCTTCCAGGCGCCTACGTCCAGGCTCTCGATGGCATTCCAATCGGCCCGAAGGTCGGCTCTTGCGGTACGGCAATGCATCGGGGCGAGCCCGTCATCGTCGCCGATATTTCGCTGGATCCGCTTTGGGATGACTATCGGGCACTAGCTGGCGCATATGGCCTTCGCGCCTGCTGGTCAACTCCTATTTTGTCGCATCACGGCAAGGTCATGGGGACATTTGCGTTGTATGCCAAGGAAGTACGCAAGCCGGCCCCGATTGAAACCCAGATGATTGATATCGCTACGCGCATTGCGGGCATCGCGATAGAGCGAAAAAACACGGAAGACAGCATTCGGCACATGGCCCTTCACGATGCGCTGACCGGCTTGCCAAACCGGGCACTTCTGGAAGAGCGTATCCAACAAGCCTTGCTTCACAGCGATCGTGACGGTCGCGATGTAGCGGTAGTTTTCCTCGATCTCGACCAGTTCAAACTAATCAACGACAGCTTGGGCCATAGCGCTGGCGACGAGCTGCTTAAAACAGCGGCGCACCGGATGGTGAAGTGCGTACGAAGCATCGACACGGTTGCGCGCCTGGGCGGCGATGAATTCGTGATCGTTCTGTTCGACGCGCCCGACAACATGGAAGGTATCGCGCACACGCTGCAGCGCATCCAGGACGAGATCGCGCAGCCCTTCCAGGTCGGTGCACAGAAACTTCAGGTGACATGCAGCATGGGCGTAGCGATATATCCCGAAAACGGGACTGATATCGATACGTTGCTGATGAACGCAGATGCTGCCATGTATTGCGCGAAGGACATGGGGCGAAATAACTACCAGTTCTATGCGAGCGAGATGAATGCAAAAGTTCAAGAAAAGCTCGTGCTGCAGGATGGATTGCGCAGGGCTATTGAGCACAACGAGTTCTTGTTGCTGTATCAATCACAGATCGATCTGCTGTCTGGCCGAATCATTGGCGTGGAAGCGTTAATCCGTTGGCAGCATCCCGAGCTAGGCGTGATTTCGCCAAACAGGTTTATTCCGTTAGCCGAAGAAACCGGGTTGATCGTACCCATCGGCGAATGGGTGCTTCAGACAGCGTGTAAGCAAAATAAGGCTTGGCAGGACGCAGGGATGCCGTTGATCCGCTTGTCGGTCAACGTGTCCGCACGCCAATTCGCCGAAAAGAACCTGACTCATCGTGTCGCGAGAGCCTTGGCGGATAGCGGTCTGGAAGCCTGCTACCTTGAATTGGAACTGACCGAAAGTCTCATCATGCAAGATGTGCCGCAGGCGATTATAAAAATGGAGGCGCTGCAGACCATGGGCGTCCAGATGTCCATCGACGATTTCGGAACAGGCTATTCCAGCCTCAGCGCGTTGAAGCAATTTCCGGTGTGCCGACTCAAGATTGACCAGTCCTTCATTCGTGACGTTCCAGCAAACCCGGATGACAAGGCGATTGCGATGGCCGTCATCTCGTTGGGTCACATGCTGAACCTCAAGGTCATCGCAGAAGGGGTTGAGACTGAACAGCAACTGGCTTTCCTACGCGAGAACGAGTGCGATGAAGCGCAAGGATATCTTTTCAGCCGACCGGTTTCAGCTGACGAGATCGTGACGATGCTTGGCCTCACTCTGTGTAATTAACGGCCGTCGCTAATCGTATAGCGAGCCTAAGCGTCATGGTGAGAGGCGCGAGGATGAAATCAGCGGAGCAAGCCATCTTCACCTGCCAGAGGCCCGCTGAAGTTCAGCTTTTTTGGGCGGTCGTCGAATACCGCGGCATGTTGATTGTAAAGATGCACCCGGTTCCAGGCACGTCTCTTACGCTCAGAGTCCCGTCATTCGATTCCACGCTGCGTCGCGCGATCGACAAACCAAGCCCCAGTCCGCTTTTGTCGTCACTGTTCTGCGTGAATGGAAGGAACATTTTTTCGGCCTCGCCAGCCGGAAGCCCGCCGCAGTGATCCTTGACATCAACAAGGATGCGATCAGCGACTGCGTAAGCGTTCAGAGTCACTTCGGTGTGAGCGTGCGTAAACTTGAGAGCGTTTTGCACCAGATTCCCAACCGCTGCATAGAGGAGGTTTCGATCCCCGCTGATCGCCAGCTCTTCGTCAACAAGGGACACCGTGAATTTGCAGCCTTTGACTTGAGCCAGTAGCTCTGCCGCCAGCTTCACCTCGTCGATAAATTCCGCCAATGAAAACATTTTCGAATGAACGGTTTTCCCAGCCGTCACGTAAATCTCAGTTAAGGATTGATCGATCAGCTCGCCCAGCGCTATCAGACTACGCTCCAATATCGATCCCGTTGCTCCCGAAAAACTCAGATTTCCAGCTTTGGCAGCAACAAACGCAAGCGATGCAGTTCCGAGCGCGTTACGCAATTCGTGCGCAAAAAATCCGGCCTGCTGGTTCGCCTCGATAGTGCGTTTCTCATCTGCAGCAGAGTCGCGCTGGTAGCTAAACTCTGTCACCGCGTCTGCGATCGCGTTATCCAAGCAGCGATTAAGCGTTCGGAACTCGTCTATCTGAAAGGGTGCATCACGCTCAAACGCGAGGTCCGTGATCGACTGGCACAGGTCGCCGTAGTCGTGTACGACCTGATCAACAGTGTACCCAAGACTGAGTAGTTCCCGGCCATGTTGTGCCGCAGATGTTCCAACTTCCGACATTGACGTTTCACCATCGGAAGGACCGGAGATCTCTCGGCTATCCAATGGCCTGGTGGTCTGCTCGACACGGAGCGTCTTGATCAGTTGCTCCAGGAACATTGGCACACCATTTTGCAGCTGCTTGGGCGTTGCAGCACGCAAGGGCCGCTGTGCGACCTTCGCTTTGCACCGCTCAATTAATTCAGAACGGTTATTCGCCAGAAAATTATGCATCATGAGCCGTACCTCCTCATTCGTTGCGCGATCTAAGCAAGGGGGAGGTCCGGTGTTCCGGCAGGCGATTCGCGTTCGCGGCGCTTGCCTTGGAACACACGGGCGTTATCCATACTACTCTATAACCATCCAGGGCGTAACGCTCACTGAACTTCGGCAGGCTGTTGAAATACCCCGCGGAACGGTCATCCCGGACGCAGGCGTAATCGTTGAGCTGATGTTACCAACGAGAACGCGATGGAAAGGACGCGCGGTCCAGGCGGGTTTACCAAATCGACGTTCACGGTGTTGAAGTTGGATGTATTCCTGCCAAAGGACCATCCGTCGCGTCCGATTCACACGTGGCTCAATAACGCCCTTAACCCCATGGACGATGTGTTCGCGCGGATGGAGGAGGCTGACGCGAAAGGACGCCGGCCGTGCATTGCGACAGAGAAGTTGGTGCGAGCTTTGTCGCTGCAGGTGCTGTACTCAATTCGTAGCGAGCGCCAAACAATAACTTCGCACCTGCAGGATCAGCTTCGACGCATCGACGGCATTAAGGATGATATTGAGCTTCTAGAGAAGCGCATCGATGCGTGTCACAAACTGGAAGCTGCCAGCCGCGCGATCGCAGAAGTCCCTTGCATCGGCCGGCTTACTGCTACAGCACTGGTTGCAAAATTCGGAGACGCGAAGACGTTCAGGTCTGGACGCGATTTCGCTGCGTTCCTCGGGCTGCTCCCCAGACAAAGCAGCACAGGTGGCACAAGACCTCGTCAAAGTAAAATTATCTCTAAACCTGGTCTGTAAAACCGCTTGCGATTCTTGCGCGGGCTTCCCGTTCGCCATAGTCGAGCGCGGCGTCCAGCGTTAAATGCACTTCTCCCTGGGCAATAACGTCGCAGAGGAAATGACCAACGACACCGCCGCCGTCATTTCTACTGATAACTGCGGCTACTCGGTAACCCTCGATGGCCGTGCTGGACTGCATTGGTCTGAGTACCTCAGACGCGGTGACAGCTATCTCGTACCCGTCAACCTCCATTTTTCGCAGCATTCAGCTCTCCCAAGATCAGAAATTCTAGCGTGAAGGATAACCCTATTCTGCCAGTGGTGCGATCGTGCGCTGACTACCCAAAGCGTGCAACTGCAAACGGTGACCGCAGCGACCAACACGGCTGCAGCCGCTCGCGACGTTCTTTTGCTGCGGATCTTACCGGACAGGCTCACGCATCGACATGTGAAGTAAGCGCGCAGAAATGGACGTCTGGAACTCTTTGATTTGAGCGTGCAGGCTATGTCCACTGTTTTCGAATCAGTGGACACCCTTCATGACAGAAGAACACTCAGAAACGACCGGCCTGAAGGTCGTCACCGTTGGTCGGGATGGCAAGCGCAGATATGACCGGCAAACCAAACAGAAGTTGGTGGAAGCGTGTCTTGAGCCGAGTGCTTCGGTCGCCGGGCTCGCACTCAAGCATGGGGTCAACGCCAACTTGCTGCGCAAGTGGATCAAGCTGCATCAGCAGCGACTAGCTGGCACGTCCCTAGCGCCAATTGGCACATCTTTCGTTCCGGTAGTTGAAGTCGATAGTCACGAAGCGGTGGTTGTACCCGAATCCGCGAAGGCACAACGGCACACCCCTGCAGCAAGGACGCTTTCGCCCGCGTTGGCGTCGGCGCGGTTGACAGTGCAGATGCCCAACGGCGTCACACTCCGGTTTGAATGCAGCGGCAATGACGCGTCGTTGCTATCGGCCATGATCGAGACGCTAGAACGGTGCGATGTTCCGCCTGGACGATGAACTGAAGGTCTATGTGCATCGCGACGCCGTTGACTTCCGCAAGAGCATCAATGGGCTCGCAGCCATCGTCGAGCAGTCAATGAAGCTCGATCCATTCGCGCGCGCGGTTTATGTGTTCAGCAATCAGCGGCGCGACCGCATCAAGATGCTGCTGTGGGACCGTAACCGCTTCTGGCTTCTAATGAAGCGCCTTGAGCGGGACCGCTTCGTATGGCCGCGCAAGGAAGCGGCGCTCATACTGCGACAGAGCAACTTCACTGGTTACTCGAGGGCATCGACATCGAAGCGATGCGCGCGCATCCGAGGCGCTATTATCAGCGCGTGAGCTGAAACGCGAACCAGCATCGCTGGTCTAACTCAGCGATGCCGCCGCCATCCTCATCCTCTACCGACGAACTGCAGGCGCTGCGCGCAGAACTCGCTGCCATGAAGGGTAAGTTGCGTGTGGTGACAGTCGAACGCGATTTGCTGCGCGAGAAGCTTAAGGCCTATCAGCGGCAGCTGTTTGCCTCCAAGAGCGAAGTGCGCGGCGCTGAACAACGCGACCTCTTCTTGAACGAAGCAGAAGCGCTCGCAATGGGATGCGAGCCGGTGCAAGAGACCGAAACGGAACAGAGCGTCGAAGTCGGCGCGCATGAACGCAAGAAGCGTGGGCGCAAACCGTTGGACCCAATGCTGCCTCGCGAGGTCGTGCGCCATGAGTTGCCCGAATTAGAACGCGTCTGCGCACACGACGGCCATGCACTGGTCGAGATCGGCGCCGAGATCAGCGAACAACTCGATATCGTGCCGCAGCAGGTTCGCGTCATTCAGCACCAGCGAATCAAATACGCATGCCTTTGCTGCGACCTTGGAATCAAGGTGACGCCGGCACCTGCGCGCATTATCCCGAAGGGCTTACTCACTGAATCAGCGCTTGCATGGGTGGTTGTGAGTAAGTTCGCTGACGCGTTGCCGCTGTACCGAATCGCCGCGTTGCTGCACCGTTTCGGTGGCGATCTCTCGCGCGGCACGCTTGCAGCAAGCGTAGTGCGCGTCGGTACGGCAGTGCAGCCGCTGATTAACCTGATGCGCGACCACTTGCTCGAGGCCGACATCGTCTACGGCGATGAAACGACGGTGCAGGTACTAAAAGAGCCAGGCCGTGCTGCACAACGCAAGAGCTACATGTGGGCACAGATGAACGGTACCGGACCACCAGTGCGAATGTTCAGCTACAGTCCCACACGCAGCGCGGCGCAGGCCGCCGTGCTCTATGCGGGCATCAAACCCGGCGCGGTGTTGATGAGCGACGTATATGAGCGCCCCCCGTTTGCACAAGTATCGGTGTTCAGCATTCGACAGAATGGTTGCAGATGTATATCCGGGCTTATTACAGCTGATCACACCGCTGCGGCCCCCAATGAAATCCGCTTACTCACACCTCACTGGCTACGCGAGCTTAACGCTCAGTCGCTCATTCAGGTTTCGTGAGTCTCGGTCCAACCTGTTTTGTCATCACACTCGATCACTGCGCAACCTTTCGACGTTATCTTCTGCAAACTGTGTTCTTCGACAGGATTATGATCATGCCGGTTTGGCACTCACATATCCTTTTTGATACGGACGGTCGCGAGCCAGCACTGCCCAGATTGTTCGGGCCATCTTGTTCGCTAATGCGACAATCACTACGTTCCAAGACCGGCCCTTCCTTAATTGCTGAACCCATGTCCCGGGGTCTTTGGCGTTAGTCACGACGCTACGCGCGCCGTGGATTAAAAGCGTTCTTAAATAAGCGTCCCCGCGCTTGCTGATTCCGTGCAGCTTTGTCTTTCCTCCCGAACCGGTCTGCTTCGGCACTAGCCCAATCCACGCAGCAAATTCTCGGCCAGATTTGAACGCCTTGGCGTCGCCCATCATCGCAACCGTGGCTGTCGCCGTCAGCAATCCGACGCCGGGAATTTCGCTTATGGCTTTTACTGCGCGATCATCCTTTTTCCACTCGCGCATGCGCCGCTCGATCCCTCCTATTGCCTCATCCAGTTCTCGTATCCGATTCCACTGCTCGCGCAAGGTATCGATGAGCACGGCGGGAAGCCGCTCGGCAACCCGCTCCAACACGTCAGATATTGCACTTACCATTCCGGCACGCTTTCGCCCCATGACCTCACCAAACTCGGCCAGCATGCCGCGCAATCCATTTATCTGCATCGTGCGGAATTCGACCAGTTGCTGCCGAGCACGGTGCAAGGCCAGCATAGCCTGTTGTATCTCGGTTTTGATAGCAACGGGTTTGCTGGGCTGTTGTACTGCAAACCAGATCGCCCGTGCATCGGCTGCGTCATTCTTGTTGCGAATGTTGAATGCCTTTACGAACTCGGCCGGTAGCAATTTCACCTGATGCCCTATCTTCGAGAGCTCTCTCGCCCAGTGGTGAGCTCCGCCGCAAGCTTCCATTCCGATCAGGCACGGCGCCCGATTTGCAAAGTACTCCAGCAACTGCGCGCGTTTGACGGGCTTGTTCACAATCTCGCCCGTCTCCTGGTCAATGTAGTGCAGTTGCATCACATTCTTGGCAATATCAATCCCAACAGGCATGAGCGTCATTTTCGTTTCTCCAAGTTGGCTTTGGAAGCCTCCATGATCTTCCTATTCGACGATGGGTGGGAGGCGCTCATTCCATTGGCTACGAGCCGTACAACAAAATCGCCCGAACAAACCAACTGGCGCACCTCGGATGCTGGGCGCACGCTCGACGTTACCTGATTGAGGCCGAAGAGGACCTCCCGAAGGAACAGCGCGGCGGCAATCATCCGGTAAGTGAATTCATTCGGCTGATCGGCCAGCTGTTTGCCGTTGAGGCACGCGACAATCGAAACGCTCTTCCTCCGGGTTACGCTGAGGAAAGGGATTAAACGTCCTTTCACGGCCGATACCGGGCGGTACGCTTAGCAAGTACCGCAAATTTATCGGCGCGTCTTCCCGCCGATTCTTGCGGCGTTCACAGATTGTATCGTGGCGATGTTAGCGTTGGCCATATCCGCTTTATGCTCGTGTGCATTAGTCGCTGCGGTCGCCCGCAGACGATACGCCGGATCTCTGCGCCTCTATTGCACGCCCCAGGCTACCGGCTACTAGGTTCAACAATAGGATTGATTGCTCTCGCCTGTTGACACCCGATCCGTATCTTTAGCGAACTCGAGCGCGGCCGCTTCCCACTCAACCGAATCAACCGGAAGCTCTCGCGGTAAGCTTTTTCTCTGCGCATCGCGAATCGAGATGACGGTTTGAGCATTAACGGCTGCGCCCACGCTCACCTCGGCATCACCAAACAACAGCAACTCGTCATCCATCACATCCACGCGTTGGCGCTCGACATCATTCGAAACTATTCACACAGATAACGCTGCCCTTCGGGTTACAGAGGCAAACGCCAGCTTTGACTCCTCAGGCGTAACTTTGATTTGCTCACCCGCACGAAACAGCGACGATAATATGGACTGTTCATTGAACCGAAAAGCGCAAAGCAGGTGAGGCGCTGTAGAGAGCAACATGGTCTGAGGCATTGTCAAGTCAACAAGAATGTCCGCCACTCGTCCTGTCACCCCGAGTCGAGCCTCGCTTCTAGCCCGGTCCAAACGCAGCATTTTCTGCGCGAGCAGAACGTACGAGAGGTTGATTTCCCGAATTGAATCAGCGGAATCATTTGTGGTGTTCATTGCCTTGCCCTCAGATTAGCCATCAACCTTACGTGATACTTTTCAGTATTTATTGCATCTCTCAAGCGTCGGAAATCGGAACATCCGCTGCATTACATGGTAAAGCGTTACTCGACCTCCGCTTTGATGTGGGTCAAGTGGTGCAGACTACGGCGACCTTTGCCAAGCCATCACTGATCATGCCTACGAGCGAGACGCACCTTTTGCGGTCTATAAGTTCAGAACGCTCAACCAGCGCCTGGACAATGCGATTGCGGACGCGGTCACTGAATCGGTTACCAGCGCGACACTGCAGGAAAACAAACAGTAGCAGCCAATGAGCAAGCCGGCTTCTTCGCCCACGAGCTTAAAAATTATCTCGACTCACCTCGCTTGCTTTCGAGGCCCTTTACCCGGAAACCTAACGCTCTCAGGTGCGACGGGGACGCTGTAAAACGAAGCTTAGCCGGATTGCCGGCGGAAGTCCGCCTCGTCGAGTGCGGTGAAAGCGCTGATCACGATGTTGCCTGTTCGCAAATTTCCTTATGCGTACGCAGTCCTCAAGCCCGTCCGGCTCAGGCATCGAAATGTCCGAATGCCATCACTTCACGGACGCAAGCGTTGCTATTTCAATCGCCCGGGCGCCGCCCAGCGCAATCCGGCACGTCATCGGATCGAGCGAACAAAGGGGAGTGCTTCCGCCATATTTATGTTGTCGCCAACAACCAGCGCACGCAGGGGTTCTGTATAGGTGACAATGCGCCGGTCGGTTCGGGCCGCGGGAGTGAATTTTTTGGAATAGAGCTGCATTGAACTTATACACTGGAGGGTACGTAAATAATGTCGCATCAGCGCTTTGTTGAAACACCATTTCTTTCGGAACGAGGGAAAATCAGATACATACTATTGCTTATGAATACATCGGAAACGGAGTACGACTTGATGCAGACTGCATTAGCCGGCCGGAACATCCCATTGCACTTTACGCCGTCAATTGGATACGTCTGACCACTGCTCTCCTTTAGGCCTCGAACACCATTTTGCGCATCACTCTTAGCATTTCTTGCGCTGAGCGAGCTTGGTACATCATCTCATCTACCGGCGTAACGCCATAGCTTGGCGATCAATTTTATGCTTACTCGCATCTCCGTGTTTTCGACAAGACAGATCGAACACATTAACCAAGCGGCGAAGCTTAGGGCGTCAAGGTAAATAGCATTACTGCGTTGCGATGGAAGGATCAATTTAAGAATCCGATAAGCAGACCAAAGGGATCGAAAAAAGGCCCGAAGGTGGATGCGGCATCGATCAGCGCGGCGCACATGGTCAAACATGACGAAATCGCCCTCCTATGGCACGTTTTACGCGCTTGCGAGAATGTTGGATGCGCCCAGGCTATAACGCTATTGACGAAGACTCGCGTAGAGAGAAAGCGACCGACAAGAAGCTGACTATTCTGGCCTAGCAAGAGGTCTCAGCGGAGATAGCAGGGTCACGGTATATAACCGTCCAGAGGATCGGTTGTGTTGCTGCACTTGCCCAGGGATGGGCTCACCACCGTTCCGAACAAATGCCCGCTCCCTGGTTGTTGACATGCTTATTTCCTTTTTGGCAGACACACTGTAAAAGTGGCGCCGTCGGTTTAGCCAGATGCATCGTGGTCTCATTAACGGGCGCTCGACAGCGGGTGAAACATAACCCTGGCCCCCACGACATTCAGTCCGCGAACAAAACATTGTTTCACCCCAACTTGAGAAAGCTTCTGTAGCGTCAAATATTTGTTCGTCCGCCAAAATATGAGGTAATCTGAAACCCGCACGAGATCGGCAAGGCGAAACATCCGCAATACCCGACAAATGGCAATTGTTCTGATTAATACCGGTTTTGGCTCCAGCGCAGAATAGAGCCACGGTAGAACTTTGATTACACTCAAAACCATTTCAACGTTAAGGGTTCCTTTAGTTAAAAATACCCGCAGCGAAGAGTCGGCCTTGAGTGCTGGTCCCTTATTTCTATAGGTTTCTCGAACCCTGCATCTGAGAGATATTGCAAATGGCCTTGCAGCGCCGGTTTCGTGATGAAGATCAGACACAGAAAAATAACGGAGCCGAAATGACCGTCTCTCTCGACAATTTTGCAGTCCGCAGGCAACGCAAATGGCTTTCGGCCATGAGCTGTGTTGTTGGCGATGCTGTCATTGTCACGGATGCGCTCGGGAAAATAACCTTTCTCAACGCGGAGGCAGCGCGGCTAACGCAGTGGACGCGAGGCAATGCTTTGGGAAAACCGTTACGCAGGGTGTTGAGGCTCGTTACGGAAGGCCCTGACAGTTCCAACGATTGTGGCATCTCACGCGGATTGCGCGCTGGAGCTGCGCCGCGAACATCCCGTTTAGCTCTTCTGATTCCAAAAGACCACAGTAAATTGCCTGTCGAACATGCCATCTTGCCCTTTTGGCATGCGAAAGCAAAAATCGCTGGAAGTCTAGTAATCTTTCGAGATGCAACGGCTCAAAATGACCAACGTGAGCGCCTTTCCTCCGAGCTGCGTTACCCTGATGACATTATCGCGACAATAAGCGATCCCTTTGTTGTTCTCGATTCCGAGTTCCGAATCAAGACGGCAAGCATGTCGTTCTATCGTACTTTCGACATTGCGAAAGACAAAGTTGAAGGCCAACTTATCTACGTCGTGGACGGCGGCCGCTGGGACGTCGCTCGCGTGAGGACAATGCTCAACGCCGTTATCTCACGCCGGCTACCGGTAGCCGGATGCTGTCTAGAAACTGTGGTTTTACGAACAGTCGGAAAGAGAGTCATGCTGCTGAATGCTCAATTCTTGGAGGCCAGTAATAACGAGTCGAACTTGATTGTGTTGACAATTGAGGACATTACGGAACGTCGACGTGCTGACGCTGCTCTGAAGGCCTCTGAACTCAGTTACCGGCGGTTGTTTCAAAGCGCAAAGGATGGGATTCTCATTCTAGACGCACTCACGCTTGAGATTATAGACGCTAATCCGTTCCTGACAGAGTTGGTTGGCTATTCACGCGAAGAGCTTTTAGGTAAAGAGCTCTGGGAAATCGGATTTTTCGGAGACAAGGCGTCGAGTCAAGCGGTTTATCGAGAGCTACAAAAGCGCGGTTACGTGCGTTACGATCATCTTCCCCTCGAAACGAAGAAAGGTATAAGCGCTGAAGTTGAATTCATCAGCAATGTGTATTTAGTCGGTCAGCGAGCGGTCGCCCAGTGCAATATCCGGGACATCAGCGAGCGTTCCGGGATGCAGAAAACCATGCGCGAGCAGGCCGAGGCGTTATCGGACCTGCATTTGCGCAAAGACGAGTTCTTGGCGATGCTAAGCCATGAATTGCGCAATCCACTCGCCCCGATAGCAAATGCAGTGCACCTGTTGCGCATGCACGAATCCGATGACCCCATTCAGCAGAAAGCATGCATCATCATCCAGCGCCAAGTCGTTCAACTGACGCATCTGGTTGACGATCTGATGGATGTCTCGCGCATCACTAGTGGCAGGGTGCTGTTGCGAAACGAAACAGTCGCAGCAAACGACATTATTGAACATGCGGTCGAAACCACGCGTCCGCTTATGGAGCAGCGCGGACATTCGCTTTTAGTATCGCGATCACAGAATCCGATATGGCTGCACGCTGACCCCGCACGACTGGAGCAGGTAGTCGTCAATCTGTTGACGAACGCGGCAAAATACACCGACGAAGGAGGCCGTATCTGGCTGACGGTCGAGCAGGATCAAGAAGAATGTGTAATAAGACTCCGTGATACGGGCGTTGGCATCGCCCCAGAATTGTTGCCACGCATCTTCGATTTGTTTGCCCAAGCAGAGCGCTCGCTTGCCCGCTCGCGAGGGGGATTGGGCGTCGGTTTGGCGCTCGTGCATCAAATGGTCGAACTCCACGGAGGCGGCGTAGAAGTGTTCAGTACTCCGGGTCAAGGTAGCGAGTTTGTTGTACGGCTACCCGTTGTGCATTCGCCCACTCCCAAACCATCCCTGGTTCCCAGGGAGACCACCGGGATTCCAGCGCACTCCTTGCGGGTGCTAGTTGTGGACGACAACGCGGATACTGCGGACAGTCTTGCACTTATTGTGGAGTTGTCGGGACACACTGTGCGTACAGTTCATGATGGGCATGCCGCAATACGCGCTGCCGAAGAGTTCCGACCTGAGGTTGTCTTGCTGGACATCGGATTGCCGGGAGTAACCGGATATGAAGTGGCGACATGGATGCGGCTGCAGGAGCAGCTAAAAAGCGTCGTGCTGGTAGCTATAACGGGTTATGGGCAAGAGTCGGATCGACAGCTCGCGTTGAAAGCAGGCTTTAACCATCATCTGGTCAAGCCCGTCGACTTTTCGAAGATAGAAACAATTTTAGACATGGCTGCAAAAGGCCTCTCGTCACTTACAACGGAGCGGCACGCATAAAGAGTTGGAACAAGAGAGCTACGCGTGGCAAAGCGCATGTGAAGTGCGACTGTCATTTGACTGAGCTCGACTGCCCATTTTTTAACTTCACAACGTGGCTTACCGTGTGCCGCCGGTGAAGCGCAGCGATCGGTCAATTCTATACACTGCTTGACCAGCGCACCGACTTCCTTGACTTAGCTGTGTATTGCGTCTTCTGATAAATAGTTGGATAACAGCTCGGCCCACGCATCGCAGCTTGCTCTAACCGGGGCGGTTTACTCTCAAGCGGCTTCGCATCAACCCGGACTATACGGTTCCAGACAACCCACGTTTCTCGCTCGCCACCGGCGTTGTTGGCGCCGGCGCGCAAGACCAGTCTCTAAACCGACAATGCTGCCCCACTACGCTTAAGGTGTCGCGATGATGCACGACTTTTTGTTGGATAACCACAAAGCGCTGATTGAGCGGTGCAGAAAAAAAGTTGCGGTGCGGCCCGGCCGCGCGACAACAGAGGAGCAATTGCAAAACGGTGTTCCGTTATTTCTCGATCAATTGATTCAGACGCTCAGAATCGAACAGACGAGCGATCCCTTGGCCCACAGCGGAACGCCGGGTCTGCCAGCAAGCGAGCAAACTCTCGACGAGGTAGACCGAACAGCTGCGAAGCATGGTCGCGAACTTCTGCTCCTCGGATTTTCAATCGATCAGGTCGTGCATAACTATGGTGACTTATGCCAGGCGATCACGGATCTCGCGTATGAACGTAATGCTAGCTTTGAGGTCGATGAGTTTAGAACGCTCAACCGCTGTCTCGACAGTGCAATAGCAAGCGCTGTTGTGGAGTACACAACCCAGCGCGACTTTATCTCGGCGCACGATACTGCGCTTGAGATGAACGAAAAGATTGAATATTTGGCGCAGGATTTACGAAACCGTCTTGGGACCGCAATGCTTGCTTTCGCGGCAGCAAAGGCAAGTAATCTTAGTCTTAAGGGCCCAACCGGCTCGGTCCTGGAACACGGCTTGTTTGAACTCCGCGATTTGATTGACCAAGCGTTGGCAGAGACTCGTTCGACGGCTGGAGGCGCTCCTGTTGGGGAGGTGTTTTCCGTCGCCGAGCTAATCGAGGAAATCAGATTCGCTGCGGAATTGGCTGCTCAGGTACGCGGATGCTCCCTTCTTGTTACGGCGGTTAGCCCAGCCCTCAACGCAAGGGGCGACCGAGACCTGCTGTACGCCGCTCTCGGCAGTCTGGTGCAAAACGCTTTCAAATTTACCCGTGCGCACACGGCGGTCTTTTTGAATGTCCATACGGCCGCAGGCCGTATCTTGATCGATGTCGTTGATCACTGCGGCGGCCTTCCTAAAGGCGATATCGATGGAATCTTTCTGCCCTTTACGCAAAGCACCATCGACAAAACCGGCCTTGGTCTGGGCCTCGCCGTTGCTCGTAGAAACGTGGAACTGAACGGCGGGAGCCTTACCGCGCGGGACATGCCCGGGAAAGGCTGTGCCTTTACGATTAGCCTTCCCTTTTACGACGGGCCATCGCCCCCCAAGTGACACTGTCTTTCGCCTTGACACACGCCACGAACACGATCAAATCGCCGGAATCGCGCACGGGTTCAAGACCTGTTATCAAGCGTAGGCGTCAGTCGTACAGTTTAATCGGCCGTTTGTAGCGTTTCCCTAAAAATAAGCGTGAAATAAAGAGACAACGATGAATGAGCACGTAAGAACCCTTTACTACGTTGGCGAAAATGTCGGGGCGTCTCTGCGAACACTCCTTGAGGATCGAGCGTGGCGGGTTGAGACGATCCTGCAAGACGACAATTTTGAAAGCGCGCGCCGATTCGGCAGCGCGTCGGCGGGGCTGTTTGACTTCTCAGCGTGTCAGCGCCCGCTGGATTTTTCGGCGCTTCGCGGGTTGCTATCCCATTCGCGAATTGGATGGGTGGGCATATGTCGTCCGACTGACATTGAAGATGCAAACGTACTTCGGCTGATCCGTGACTATTTCTTTGCATATATCACGTTGCCGGTATCGAACGATCAAATCATCAACGCCATCGGCCATGCCTACGGCATGGCCTCATTGCACGAGCACGCATGGAAGGATCAGCCCAACAAACACTCAGAGGGCCTCATGATTGGGTCGTGCGACGCAATGCTTACACTGTTCGGTTCTATTAAAAAAGTCGCGATGAGCGACGCTGCTGTATTCATCTCTGGGGAGTCGGGAACCGGCAAGGAATTGACTGCGCTCGCCATTCACGCCTCTTCGATGCGGCGCGACCGTCCCTTCATCGCGATCAACTGCGGTGCTATCCCGACTCACCTCCTCCAATCGGAATTGTTTGGGTATGAGCGCGGTGCGTTCACGGGTGCCAATCAGCGTAAGATCGGTCGGGTGGAGGCCGCGGACGGCGGCACACTGTTCCTTGACGAGATCGGCGACCTACCCCTCGAAAGCCAGGCGAGTCTGTTGCGTTTCCTGCAAGACCGCACCGTCGAGCGCCTCGGTGGCCACGCCCCTACTCCTGTAGATGTACGCATCATATCCGCAACACACGTGCAAATGCAGACGGCCATGATCGATGGTCGTTTTCGGGCGGACCTGTTCCACCGGTTGTGCGTCCTGCAGATCAATGAACCGCCGTTGCGCGAGCGGGGTAAGGATATCGAGTTACTTGCCAACCACATGCTCGCGCGTTTTAAAAACGAAGCCAGCCGCCGAGTGCTTGGATTTGCGCCCGATGCAATCGCCGCGATTCACGTCTACGGCTGGCCAGGCAACGTACGAGAGTTGATTAACCGCGTGCGCCGCGCGATCGTTATGTCGGAAGGACGACAGATACGCGCGGTGGATCTTGAACTAGCCGAACATGTCGAGAGCGCGCCGATGTCGCTCGCACGTGCGCGCGAAGCGGCGGAACGCCAAGCTATCGAACTCGCGTTGCTGCGTCATCGGGGACGTCTCGGCGACGCCGCGAAGGAACTTGGAATTTCTCGCGTGACGCTATATCGATTGCTTAACGCTCACGAGCTGCGGGTGGCACCGACCCGTCCTGAGGGTGTGACAGAGGCCGCGTCGAGGCCGGATGATTAAAACTCCTAACGGGGCACCAACGCCGTTTGCGCTTGAGACGAGTGACCGAACTACCAATGAACGCAGATCCAAACGCTGCAATGGCGATGTGTCATACCTGAGGCGCAAAAGCAGTTTTTAAGGCATTGTCAAATTAACGCGGTGAGACGGCGCGACGGCAGATGTGACGACTGATCAGAAAGCGAAAAGCGTATTTCGCGCTCAAGCGGCATTTGCTGCGCGCTTCACTTTATCGCAAACAACTGGCAATCCAATTCGTTGCATGGCGCGAATTCGCAGAACTCGCCCAAAATCCGTCGATCGCTTCGTGATAGTCGTCACACCTGCCCTCGTGCCGTCTCACTCTTCGGAACTCGACAATGCCCTTTCCGACCCTTGCCTGGTCGAGTCCCAGTGTTCAGTCCAAAGCTGTATCAACTTGAGATTGCGTTTGACAGCGTCATCGGGGCCGTCCTCGCGATGCGGCAAAGCAACTCGGAACTTCTCGCGTAACGTTGTATCGACTGCTCGCGACTCATAGGTTGCTAGTAGCAACGGCTCCCGCTGGGGTCGTTATGGAACACGCGCCGAGGCGTGACGAGTGAGGCTTTCGTCCAGAGCCTTTGACGCTGTTTGCGTCCATGACCGGTGGTCCGTCAACGAACGAGGGCAACGCCTACTGAATCACATGTGTACGCGCAAGCCTATTGCGTTGCCGCCAACGCGCTGACAAAGTGCGTCCGCGTCCCGCTCGCTTTCTCAACGTGGCGATGCCTAACCGGCAGCGTGAGCCGAAAAGTCGTTCCCGTCCCGACCTTGCTTTCGGCCTCTAACGTTCCATTGTGTTTTTGCACGATGCCGTACGCCAGCGACAATCCGAGCCCGGTTCCTTTGCCCACCGGTTTCGTTGTGTAGAACGGGTCAAAAATGCGCAAGAGGTTTTCCTCCGCAATGCCACAACCCGTGTCCGAAATTACAATCAACACGATCTCCTCCTCTAGGCGAGTACGGATAGTGATGACGCCTCGTCTTTCTCCAATCGCTTGCGCTGCATTCACGAGCAGGTTCATGATCACCTGGTCGATCTCGGACGGGAGGCACTCGATCTCTGGTATCTGACCAAAGTCCTTGATCACGTCTGCTTTGTATTTGATCTCGCTGTTGACGATGTTTAAAGTCGCGTCGATGCCGTGATGCAGATCTGCAAATTGCCATTCCGAATTCTCACTTACGCGAGAGAACGCAGTAAGTGCTTGTACGATATTTCTAACCCGCGTAATCCCTTCTTTGGTTTGTGTCACCAAGACCGGTATGTCGTCCTTCAGATACGGCAAATCGACAATCTCCTTTTGCAAATTCAGATTTTCCGTCATTGCCTTCGATTCGATAAAAGCTTCCGCTTGTGCATACGCATCCAACAGGGCCAACAAATCCTTAACATAGCCATCAAGAGTGGCGAAGTTGGATAAGATAAAGCCGATTGGATTGTTTATTTCATGCGCGACCCCGGCGGCAAGCTGGCCGATAGAAGCCAACTTTTCGGATTGCAGAAGTTGAGCCTGCGCCTGAGAAAGTTTGATGTTGAGTGCGACCAGTTCGGCGTTACGCGATACAAGCTCCATCTCGATTTGCTTGCGCTCTGTGATGTCGCAATTAACACCGACTATGCCAATCACCTTTCCGTCGTCGTCGCGCAGCGGCACCTTCGTAGTCAGCATCCACGCCATATCGCCGGTTAGCAAATAATTTGTTTCTTCTTCGTGATTCATCAGTGGCCGGCCAGACTCCATTATCGTCATCTCATCTTGGTAATAACGAATTGCGGACTCCTCTGAATAAAAACCGAAGTCGGTCTTTCCGAGCAGCTCGTCTGGACTAGTGACTCCCATACCTTGCGCCACGGCCATATTGCCAAAGATGAAACGTGTCTGCGCATCCTTCGCATAGATACGGTGAGGGAAAGTTTCCGCCAGCGTCCGCAAAAGATTGCGTTGAAAGGCCAAATCGCTTTGTAATAAGCTAAGCCGCTTGTTTTCCTTTATCAGATTTTCACAGTGGCGGGCGTGTTCCAACGAAATGGCTGCCTGTTCGACGAGGAAACTCAGGAACATCACGCGCTCGTCGGGGAACGCGTCCGTATGAAGATCGTCCTCGAGATAGACGAGTCCTAGAAACTGGCTGTGCGCGATCAAAGGTATGCATGCGACAGATCTGACATGTCTCTCGACGAAATAAAAATCGTTTGAGAAAGAATTGGGCTGCGCCGCGTCGGCGAGTATCACTTCAACGTACCCTCGCTGTACGCTGGCGAGAATGGTTTCCGGTAGCGCTAGACAAGAAGCGTCTTGAAAGCTTGTGCGAACATTCACACACTGATCCCCTCTTTCGCCATGCGCGGCTAACCGCAACGCACTACCTTCCGCCAGCAGCAAACACCCCTTGCTCGCGCTCGAATTGTTCATCAACGCCCGAATAAGAGTATCGAATAACTCATTTGGTTGGCGGGTTGCGGCTAGCGCCCGCACGACGTCGAACACGCCGGAAAGCTCGGTGGCACGCATACATTTGTCGATCCACATAGCGATCCAGAAGGGTGAAAGAGGTATTACTTGTATGAACCAGAGGGTCCGCCATCTGCTTATTCCAGATGAGGGGGCTTTCTGATGCGGTTCTCACCACATCAGAGATTTTTAAGTCGGAAATTCAGATTCCGGCCGATCATGCGGCGGATAGCATTTGGGTCACGACACATCTTCTTGCGCGATCCCCTGAACCGTATCTCGCTCTGGAAGCAACGCTGCACGGCTTGACTCGTCGAGTTCCCACGCAGCAAGGAACCGTTCAATTTCTTGTTCGGGCCGCGGGCGGCTGAACAAGTACCCCTGAGCTTCGTTGCAGCCGGCACTGGACAAGAATTCAAGTTGCGCGTTCGTCTCTACTCCTTCGGCTGTGCTGTCGATTCCAAGACTTTTGCAAATGCCCATCACGGCCCAAATGACTGCCTCGGCTTCCGGACGCTGACCAATGCCCCTCGTAAACGACTGGTCGATCTTTACGCGATCAAACGGAAACATCTTCAGATAGCTCAACGACGAGTAGCCCGTGCCGAAGTCATCCATTGCGATACTGACACCCATGCGTCGCAGCCGATGAAGCACAGACAGCACGGCCTGCGTATCGTCCAGCATCATCGACTCAGTGATCTCAAGTTCGAGCCGATGCGGCGCGAGCCCAGACTCCCTTAACGCCGACGCGACGGCGTCAACAAGTCCATTGGCTCGGAATTGGGCCACAGACAAATTCACCGATACGCGAAGTGGCTCCGGCCACCGTGTCGCCCGCCAGCAGGCATGCCGCAGTACCCACTCGCCAATGGGTGCGATAAGTCCTAGTTCCTCGGCCAGCGGCACGAATTCTCCAGGATTGACGATACCCCGCTTTGGATTGCGCCAACGCAACAGTGCTTCGAAGCCATTAATGCGTTGGGGATGCAGATTGACGAGAGGCTGATAGCAAAGTTCGAATTCGTGCCTGCCGATTGCCTGCTGCAATTCAAGCGAGAGGGCTCTTTCCGCCTGCACAGAGCGCTCCATCGCGACGTCAAAGAAACGATAACATCCGCGGCCAGCCGACTTCGCGTCGTACAGCGCGAGGTCCGCGTGCTTCGCCAACTCGGCCCAATTGGCGCCGTCCTCGGGTGCGATCGCAATGCCAATGCTTGCGCCGATTACGACGTTGTGTCCTCGAATGGTGTAAGAGTCGCTGAGACCGCAAATCAGCCGCTCCGCAAACATCGAAACGTGTCCGTGTTCAACATCCTGTCTGATCAGCACCGCAAATTCATCACCGCCTATTCTTGCAACAACAACACAGTTCGACGCGTGCTGCGAAATCCGTTCCGCGACCCGTTGCAAAAGCACGTCACCGATCTCGTGCCCAAGCGTGTCGTTCACGTTCTTGAAACGATCCAGATCGATATACATTAGCGCACAACCGTCCGGAATTTCGTGCGACAACGCCTCTTCAATTTGCCGTCGCAGCAGGTCCCGGTTCGGCAGATCAGTCAATGCGTCGTGGGTCGCCACATGCGCAATGCGCGCGTCGGCCCGGCGCGACTCCGTAATATCATCGAATGTTTCTATGGAACCGCCTGTCGACAAAGGCTGATGCACAATCAACATGACGCGATGGTCGAACCATCGCTGCTCCGCAGTGGCCCGAGTCTTCAATGAGACCATCGAAAAATAGTCAGCAGCATAAGGCTGCTCATTGGATCCCATTTGATCCCTTAATGCCGGAGAATCGGACAGGACATCGACATAAGGTTTGCCGTGTTCAAACGCATCGGCCGCGAGTCCAACCAAATTTAAGAAAGTTCGGTTGCAAGCGGCTAGGTTGCCTTCCTCGTCCACGAAGCAAATTCCCTGCGGAATATTTTCTAATATCACTTTCAGACGGTCCTGCTGGACAGTCAATTCGCGGATCATTTGCTCGCGGGTGAGGCTTGGTTCCTGAAATTCTCCCGCGTGCACCCGGCTGCTATCGGTGATGTTCATGGATGTCTCGCATCGATCTGATTCATTGCTGTCGCTCTTCAATCATGCCCGACCGTTACAATCCGAAAAAATCAAAGCGTTATGGCGGCGCATCTACTGGCGCGCGGCTTCCGGCTTGATCGGCGTAGCCAAATAGACCTTAATTGTGAACGGCGTCCCTTCCTGTTCTTGGAAGCGCCTTACCTGTGCTATTTGATGAGTCGACAAGTCACCGTCTTTCGCCAGCAGCAGAACGCCTCGACCGGTATGCAGGTCATCGGCGAGTCGCATGCCTTCTCGAAGGTCGGTTACGCCGATTTGCTCGACCGGCGTGTCCGTGCTCAACGCAGAGGGGTCCTTCATCAACGCTACAAAGCGATCGACGATGAGAGGGTCGTAGCGCGTGCCAGACTGCGACTTGAGCATGGTGATGGCTTGTTCGACCGAAGCGGGTTGCTTCACGATGCCCCCGCTGCGCAAGCCTTCGAAGTCGCGGGCGACTGCAAGAATCCGCGAACCGAACGGAATATCGGCGCCAGATAAATTGTCTGGCGTGCCTCGACCGTTGAAGCGCTCGTACTGGTGGCGGATGATGTGAGCGACGCGGTCCAGCTGGGCGACTGGTGTCAACACCATTTGCGCGCGCAGCGGATGCTGATAGAAAAACTGAATCTCTTCCGGAGACTGACGATCAAGCGATTTGTGCAGCAATTCGTCTGGCAACGACAATTTGCCGATGCCATGCAGCAGGCCGGCAAAGAACAGATCTTGTGCCTCCAAGTCGCTCATGTCGAACGAAAGTGCCAAGCGCCGCCCTGCTTCACCAATACGCAGCGATTGGCCTCCGAGCACACCGCAGCGCAGTTCAATCATGCTCGCGCAGACCTGCACCATCGTTGAGAAGTTCCGTTTGAGATCGCGATGCGCGTCTTCAAGGAACATGAACGTTTGATGGATCTCCTCCGTGCGAGCAAGAACTTGCGTCTCGAGTCCGGCGTTTAAACACCGCAGTTCGTCATTCTGTCGGTGCGCCAACTTAGTAAGCCGCTCGGTTTCTTTGACAAGCCTGCGTTGCTCCAGTGCTTGGGCTACCGTCAGCAGCAGGTCTTGGTCGTCCCATGGTTTGCTAAGATAACGATAGACCCCCCCTTCGTTGATTGCACGGACGACCGATTCAATCTCCGAGTAACCGGTCAATAGAATGCGCATCGTATCCGGATAGAGCGCCCGCGAATGCGCCAGCAACTCTGCCCCGCTCATATAGGGCATTCGCATGTCCGAAATGATTAGATCAACGTTGGTTGTTGCGAGCAGACTCAACGCAGCCGCGCCGCTTTCCGCTGTGACCACGTGATATCGGGCGGGCCTGAGCAAACGTCTAAGGGCCGACAACACACTCGGCTCGTCGTCGACGAGTAGCACAACAGGGATTGAGGCCGCGTCGTTGTCTTCCATCGATTCTGCGGGGCCCCGGTCAGCATCCTGCTTAGGAGGCGCGTTATCCACGACCGGGACGTCAAGCATTACTGTCGGATTCGTCATGGTGTTCCACACTTTTATTGTCCTAGGGTCGCACATCTAGCGGCGATTCCCGCTCATGCGTCGATCAAAACGTGATTGTCCGAGGCATGCGACAGTGTTCCGGACCGAACGGGAAACCTGATTAATCGCATCTGCGCAATGGGTAGGTTCCTACGCCATAACTCAATTGCTTGCAGTCTGAATAAATGAATGCGCCGGCGACATGCAACATCCCCCGCCGACAACGGCCAAGCCTAGCCTCTTCTGCGAACAACGCTGTAGATGGGAGCGGTCACCATCGCGCTCGTAAGAAACTGGGCGGGTTTTTCGCGCTCAGTGGATACAATGAAGCCAACAAAATAACTAAAACTTTTTACATTCGTAGGTGACAAATGAAAAACACGACCAACGAAACGTACCGAATCCGAATACGCGGATTAATGCATCGAAATTATGCGGGTACGGGTGCACGCGGCGTTGGGCCGAGAAGTACAAATAAAAAAGCCGGCCACAGCAGCTAACGGCAAAAGACGCTGACGCCGAAGAACCGTCAGCACCTGAGAGAAGAGTTGATTTCGGTTGGGCAAACCCAACCAGCGGTTGGGCAAACTCAACAAGGCATACGCAGTATGAACCCATTTTCGGCGAGTCCATCACATTTAATCTGCGAATTACAATTTTATATTTTCTCGGTATTAAGTTCCTGCGAAATATATACCAATCACTGATTTGGATAGCTACCGGCTAAACGGTTGGGTTAATGTTGTAAATATTTGCTTCGTAAAGCAGCTTGTTAAATCCCGAAATAGCGATATACAACACCATTCCAGACCTTGATCAGCCCAGCTTAGGACGTATGAATGGCAACGCTATATCTTTTTCGGCCGATAGGAATATGACGAACCGGTCGCTCTCCCCATGCCGGGCTTTTTTTACGTCTCTGGGTTCAGGGGCAACATTGGCTGTCGTTAACACGTCTATCACCGCGGTGACCGAAAACCGAACCCATTAGGACGTTACATGAAAAAGCTAATCCTTTCCCTCGCCGCTGCTGCCGTAGCGCTTGTCTCAGTTGCGCCGGCGTTTGCGGCTCCGTATCACCATCATCGCGAGTGCCACAAAGTCCGTGTTCACCACCATTGGGAAAATCGGTGCCGTTGAGCCGCAGATCCCTGTAAGTAGAGAATAATAGTTAAACGCATAACCATGTGGTCGCGTCTCACGGCGCGACACGAACAGTGTCCCTTGTGCCCGCTTTCTCGGCGGGCTTTTTGTTATCTGCGCCGCCCCTAAAACTACATCCTTCTCGCTGTCGCACAGCGCCACGCACTTGTCACGTTCCGTGGCGAACCGGAACTCGCCGCACCCCCCTTACGAAATGGAAGTTATGCGCTCCCCTGCGGACCATAGAATATGACCAATCAAAGTCGTCGAGCGTAGGCAGAATATGCCACATACGCGGACAAAATCTGTCTCGCTTGTATTGCAGTCAACGCGTATTGCAACACGATGAATCGCTCCGAGACTGCCGTTGATTTCGGCTTCCGGGACTGAAGTGTTCGATCGCTGGATCAATCGCGGCGGCGCTGCGGCATACCGTTTCATGGTTAAGTTGAATTGAGTTCGGGCAGTCGTTGGTTGCACCTCTGTCCCGGCTATGTTGCGCCCGGGCGGTTCTTGCTGCGTTACTCAAGGACGATATCTTTCGCTATTTCGACAAACGAAAAAAACCCCGCTCGTACGAGGTTTGGAAAAGCATCTGCCGAGGGCAAAACAGGCAAACACTGAGAGACCTAAAATTGGATCAAGTCACGATTCGACCTTTTGAAATGCATCAATCAGGCTCACCTTGGAAGGTTTCGCGACCAACATTTATAGCGTTGTCGACAACAAAGCACCATTGGTGCCAGTTCGAAAGATCGCAACCGTTTCACGTAGTTGCTCCGCTTGGTCCTCAAGGGAACCCGCCGCCGCCGCTGCCTGCTCGACCAGAGCCGCATTTTGCTGAGTGACCTCGTCCATCTGCGTGATGGCTTGGTTCACCTGTTCGATACCTCGGCTTTGCTCTTGGGAGGCAGACGCGATCTCGCCCATGATGTCATTTACTCGCTGAATCGCCGTACCCAGCTTATCCATCGTGTCACCGGCGCGTGCAACGAGCGCGTTGCCCGTTTGCACCCGGTCGCCGGACGCTTCTATTAAGCCTTTAATCTCCTTAGCCGCTGTCGACGATCGCTGGGCGAGGCTTCGTACCTCCGATGCCACCACGGCAAACCCCCTACCCTGCTCACCTGCGCGAGCAGCTTCCACAGCGGCATTGAGCGCGAGAATATTAGTCTGAAATGCGATCCCTTCAATGATGCCGATGATATCGGCTATCTTCCCGGAGCTTTCATCGATTCCCGCCATCGTCTCGACTACCTGCTTGACAACGTCGCTGCCCTGCTGGGCAACACTTCGAGCGTTGTCGGCGAGCCCACTTGCCTGCCGGGCATTGTCCGAATTCTGTTTGACGGTAGACGTGAGCTCCTCCATGCTTGCTGCGGTCTCCTCAAGCGATGCGGCTTGCTCTTCAGTACGGGCGGAGAGGTCGGTATTGCCCGCAGCGATCTGCTTAGATGCGCTCGCAATTGATTCGCTGCTGATGCGCACGCTTCCGACCGTCACCGCCAGTTTCTCTTGCATGGCGGCGACGCCGCGCAGCAATTGTCCCATCTCATCATTTGCGCGAACTACAATCGTGCGCGTCAGGTCGCCATCAGAGATGTGCTGGAAATGATCAAGGGCTTCTCCAAGCGGCCGCATGATTGCCCGCTTCAAATAAAACCAGCCAGCAAACGCTCCCGTGATTCCAATTACCAGCACGAGAACGCCAATCACTTGTTGCTTGCGATAGGTGTCAACGTTTACAACGCCTTGTTCACTAGCGTCTGTGATCTGGAAATCTTTAAGCTTAGTCGAAGCATCCGCCATGACGTTGTACGCAGCCGGCAACGTCTCCATCGCGATATGACGGATCGCGGCTTGGTCGCCGCTCGCGGCGGCAGTGTTGAAGGACTCGACTACCTTGCGCAGTTGGGTTCGAGACAGCTTTGCAGCCTCTGCTAGTTTGTCTTCATCTGCGCCGCGAGCGAGCACATCGTACTGCTTATACATACCATCCGAATCATCAAGAAAGCTCTGTGCTCGGTGCTGCAGACTTGCGATATTCGGCGCGGCAGGATCCAGGGCGATTCGATCCAGCACCAGCCGGGCGCGAGCCATCATGACCTCGGCTTTGCCGAGAGCGTTCACGGACGGGAGGCTGTTGTGGCTGACATCCTGCGCAGACGCGTTGATTGTTCCCATGCCGTACAGGCCGAATCCGGTTGCTAAAGAAAGCAATAACCCAAGAAACACCATCGTCACGGCGAGACGCGTTCGAATCGAAAAATTTTTCATTTTATAAACCATTAATAATGATGGGACGCGAGCTGCTGGATGTGGACTTGTCTGGCTAAAACTTGCGTAACGGCGAAGGAATAAACTTGGATATATGCGATGACGCTCGACACGGAGGTGCCGCAATTTGGCGGCAACATCATCTGTCATCTTGCACGTCCCTGCAAACGTGTTAACGGCCTATCAAACCTTTAGCGCAGCAACATTTCGAAAGATAAGGTCAAGTGCATGAAAAAGCTTAATTTGTTGACTCAGATCAACGAGGGAGAGTGCAGTAATATTTATACAAGTCTGTCCATATGTGCTCTGTCCGACCATTGGGTTGCCGCCGCTCTCAGCTCCCGTCACATTCGAGCTTGCGCTTAAAATTCCCGAGCCTAGACTAGGGGCACGCGGTGATGAGGTATTAGATTCTGGGAGCCGCTTAGGACGTCGCACTATTCGGCGGATGACATATGCGAGCGGTTGCTCAGGCGCACCGGTTGCCGGACGGATAGGACCCTCCCCATACTGCTGATAGAGTCCGTTTTATCGGAACCATGTTCAAGGGCGCGCCAGCCATGCAGTGCAGCCTTTTTCTTTGCTTTCACGGGTGCGGAGATGGCTCGTGTTGTGCCCTAAGCCAATCGTGCAGCCGGGCCGCCCCTCTGCAAAAATTGAGCGCCGTCTCGGCCAGTTGCGATGGCTCGCTTACATTGGATTTTTCAAGCGGAAAGCACCGGGCATGTCGGAGAATTGAGCAAAGATAATCCGCGCGTCGGTCGACGACCTTGGCACCTGATCCGCATGCCGGGGCGCGCGACTACGATTCATCCTTGGGGTCTGATCCGCGTTAGCGTGCAGACTGTCTATAGGTGTCAGTCGGCAAACGAAGTATGTCGGCCGCAAACTCTTCGACGACCGCCTTCCATTCCGGTGTGCCAACCACGAAATCGGCTGGGTTCGCCTTTCCCCGTGCGCGTCGTATCGCCACGATAGATAGGGCGAAAGCACGTGCTTCCATAAACAGATCGCGATCCGCAGGAAGCGCGTCCGTGGCTTTGTCGGTCATACCGCTCTCTCTTATTTTTTGTTGGTCTTCAACCTACTACTCCTGCCTCGGCGGCCTCGTGATGACAGCGCCCGCACTCCCTTTACATCGGCCAAGACTGGGAAAACTTTAGTCTTTAGCAACCCAAGATCATTCGGAGCTGTTGGCGAGCGCAGGCGCTGGCGCGATGAGCTGTTTTGCCCCCCCTTTGCGCGACAGATACCATTCGACCAAGGAGACTCGAATATTGAATTGAAATAAAGTCAGCAGAAGCAAGAATTCGTCATTGACCCGTGAGACGACGAATTCTCAACGGACGTGGCGACGTTCGTGTCAAATCCGTAAGAAGCCAATGAGCAGCTGATGCAAAATGACGAGGGTGACTGCTGGCGGTGAAACGGGTATAAACCGATAGCGCTGCTCACGAAAGGCCGCAAGCTTTTCCAGACGAGCCGCAATTGCGTGCAGGAAACCTGACGTAAGAAACCGATATTCTCTCCACCAGCTTGCGCAGGCAATTTCACAACAATCCAGGAAACGGCTGTCGCAGATGCGCGAAGCTTAAATCCCTCGCATCGAACTCTATTCACTTTACATACAGCATTGTGGAACGGCACTTCTTCGCACCGCATCGGCATGCGTAGGTCGCTTTTAGCGCTTTGCTGGGTCGGCTTCCAGCATCCAGACGATAATCGATGAAAATTTCGTCGCCGACTTCGATCTTTTTGATCGCACGGATATAGACGCGATCGTTGTCCTGCTCGGCCTCGCAGTTCGGTGCGCAGCTGTGATTAATCCAGCGCGCGGAGTTGCCGGCAACAGCACCGTCGATCACGCGGCCATCGCCGATCCCGAAAAAGAAAGTGTGCCCCGCCTCCGCTTCTGATCGGGCAAACCGTCGATTTGCTTCGCGTTCAGACAGTACCTCGCCTTTGTATTCAAGCAAATAGTCGCCACGCGCCATGACCGCCGAGGCGAATACCCCGCGCCCGTGAATGGCTGAACGTCGTACGTAAAACCTGCGCATGCCCCTGCTCCGAAAATGATGCTTGACGAATGTCCCTCCGATGCAAAATCATACCGTTCCAAACGGGATCACAGCACGAGGCTCATGCGAACACGCACCTATTATTTGAAACGCCAGCCCGCTCGAGGTACGCTGGTTCGTTATGACGACCGTGTGGCTGAGGTATTGGGTGGTGCCAGGGGCAATCGGGTCATGATTAGATCCGTGCACGGGGACGGGACGACGCGGATCACCGCGGTGAAGTGGCGAAATCTTGCGGCGCTGGGCGCATCCCTTTTTGAGTGACCCGGGTTTAACTTATGGTCCCGCAAGTTCGCAAAGGCTCGTTCATCATGGGCAAGGTCCTTTCCGAAGCATCGATTAGGGGCATTATGTCGGAACATACGTCGACTTCGGCTAGGTAAGTCACTCAGCTATGGTCTCTCGCCTCTTCTCCGAGTCGTGCCATATCTAAAGTTCACCTACGGTCTCAAGCGTTAGCACGCGTCGGCCAGATGAACCGCGTTTTCGGGGAATCAATCCGCAGGGTATGTTGTTGCCAACAAGGTACGCTTCGATGCACGGACTCACACATCGCATGCTCGATTCAGGGAGGCAAAACGGTATGTTGGAAGCGAAGACAGCAGAGCTAGTGTTCTGTCCCAGAAATAACTTTACATAGTTTCGCCACTTTCTTGAGAATGGAATCGGCTGTTGCAGTCCACACAAACGCTCGCTTGTGCTGGTTGTACTGCTGAACATAGCGCTCGATACTGGTAATCAGTTGGCGCACGTTTCTGAATGACCCGCGCCGAATCGCCTGTTGTGTAACCAGTCCAAACCAGCGCTCCACCTGATTGAGCCAGCTCGAATAGGTGGGTGTGAAATGCATGCGGTACCGCGGATGTTTGGCTAACCAGGCCTTGACCTTCGGATGCTTGTGCGTCGCATAGTTGTCGACCACCAGATGAATCTCGAGATCAGTCGGCACAGCCTGGTCGACGTGATTCAGAAAGGCCAGAAACTCCTGATGCCTATGGCGTGACTTGCATTGGGTGATGACTTCTCCCGTTGCCGTATTGAGCGCAGCGAATAGGGTCGTCGTCCCGTGCCGGATGTAGTCATGCGTTACCCCTTCGAGATAGCCTAACCCCATCGGCAGCACGGGCTGCGTACGCTCCAGTGCCTGACACTGGGTCTTCTCATCGACGCACAGCACGAGTGCATGGGTCGGAGGGCTTAGGTATAGCCCGACAATGTCGCGCACCTTCTCAACAAAGTACGGATCGGTAGACAGCTTGAAGCTCTTTGAACGATGGGGCTGTACGCCGAATAGCGACAGATACCGGGCCACCGAACTCGGTAGATTTCAAGCTAGATGTCGCCTCAACGATTAGATTTAGGCGGCTTTTTGCTCCTGTCGGTGGTCGCGTTTGATGGGTTCGAAGTTGTCTATCTGATCGGGATTCAGATGGACCGTTTTTACGCGCTTCCAGTTTCGAGTGGGGCCTTTCCATCGTAGCGGGTTGCGCTGCTTTGCCGCCTCGTAGAGCATCGCGCGGCGATCGAGGATCTGCTGGTCGAGGTTGGCGTGCCGTTGGGCAGGCGTGACGAAACGGATCGCGCTGTGACGATGTTCGTGGTTATACCAGCGCACCAACACGGTGACCCAAGCGCGCGCGGCAAATAGAGTGTCGAACGCCTGCAGAGGATAGGCCGGCCGATACTTCAGTGTTTTGAACAACGATTCCGAGAACGGGTTGTCGTTGCTCACGCCCGGTCGACTCAATGACGGCATGACACCCAGAGCCTGCAGGGTGGCGAGCATCGTGGCACCCTTCATTGGGCCGCCGTTATCCGAATGCAAAATCACCTGACCCGGTTTGATCGCTTCACGTGCACATAGGTCCTTCAGAAGCTCGCTGGCCTGGGCGCTGCTCTCTTCAGCGTAGACCTGCCAGCCGACGACCATCCGACTGAATACGTCCATGAACAGATAGAGATAGAAATACTGCCCGCGAACTGTCGTCGGCAGGTAAGTGATATCCCAGCTGAACAATTGATTGGGCTCGTCGGCACAAACTGCGCGAGGCTTGCTGCGGGCGCGCGCTGGTTGTTCACTGCGCCGATGAGCAAGCTGTTTCTCTTCACGCAGCACCCGGTAGAACGTCGATTCTGAGGCGATGTAGCGGCCCTGGTCGGCCAATCGAGGGACGATTTGGCTCGGTGGCAGATGAGCGAATTCGACAGAGTTGGCCACCGCCAGCAGTTCAGCGCGCTCATCGGTCGACAGCTTGTGAACAGCATCATGATGGCGTAAGGCGCGCCCATCCACTGCTTCAGGACCGCCGCCTTGCCAGCGCTGCACGGTGCGCGCGCTTAGCCCGAGCACAGCACATGCGCGTGCCTGACGAGCCCCGGCTGTAGTCGCCTTGCCGATCAGCTCCTGCAATGTCGCACGCTCTTCGGGGGAGCTCATTCGTCCTCGTCCCCGAACAGCGCCTGGTACTTTTTTGAAAGTATCAGCAACGCGGCCGCCTCCGCTAAAGCCTTTTCCTTGCGTTTCAATTCGCGCTGCAGCTGCGCATTGGCCTGTTTCAGCTCGCGCAGTTCTGGAGCGTTTGCACGTGCGCTGCTCGCGGTGCCGGCCGAGCAAAACTGGGCGCGCCACTGGTCCAGATGATGAACAAACAAGCCACGTTCACGGCACCACGCGCTTAGTGCCTCGTCGCTCAGTCCATGGCTCTGCTGCAATGCCAGCAGGCGCTCTTCCAAGGACCAATCTTCCGGGCGTCGTGCATCGACTGGCCCCGGGTTGCGGTTTGCGGCGTTAGACACGCGGATCCACTTCCTCAAAGTTAATACGTTCATGTTCAGTTCCGCGGCAACCGTTCCTACGGACCGGTTGCCGCGTTGCAGGACCTTTGCCAGCGCCTGCTCCCTGAATTCGACAGAATACGTCTGTTTGGCATTCACAACCTGCACCTCTGAGTTCTTCGGATTAAGAAAATTCAGAGGCGACATCTAGTGTGACGCAGGGGGGTAGATGCTGACCAGGTTAGCCGTCAACTCGATGGCGTCGTCACGAATCGCCTCTCGGTCGCATTGTTCGCAGCGCATGTGCTGCTGGTCGAGGGCGATACAGAGGCGGCCGTGTTCTACGGCATCGGCGATCGGGACGCGGTGGGGCGTCTCGAATCCCAAGGACTGTCGATTGTTCCGGGTGGGGGCAAGGGTGGAATCCCACTTGCTCATGCCATCCTTACCTGCCTCGGGATTCCGACCTACGTACTCTTCGACGGAGACAGCGCCTTCGAGGTGCGGGCCAACGCTGCGGGTAAAAATCAGACCGCTATAGATGGCGAGCGCACGAAGTTTTCGACAGAGAACCGGCGGCTGTTGAAGTACCTCGGTGAGACCGAGGTTGATTTCCCATCAGAACAGGTCGGCGATCGTGTCGCGACCCTGAGCGACCACCTTGAGACCTACCTAGAGTCCAACTGGACGGAGTGGGTCACGTCGTGTGCGGCGATTGAGGCCGCTGCCGGAGTCCTGCTCGCAAAGAATCAGTATGCCTACCGGACCGCGACGCTTGAGGCGCAAGGAGCCGTTCCAGAGATGCTCAAGCAGATTCTCATGAAGGCGGGAGGGGCGTAGACATTGGATGAAATCATCTGCCTTCACAATCGCGAATTGAATGGCCGCTTGCTGGGTGGATCCGACATCTGAATGTCCGAGCAACGGTGCGGGCGAATGACGCTTCATGGCCGGTCCCCGCCTGCTGCGACCGTTCCGATACGCGGCCTAGCCCGCGAACTGCAGTGACATATGAACCTCGTCATACATGTCTCCCTAATCTTCAAAAAGTTTCGCTCCAACCGGAACTCCCGGAATCCTAGCGGCATGTTGATCTTGATCGCGGCCGTACTTCTCGCGTTGGCCGCTACGTTTGCCTGTGTGACGCCCGGCACAGATCGCGCGAAATCCAGCGCTTTCGCAATAAGCATTCTGCTAATGCCTTACCCTCTCATATCGGGCGCTCCATAAACGCCCCATACGAAGGCTTTGTGGCTTAACTATCGAAGGTTTTCGCGTCCAAATGCGGCGACCCCTACCAGTCCTTCGCCGTTGAAGGCGCCGAAATTTCGCGATCATCGTGAGTTGCCAGCTGGCTCAATGGCGTCTATCTGTTTTTTCAAGCTGATGATCGGTGTTGGAACGCCTGCGATTCGATGACATCATGCTCACGGACAGTCATCCTCCGACAATAGCAATTTTACTCCTACAGGTACATGTCACTGCGAAGGCGGGCACACCAGTAAATCGAAGTATCGGACCCCGTTCGGTTTGCCATTCGCCACCGCTGCGACGGGCGCAACTGTTGCCTATCCGACCTATTTCTGGGATTAGTCACACCACATCCGTTGCGTGCATGCGTAGAAACGGTAACTTGACCGCTTTCCGCGGCCCGTTTGTCACTTCGACTTCGTTCACGACCGATTGGAAGTGAACCGAATATTCGGGATAAACCCGTGTTAACCAAGACGACACTGCTTCCTCCCGCATGAGGCTTGCAATGTAGCTCGTAGCCACTGAAAGATGAAGATGATCGATTCCATATCCTTCTTCGGTAACGCTGACCTGAGCTTGGAGGATGGCGAGCTCTTTTTCGAGTCGCGCAAGTTGCGCGGATAGATCATTCGTGACTTTTCGTTTCCCGGGGCGATGCAGCTCAAGCAATTCGGGGGGCGTCGCTGCCAAGATTGCTTTCGCAAAGGAGGATGCGAAGTTGCCCTGCCCGCACATCAGTTCCGCGGCTTCAATCTGACGGGTCGGACGCATCGCCTTAAGCGCCGCAAAAGTGGCACCTGGACAAGTCTTATCGGCAAGAAGCGCTTGTGCTTCTCGACAGATCCCAGTCAACAACATTTGCTTCTGGCGCACTGTCCCCGGTCCAATACCCAGAACGGTTGCAAGGTGCTCACGTGACACGCCGTGTGCGAGCGCTTTCGCAATCATCCGGGCATCTTGAGCCTGAGAAAGATGACTGACGTGCTTGTTGTAGGTGTACGCCTCGTCATCAGTCGTGATGAGGCAAAGTGCTTCTTCCATATCGAGTCGCCGTAAGGCTTCAAGCCGAAGCCGGCCATCGAGAACTCTATACAAATTAGACGGCTCGCCCGCTGCCGTGACGACGACCGGTTCAACCAAGCCGACGGCGGCGATAGAAGCGAGTACCTGAAAAAACTTCCTACTGACCAATGCCTGCTGCGGCAACGGCTTGGCGATTCGAAGGGACTTAAGCTTAAGTGTCACGGCACTGCACGCGAACGCCGTTTTAACCCCAACGCCGGTCGGGTTTTGATATGGGTTCATGACATCTCCCGACCGAGCCGTTCCTGCAATGCGCGCGGAATCGTCGTTAGCCCCTTGCTAGCGAGAAGCGCAACGAAATCCCTGTTCGAGAGGAGATCCTTTAAAGCTGCGACAATGAATAACAGACGCGTTTGAACAAGTTCAGCTTTCTTAACAAGCAGCCGTTGCTTCCCGGCCTCCTTGATATACATTCTTCGTAGGCGTTCAGGCGTCAGTGCTTTAGACTCAACCGAGCTAGACCCGTGCTTGGATCGTCCGGGACCGGCGCAGGCCCGGCGCTGAACAAGGCGCTGCACCACTACGATCTGCCGACCCTTGAGCGTCCCATCGGCATAGGCATCGGCTAACGCGCGTTGCACGTCCAAATCCGAGGCTTTTGAGATGTGAATGGCAAGCCGCAGCGGGATCGTACCGTTCTCAACCGCTGCCAGCAGGCGCTCTTCCCCGGACTCGACAAGCACGAGCAAGTCCTGAAGGTAATTCACCGAAACGCCGACCTTGATTGCGAGATCTTTGTCTGAACACCCCGCTTGGCGTAGCGTCTGAACGGCGGCGAGAAGTTCGGCAGCCGAGTGATTGCGTCTCGCGACATTTTCTACAAGGCTGCGCACCAGGCATCCTTGTTCATCGCCTTCAACGATAAACGCTGGCGCCTCCAAATAACCAAGCAGCCGGAGCGCCTCAATACGTCCCTGCCCACACACGAGGTTGTACGTGCTGTACCCGTCGTCGGTTGAACGCAAGCTGACCGTAATGGGTCGCTTCAATCCGACAGCCGCAATGCTGTCTATGATTTCCTGGTGCTTGACCTTGCTTCGAGCTCGCGGATTGAGAATCGTAATGCTGTCAATCGGGACGGTAATTATTTGCCGCGTTTCCGGGTTCACGAAAAACCTCCAAAGAAACTCGAGCCGTAAGTTCGAGCAAGATTTTTAAATCAGAATAACGAAACATTTCAAGTTGAGGGTTAGGCTTCTCCGTCAGCTCAGTCTGCTTCTGCGGTCCCAAGCTGCCCCTGGGCAGTACGAAAAAATCGATAAAATTCACGGCGAATCGGTCAACACGGGCGAGCACCAGGATGTCGACCGGCGGATGGAGTTCAGGCCATTTGATGATCCATCGCACCGGCTTGTAGAGGGTGCGCGTCGCCGGGCGAACGTTAAGCCTTATCCGAATCTCGTTGTCGACGCAAAGCAGGGTTTTGTCCAGTGAATGATGCACCTCATGGCCTGCGTCCCTCAGCGTTGCTATGACAGTATCGGACAGTCGGCTGTGGAGAATTTTTGCCGCCCGTAGAACGCGTAAAAACCCATAGTCGTGCCCATTGTCAAAGCCGATCGTTCGATAAACTTCAGTCAAGCTGCCAAACCGTTTCCTGTAGGTCTGGACTCCTGGGAGCGAACGGTCGGCGGTAATGGCCTTGGCTGTTACCTTGCCGATTTTTTCATGCAGCGCCACGAGTTTGACAAGAAGATCGTCGTCTGGCATCAAATGCGTTCGGCTATCGAGGCGCAGTTGCACAGCATCGAATGTCGCGCGATCGACGACCGGCTCGAATACGCCCACCGCTCGCACCCATTGCTCCGGCGGATTCTTCACTCTCGGTGTGTGTAGCCTCACCGAAGTTCGGTTATAAACGTTGTTGCCCGCATACTTTTCGCTCGTCAGCAGACGAGTGACCGCATCCTTGAGCCATCGGCGATTTAAGTCGGTCCGAAGACCGAAATCGTTTAGCCTTTTAGCAATACGGGTTGGACTCAAGTTTTCCGTCAGGAACCATTCGTAGACGCGTCGCACCAATGCAACTTCGTGTGCAGGACCTGGCACGATCACGACATGGTCGCTCTGAAGGTTTTTCCGTTCCCCGTTGTGCAACGGCCCTTTCACATTGCCGTTGAAATCGACAAGCACCCGTTGAAGTGCATAGCCCGCGGCGGCACCTTGCCTGAATCCCTCGCGCGTGCCGCGGCACTGCCCCAAAAACACTTTCAACGAGAGCTCGCGGCTGTACTCGCCAGCCATTGCGCGCTTAAGCGTCTTCATGATGTTCGAAGATGCGCTGTTGTCATTCTCGAACGGTTCGGCACAATAAACAACACGCACGCCGGCACGTCGACACACATACTCATAGTGCGCGCTTTCATCCACATCTTGAAAGCGCCCCCAGCGCGATACGTCGTACACCAAGAGCACACTGAAGATGCGCTTCTCATCGAGTACATCTTGTAAGAGGCGAGCTAACGCGGGACGATTTCTCATCGAGAGCCCGCTCTTGCCATAGTCCTCGTATGTTGCTGCGATATGAATGCCGTGTATTGTGGCGTACCGCGCAAGTACCTCCTTTTGGTTGGTGGGCGAGTCGCGTTGCAGGTCCGTGGACATACGCACGTACTGAACCGCAGTCGACGATGTGTCCGGTCGGGGGCGCATATGGGTCGCGGGTCGCATACCACACCTCCCGATCAAGCTAGTGTGATAGCTGATGCTGCGAATAATGCAAGCTCCGCGTACGGGTCGCTCTGATCCGAGGCGTTTTTGTAACTGACGTTCAGCTTGGAGGAGAGGAGCGCCAGGGCGTGCTAGTCAAGCATCAAATCGAAAAAATGCAACGAGCGCGAAGTCGGAACGGTCTCGCAAAAACTTTCTTTGCAGACTTCCCGGTATGTACCCAGTCGTAGAACTCAAGACGCTGTGGCAGTGTTGCGGTAGTTCATGTCAGCAGCCAATGGAATTGTCGCCAGGCCGCCAAGTTAGACCGCGTGCGGATCAGAGTCATGGTCACCGGTCCTCGCCGAGAAATCCCGAAGTCTATTTCTTTCGTTGAGCGCATTGCGGCAAAGTTGCCAGATCTGCCGAACTTTCGGATTTCGATAGTTCGGCATCATTTCATGAGTGAAAAGCGTTGCAATATCACGGTGAGCAATCCGTCTTCTCGCAGCGATCTGCTCGCGAGCAAGCTTAAATGCGAACTGTCCAAGACACACACGTTGAAGCCAATTCGCTGACTGCCGATTCCTTGTCAGCCAAATACGAATAGACTCGACCGAATGTTCGACACTCCAATTGTCGGTTAGAGCGTGCGACGTCAAAGCGCTCACTACCACATAACAAAGAAGATGAGCTTCCATATCCGGCAGTAGGTGATGCGATTTATTCATAGTTGGAGACTCACCCGAATTGAAGCTCGCATTCCTTTCTCACAAAGGGTTCGATCGTAATATTAACGACTAGACGCCTCCTGGGCTACTACAACCTGCGCAACAATACTGATCAGAAATTGAATCGTCCGCTCCGACTGCCAATTCTTAGCGAGCGGCCTCAGAGATGGAGCGATAGCCGACGATGACATGGGAACAACGGATGCTCTGAGGCTTTCGACTGGAGAGCCCCGGCTTCTGGGCGAACTTCAAGCGTCGCGCGACCGCCTTCGACGAAGATCTGTCTGAAAAACAACTAATACGGCTGGTGGGTAGGATCAGGATCACCTTCATCCGCCACTATCGCGATAGTCACCATCCAGAAACCTTTCCGCGGTCGAGCGTTTCAGCCAAAGACGGAGCGTGAGTCATATACGATTGGATGACCGGTCACGGAGTGAGGCGGACGTTGGAATGTCCGAGCGACGACACGTGTGGCCGGCAGCTACTGGCCGGACCCGGTCCGACGATGTTTGGTAGGGCTATGCTGTAATTGTCCGGTTTACGTCGGGTAAAAGTCGGCCGCCTCTGTCGTTCGCCACCTCATCTGACAAATGACAGCTTTCGGACGAAGCTCGGCCCTTCAAATGGCGCGGTTCAGAGGGAACTTCCCGCACCCAAGAAGCCATTCTCTGATGCCCTGCCGGGTCGTTGGTCAACATGCTTGCTGCGTCTAGGACTTATGCATTCATTTTTGTGTCAAGTTCAAGCGGTCTGCTAACGTTACCGATCGTTGCTCCGTATCAGAACGGCAAGTCTGGCAGCTTTGGTAACCTAAAAGCATGTACGCCAATCGCCGATGCGTCGAGTCGCTCTGCACCGCCGCTTGGAGTATCGACAATAAACGCCGTCCCTGCCTCGTCAGCGCGTACCAGTTCCGTCGATCCGCCGCCATCGAGATTGATCGCGTCATCAGCACCAATCGCCATCATCAACTGCGCCGATTGGGCATTGGTTGTGCCTGTTGAATAGCCCGCGATTCGACCGTCAATAACGACAAAATAAAGATAACGTCCTTGGTGCGACAGTCCGACCAGCGTTCGTGGATTAGGATTAAGCGGATCGCCTTCGTTGGGACTTTGAGCGCTGATATCCTGGCGGTTTTTCAAAAGAATTGCAGAGCCGGCAACCGCCGTATCGATGAGCTTCAGGTCTTGCGGAGAAATCGCTGGCGCCTCGGCAATATACGCGCGACCCTGCCGGGTGATTGCAAGTACCGCTTCGCTCTGTGTCGGATCATTGGTTAGTGGGCTGACGACCTGTCCGTGCGACACGAGTAGACCAATAATTGTCTTTGGTTCTGGCGTCGTGGCGCAGCACGGCGCGAAGAAGTTAGCGTTGATAGCAAGCCGGACATCGGTGCGCGCGACAAATTGCGAAATCGTTTCCGACGTCGTCATGAGTGGACCGCTATGCTCAGTTGTTTCGACGCTCACGCCCGGTGCACGCAGGTCAATGCGCACCACGCTTGCTCGACTTATCGTCGGCTTGCCACCGGCCGTTGCTGGATTTGAGGGGACGGTTGCCGTCTCCATATCGACGCCGAGATACAAAGGCGAAAAGCCGCTTTGCGTAATCTGAGTGGTGGGGTCCGGAACCTCCGCATGGGCGCTTGCCGTTGCGAAGCTTATTAAACCAGCGATAACAAGCGTCTTGAGCGTTGCCGAGGTCGTGGAAAGAACACGCATCATGTCGTTAGTCTCCGTTGCCGTTTACGATCAAAAGGTCCCTGTTTCGTGCGGCACGTTACCGTTGTAACGTGACCGCTACGTGAGACTTTCTTTTCGTTCGGCTTTCGATCGCCGTAGGCGCGCGAAGTCAGAAAAGTTTCGACTTACTCGCGCCAGATCTACCTTGAGATGGCTCGAACACGCTGTGATGCCGTCCGCATCCGGCGGCACTTGCGCTTTGCCAGCCACTCCAGCGACTCCTGGACGACTTCCGGCGGAATATCGTTGAATGAGGTGCCCCGGATCAATGTCTCGCTTGCGGCAATGTCGTTGAACTGTCCGAGTTTGTTTTGCATCGACGTCAACTCCTGCATCGTTCGACCATATCCACCCTTGATGACAGGTCCAAAAAACTCAAGCAGATACCTAAGCTTCTTCCCTGCCTTTCGCACGTCGTGCAACGATTCCTCTTGAACAGGGTCGTCACGGGATGCACCCCTACTGCGTTTCCTCAACGTTCGCTGCGCATGACGAACGCGATTTCGGGCAAATTCACTGATGGGAAGATCATTGCCGTTTGCATCTAAGGTCTTCTGCGCGCGATCTAACACGTCGTTCAGAAATACCTCAATTTCCTCGCTCTTTATGAGCGTCTGACTACGCGCTACGGCTTCAGCGCGCTTCTCTCGAGCAGCGGCCACAAGCAGCCCTAAAGATGCGCGTGATACTTGGGCGGCCTTCAGAAGATCTTCTGCGACATCCCAGTCCCGCGTTGCGCCCGCTACAGCAGCAAGGCGCTTGAATTCCTCGGTGGCTTGCGCAGTCACCTCTTTACCAAGGTAGGGCGAATACGCCCAGTACAAGGCCCTCAGTTTTCTAAAAGCGACGCGAAGCTGGTGGAATCCCTCAGCATCGCAATTCGTATTCAGTTCTTGCGCCTGCCGCACCGCCTCAGCAACCACAGGTGTGGCTAGGGACGAAAAGGTGCTTGCGATTGACGCTGTATTTGATAACGATGATTCGACCCAGCGTCGATGTTTCTCAAGGAGATTTATTGGCCGTGGCAAAGGCCAGTCAGCGTCCATGTCTACCATTGCGGCCTCGTCGTACGAAAAATTTGTCTTGGACGTTACAACAGTGGTTCCCCCCTAAACCTAAATTCGATGACAGTTTGATGAAATCGTTCAAGGCTGTCGTGTGAGGGCTGCCTCCCTGATAAGACTTCTCTAGGCATCTGTGTTTTTGCATTAGGATGGATCGTAGCAAGCGTCGACTGTGCAGTGCTGCAATGCCGGCGCCTTGACGGACCAAAAAAGAAAACTTGGAGTTCAACTTGAAGAAACGCGCCACCGTGATCTGTCTGAGAGGCAAGCGAATCCTCCTGGTAGCACGTCGTCAATCAAGATGGGCACTGCCCGGTGGGATTCTGAAACACGGCGAACTTCTCTCGGACGCTGCACGTCGGGAACTCAAAGAAGAGACGCGGCTTTCTGCCAAGTCAGCGAAGCGTCTTTTCGACGTCAGAGGCAAGCAAAAGCATCATCACGTTTTCTCTTGCGAAATCTCACAGCGTGCCAAAGCTCGCCCGAGCAATGAAATAACGCGATGTCGCTGGGTCCATTTCGAAGATATTCCCCGCCTCTTGACCAGCGCGCCGACCACCGACATCGTCAAACTCATCGGTCAGCGGCGAAAGAAATAGCTGCGCAAGACGACGCAAATATCGAGCGCAGAGCTTTCTCTGCGCATTGGCATTGGACTGCCGAACAATGTCCCGACCTTAGACCGTGAACGCCTGCACGGCGCTGCGCAGTTGCTCGGTCTGCGCTTCCAGTTCGGTCGCAGTCGTCGCGCCATCCTGAACGAGTGACGCGTTCTGCTGAGTCATGCGGTCCATCATGGTCACCGCGGTGTTTATCTGGTCTATTCCCGCGCTTTGCTCCCGCGAGGCAGTGGCGATGGCATCGACGAGTTCAGCAACGCCCGTTACAGAGCTGAGCAGCTCCACAATAATGCGGCCAGCAACCTGGACGGTGGCGCCACTCGAATCGACCTCGCTCGTAACGCCGTTTATCAATGTGGCGATTTCCTTTGCGGCATTCGAACTGCGTTCGGCAAGTGCCCTGACCTCTTGTGCAACGACGGCAAATCCCCGGCCTTGCGCACCTGCACGCGCCGCTTCCACCGCCGCGTTCAACGCAAGCAGATTGGTCTGGAACGCAATGCCCTCTATGACCGACGTGATCTCGCGAATCTGCGCCGAGCGCCTGGCAAGACTGCCCATGCGCTCGACCGCGTCCGCAACTGCCCTGTCTCCATCGCGCGCCTTGTTCGTGGCGACATTGCAAGCGTGCGTGCTTGCTCGGCGTGGTCGGCATTTGCTTTCACGGTCGATGCAAGCTGCTCCATGCTCGCCGACGTTTGTTCGATACCCGCCACGTGCTCTTCGGTCCGGCTGGACAACGCGGTGTTGCCCGCCGTGATGTGCGAGGTCGTGCTCGCAATGGTGTCGGCGGTATGCTGGATTCCACCGATCATCGAAGCGAGCCGCGTTTGCATCAAGCTCATTGCGTGCATCATGCTCGATGTATCGTTTGATTTGACTGGAACGACGACCGACAGATCGCCTCCCGCAATCCGATGTGCAACGGCAGCTGCCGTCGACGGTTCTCCGCCAAGCTGAGCGAAAAGCACACGAGCCATCGATACGCAAAGCAGACCGACCAGCCCGACACCCGCTGCAATGCACGCCGCGACGAGCCATTGCACGAGTCTGCTCACGTTTCTTGCATGTTCATATGCCTGCTGCGATGCCACGAGTTGCAGCTGCCGAAGTTCGGACCCTTCAGATTTCACCAATTTGATTGTCGGCTCAATTTGCTGCGTCACGACCCACTGCGCTTCGGATAAATTGTTTGCTTGCAGAAGCTTGGTCGTGGGCACAAATCCCTCGTCGCGCAGCGACCGCCAGTCAGCCATGAAGTGCGTTGCAAGCTTCTGCTCGGATGTGTCATGAAGTCCACGCAAGTATTCGTCGAGCAAAACATCGATTCTTCCGACGCTCTTCCCCGTGGCCTGCGTGACGGTCTGAGTTTTTTGCGCCGACGGATCCAGCACTGCATCGCTTATGGCAAAGTGCGTTTCCGAAACAAGCTCGTCGATAGTCGAGATGTTTTGAAGCGCCTTCGCTCGGCCTTCGTAGATGTCGCGGAGCGCTCCATTGCTTTGAGCGACTCCAAAAAGGCCAACGCCGCCCACGGCTACGAGAACGGCGGCAACCGCAAAAGTGACGATGGATAATCGGGCCTTGATCGAAAGTGTGCGCATCTGATTCCGGGGTATAAGCTTTGTTCGGGCAATCCGAACTGTCGATTGCAGACGGTAACCGCATGGGTTCTTTTGGCGCATGGAATGCCCGCGCCGTTCGCCCGTGATAACGACCTTATTCAGCGAATGTTTAATGAAGCTTTCATGATCGTGCGCACCAACATCGAGCGCACTTATGGCAAAATTTTGCGGGTGGTCTCCGGGTAATGTTTCGGCTGCCGAAGCACATTCGCTGTCGTCGAACAAACCAGCAGACACACTCAAAGCGATGCCGTTCAAGGCATCGCTCCATGCAACCCATCGCCGAGCGCTTTTGTGAAACACAGAACACCTCGTGAGATTCGCGGCGACTTCACCTTGATCTCCGTCGAAACAATTCCGGTCGCAACCGCGCTTGGGAAGTTCGAGCGTCTGTGGGACGAAGCGAACGCGGCAGCTTCGCAGTTGGCGCTTATCGAAGACATTGCCGACTACATCACGCTGCTAAAAGATATGGACGTCTGGTTTCAGCAAGTCAAAACCTCAAGACCCTGAAGCTTCCGTATATCCAGCTTCTTGTCGCTACAGATCTGTTCCTTGCTGCCGTTAAGCCGTGGTCAGCCGCGCAACGTATCGCGGCCTCCCCTTCGCGAGCCTTCATGAAACTCAGTCTGAAAATTCCCCTTGCCTTTGCCGCCGCACTTCTTTTGATGTTCAGTGGCGCGATCTACGGCATTTTTGCTCTCAACCAGTCTATCGATGCCTACAGCACCACGGTGCAGCAAAACGTCGCCAACGAACGAATGGTCTCGGCGACGCTCGTCGCATTCAAGCTGCAAGTGCAGGAGTGGAAAGACACACTCTTGCGCGGAAAGGATCCGGTCAAACTCGATCAATACTGGAGCGCATTTCAAACCCGTGAGAAAACCGTCGACACACTCGCAGCCGAATTGAAGACAACGCTGCCCGAAGGCGCCAGTCGCGATCTGATTGAAAAATTCGCGGCCGCTCATGTGTCCATGGGCGAGGGTTACCGAAAGGGATTTGAAGCATTTAAGGCTTCCGGCTTCGAACCGTCAGCGGGCGACAAGGCGGTGGCGGGCGTAGACCGGGAACCGGCAGCATTACTCGAACAGGCCGCGAAAAAGATCTCGGCGGACAGTGCGCAAGTCGCCGCCACGGCCGCCATCAACGCCCGTCACGCCACCGAAACCAGCATATCGCTCATGCTCGCCGTGCTCGCGCTGGCAATGATCGGCGGGGTTTTGTTCAGCCGTTCGGTTTCGCGTCCACTTGGTCGCGCTCTCGGCTGCGCGCGTGCGGTCGCGACCGGCGATCTTTCGCTTGAGTTTGATTCGAGCGGCAAGGACGAGATTGCACAACTGCTCAACGCATTGAAGGACATGCAGTCGAGCCTCTCGCACGTGGTTTCCAAGGTGCGCAGTAATGCCGAGGGCGTCGCTGTTGCCAGCGCTGAGATTGCAGCGGGTAACCTCAGCCTGTCATCGCGCACCGAGGAGCAGGCGGCTTCGCTTGAGGAGACGGCGGCCAGCATGGAAGAACTGACCGCTACCGTGCGTCTTAACGCCGAGAATGCGCGCAACGCATCCGCGCTTGCCGACAAAGCGTCGAGCACAGCGTCACGCGGCGGCAACGTGATGGACGATGTGATCCAGACGATGCACGGTATTGCCGACAGCTCGAACAAGGTCACTGAAATCATCGCGGTGATCGATGGGATCGCTTTTCAGACAAACATTCTCGCTCTCAACGCGGCGGTCGAGGCGGCTCGCGCCGGCGAACAAGGCCGCGGATTCGCGGTCGTCGCCGCCGAGGTGCGGACACTGGCACAGCGCAGCGCCACCGCTGCAAAAGAGATCAAGGGCCTGATCGCGCAATCGACCGACCGCGTGAGTGCCGGTTCGGCGCTGGTCAGCGGCGCGGGGCAGATCATCGTGGATATCGTGGAATCGGTGCAGCGCGTAACGAATATTGTCGGCGAGATTTCCACGGCTTCGCAGGAGCAGAGCACAGGAATCGAACAGGTCAACACTGCCGTCACTCAGATGGACGAAGTGACGCAGCAGAACGCCGCACTGGTAGAGCAGGCTTCAGCGGCCGCACATGCTCTCGCGGAGCAGGCAAATTCACTGCGCGATGCCGTGTCGGTATTCAAGTTGCGCGACGAGTCAGCACCGGTTCGACGAGTCTCGATGCCAAGAGAACACGGTGCGCTCGTGGGAAGGTACATGGAGGCATGATCCCCACAATGTATAAAACCGCAAGCATTCAATGCTCTTCACAATACTGTCACGATTTTTCGGTATGACGCTGGGGCGCCATCGTAGTTGCAGAACGGCTCAGCCCAGACATTCTTAAAACGTGCGACTCAAGTGGGCGATTCGTCGAATCAGCACAAGACTTCAAACCGCACACTTGACTCTCGCACATGCTCTCACCGCAACTACTCCCGCAAGGGATTGCTCATACATCGGGTGTAGGCCAACTGATCGCCTCGCAGCAACTATCAGCCTATTACCAACCTATCGTCAGACTCTCGGACGGCGCTGTCATTGGCCATGAAGCGCTGTTGCGCGGCCCTGCCGGAACCCCCTTTGAGCAACCGCATTCGCTTTTCTCGCAGGCCCTACGGGAAGGCATTTCCATAGAACTAGAACACGTTGCGGCGCATCTCGGGATCACCGCCTATGCAACCGCTCCGAGAAACAACTTGCTGTTCGTCAATTACAGTGCGCCCGCGATTCAGTCGCTCCTATCATCGCACCAAGATCGGCTGGTTTCGAACCTAATGGATGCAGTCGCGCACCCTCTAGTCGTCGAAGTGACCGAGCAAAGTGAAATCGCAAGCCTGCAACAGTTCGGGGAAATCATGGAGGCAGTGCGTGGGGCCGGCTATAAAGTTGCACTTGACGACTATGGCGTCGCGAATGCATCGATGAGCCTGTGGGTCCATCTCGCGCCTCAGTTCGTTAAAGTGGACCGGTATTTTATTCATGGAATTGCCCATGACGCATTAAAGTTCGAAGCGGTGAAATCTATGGTCGCTTTTGCTCGGGCAAGCGGTTCGCAACTGATCGCGGAGGGTATCGAACATGACTCCGATCTTCGGATTGTTCGCGATCTCGGCATAACATACGGTCAGGGATTTTTGCTCGGACGCCCTTCGGCCAAGCCAGCCCTTGAGATCCCGCGAGGCGCTTCAAGTACACTCAATTCACAACAAATAGCCGTCTATCCGGGGCAAACGCGCTCCGATAATCGCGCGAGTAACGTGCACAGCTTTCTCGACTCTGTGCTAGTCGACGCGCCTCCGGTGACCGTTCGCTCGCACAACGACGATGTTGTCCAGTTGTTCAACATGCATCCCGCCCTTCACGCGCTTCCAGTGCTCGACGCCGGAAAACCGGTTGGTTTGATCAATCGGCGATCGTTCATGGATCAATATGCGTTGCCTTACCATCGGGAATTGTTCGGAAGACGCCCATGTATGCAATTCGCGAATCGCGAGCCGGTTGTGCTCGAGCGTACGGCGAGCATTGATCAGGTAGCGCGACTATTGACTGGCGACGAGCAACACATCCTATCTGATGGCTTCATTGTGATCGAAGAAGATCGTTACCTTGGACTCGTGCCCGGCATCAGGTTGTCCGTGCGGTAACTGAGCTTCGTCTGGAGTCGGCTAGGCACGCCAACCCATTGACCTTTCTTCCCGGCAACCTCCCGCTCGGCGCTCATATCGAAAGGCTGATTGCCGGTGGTGCGACGTTCGTTGCGTGCTACGCCGACCTCGATTATTTCAAGCCGTTCAACGACCGATACGGATACTGGCAAGGCGACGAATTGCTCAAGCTGGCAGCGACGACGCTTGCGTCAGCGTGCGAGCCCACGCGAGACTTTCTGGGCCACATTGGCGGAGACGATTTCCTGGCGCTTTTTCAGAGTGGTGACTGGGAAATCAGGCTTCGCCACGCCATCCAGCTGTTCAATCTTTCAGTCACTGATTTCTACTCGGCAGAGGACCAAACCGCGGGTGGTATAGGTGGCGAAGACCGCTCGGGACGTCACGCATTTTTTGGTTTTGTGCGCTTGTCCGTCGGCGCGATTTCCGTTCCTTCATTTGCTGTTCGCAGCGCCGCCGAGCTGAGTTCCGCCGCGTCAGCAGTAAAGCGCTTGGCCAAGAAAGACAGCGTCGGCTTTGTCAAGCTTGACCTTATGGAGGCTTTGAATCTCGCCTAGTACTTAGGCGATGACTGTGAGTGGTCATTGTGGATACCGACTTGTGGAGCTAAAAGCAATGTCTCGCCCATCCGGCCCTGCTGTGTGGAATCGAAGACCCTCGCTTAGCTAGCATCCGATAAAAGTTGTCACACAGCCTCCATAAAATCTTCTTGTCCTACAAGGAGAGATCATGGCTATCAATCTTCGCGCATATTTGTCGCCAACGCTCGTACTGCTCGCATTCGATTGGATCGAAGGGAAGTCGAATCCCGAGTTTCTGGGTTTTGCGATCAAACGATCACCGGGCTTCTGGTCGACGGACGGCAAGACTCGCGAGGCTGAAAGCTGGCTCCCCAATCGGCTAACATTCGACGGTCCTGTTCCTGCTGGCAAGCCCGACGCACCATCAAACGTCGCGCCGATTCAAAAATTCATGTGGTGGGATGCAAAGATCGATGGACCAGATCGCGGGCAGACATTCACCTACACTGCCTACCCCGTGGTTGGACACTCACGCGCACCGAGGCTGTCCGAGGCCGACGGCAGCACGCTGCAAGTGAAGCTTCCCGCGCATGTAGAAAATGGCATCGGTACGTGGTTCAACCGCGCAGTCCTTAGTTCCCAAGCATTTTCCCGCAAACTGTCAGCGATGGGCCTTGACCCGAGGAAAGCCCCACCGGCTACCCAAGCGCGGGAACTTCGCACTTGGCTTGCAAACGACCTTCAAGACAGTTTCGACTTTGTCTTTGACCGCGCCGCGCACGCGGCCTCGGCGGTCTATCACCTGACCGATGAACTCTGGGTCATCCCCAAGTTCGTTGAGTTTGCCAAAGCCCATGGACCTGCTTCCCTAGCTGTTGTGTACGACGCACACGGCGATGCTGGCGCCGAAGCAAACTCTCATCCAGCTACGGCGTCGCCGAATCAACAAGCGGTCGAGGAACTTGGACCGCTTGCCACGTTGTATCCGCGCCGGGCGACGAACATCATGCATGACAAGTTCATCGTAACCGATGCCCATAGCGGCTCGCATGCACCGTTGCGGCTGCTCACCGGCTCTGCCAATTTCACTACGGAAGGCATCACTCAGCAAGCAAATCTGCTTCACTCATTCGATTCCAACGAACTTGCACAACTGTATAGCAATCGTGCCGCCGCCATCTCGTCCGACCCGTCGATCACAGCGACGGCAAGATTACCGCATGGCTGGACAGACCCGGTCGCAATTGGGGACGCACTGATCCGTGTCTCATTCTCGCCAGAACCCACCGCCGAACACACGCAGATCGATGCCATCGTTGATGCGATATCGAAAGCCCAAGACTCCGTTCTCTTCTGCTTATTTTCGCCTACCGATGAGTCACTACTCAACGCTTGCTTCAAGGCGGGAGACAAAGGCTTGATGATGTTCGGCTTGGTCAACGCGATATCCGAACACGCGGCGCAGACGGCGGAAAACAAACAAGCTGACGGTGGGCATCTGAGCACTTCAGAACTTGCAGCTATCGAGCTCTATCATCGGACTAAAGACAATCGCGATGTGGTTGACGGCAAGTGTTTTTCAAGTGCAACCGTGCCGGAGGGTTTCGATGTCGAGGTTCAATTGTTCCCGGGCGACAAGCGACCGCCTTACCCGCCTGTCATCATCCACCACAAGTTCGTGGTCATCGATGCAGAAGGTGCCGAGCCTGTGGTGTTCACAGGCTCGGCGAACATGAGCAACAATTCGGAGCATAAAAACGACGAAAATTTACTCGAAATCAGAGACAGGCGAATAGCTGGCATCTATATAGCGGAATTTCTACGGCTGTACGAACACTATCGTGCCCGCGCGCTGGCCATAGAAAATAAGAATCCTGGCAAGAAGACTAACCTGGCTTTACAGCCAACGCGGAAATGGGCGGATAAGTATTACGTAACAGGAAGTGCTGAGTCAAAGGCACGCGCTGCGCTTGCTGCGCCGGTAGCCGCAGTAAAGAAATGAGTTTGCCGCGACTTGGTGGCATGGCGCACAGCTTTCGCCGGCCCCAGGTGCGATGATGCATGACCGCGACGCGGATCAGGAGTTTTGCATGAAAGCATTGCCTACGATATCCAAGCCGGTCGTCTTGCCGGATGCTTCGGTCTGGTTTTCAGCTTACGCCTTTGGCTGGGGATACCGCGCCTTCTCCATACCGGCCGAAGTCCTGCGCGAGCAGCTAGGCGCCGCTGACACTACACGCTCTCAGCTCGCACTTGCGTTTGAACTCGGTAGAAAGCGCATCTCGCTAAGCATCGAGAAATGCTCTAGCGCTGACGCTGGCGAGCGGATCGCACTTCGAACGCTCGACGTCTGAGCAGCCGCTGTCGCCTATTCCTGATTTCTATCTCCTGCTGCCTTAAAAGGTTCATCGTGGACCTTTAGCATCGGGCGATTCGCATTCACGCGCTTCACAGCCGGCATCCGCGACTCCTCCCTGGATCCAACCGGAGCGTAGATGCTCGTTCACTTCATGCCGTCCTCCGGCATTGTCATTGGCATGCTCGTCGCATGCTTTGTCATGGTCCTCGCATTCGAGGCGACTAATGGTTTCCATGATGCATCCAACGCCGTTGCGACCGTCATTTATACGCAATCCCTGAAGCCCGTTCCTGCCGTGATCTGGTCCGGCCTGATGAACTTCGTGGGCGTACTGGTCGGCGGCATTGCAGTGGCGTATGCGCTAGTCGAAATCCTGCCGCCCGACGTACTGACACCGCCCGACGGCGCGCCTGCGGTCCCGATGCTTGTGTCCATTTTCGCCTCAGCGCTCTTCTGGAACATCCTGACGTGGGCCTTCGGCATCCCCAATAGCAGTTCGCACTGCATCATCGGCGCGTTGATCGGCGTAGCGGCGGCCGATGCGCTGCTCAAATCGCGCAGCTTGTCGCAGGGCGTCGACTGGAAGCAGATCGTCACGGTGCTGGAGGGGCTCGCCATCTCGCCGGTGCTCGGCTTCTTTTTGGCCGGCGCACTTTACGGCCTGCTTCGACTGATCGTGCGCAAGGGCCACCTGTTCGAAGCGCCGGAACAAGGCAAGCCGCCAGTCCTGTGGCTGCGCGCAATGTTGATCCTGACCTGCACGTCGGTCAGTTTTTCGCATGGCACCAATGACGGACAAAAAAGTATCGGCTTGATCATGCTGACAATAATCGGACTGCTGCCCGCGACGTATGCATTAAATCCGCAAGCCATTGACCAGTTGCAGCAACTGCACCAGCATGCTGTCGAAGCGATACCGTTGATTCAAAAATATGGAGACGACGTAAAGCAGGATGCGCTGAAATCTGCGCAAGCTCTGCAGAATGCGGGGCCGGAGCTTGACCGGCAAGCGTCCCAACTCAAGTCAGAAGCAACGCCGCCGAACGATGAGCGTGCGACGCGGGCACAGTTGCGCGGGTATATCTATGACGTCACCTCTCAGATGAAACACGTTGGGGAAGTAAAAGACGCCTCATCCGATGATAAAAAACTTGCCGGGACACTGCTTAAAGAAATGAGCCTGCCGGTAGAATATGCGCCACTCTGGGTCCGCATGCTCAGCGCGCTTTGCTTGGGTATCGGAACGATGGTTGGATATAAACGTGTAGTCCGCACGCTTGGTGAACGCCTTGGGCGGCAACACATGACACCAGGCCAAGGTCTCAGCGCCGAACTCGTAGGCTCGGTGCTGATTGGGACAGCGGGCTTCACAGGACTGCCTGTGAGTACGACGCACATCGTAACGTCTGGGATCGCAGGAACGATGGTCGCCGGTGGCCAGGGCGTGCAAGGGAACATGCTGTTGCGAATCGCGCTGACGTGGATCGTTACGCTGCCAGTGACCATGCTGCTGTCGGCCGGACTGTTCTATGTGCTGGCCAACCCGCGCTTTTGACAAAGCAATGAATCAAGGTGTGCCGGCTTGAAACGTAAGCGCCACATCATCCAAGCAACTGGTGTGTGATGCATTATCGCGCGGTTGTCACGTCACTATAAAATGTTCTCGACCTATCATGGCACAAAGCGGCATCCGCAAATTGCTGTCAATCGGCCGCAATGGTACGGGCGCTACTAAATGTTGAAATCTCTCTCCATTCGGAATGCGCCAAACACTCCGGGCGGATCTCATGTTGCTAAGCAAAGCAGTACGCGTAAGCAGGCAAATGAATTAATCTTGACTGGCGCATCGACGACTACCAGCCGCGCCGATGACTAGTTGCCGACCCTTACGGCGCTTGGGCTGGTGACGCAACGCCTAAGCATCGCGCCTAGCGCTCAACTGATGCTGAGGGCGAACAAAGTGAGGGACCGAAGTCGACCGACAAGGGACGGTGGCATTTCTTTGAAGCGGTCATTCGCCGGCCGCGAGATAACCCTTCAACGGGCAACTCGACCTACGGACGTTCGGTGCGCCCCTCAAAGAAGCCTAACCGCACATACTCGATGAAGAAGCCGTCTTGGAACTCTGATCGAAGATGGTCACGCATTGCGAACGCTATCGCTTCAAAGCGCTCGTACTCGTGCGCATTCCATGGTCCCGGGTCTGGAGGATATTCCCAGTTGAGCGACAGGTCGTGCCATAAGTCATGTCGGCAAGTTTTTTCCGTGTCGCGTCAGCTAGCGGCAGCGAGTCCTCAATCGGGCCTACTGCGTACTTGTCGCGGGCTGCGTCATCTCCAGCCCAAATACAGCCGCCACCCCACTCAAACATGAGTCGGAGTCGATAATTTTCGATCATCTTTCATCCAAATCAAAAGCTTGCCCGATGGAACCCGTTCGCCTGTCCGCACAAATCAAGTTGCCGATGACCAAGGCGAGTACCGAGAAGGGCTGCTGTTGGCCGAACGCTACCTTCTGCAAAATCTCCTTGCTCGACGTGGCAAACACTAAACCATTCGGCTCTCGGGAGGCGCCGGTGACAGGCGCTGCATGATTGCTTCCACGGCTTGCTCGACCGAAACCTTAGCGGTGTCGACGACGAGGTGCACTGACCCCCATGGTTCGTATTCACGTTCAAGCACGCTTTTCCATGTCGGCAACTGAAAGCCTGGGATATCAGCGTTCCGCCCTTCGACCCTGTGACGGTGCAGCGTGGCGTTTGAACAAATCAGCTCGATCTCGAAAATCTGCACACCTGCATTGAACGCTCAACATCCCTAATGCTCCCTGTGCGATTTGTGCCTAATTGTCGCGGATTCCGGAGCAGCCCTTCGGTGACCGGCCTTGGCCGAACTGCGTCTTATGCAGCGCAGAAGCTTACTGAAACCCTCGTTCCCCCTTAGACCATAGGTCCCTCGGCTTCCCGACCTCGTAGAGCGACGGCTATCGAACTTCCAACAATCATCGTGATTCCCACCAAAGACACGGTACCTATTGTTTCGCCCCAAATGACGTAGCCAAAGAGCGCTGCCCACACGATGCTCGTGTAGTTATACGGCGCCAAGGCCGCGGCATCGGCTTGACGAAAGGCCATGGTCATAAGAAGCTGGCCTGCGGTGGCAAAGGCACCAAGCAGGGCCATAAGACTTAGGGCATCGATCGTCGGCGTGCGCCATGCGAGTAGCAACGATGCACCCGTGATTACAGTGCCAACAATCGTAAAAAACAGGACAGTCGTTCCCGAGTCATCGGTCGATCGGATTCTCTTGATCTGAATAATCGACAACGCGCCGAAAATCGCAGCGGCAATCAGAAGCACCGGCCCAATCCAATTAGTATTCGACCCGCTTGGACGAACTACCAACAAAACGCCTACGAATCCGGCCAGCGCAGCGATGGCATCGCGACGTTTTAATTTTTCGTTCAGCAAGGCCGGAGCAAGGACAATAACAAGTAAAGTTTCTGAATAGACGATTGCCACGGCCTCACTCAACGGTACATAAGGCAAGGCAGCGAAGAAACACGCCGATGCGCCAAGCAGAGTCAAGGACCTAACGATCTGGCCCCGTACATCCATATTCTGCAGCCGGTCAGATATCGTACGGCCACGCAAGCACACGGCGATCGCGGGGATGAATCCAAAAAGCATCCGGAAGAACGTCACTTCGTTCGCCGGATACTGCAAGGCAACGGACTTTCCAAGTGCGTCAACTACCGCGAAGCAAAACATCGAAACAAGTATCAAGCAGATGCTGCGAAGAGGAGTTGCTTGATTTCCCACTACCGAAATAAGGGGCACCTGAGCCTCATGGTTGCTGTTCATCCACGATTACGAAGCCTAATTGTCAACGATTTATGTTATCAGGTCGAGTGTCCGAAGTTGGCCGGCCTCCGCCTTCAGATCTTCGACGCCGATAGAAAGGTACGCCGGACCTTAGGGCGCGTGCGCGCCAGAAATCGAACCACGAGATGCATGACCCAAGTCGATTCCTTGCCATTTGAATTTCGAAACACCGATAGCTATGCAACTCAGGAAGACCATCACCGATATCACAATCAAGATTTTGGTTTTCGCGCCCATAAGTCTCCTAGGACCGGTGATACAGGATAATCGCGCCAATTATCACTCAATTGGACGCCGGCGGCGACCGACCGCTTATGGCCGAACAGAGCCTGATGCGGTCGGGGAAAATTGCCCATTCTCCTTGAATCAGATGCCTTAGATATGATCGTTCACGATCGCAATCGTGAAGCCGTCTCGCCGTCCGCTGCCCTTCTGCAGAACAGAAATGGACCCATTCCAGCGACCAGTGGGCGCGCTCTTGACGGCGTAGCCGTCGGGGTTTCCAAAGGGTTCTCCCTTTGGGCACCATGTGTAAAGAAAAAGTGCGAAGCATTTTTTGTTTACACATGCATCGTGCCTCCAGCCAACTCAAAATTCACTCTAGAGGTACATATCAAACTCAGATCAAATACAGCTCAAACACAGATAGTTTTGTTTCCGGTACAAGTCAGAGTCAGGTAGAGTACAGCTCAGACTCAATCTCGCACTCGACCATGAATGATGCTGCTTTTCGCGATCACTTCGCTGCCTTCGCCGCCAAAACCGAGCGGCCGATTTCCTCGAGATTTCGAGATGCATTCGAGGGAATCGAGATTGCTTTAGAGGCAGGCGTAACCCGCGCTCAGGCGCGAGACGAACTGGCGAGATTGGGACTCGACATTAAACAAAACACATTCAATGTATTGCTGATGCGAGTTCGTAAAGAACAAGCCGAAAAGAAAGATAGGCCGTCAGCACACGGCCTATCCTCAACGGCTATGTTAGAAAATGCGCCGTTGCGCGATCAGTCCTTGGAAAAATCGGTTTTGCAACGGGGGGAGTTGGTGAAGCGTGGGGAGTCGATACACTTGCCGAACGATTGGCTTACTGCCGAATTGACACCGGCTCAATCGCGCTCACTATCGGCAGAACAAAAACAACAGCGCCGGAAAGCGCGTGACAGGCTTTTTCATCCGACGCCTTACGATAAACTCGATGCTAAGTAACTTGGGCGGCCAAACTGATTTACCAACCTATGCGGCCCTTACCTCTTGCAATAATTCGGGGTGGTGATACAGCACCTTCAACAGCTTCACCAATGCAACGGGTGGTTTTGTTTTCCCGGTTTCATAGCGAGAAAATGCATTCGTGCCACCGCCGAAAATCTCTCCTGCTTCGCGCTGGTCAAGATTCAGCTTCTTTCGCACGCTCAAGATAAACGCAGGATCGGCAAGCTCAGAATTCACCTTCACGTTGAATTCCTTCATCAGCGCCATCGTGCGCCGCGACTCCGCAGCGTCGAGAACTGCCTCGTCGCACGCCGGACAAAAGTCACCGGTCACCTGCTCAAGGGATAACGTTTGACCCTTGTACACATACGGTAGGTCGCGAGTCTCATGCACCAGCTTAGCCGCACCACAAGACGGGCATTTCATGCTCATAACTCCTTGAACGATACGATCAGCACATCGTCGATGACGGTCAACTTGAGGTACACCGGCCCGGCGCTCGTCACGGGCCGATACACGTCCTGCCATACCTTGTGATCATCATATGTTGTCATGCTCTTAAAAAAATCTTTGGTCGTCAGTGCGATAACCACGGCCCGCATTTCATCAAAATCAAAACCTAATGCTGCTGCGCCTTCACGCGCCGACCGCGTGGTACGAACCTGATCCGCCTCTACGAGTTGTTTGACGATGGATAGCTTGCAATGGGGCGTATTCTTGTCCATGCAGTACATTAACCTAATAGGCTAATTTTGGCAAGTAGGGCAGTCGGCATTAAGGTAATACGCTACTGAATCGCGTCCGGTGCTTTCTTGTTGACTACGCTACTAACGGGATCAATACGGAATTCGTAATCCTTCATATATGCCCGTTCCTTGATCCGGTTCTCATTTGCAGTTCTTTCCGATGCTTCTAGCTTTGTCAGCCCTTCGGAAGCCAGCTGGTACCGGCAAGGCGAAGCCGGGCGGTCGCTGCGGCCTTGTTCTTCCTTATCGCGGCGAGCAGAACGGTGGCTTCGGGGAAACCGCTGCTGATACAACTTCTGCGATGCGTGCCTTCAATACACCGGCAATTGGTTCCTAGGCGCGCCCGATTGCACCCGTCATCATATTTTCACTGCGACCTATGCAGGTCCCGAATTTTTCGATAATGTACTGTACATCCATACAGTAATTATGAAGATCGACGGTGTGCCTTATGACTGTTTATACGATTGAGCAGGTCGAAGCAGCGAAAACTATTGGCGTGTTCACGATGCGACCGGGGAAGATGCCGCGCTCTGCGCAAGTGCGCGAGTCTTAGCCGATGTCTACGGACTAATGATCTACCACCATGAGTCATCGGTTTCCGCAGGTACGTTCACCGCAGAACAACTTCATGCCGTAGAGGTGGGTTTTACGCAGGCAGCACAATCGTCAGGGCACTAAAGATGCGGGCAGTACTCAATCGTGCCTATCCAAGCGTCGGCAACGACAGTGATATTGACCACTGGCAATTTGATTTCTCCCTCGTCGATTCGAACGGTGTGGTTCTGTACGACACGATTGACATAGCGACTGTCCGAACGGTCTCACAAAAGCATTCGGTCGGATCATTTCAGGCCATGTGTAAGGCGATCCTAGGGACCGCCGCCCGCGATTTTCATCGCTTGGTAGGACAAGAATTTGCCAGCGAATGAGAGTTCAGTTGGATGAGTATCTGGAGATGCTGTCGGGTATTATCATTCTTGAGCGAAGCGTCGACAGCAAGTTCAAACACACTGCTCCATAGCCACACGGCGCGTCGATCGATTTCGTTTTGTTTCGGGGAAGGTCTTCCAACCAAGCACGTCGCGCCATGCATCTGCCACGGATCGGCTCGGCCCACCACCAAACCAAGATAGCAGGCCACTTTCAGTGGCTCCGCCTCGCTAATCTCCTCGATCTCCATCTTCAGAAGGTTGCAGCGCAACGCTGCGGCTAAATCAAACCCTCTGCTGCCCCGGGCGCTGTAGGAGACAAACCTGCTGCTGTTTGCCACTCTTGCAGAACCCGCACCAGTAAATCGAAGGTAATGGGCTTATGAAGATACCCATCGAATGCGGCAAAATCGTCGTCCCCTAGATCGGCCCGGCCTGTAATGGCAATCATATATGCGTCTTGTGAAGCTCCTTCGCTACGGAGGCTCTCACACGCCACTCTGCCGTCACCATCGGGCAGCTCGACATCCGCCAAAATGAAATCAAACGGACGTGAGTAAGCGAGAGCGCGCGCTGTTTCACAATCGTGCGCGACCGTGACAGCGTGTCCAAGCTTTTCAGCAAGCGCTGCAAGACTGGCGGCGAGATCGCGGTCATCATCAAGTATGAGAATTTGCATGTGGTCTCCTTGGTCTTTGAAAGCGGACGCATTTACACGCAAAAAGAATGCCAAACGCGCTTCAGACCTTAACCGATTCTTCTGCATAACCAATGGCTTAAGCTCAGCATGACGCCCGTCGCGTTCCGCTGATCACCTTGGCGCAGCTAGAGGCAAATACCCCTGAAAACTTGCAGGCAAATATCGGTGTGGAATAGGAGAAAGGCGCCTTTAGCCTTAAATCTGATTTGGACCTAATTTTTGCCAGTAGCTATAAAAGCTGTATATATGTACAGTATTTTGCATGAGCGCTTTACCGAACCATATCGAATCGATCCACCCAAGCCTTTGGCGAGGGACGCAATTGGCGCGCGCCCATGAGCGGACTGTGGACACGAGTTACGCCGCACTATCAGCCGAGCTGCCTGGCGGCGGCTGGCCGCTGGGAACCATGACCGAGCTGCTTTTACAGCAGCCGGGGATCGGCGAAATGCGCCTGCTGGGTCCCGCCATGGCGGCGTTATCGGATAAGCGCCCGATTGCACTGATCGCCCCGCAGCAGATTCCGAATGCGCATGGCTACGCCTTTATGGGCATAGATCCGAGCAAGCTCATGTGGCTTAAGGCTGCTAAATCGTCCGATGCGCTGTGGGGCGCGGAACAGATCCTGAGAGCAGGCAGCTGCGGCGCCCTCGTGCTCTGGCAGCAACATATCCGCGCCGAGTCGCTCAGGCGCCTGCTGCTGGCCGCACAAAGCTCCGAGATGCTGTTCGTCGTCATGCGGCCGCTGGCGCGTGCCCAGGACTCGTCGCCTGCGCCGCTTAGACTTGCTGTTCGAGGCGTCGCTGAAGGCATCGCCGTCGAACTGATCAAGCGGAAAGGCCCCGCGGCGCCGACGCCGATCATGGTCAAACTCTCTCCGTCGCCCAATTTGATCAGCGAGCATCGTCGCGTCCAGCGGCGCACGGTCGAACTGCCCACGCCTGCGCTCGAGCACGCCGCGATCACCGAATAGTTCGTACCGAGATCGATGCGATGCCCAAAACCCTCCCTAAGTTCGCACCACTAAGCCTAAAGGAACTTCGTTCGCTCTGGAAAAAATACCGAGGCAACGAAGATATCGAGCGGCTCGTGTTGGAGGTTCAGTTCAGCCTGCATTGGTCGACTGAAGGGGGCCCATGACGCACATCGAGGCGGGTTCGATAAATGTTGGAACTACAACGACTTATGGGCTTTCAAGTGATGTTGTCCACAACGCTGTCCACAAATTGTGTGGTCAACATCGTGGATTCGATATCGTGGCGAAGGTCAGTCAGTGATAGCGAATTTGTCGCGATCCTGGCCCGCGATCCAGCGAGGCGGCTTTCCACGACCGCTCCAGGTCGCGCCCGATGCGGGATCACGATATTTCGCAGCGACAGGCTTCGATTGCTTCCGCGGGCCGCGGCTACTGCGTGGCTCGAGCTCTTCGGGCTTGACTTCGTATAGGGCCATTTGCTCGCGGATCCATTCGATCGCGTCACCGCGCTCGGCGTTTCTCAGTTCTTCAATCTGCTTTTCCAGTGCTTCACGTTGCGCAAGCAGGGCGCGGTATCCAGTGTCCGTCATGTGGGTCGTGTTTTCTTCTATGATTAGTAATGTGAGTTCGACCGATCATGGCTCCGGCCGTTCCAAAACGAGATACGGCAAAACGGTTATCGCGCGCCGCTCTGAACCGATTGTACGTTGACTAGGCCGTGTTACGACAAAGCGCAGTCGACCCTTGGACAATCCGATGTTAGGTCAGGACAAAATTAAATGAGCACGCAATTGAGCAATCGGTGCAGGACATCCCTATACCGTGTGATATACGGTAAGCCCAACAGTAACGAGGAACGCATCGTCTTCCTGATGGCCGGCAGCCGAGAAGCTGCGTCCAAGCGGGCGACATCTGTACTTGCGGCGCTCTTTGACATCGAGCCGCCGAAGTCTATTGTACAACCTCGCGTCCTTCGTCGACCTGGTCGATTCGGGCGTGAGTGACGACGAAGACTTCGTATTTTCGAACTGGGTTGGAAGGGACCATGGTCAGTGTATGGGCTGAACACCCCCTGTTCCTCACCGACGATTCATCGCTCCTTGGCAAGTGGGCCGAACTCTACGCGGACCTCGCCAGCGCGACGGCAGTGGAAGCAATCAGACGTGCTCGCTCTTGAACGTATCCCGCAGCCACGCTGCTGTTAACTTCACTCGGTGAACCTAGTCGGCCTTCTGAATGGAGGTTCGAGTGGCGATCTATGCGTCTACGCTCACCGAACGTATTCGCGGTTCTCCTCGGCTCAAGCTGCAAGCCGATACTCGTAATACGGCTGATGACGATCGTCGAGAATGGCGTACTGAGCCGCAGGTTAGCCGGGTCCGGATTGAGCCAGGCGTTTATGTTCTCAGGCTTGATCGGGACGATACAGCGGTCGTGGCCAGCAAGGGCGATTTCCGCAGGGGGATCGTCGGTGACGGCCGCAAACGACAACAGATCCGGCTCACCTTTGCCTGTCCACTTCGACCAAGGCAAGCGATCAGCATGTCCGCGGCGGATTGGGCTTGAACTCGAGCACAAGGTTTTCTTCTTTCTCGCCTTCAGCCAACTCACGAGCCTCGACACGGTGACGCGGTACGTTTTCATAAAACGCGCTCACTAGCATCACGCCATGTGTGTATCCGAAGAGCCCCTTCCAGAACCCTTCGAGGTTGTCTCGTCTCGCGTTGTACGTTCCGGGGTACTTGGTGTCGTAGAACGCCGGCTTGCCGGCGGGACGACATTGATAACGCATTGGCTTCACCACAAGCTGACCATTTTCGACAACCATCACCGGCGCGTATTGCCCAGGAAAGATCCGTGAGTCACGATCCTTCAGTTCGGTGCGGTTGATGTCCTCCAGCTTGCCGCGGATCCAAGCGATCTTGTCGATCGCAATCCGCTGGCTTTCGGTCGCCGCTTTGGTGGTCTTTGTCAGCAGCGTACGCTCGGCGTCGGCCAAGCGTGTGCGTTGTTTAAACAAGTCCTCTTCGAGCTTCGTCATTTGATCAGCTGAAAACTCGACGATTGCTTCTTTGATACGCGCTTCTGCATCGTTTGCGGCAGCAGGAAAGGCACTTCCATTCCCTTGGGAATTTTCGATTTGCTGCCACTTCGGCGGTCCCAAAACAGTCGAAAGAATTCATCGATGTCAATGTCCGCGCCATAGACGTGCACGTATTTGCGATAGTCCGCGGTGATCTGAGCCGAGTAACACATGACGAATGCTCTCCATCTCCTGTTCGTGAACCATGATACCCGCGTGACCAGCGCTGGTCGAAGAGGTGATCACCCTTCTCCACCGACCAGTCCTATCGCACAATGGGAAGTGCTGCCCAGTCAGACGTGTACGCGGGACTGCGCCTGTCCTGATTCATGTGCCATGTTCTGCGCTGCTCAACCGCGCCGACCTTCAATGTCCCACGTCCGTACTTGTCGTTGATCGCATCAAGTGCAACCATCATCTTCGCTTGCCGACTGGCATCGCGACCGAAGAGCTCGCCTTGCTCAATTGAGATCGATTGCAATTCGTGAAGCAGCACCCCGGCCTTCGCATACCGGAAACCCTCCCGATAGATCTGACGCAGTCCGAACAACGCCAAGTCGACCAACGTCAACGTGTCCGACGTGGGTGAAACGAGCGGGACATTGATGGCGCGGCTGTATTGCGGGTCGTCGCGTTTGAACGGACTTGTGCGAATGAAAACCTGGACCTGATTGGCGTGCAACGCTTGCCGACGCAATCGCTCGGCCGCTGTCGCGACAAATTGCGTGACGGCCTGCGTCAGCTCATCGAGTGTATAGACGACATGACCGAAGCTGCGCGAGCAAAGCACTTGCTTTTGCGGCTGCCCCGCATCTTCAAACCCATAGCACGCGATGCCATTGAGCTCGAGCAAAGTCCGCTCGAGCACTACGGAAAACTGCTTTCGGATGAACGAAGGACTCACGCGTTTGAATTGCAGCACCGTTTCGACACCCATCTCATGCAGACGCGCGCCGATCTTGCGACCGACGCCCCAGACCTCGCCAACGTCCACGCTCGCAAAGATGTTGTCGCGCTCTTCTGCCGTCAGTATTCCGATATCACATACCCATGCCATAGGCGCCCCACATTCTTCTTCGCGATGTGGTTCGCCATTTTCGCGAGCGTCTTTGTGGGACCGATGCCGATGCACGTGGGAATGCCGATCCACTGCAGCACCTGGGCGCGTATCTGAGGGCCATAGGTCGTCAGGTCACAGCGAAATCCGCCCAGGTCGAGAAAACATTCATCGATCGAATAGATCTCTTGGACGGGCGAATACTGGCCGATCACTGACATCATGCGGTCGCTGAGATCGGCATACAGCGCGTAATTTGAGCTGAGTGCGATAAGTCCGTTGGTGCGCTCGAGGTCGCGAATCTGGAAATACGGCTGCCCCATTCCCACTTTCAGGTCTTTCGCTTCCTGCGATCTCGCGACCGCGCACCCGTCGTTGTTGCTGAGCACGACAACAGGTTTTCCAACGAGTGACGGCTTGAAACACCGCTCGCATGACACGTAAAAATTATTGCCGTCGATCAGGGCAAAGGTGGTCATCGACGTTTCTGCGGATGCAAAAGCTGACGCAAATTCCACGTGACCACACCCCATACGCTCATCTCCTGCCCTTCGACGAACGTGATCGGGGGATAGAGCGGGTTCGCGGCATGCAGACGAATGACACCCGAGCGTTTGTACAAGCGCTTGACCGTGAACTCATCATCGACGCAGGCAAGGACCACTCGACCATGCACCGGCTCGATTGAACGGTCAACGATGAGCCGGTCGCCGTCAAAGATCCTGGCATCGATCATCGAATCGCCTTCGACTTGGAACAGAAAAGTTGCGATCGGATTGAGCACCAGCACGTCATTAAGATCGATGCGCTTTTGCGTATGGTCCTGCGCAGGACTGGGAAATCCCGCCGGCACCTTCGCCAGCACTTCGATGAGAAATGAGCCTGCGGCGTCGGCGGTGATAGGGATCGGGCGGCTCATGGACAGACAACACTGTATGGATGTACAGTATTCTATAACGGGTTTTGAAACGCTGAATTGCCCCTTTTTTGTCGATTACGGAGGCTGTTATGGATATGCTTGTTCGGCGAACGCATCCTATGCCGAAGATGGCGGCCTTTGTAGCGGAGCTGCGAGCGGCCTTTGGCGACTCGGTGGACGAAGCGGTGTCTCGCGGGAAGAGCGGCGAGCCGACGTTTTACGCACGTGAAAACGGGCGCACGGTCGGAACGCCGCCAAGCGACCACTACAACGTGTGGAAGGGAGGACGTGCGCGATCGTCACTATTGCGACGGGTGTGACGGAAGTTGCATTGGCACCGCGATCAGGTGCAGTCAGCGCATGACCCAAGCGATGCAAGGCCAACAGAAAACGCTAGACGAGGAGTTGCATGTTTTGTAGAGAATGAACGGCGCGCAGAATTGTTGTGCTTCCTGGTCGTGACCGCGGCAGCGTCGCATAGCTTGACTAGTGAATGGCGGGTCGACCACGTGGTCGAGAGTTGCCGGCTCTGGCTCAGACGAAACGCTGTAAAGATGCCGTGGCTTGAGCGAGTCAACCTGGGGCAACTCGCACTACGACTCGCGAGACGCGACCTGTTCAAAGCCAAGGTCGTGATCCGGCAGGCACACGTTCAAGCATTGTTCACGGGAGATATGGCGTTGAATCTATCAAGCACCATGGTTCAGCGCGTCTTGGCCATTTGCGCGGACGCGATCGCGCAGCGCCCGTAGCAGCGTGCATATTGCTCACTGAACGGCGTAAGCAATTCCACTAAGTTGCATGCCGACGGCATGGCACATCGCTACGGTGAGCCCATGAAGGGTTTTCTCAGGTCGATATGCGTTGCAGCACGCGTCGCGACGTACTTAAACTCGACTAAAAACGTCCCTAGCAGCGTCAGGTGGGATCTACCGTCAGCTGTTTTAGCAATGCAACGAGTTCGCTGGGCGGCTGACCTTTTTGGCAATAGGCATCAAACTCGTGGTCCATGAGATGACGTCGCACTTCGGTCTCGTCCAACGCAGTAAAGGCAACGATCGCGATATGACTCGTTTTTGTATCTCGGCGAATCACTAAAGCCGCTTCGAAACCCGTGCATCCCGGCGTCGAAATATCCATCAAGATGAGATGCGGCGTCCACGTTATGGCTACATCAACCGCCTGCCGTCCTCCGTAGGCGGTCCGGATATCGAGGACCTCCAGATGCAAATACATCGCCAATGCATCCGCCGCGTTTTGATTGTCGTCTACCACTAGCACACGAAGGCGCGAGCCTGCAGCGCTTACTCGGCGCTCGGTCCATATGTGGTTTCGTGCGGTTTCCCAGTTCATACAACATCTCCAGCAGACGTTACGTTTCATACGTAGTTTCAGCAATTTGGAGACCCAGGAACCCCAGTGAGGATATCTACTCGAGGCCAGCAGCAAGATACGGAGACGATTGACGAGCAATTCGGCAGCTGCTTTCAGCAATTCCATCAAATTACGGCCCGGTAAAAATCACGGCCTGTTAATGTGAAACAATAGAGCACAGTCCTGAGGTCCATCGATGAGCATCCAATCTCGCAACAACGTACACGTCAAGGGCGACGGGCCCTCTACGATTGTTTTCGCGCATGGATTTGGCTGCGACCAAAATATGTGGCGCCTTTTTGCACCGAGCTTCGCTGCCCGATATCAGGTCATTTTGTTTGACCTCGTGGGCGGCGGCGATTCCGACCTCGCAGCCTACAACCGTGCCAAGTACGGGTCTCTTCACGGTTACGCATCAGACGTGCTGGAGATCGTCGAGGAATTCGCAACTGGCCCGGTGATTTACGTTGGACACTCGGTCAGCGCAATGATCGGCATGCTCGCTGCGATCGAGATGCCGGACAAGTTCGCAGCTAACGTCATGATCGGGCCTTCGCCCTCGTTTATCAACGACGGCGAATATGTCGGCGGCTTCGCACGCGCTGACATCGACGAACTGCTGCAAACACTGGAAAGCAACTACTTGGGCTGGTCGAGCACGATGGCACCTGCCATCATGGGGGCCTCGAACGGCCCCGAGATGGGCGAAGAACTGACCAACAGCTTTTGTCGCACAAACCCTGAAATCGCCAAGCATTTTGCACGCGTGACGTTCCTTGCCGATCACCGTGCGGAGTTGTCGAAAGTGACTACGCCTACGCTGATAATACAATCAGACGACGATCTGCTTGCGCCTGTGGGCGTCGGGCAATATATGCACGAGCGGATCGTCGGCAGCAGCCTGAGCGTGGTTCAGAACGTCGGCCACTGCCCACACCTAAGTGCTCCGGGTCCAAGCAAAGATGCAACCGAAGCCTTTCTGGCAGGCCTCGGCTTGTGAACAGGCGACCTGATGCAGACGCTTAATTCGTTCGAGCAAGCATACGAACACGCACCCTGCGGTCTCGTCACCACCCGGATCGACGGCACCATTGTCCGTGCCAATGCGACGTTTTGCAGTTGGTGCGGATTTGCAGCGACGGAGCTCGTAGGTCGACGCCGCATTCAGGATTTGCTGACCATCGGCGGTAAAGTCTTCCATCAAACGCATTGGGCACCGTTGCTGCTAATGCAGCGCTCAGTGGCGGAAGTAAAGCTTGACATTCGCCACAGCGCCGGCCACAAGGTGCCCATGCTAATTAACGTCTTGCGCCGAGGCGATGGCGATGCGCAGTACGACGACTTCGCTTTTGTGATCGTCACCGACCGGGATAAATACGAGCAGGAACTTTTATCCACGCGTTTGAGGGCGGAAGAGGCACTTGAGGCTAAAAAGCAGGCTGAAAAGGCGCTGCAACTGATCAATCGCCGCAAAGATGAATTTCTCGCGACGCTCGCCCACGAGTTACGCAATCCGTTGGCGCCGATCCAAGCAGTCGTAGAGCTGCTCCGGAACAAGGATTTAGTCGATCCTCAAGTGCTTTGGTCGCGTGGCGTGCTTGAACGACAAGTCGGTCAGATCGCACGGCTCGTCGATGACCTGATGGAAGTATCGAGGGTGGTTGAAGGCAAGCTCGAACTGCGGCGACAGAGTATGGATCTGGGCGACGTCATACGGCAGTCGATCGAGGGTTCGCGCGTCCTCATCGATGCGTCGGCACATACCCTGAAGTTGACGCTGCCAGCCGAGCCCATCATGCTTGACGCAGATCCTGTGCGGCTAATCCAGGTGTTTCAGAACCTGGTGAACAATGCAGCGAAGTACACGCCGACTGGTGGCGCTATCGAAGTCAGCGTCGCCCGAGACGGTGACGTAGCGATTGTGACGGTACGCGATAACGGAATCGGCATGTCGCCTGAGCATCTGCCGACGATCTTCGGAATATTTGCGCAGCTGGAACCCGGGCTTTCGCGCTCTCAAGGTGGTTTGGGTATCGGATTGTCATTGGTCGAGTCCCTCATCGAGCGGCATGGCGGTACGGTCACCGCTTCGAGCAAAGGAATTGGGCAAGGAAGCGAATTCGTCGTTCGCCTGCCGAGATCAGTTTCTCGGCATGATGCGTCGCAGCCTGGCGCAACCTCCGATCCCCCCGGTCGTAAAAACAGGCGGGTGCTGATCATTGACGATAGCGAAGATGCAGCGCTGAGTCTTGCGATGCTGCTCGATACCGACGGCCACGAGGTCCGAACAGCACACAATGGGGCAACTGGATTAAAGCTGCTGCTTGAGTCGCCCGCAGACGCCATCCTGTTGGACATTGGCTTGCCAGATCTCAACGGGTACGAACTGGCGGAGCAGATCCGCCAACGTCCCGAAGGGCGTGAGGTCTTGTTGATCGCGCTGACGGGCTGGGGCCAGCCGCAAGACAAGATAAACGCCGAAGCTGCGGGTTTTGATCTGCATCTCACGAAACCGGTCGATTACCTAGAGCTGTTGGCTATCCTCGATCGAGCCTGAAAGCGTGGCTGACATCAGTGGATCTAAATCCGAGTCTAGCTGATCGTGATGTCCGTCGGGATCGTGCCGTCCGCTTTGGGCGCGAATTTGTTCACCATCTTAAAACAGTGAACGAAAGCATATCCTCGATTGCGTCCCTTGACGCGGCGCAGGGTTCAATGACGGTTGTGGGGTCGACTTCCGCCAGTCGCGACGCATTACGAGATCAGGCGTTATGTCAACGCCGACGTTGGGATCATATGTGATCGGCAAGCCCCGATCGCCAGCGATTGCGCTGTTCCGATCGTAAGTGGGACCCTTGTTAAAATTAGGCTAGACGAAAAGCCTCATACTGAGCAGATGCGCGTTCATTTCCCATCAGCTTTTTGATAACGGAACGCGCACTACGCCTGCGCCGCCCAGCGCCCGCAGCGCACCTTTTTTGCCAGAAGACCGGCCTTAGGCCGAACAGCCGCAGAAAAGTGGGGTGTTGCCGATGATGCACGATTTTTTGTTCAATAACCGCGCTGAGCTCATTACCCGGTGTCGAGCGAAAGTGGCGTTGAGACCGGCGCGTGAAGCGACGGTCGAGCAAATTAAAAATGGCGTACCGCTGTTTTTAGACCAGCTTATTAGAACGCTGCGCGTGGAGCAGACGACGGAACCGCTGGATAGCCGCACGATTTCTGGACCAGCAGGCGGCGGCGTAACCTCAGAAATGGGTACGTCTGCGGCACTGCATGGTCGAGCCCTGCTTGACCTCGGGTTTAATGTAAGCCAAGTGGTGCATGACTACGGCGACCTTTGCCAAGCCATCACCGACCTCGCCTACGAGCGCGATGCTCCCTTTGAAGTGGATGAGTTCAGGACGCTCAACCGTTGCCTGGACAACGCTATTGCCGACGCAGTCACCGAATTTGGTTACCAACGCGATAATATTGCTGCTGAAAGGCAAACCCTGGAAGCCAACGAGCAGGCGGGCTTCTTCGCCCACGAGCTCAGGAATTATCTCAACACCGCCTCGCTCGCTTTTGATGCTGCCCATGCGGGAAATTTAACGCTCTCAGGCGCGACGGGGACGCTGTTAAAACGAAGCTTGACGGGATTGCGCGACCTCATTGATCGTTCACTGAATGAGGTTCGAGAAAAGACGGGGAATCCAGTTTCTGCGGACGTGTTTTCGATAGCGGAGTTTATTGTCGAGGTGCGGCATGCGGCGGAACTCGCAGCGCGCGTGAGAGGATGCAAGTTCTCGGTGTCCCATGTCGAGCCCCAGCTTGCCGTTAAGGGTGATCGGGATCTGTTATATGCCGCGCTGGGCAACCTGCTGCAAAACGCATTCAAATTTACGTATGCCCATAGCGAAGTAATGTTGCGGGTCCATGCTGTTGCGGACCGTATTTTAATTAACGTAGAAGACCACTGTGGGGGGTTGCCGCCAGGAAGCGTTGCCTTGTTGTTTCAACCGTTCAAGCAGCACTCGACCGACAAGAGCGGCTTGGGACTGGGCCTATCGATCGCCCGACGAAATGTCGAATCCTATGGCGGCACGCTCACCGCTCTGGACAAACCGGGCGTTGGGTGCATTTTCACGATCGACCTTCCCCGGTATGCAATGCCGGTTCTATAAGCGTCGAGGAATCAGCAACAACTCGCTAATGCGCGTTGCCGCCTCGCGGTAACGCCCAAAAAACAAATCCTCACGCGCGAGAAAAACTGTCGTCTTCTCGGCCGGGTTGAGCCCGCCGACCTGATCCAGATGCTCGATCAGAATTTGAATTTCGTGGGGAGAGATCGTTGCCCCCGCCACCAGTTGGTGGGACATACAGGACGCCAGCACGAACGCATCATCGTCGGTGAGGTGTTGGTTCATTGAGGTTCCTAACTCACCATCCCCGAAAACCGGACCTGCATGCTGAGGTTACACGAAGGAGGCGTATGCAGTTCGTCTACCGAGACTTCAATATCGAATGCATTGTCGAACAGATCGGCACAAACTTCGTTGGTCGCGCGGCGATTTCGCGAGTGTCATCGAGCCGAGAACCGGAAACCTTGCACGAGACGAGTTGTTCCCCAGCGTTTGCGACTGAGTTAAAAGCGGTCGGCTATGCCCGCAATTTCGCCGAAATGTGGTGCGACAAAAATTTCATCGATGGATGTACCTAGCTTACTAAGTGGCGAAGTTCGAGATCAGCGCGAGCAGATGAGTCGGCGACTGACCTTTCTGGAAATAGCCGTCAAATTCATGGTCAGTCAGATGGCGAAGCACTTCCGCTTCATCCAACGCGGTAAAGGCAATGATCGTAATTTCACGGGTGCGAGCATCCTGCCGCAAAGCGAGCGCGGCCTGGAAGCCGTTGCAGTCGGGCATGGAGATATCCATGAGGATCACATGCGGACTCCATGCGACGCCTACCGAAATTGCCTGTGCGCCTCCGAACGCCGTCTGACAGTCGATCTTCTCAAACGCCAGGTAGGTCGCGAGCGCTTCAGCGGCGTTTTGATTGTCGTCGACAACCAGAACGCGCAAGGTGCCCTTGCCAAGCTTAATGCGGCGTTGGGTCCAAGGACCAGCGCGTGATTTGTTCGACGATAAGTGCATGGGAGACTCCTTGCGCACGTTTGCAGCACCGCACGTGCCTGCCAAGGTTTTGTTGAAGCCTTACCGCTCCATCTATATATGATAATGTCTCTTATCACATATAGCGGAGCTGCCCATGGCCACCCTGTCAGACGAGATGACGCGCATCCTCGAAGAAGCCGCCGAAGGACTTAAGGCGCTGGAGGATGAAGTCATCACTGCCGGATTCGATCCGGACGACCCGGCCAGTGTCGATGCCGCCATCCGGCACATCGACGACACTATCGATGCCAAGGTCGCGCGCTTTCGCGGCAACCGGCTCGTCGAGGAAGCGGCGGATGCGATCAAGGCCGAATGTCGCGCCAACATTCTTCTGCAGGCCACTGTTCGTGACACTGATCGCGGCACGCGCACGCTGCATTGAGCGTGGCTTCCGGATCGTTGGCATGCGTAACGCAGACCAAATAAGTGGATTTTTAGAAGGACCAGCTGATGAAACCTGATGCAGTTCAGTTCGTCATGCGTTCGTCCGTTGAAGACGATCCTTTTGGCGGACCCGAGAGTCAATATAGCCGCGAGCTCCAGCAATTCTTGGGCATTTTGTGCGCGCAGGGCGGCCAACTTGTACGTCCCCGCTTGTCGATGGACAACGCGCACGTGCAGGCCGTGGTGGAATTTAATGTGCCCGTGAGCCCGGGCGCGCTCGAGATCCTCGGGGCTGCGCTGGCCGCGTGGATCCGCGGGCGAGCCGGCCGGCAAATTGAACTCATTGGTGCGCACGTCCAAATCAAAGCCAATTCAGCCGCCGATATGCAAAGGCTCATCGAGCAATTCGCCGCGTTCCAAAAAACCTTGTAACCAGGGATCAGCATGACTGAGGCGCTCCTTGTCCGCTCGTCCGCGCCGCTGCCGGCGCTGATGACCCGCGCCGGCGAACGCGCCGGTGTGCGCTTTCTAGAATTCTTCGCCTCCAACATTCGCAACCCAAATACACGGCGAGCCTATGCGCATGCGGTGGGCGAGTTTTTCGCCTGGTGCGCGCAGACCGGCGTGAGCTCGATCACTGACGTGCAGCCGCTGCACGTGGCGGCCTGGATTGAACTGCAGACGCAGATGCTGTCGGCGCCGACCGTCAAGCAGCACCTGGCGGCAATCCGCCACCTGTTTGACTGGCTCGTCACTGGCCAGGTCGTGCCGCATAACCCTGCGGCGTCCGTGCGTGGGCCGACTCATACAGCTCGCAAGGGCAAGACCCCTGTGCTCGATGCGAGCGAAGCCCGGCAGCTGCTTGATAGCATCGATGTCAGCACACCCATTGGCCTCAGGGATCGGGCGTTGATTGGGCTGATGGTGTTTTCGTTCGCACGGGTGGGTGCAGCGCTCGCGATGCGCGTGGACGACGTGTACACGCAGAACAAACGGTTATGGGTGCGCTTGCGCGAGAAAGGCGGCAAGCAGCACGAGATGCCTTGTCACCACACGCTTGAAGCGTATCTGGATGCGTACATCGACGGCACCGGGATTGGCGCCGAGGGTAAGGGGCCGCTGTTTCGCACGATCCAGCGCGGGACTGGGCGCCTGAGCACCACTGCCCTGCCCCAGGCGAATGCGTATGCGATGGTGACGCGCAGAGCGCTTACGGTCGGCATCAACACGAAGATTGGCAACCACACGTTTCGCGCGACGGGCATCACCGCCTATCTGAAAAACGGCGGCACGCTGGAGAACGCAGCGGCGATGGCAAACCACGCGTCGACCCGTACCACCCAGCTCTATGACCGGCGTCACGACAACATTACCCTCGACGAAATCGAGCGGATTCGCGTGTAGTTATGCCGTAGTGCATCAATAAGGCCGTCTTAAAGCGGCCAGAATCGGTCATTCGACAATCGCGCCTAAATTGCTGACAATATGTGCACATGGACACTGGAACACACGGATGCTTACTTTGGCTGATACACGCATCCGGAATATTGAGGTCGCCGAGAATGGCGAGTCATTCGTTGATCTCGCAGTGTTTTCCGACAAAATTTCGGTCGATCTCAACCGCACCTTAATTTCAAGTCGAAGTGAATTCTTTCTTTACGCTCGAAAGACAGTCGCCAAGCGGTTGCTTGTTGCTAATCAGGCGCTCCCAAATGGACTTCAGTTACTAATTACCGAAGCTTATCGTCCACTCTCACAGCAACGAGCATCTTTCCAACGTTATGTTGCCAAGGTGCGCGGCTCCTATCCTGGGATTAGTGACGATGAGGTATTGGACATTGCGAGCCGCTATGTTGCGCCACCTGATGTCGCTGGCCACCCTACCGGTGCGGCCGTTGATCTTACGCTGCAACAAATCGGTGGGGGTCACGTAGAGATGGGCAGCGTCTTGAATGCCATGGATACGGAATCGTCCGGCGCTTGCTACACCGCGTGCACTTTTATCCCGCAAACAGCGAAAGCGAACCGTAGGATTTTGGCGAAGGCGATGGAGATAGCGGGCTTCGTGAACTATCCATCGGAGTGGTGGCATTGGTCATACGGCGATCGTTACTGGGCCGTAGTAACGCAGCAGGCCCAAGCTCTTTATGGTCCTGTCGAAGAAGACGCGGTAGCCTCAGACCTTTACCGCTATCAGGAACAGCAGAATGAGTACCGCTCGACCAGTGACACCGACCTGGATGCCGATCGCCATTGGAGAGATGGGGACGAAGCGGTTTCCGGTAGGAAAATGCAATCCACGTATCGTTGAATACAACAGTTACACGAACCTCCTTGGGTACGATGACAAGATCTCTTGGTGCTCATCGTTCATCAATTGGTGTCTATTTCAGGCGGGGTTTGTCGGTACCGGGTCGGCTGTAGCGCGCTCGTGGTTGAACTGGGGCATCTCTATTACCAGCCCTGCGTACGGTTGCCTCGTTGTTCTCACCCGAGATGACCCGCTCAGTTGGAAAGGGCATGTAGGTTTCTATCTCCGGCACGACGAGAACCACATATATCTGCTTGGCGGAAATCAGCGCGGTGAAGTGAGGGAGCTCGCGTATTCCAAAGGTCGTATCCTTGCTTACCGGTGGCCCAACGCCGCGAACTCTTCGTAGCGAGGTTGGCCTGGAGGTGTACCGTGGGGCTGTTAGTGGCCATGTGCCAGCGACTGACGATAGGCACAGCCCGGCTAACAGCAGCCTGTCGTCCTCCTCGCTTGTATCGTCGACAACTTGACTTATGCGGGATGGCGACACGCCTGACCGTCTAAACTTGCGCGGCGTGGTTGATATCGAGTACGGTGAGCGCTCTTTGGTTCATCTCATATCGTATGGTCACTGTCCGCCTATTAGATTCCGACGATGCAGAGCAATTCAAAGCATTGCGTCTTCTTGCCGTCGATAACGCCCCCACCGCCATATGGCCTACCCGCGAGGAGGAACTAGCACGTTCGATTGAGGAGGTTGCCGCTCGCATTCGTTCGACGCCGACACAGGCGGTGTTCGGAGCGTTTGAGAGCAAGGTGCTGATCGGTATCACGGGCGTGCGTCGTGAACCGCTGCGTCAGGTGAATCACAAAGCGACAATCTGGGGCGTGTTTGTCAACCCGTCATACCGTGGACGAAAAATCGCACAAACGCTTTTGTCGGCAGCGACAGCGCACGCGGCCGAACAGTGGGACGCTGTCCAACTGATGCTTTCTGTCAATGCGGAGAATCTGCCCGCAAAGAGGCTTTATACGTCGCACGGCTTTCAGTCGTTTGGCTTAGAGCCTCGCGCCATGAAGGTCGGAGATCGTTTCTATGACGAGGAGCATATGTGCAAACAAGTGGTCTAGCTTGCCGCGTCGCGCTAGACTGGGTTCGGCCACGAGCGGTCGCTCGACTGTACGATGAGGATCGTCGACAATCTGACTGCAACTAAACGCTTGCTGAAAATACCAGCCCTTGATAACTCATACGAGAGATGGAATAGAAGTTGGTTACTGTGGAACGCACAACAGGAACGATGATGTCGAAGGTTTGCCTGTTTCTGCTGGGGTTTTTGCTTATTGCTGAGTTACGACGGCATCAAATCTTGTCCGGCACTGGCACAACAATCGCCGCAGCCCTCTATGGCGTGTTGGGCTTGCTGGGTCTTTTATCGAGGGAAGTATGTGTCTTCTCTGGCACTCCTCGATCAATGAAAACCGAAAGATGGATTGTTGATGCACGAGTTCGGCCACCCTTATCAGCATCGAGGCAGTCCGTTGGGTCCGCTCCCGATGGTCAGGCGGAAAGGCATTCTTAGAACTTGGTCCTGACGATTTATCCGGAGTTATTGAGGTTCAGACAATGCAATTGGGTGCGCGCGAGTTTTCGTCGCACCTGGATGTCGAGAGGCGTATGAACGAAGTCCGTGCCTCTATCGCAATGCTTCTAGATATTGAAGATGTCGGCTGGGAGAAGCTCTTCGATACCGCCACAAGGCGATAACCCTTCACATCACCCCAGCGAAAACGAGGAGAAGGGCCATTGCCTTCCAGTTGCGGACGCTTGGCATGACGTGCAGCATCGTCAACTATCGGTTACTTGTGAGACCAGAAATTGTCAGGGGCTAACCTAGCTGCGCGATGTACTTCAGCATCGTTGTTACTAGTTAGAAGAATCCGTAAGACTTGAGCTTCCTGGCGAAACAAAAGTTCCCATCGGGCAGATATTACAACCTGTTGGGGACGAAGGGTACGAATACAATTGCTTGACGGCAAGCACGTGCTTCCGTCAAGCGAAAGTTTCCTCGTCATCACCGAGACCAGATCGATTTCCTCCGAATTCGGGGTTCGCGGAGGCGTGCCGTAACGACGGGTTATGCTTTGAGGTACTGTACGGATTGTCAAGTCCAAACGGGGCCGCATATCGCGAGCTACTATTTGAATGCTAAAAAGCGGAGACGTTTTCGACATGAAACGGTCGCGTGACGCAAAGACCTAATCTTCTATTGGCTCACCGGCAACGAGCGCGACACCGTTTGCAACTTGCTTTCCAACCGCCTCTGCAACCTCTCGGATACTCCGAAAACCCGTTGGTGCCCAGTACAGCCATGTATTCTCGCCGACATTGAAAGTTGCGTCACCAACATTGACGGTTCCCGAAACGTAATCGGCACCATCGAAAAAATTGAACGCCATCCGCGCACCATCTGAACGTGAACGTACGCTCGTAATATGGATCGTAACAGGCACGCCATTCGGATCAATACGAAGACCGAGGTGTTCAGCCCGCATTGCAAACGCCGACATCATTGCAGCGCGGATCCACGGGCTAACTAAAACACCGTCGGCTTCAATCTTCGGATGCTGAATACTATTTGCCACCTGTATCCGCGTCTGGACACTGACCGAGCGTTGAGAGTCAACGTTTGGGACCGTCGCCAAACAGCCAGAAAGTAAGCCTACAACGTAAGCGTCGCGCGAGGGCCGCACTTGATCTTGCTACCATGAGACGCCAAAGTGGTTCCCACTACTTGAATGGTGGGAACTACTTTGACATTAGAAAAATCGCACTCGGGCAGTCGTAAGGGCTGCCCGAATCATAGTCCGGAGTTTCGGCGCCGAATGGTCGATGCGGCCTGTGAGCCCGGTGTGTCGGTTTCAAGTCTTGCTCGTGAGAACGGGTTGAACGCTAATCTGCTGTTCAGATGGCGACGAGAACATAGAGTTAAACAGCAGGGCAAGGTTAGCGGGCTTATTCCCGTGAGCGTGGTGACAGACGTAGCGAGCGTGGTTGCGCCGGAGGCGTTGATCGAACCGGATAAGGCGAAGGCGACATCACCGGGCGGCACGATCGAAGTACGAATTGGCCGTGCAATGGTCAAAGTGGATGGCGCGGTTGATGTCGAGACGCTTCGAGCTGTGCTGGCGAGTCTGAGATCGTGATCGGCCTGCCGGCGGGTACGCGAGTGTGGATTGCAGCAGGTATCACCGACATGCGCTCTGGATTCCCGGGGTTAGCTGCCAAGGTGCAGACAGCGCTCGGTGAGAATCCGCTGAGCGGCGACGTGTTCATCTTTCGTGGGCGCCGTGGCGATTTGATCAAGATTCTATGGGCGACTGATGACGGGGTCTGGCTGCTCGCGAAGCGCCTCACAAATGGCCGTTTCATCTGGCCACAGGCTGATGGCGGCAAGATCCATTTGACGAGCGCCCAGCTATCCATGGTCCTCGAAGGGATCGATTGGCGCCAGCCTCGTCGCACAGCGGCATTATTGATGGCGTAGCGGTTGTAAACCGCACGGGATACTCGTAAACTGCGGCGTATGCCGAGCGACGCCGATCTCCCCGATGATGTTGTCACCCTGCAAGCCTTGCTAAGCGAGGCCCTCGCATCAATTGCCGATCGGGATCGCGAGATTGAACGCCTGAAGGTTCAGATCGACAAGCTCAAACGGATGCACTTCGGCCGTAAATCCGAGCAGTTGGATCGGCAGTTGGATCAACTCGAGACACAGCTAGAGGATCTGGCAACTGGGCAAGGCGCCGCCGACGTTCGCCGGGCGCGCGCGCGATCTCCAAGTTCGGGCATCTCCGTGCAGGCGCCCAAGGAAGCTCTGCCACCCCATCTGCCACGCGAAGATCGCGTGCTCGAACCCGATCCGACATGCCCCAAGTGCGGCAGCGCCATGCGCGCGCTTGGCGAAGACGTGTCCGAGCAGTTGGCGCGCGTCACCGCTATGTTTAAGGTAATCCGCACGATTCGACGCAAGATGGCCTGCCCCAGTTGCGGTCACATCGAACAGCCGCCGATGCCGGGGCTGCCGATCGAGCGCAGCATGGCGCATCCGAGCTTGCTCGCTGACATCCTGGTCTCGAAGTACGCCGACCACATTCCCTTGTATCGCCAAACGGGGATCGCTGCGCGCGAAGGCGTACGCCTTGATCGCGCCACCACAGCGCGCTGGGTTGGACAGTGCGAAGAACTCTGCAGGCCGCTGACCGAAGCGCTGCGCGCCTATGTTATGGCGGCCACCAAGATCCACGCGGATGACACACCGATCCCGGTGCTCGCGCCGGGCAACAAGAAAACCCGCACGGGTCGGCTCTGGGTCTACGTTCGCGATGACCGCCGTTCGGCTTCCATAGAACCGGCCGCCGTCTGGTTCGCTTACTCACCGGACCGCAAAGGCATCCACCCACAAACTCATCTTGCTAAATTTGAGGGCATCCTTCAGGCGGACGCGTATGCGGGCTATGCTGATCTGTACCTCGATGGGAAAATCCATCCGGCCGCTTGTTGGGATCATGCTCGGCGGTATGTCTTTGACGTCCATGAGAAAACGCCGTCGGAAACCACCACGCAATTGCTTGACAGGATCGGCGAGCTATACGGTATTGAGGCTCAGATCCGCGGCAAGCCTGCAGATGAACGATTGCGCGTGCGCCAGGAAAAGAGCAAGCCGCTGCTCGTGACTCTCGAAAAGTTGATGCGAGAAAAACTTGCCACGCTTTGGGCGAAAGCACCGCTGGTCGAAGCGATGAACTACTCTTTGAACCGCTGGGATGCGCTCACGTTGTTCTGCGACGATGGACAGGCAGAAATCAGCAATGTACTTGCGGAAAATGCATTGCGTTGTGTGGCGCTCGGCAGGCGCAACTACATGTTCGCCGGCTCCGACAGTGGAGGAGAACGGGCCGCGGCGATGTATTCATTGCTCGGCTCGTGCAAGCTCAATGGCATCAATCCACGTGCTTATCTTGACTACGTGCTGACCCGCATCGCAGACCACAAAATCAACGTCATCGACGAACTACTGCCTTGGAACATCGCCAGACTTCTGCCCTCGTTCCCACCGGCATCAAACTGATCCGCTCGTCTACGAAAATCTGAAGGGCCCTCACGAGACGCTTACCCTACAACCAGCAGGGCAGCTACGATGAGTCGTGTCTTCATGGTTATCGTCAAGGAGAATTGCCTAGTTTTGCATAACGACAGGTTACTCAAAAACTTTACGTTTTTTTGCGCTGTTAACCGGTTCAATCACAAGTTCGGCGGTATTTTTTGTAAAAAGTAGTGCAATTCGCGAATCACGATGCTGAGAGTCACTTGGATATCACTGCGCCTCTGACGGTTATCCTGCCGACCGACAAGATGGGCAGCTTTTCATGCTGCCTAAATCCACCTCTTCTTCTCGGTTTTATAAGCAAATTCAGCTGAGATTACTCGATTAGCACAATAAGGGTCCTGAACTCACCGTATCGAGATTAAGAGTGTTGTGCAGGCCGTTAGAACTAAAAGAACGCAACATGCACTTGCGTCGAATCTCGCATTTGACATCGGAGTGACCGGTTTAGAAATGAGCAAGTGTCCCTTGTGGGTCGGGTAGCGCCATTCGCCGTCAGGCAGAGACCGGCCAATTGCAGTCATTCGACATCTGTACCCGAATCGGTGACAATCCGAGGCGAATTTGCGTCAGTCTTTCGTATTTCATTCACAAAGAATGTTCAACGGAGATATGAGCGATGGACTTGAGGAGCATCCGCCGGGCAACGGCAGAAGATGTCTCGGTGCTAACACAGATCCGCAATGATGCACACACATGGAAGATAGCGCACCGAGACTACGCGTGGGGCAAGGAAGGAGACGGTGTTTCCGAGCAATGGATGCGAAGCACCGTCGCTCAAAAAGAAGTGTACATCGTTGAGCTGGACGGCACTCCGGCAGGCACGTTTTCGCTCGATCTGGACGATGATCAGCGCTGGGGGCCGCAGAAGCCGATCGCAGCTTATGTGCACGGGCTGGGTGTGCGCAAAGGCTTCCACGGGCGTGGACTCGGCGGGTTCATGCTTGACTGCTGCGCCAGCAACGTGCGGGGCTTGAACCGGCGCTATGTCCGGCTCGACTGTCCGGCTCACAACGAAAAGCTATGCGCCTAGTATGAGTCGCTTGGTTTTATCCGGGTAGGACTGTGGCAAGAACCCGGTCCCGGTGGCTATGTCTGGTCGCTGTACGAAAAGACCACCGCGAATTAACATACCGAACGGGAGCGGCATTGAGTCCTGAAAAATAGCGTCGGTTTTCGCGGCAACCGGGGCGGATACTGCATTTTTCGTTACGGGAAAGGCCGTTGCTCGGCCGTGGGGCGCAGCGTCGGGCTGGGCAGACCTAGGTCTCGCAGAGCCTTTAACCTGCGACACGCCCTTCCGAATTGCCAGCAACACCAAGACACTTGTTGCGGCCACTGTATATCGACTATGGGAGCAAAAGAGGATCGAACTCGATGCGCCCATTCATTCGTTATGTACGCCGCTCTTGAATACCCTATTGACCACTCGAGGTTACGATACAGAATCGATCACAGTCTTTCATCTTTTAAATCACAGCGCTGGGCTTTGCGACCATGCCGACGATGATTACATCAAGACCGTCCTTGCAAATCCTGAGCACCAGTGGACGCGTGAAGAGCAGGTCCGCCTTGCTGTCGCGAGGCCACCCCCGCAAGGTAAAGCGGGCGCTCAGTACCTATACTCGGATACCGGCTACATTCTTCTGGGCGACATTATTGAGCAAGTTACGGGAGAACCGCTTGCTCAAGTTGTTCGACGCGAGATGGGCTTCCACGACCGTCATATGGACTCGACATGGTGGGAAATGGTTGAGGCCCGGCCATTGAAAGCCAACCGAGCTGCGCGGCAATTTATGGATGGGATTGATGTCACCCAACTCCACGCCACGATGGACTTGTACGGCGGGGGCGGCTTGATGATGTCTGCACGTGATCTGGCAACGTTTATGCAAAACCTGTTTGAAGGTGGCATATTCGAATCGCCGCGAGCTTTGTGCGAGATGCTTCGGGCTGGTCCTCACGAGGGTTCCGAAGGTTACCGGGGAGGAGTTTCTGCTGGCGCTATAGACGGTCACGAAGTATTCTCCCACCTTGGTTTCTGGGGGACCGCCGTCTATTACGCGCCTGACCCGGGTATCTCCATATCAGGTTTTATAACAGACCGGATGTTCCGGCCTGCTTTGATTCAAGCGATTGAAAAAGTGCTTGGAGCGTTGCTCGGCACGCAAAAATTGTGACGCGAGATCGGTTTTCAGAAAGCGAATTGGTGGATTGCTGGTTAAGAAGCTAATTTTAACTCATGCTGTCTTGGAGTCGGCGCCAAGAGAGCCTGGCGCCACGTGCGGTCACCAGCGCTGAAGGCTGATGTATGGTGGCAGGTCGTTTCGCCGGTGACACGTGCCTAAGTTCGGACAGAAGCGGACCTTCGGCGGCAGAGCCTGTCACAAAAAGCCGACGGGCGCCAAAGAGCACGATAGGCAAAGCGATTTTGCAAAAAGTCGCGGAATTTCAGCCCATAACGCGTAAAGGCAATATGAAAGAAGATCTGTTCTCCAACATTGAACAATATGTCCAGCGTGTTTCGGCTGATTTTGAAGCGGTGGGCGTTGCAGTAGGAATTGTCCGCGACGATCGCTTGGTATTTTCCACTGAGTACGGTCTTCGCGACTGCGAGTCTCATCTTCCGATGACACGGAGTACGCTTGTACCAATTGCATCCAACACGAAGCTTTTTACATCCATCGCTGCTGGACTTTTGGTGGAACAGGGTCAGCTGACTTACGACGATCCTATCCGTGACTTTGTTCCACAGTTGCGGTTCAGTAGTAGGGAGCTCGACGCGGCCGTTACTCTTCGCGACATGCTTTCGCATCGCACTGGACTTGAAGCAGCCGATATGATTCGGCACAGGTCCGGGCTGTCTTCAAAAGCGCTTTTTGAGAAAGTTAGATACTTAAAAGCGATTGCCCCGATGAGAACAATCTTCAACTACAACAACATCCTATATGAAGCGGTTGGTTACGTAATTGAGCTTCTAAGCGGCATGGAATATTCCGATTTTGTTCGCAAGAAGTTGCTAGAGCCGCTCCATGCACGCCTCGACTTTTTCTTACAACGAAATGCTGGGAAGTTCAAATTTCGCCATTCCTTATGCAAAGGACCAGACGTCCGGGCGCCTGCTACGGGTTACGCACGACTTATTCGACAGCTTCGCCTGCGGGGGGCTAATCTCCAACATTGAAGAGATGTCGCATTGGCTGAGCGCAATAATGAATGGAGGTCAGTTTGAAGGAAACTCAATAATTCCTGAGGCGGTACTTGACGCCACGTTACAGCCGGCATTTGCCCATAAATTTCGATCCTTAAACCATCGAACGTCTTGGGCGCTGTCCGGAGCGACGGAAGGTCTAGGGAGGTATTTGGTTGGGTTTCATGGTCATCTGATGGTTAGCCATTCTGGTGCCAAAGAAGGCTACTGCTCCGAGGTATCGTATCTTCCACGGCACAAGGTAGGCGTTTGCGTTCTAGTACTAGGTGACCATTGTCGTGGGTTGGAGCAGGCGATCAGCTACGGCGTGTTCGAGCAGCTTCTTGATTTGCCAACATCGCCATGGGCGGATCGGCTTTCCGAAGCCATAGGTGCGGAATCGATGAGGATTGAACAAACGATCGAGTCCGCGAATGAGGGGCGAGTCAATGCCACTCATACGTCGCATCAGCTGGGCGACTATGTTGGTCGGTTTCAGCACGATGCCTACGGAGACATCGTCATTGAGCTGGATGGCGATGAGCTTCAGTTTCGCTTTCGACATTGGCGACTTCCACTCATGCATTTCCACTATGATCGCTTCGATTCGAGGTTTGACCCGATTGTGGGACGCTGGTCGGTCAACTTTCTGACAGGTCCTGATGGGCGACTTGACCGGTTAGAAACGTTTATAGATGGATCAGACATATTGTTTAGAAGAGCGGCCGAGTCTTCACACTGAGCCTCTATACAATGTGCGGCTCCGCAGTCGCGATAAAACCTCTTGAACGTTTTCGGTGGCGCAACTACGGCAAGCGCCGCGCCCGCCGTTCTTCCGCGATACTTATCAGATCCCACGTAGGCTGCGACGATTGACATCGCGGTCGAATGTCCGCGTTGCGCTCGGCGAGCCATATACGATAGCCATCAACCTTGGGGTGTGGATGGGCTATCGGAGGGCATTACGACGGCTAGAAAATCAACATCTTCCACACAGGAAGCCTGCGTTCTCGTTTTGTTTCACGAATGACCGTTGCCGAGCACTTCCACTGTCTCAAGTGGGTCGATGTGGGACATTCGAAGCGGGTGCGATATCGATGGGAATTCACGATCATGCGCCGCGAGGCCAGGTCGTCACGCTCAGTTGCCGCGCTCGCCGGACGTCGAAGCGTTGGCACGTCGCGCATAGTACCCAGCTACCTCCTCGAGCACCCGCTTCTTTTCGGCCTGCACGTAGATCGACGTCGTTTGCAGCGATGCGTGACCCAAGACCTTCTGCACGACATCAACCGGCACTTCGTCGGCCACCGACTGGGTGCCAAAGGTTTGCCGCATCGCGTGCGCGTTGACCGCCCCCAGGATCACGCGTTCGTCCAGGCTCAGATCATCCATGGTCTCGACAATGATCGTCAACATGCGCGAGATCGAGCGGTTAATGCCGTCCGCCGAATAACCCTTCTCGCCCTCGCTGCTGCGCTGATGATGTTTGACATGTGACGCAGGCGTGCGGGGGATCGCGACCGGCGACAACAACGGTGCGGATGAGTTGAGGAGATCCGTTGGCGCCATGAAATCGCGCCCCCGATCCGACCAATGCGCTTTCAGCGCCTCGAGCGTCGCAATGCTGACTGGCACCGTCCGCTCCTTGTTTCGCTTACCGATCACCGTTAGTTCCCACACCGGGCGTTCGAGTGAGCCGTTTACGGACACTCGAAGTTTGCCGCGCTGCGCATCCGCAGCTTCCTCCCGGCGCAGGCCAGAGTCGCCCATCAACAAGAGCGCTGCGCGCACGACGCGCCACTGCCTGGCGCGCTTGATATCGTCGTCCACATCGGAGCGTTTATCGAGCTCGTTGCGCAGACGCCGCCACAGGTCAGCCGGGAGCGCACGATGGATATGCATGGCCGTCTCGCGTTGCACGATCTTTGAATCGTTGACCGCCTTCCACGGATTACCCGCAAGATAGCGGACATTCACGAGCCAGGTGAACGCGGCAAGGAGTGCGCGCACCGCATACCGCTGCGACTCGGGCGACAGATTTTCGGAAGCGAATGGCCGCCAGCGCGGCGAGTTGCGACTGAACCGTTCGCCGACAAAGCGCGGATCCGGATTTTTCAGGAAATCCTCGTACGCCTCGCAGCCGTCGACCACCAGTGAACTCAACGCCTTGCCCCGCGCGACCACTGACCACAGCAGGAACCGCTCGACTTCCTTGGTGTAAGCCCGCAACGTTTTCGGCTGATCGCGATACTTGTTCAGATAGGCACGCACTACCTCAAGGTCGTGACGGGCTTGGATATAACAGAAGGCAATTGAACGGTTTTCACCGGCGGCACCGGACAATGCGTTGGGCACCGCCAAACGCTCGAGCGGCGCTAGGGTGAGCCAATCCGCCGACCTCTTTTGAGATTCTTCCGACTGCCCTTCCCCAACGCCATTGATCGGAACCGGTTCGGCCGGCCCACCTGGACAACTCCATCGGCGACCAGCGGATCGCGCGTGTCAACGTCAGCGTCCACGCGTATTCGGAGTTGCATTTCGTGCCGGCGCAGCCAGGCAATGACGACGGCCGCGCGCCCGGCGCCGATGCGCGGGACCGAACGCCACCAACTTCCGCCGCGCCGGTTGCAGAACGCGACCAGTTCACCCACCGTCGCGATTCCCTCCACCTTCAAGCGCGACGCAATGCGCGGTCGGAACCAGCGGCCGATAGCGTGGCTCGCTGCCGGCGACGCGGCTTCCGTCACCATCCGGAACGTCACCGCAGTGAGCTTCGGCTCGCCGTGCTTCCTGATCGACGAGCGCAGGTGTTCCGCGAGCGCCGGCGATCCATGCTCGATCGCCACGTCGACGGGACCATCGAGCATGGCGCGAAGGTGCCGGTCCATCGCCGAGGGAGTGGCCGCAAAACTATCCTCATCGCTGTCGTAGTAGGTCCGCGCGATGATTGAGGGCGCGACGCGCTGCACGTACGCGCGCACCGCTGCGAGATCCTTTGCGGTGTAGCCGTAGGTGAGCATGAGATTTTCAGCCACGATCGCCCTGCCCTGATTTAGGTCCGCCCGGTGGCCGCGGTCTAAATCCCGCCAGCACGTCATGAGCTTGCGCGAGAAGCTCATCGCTAAAGGCGATCACCACCTCTTCGAACGACACCCGCACGGCCCCCAACATTGTCGCGAGCTGCAGGTCAGCGGCTGACTCGCCCCATAACACGCGCTGAACCAGTTCGACGCCCCCATGGCGCGCGACCAGGCGTAACGCATAGCCGAGCGACGCATTGCTCAGGATCTGAGAGCCATAGATGTCAGCGAGCGCGGTGAGGATCGCGAGTTCAACCCGATCGGGGCGTTGCGGGATACGACTCCGCTCGCCCCTGCCGCGTGGCAGCGCTTGCCACCGCGTCATCGGCCGGGGCGCCCATCAGCCGACTTGCCGAATCGAGTGCGGGCAGGCCAGACACCTCCCCTGCCCGGAAAGCGGAAATCGCGTCGTTCATCCGCAGGACGATGCGTGCGGTCTCCGGATTGAGCGGCATGGCGTGACTGGGCGGGCCTTCGGGCGGCGGCTGGATCTTGAAAATCTGAACTTGCGAAGTGGCGTGAGCGGAAAATACCCTATTTTGGCGCCCGAAATGCAATCCCGAAATACAAGTTAGAAGGCTTGGTTATCTTAATAGATTGCTTGATATTACTATTTAATATCAAGGCAACACTTAGATATTCTACGGTTCAATTACTATATCGACAATAATTCGATTATAAAAAGATCGTAATGAACTCCCATATTTAATCCTAAACATTAAAAGTTATCGAAATTTACCGTTTCATTTAATCGCTTTTCTTTATCTCGATGTCAGCGATAAAAACAGCCTATGCACAATATTTTTTAAACTGGGCCGCTGAGATAAAACTAGAACGATAATAAAAAACTCAAATTTTACTGAAGCCGTCGGGTCTTACATCGCAAGCTTGTAGAAAGCGTTGCACGGCTTGTTTAGGAACGCATCCGACAGATGGTCGTATGGTAGGATTTTCCAGCGAAAAGTGCTAACACAATGTGGCCCATAAGAAGTGGCACTTTCCCGAGCAAGCGGTCGCAGCAGTGAAACTTCCAAATGCGTCGAACTAAAAACACGCTGAAAGCGCAGAGCGGTTGAAGCAAAATATTTATAAGAGTAGTCTTCCAACTATCGATATCCTTTTTATAAATTATCTAATGCTCGAGAAAAAGAGATCGGTTCATGCGAAGGTTTTTCCCCACCTTGAGAGAAATAACAAAAAGCTGCATTTGCCGCTCGACCACGTCTCGGCAGACAGGCTCTCGCTGCGGTTTCGACTTGCACTTGAACGAACCCTTCAAGGGCAAGCGGATTTGGCAGCGATGCAGTGTTTATTGGAAGTGACCCTGCTTACAAGCTTTTTAGGCGAAGATGGATTCTCGCTAATCAAGGAACAGATAACCGATGACGCTGAGGTAGCGCTCTATCAGATTCTAGGAAGTCCAACCCCTCACCAAAATTTTGTTCTTACCGCCAAGGCTTTGGAAGATCTCACGATTATTGTGAATGAGCACGATCGCCAGTTACGCGAGATACGGTTAGAAGTTTTATTAAAGGCCACCGCTCGACTAGAAAAACTCGTACAAAGCGGAAAATGATCAGCGCTCCGAATGCGATTAACCCGGCACTGCACTTACATTCGGCATCGAAGCCGTGTACGCATGGCGAAGCGGTTCGAAATCACGCCACCTGTTATTTACGCTACTTATCAGACGATCAAGCCGGGTGCACATCGTTTTGCGGACCCTTGGGAATGCCCGTTGCTGGGCTAAAGATTCACTTCCACATGCCGCATCCCCATGCCGACTGCCAACGTAGTTTCCGACACAGGTCGGCTCTCGCAGCTTAGGTTGCTCGGAATCCTTAGCGGCCCCGCGGAAGATCACTTCGACGCGCTTGCCGAACTTGCCGCGTCCGCGCTGCGGGCCCCTGTAGCGCTAATCAATTTTATCGACGACGCACATACGTGGTGTAAAGCTGCTTGGGGCGCGTTGCGCGAAAAACGACCAAACAGCGAGTGCCTATGCGCGATTGCGATTGAGTCTGAAGACGTGCTCACAATCTCGGACGCGTCAATTCACCCAGATTTTCTCGGCCACCCCAATGTAACCGACGAGCGTCAGGTGCGCTTCTACGTAGGTATAGTCTTGCGGCTACCTGGAGGGCTGCCCCTCGGTACGCTATGCGTGACGGATACACGAGCTCGGCCGATCAAAGAGCGCGATATCAAGACTCTGCGCAAGTTCGCGCACCAAGTAGTCAAACATCTACAGGCCATCCAAGCACAGCGTGAAATCCGCATTCTTCGAGATCACGCTGACCACGCGCAACTTAATCGAGATCAGTTCCTCGCTATGCTCGCCCATGAGTTGAGAGCACCGTTGGCGCCGATCTTGACTGCGGTTACGGTACTTCAACAAATTCATGCTTCGCTTGAGCAACGTGTGTGGGCCAGAACGCTCATTGATCGCCAGGTCAGGTACATGAGCGAAATCGTCGATCACATGCTCTCGGCCTCACTTGTGTCGTTTGGCGCCGTCGAGCTTAAACTCGAGCCAATTTCGGTTAAAAGGTTGGTCGACCAGGCGGTCGAGATGAGTCACAGCTTTATTCTCGACGGGCAACATCAATTCACATGCTCGATCGCTGACGACCTCTGGGTGGCCGCAGACTGGACGCAGTGCCCCTTACTCATTTCCAATTTGTTGAACAACGCCGCGAAATACACGCCAAAAGGCGGAAAAATCGACCTTGCTGTCCAGAGGACCGGTGAGAGAGTAGAAGTTCGTGTTCGGGACTCAGGTGTTGGGATTATCGCCGAAGAGATGGATGAGATTTTCGAAGTCTTCGGCCAGAGTAAGCAACCGCTTGATCGCGCAAAAGGTGGCATGGGATTAGGTCTTGCGCTTTCACGGCGACTTGCTGAATGGCATGGCGGATCGCTTCGCGCAGAAAGTGGTGGCCGTGACCAAGGTAGCGACTTTATCCTCACGCTCGTGGCAGCAAACGCGCCAATATGCCCTTCGACCCCACAACTAGGCGGTCCGCTATCGCCGCTGGACATTGTTATCGTCGAAGACAACATTGATACAGCAGACGCTCTCGGCCTTTATTACAAGCTATCTGGGCATTCCGTCAGAATCGCCTATCGGGCGCAAGACGCCTTGGCAATGATGATTGAGAACCAGCCTGATGTGGTCATCAGCGATATTGGGCTGCCTGACACAGACGGCTATGAGCTTGTTAAGCAACTCATCGGATTGAATTCGATGTCCCGTACCGCGTTTGTCGCAGTGACTGGCTATGCGAGCGAAATGGATCGGGAAAGAGCATTTCGAGCCGGCTTTGATGCCCACTTTACTAAACCGGTTGACTTGAAAGCGCTCGATGAATCGCTTGCAGCGTTGTCGCAAGCAAAGGGCCGCCCTTCCACGGGATGAACGTGTACCGCGAGGCGACCGTTAAAACCAAAATGCGTTGCAAAACGGCATGAAGAATCGCTCGATCATCGATAGTAAAAACTGATTCGGCACCGAGCTGTTGTGCATAGTTGCAAAGTCACTCGTCAAGCTTGCAAACACGTCCTACTAAATGCTCTGGATGAGCGAGCACGTCTTCGAGCGCACCGCATTCGTCCAACAAGAGTTTGAGAACACTTGCCTCGTCCGGCGTCAGTCCTGTATCGCCTGCACCGACTTCGTGGCCAATTGCATCGCAGTCATCGATTGACACCTCCGCAAATGTGGCACTGCTCGGCTTTAATGGCCACTGCTCTCCGAATGCCACCGTCATGATCTTGCGTGATTCGTCGTACGCCTTTATCTCAGCACATAGATAGGACATTTTTTCGCTCCCGGGACAGGTTCGACACATCAGAGATGTACACAGTATGCCCGCGCAAAAACACGAATCGGTCACACGTAAACGCCTACCCGAAGCCAACGCAAAGTGTGACAGAAGACGCGGCCTGACAACATCGGAAGTTTGATAAGCATTTATCTTTCGATAACGCCGCGATAGCTCTTGCCAAAAAAACGCATGTCTAAGTTTAGCTTTTATTTCACGGCGACGTGCCGATTGGCTGCCCGTGCGCCGACTTGCTTTCCTCGCTCATCGATTCGGTTAGACGTTAGTTTTTTCCTTTCAGATCACTTATTTTTTGGCTCAGAGCGTTTGCGCAGAAACCCAATCCCCATTATTAATATAAATCCTTCGCATTGAAAATTCATTCGATTCGGCATTTTTTCTGACGTTTCGATCATCACTGTTTATATCCAGAAGTCAAATCCGAACCTTCGTGGGGAACGTTCACGAAGAGGCGCGGGCCGCGCAACAAACGCCTTTTATCATACAGAATCCCCCCTGCGGGTTATTTTGGTGTCCACATTACGGTGTTAAGTTAGTAGACGACACGCCCGAAGTCCTCAAAAAATTACAAACCGCCTTGAGCAAATAAAGGACGATGCATCTCTATACGGAGGTACTTATGGTTTGTGAATCACCGGCTACTGATCCGGTAAGTAGTACTTCTCAAGCAAATGTTTTTAATGGCAGAGACGAAGCAATTTCCGAGTCTCAATTGACGTCGTTTACCGCAGAACTATCGCGACAGACAGGCCTTGCATTTCCCAACTATGAATCCTTGCACGCTTTTTCGGTGCGAAACTACCGCGCCTTCTGGAAATGCTTTGTAAACTGGTTGCCTGGATTCGAAATGATCGAGGGAACGACCGCTATATGCGTAGGTGACGAATGCGAGACTGCGTACTTCTTCCCAGATCTCAAGCTCAACTACGCCGATAAGTTGCTCGATCTAAGCGTCGCAAGCGCAGGCGAGCCCGCAGTAACCGCTTGTTTTGCCGACGGCACGCGTTGGGCCCTGACACGCGGTGAACTCAGAGATCGGGTTGCCCGCCTTGCTCAGGCCCTTTCGGACTTGGGCATAGTAGAGGGCGACTGCGTGGTCGCAGTCATGCGCAACGATGTGATGGCCGTAATCGCAGCGCTATCTGTCGCTGCCATCGGTGCCACGCTCGCAACGTCCTCGACGGAGATGGGCAGCCCGGCACTCCTTGAGCGTTTTTCACAACTCTCGCCTCGGCTGCTCATTGCCCATACGGCAACGCGACCGTTCGATAACGGCGTCCCTGTCGCAACGAAATTAACCGAACTCGCTGCAAAGTTACCAACGCTGGTTGGCGTAATTGGCCTTGATGACGAGTGCTTACTGCTTGACACGGCTTTACCCAGTTTTTCGGCCCGTGCGCTGATGGAGCGTGTCGACGCTTCGGTTTTTGTGTGGAAACGTTTCGCGTTTAACCATCCGCTTTTCATCCTGTTTTCGTCGGGAACGACCGGTAAGCCTAAATGCATCGTCCATGGAGCGGGAGGCACCCTACTCGAACATTTGAAGGAACACCGCCTTCATTGCGATCTCCGAGCCGGCGAGCGCATGTACTTTCATACAAGCTGCGCCTGGATGATGTGGAACTGGCAACTGTCTGCACTTGCGTCGGGAACTGAAGTCATCACTTTTGACGGCTCCATCGCAACGGTGGACATCCTGTGGCGTCTCGTCGCCGATCTGCGAGTAACGGTTTTCGGCACCAGCCCCACCTATTTAAAAATGTGCGAGCAAGCGGGGCTTGTTCCTTCTGAACGCTTCGACTTGAGCCACTTGCGCACCATCTTGTCGACGGGCGCGGTCCTATATGACTCGCAATTCTTCTGGGTTCGAGACAATGTCAAATCACTACCCTTGTGTTCGATCTCAGGTGGGACCGATATTTTAGGATGCTTCGTTCTAGGCAACCCGAACCTTCCAATAATTGCCGGGGAATCCCAATCGAAGAGTCTCGCCCTAGGGGTTCAGTCGTGGACTAATGGTCACGAAGCAGACGGTGTAGGTCAACTGGTCTGCATCAATCCGTTTCCCTCCCGTCCCCTTGGATTCGTCGACGATCCATCGGGCGCTAGGTTCCACTCTGCTTATTTTGGGGCCAACCCCGGGGTGTGGACACAGGGAGATTTCATCGAGATGACGCCGGCGGGGGGCGCACGTCTACATGGCCGTACCGACGGCGTGCTGAACGTCCGCGGCGTCAATGTGGGTCCTGCCGAGATATACCGCGTGCTTGACAAGATTACCGCCATCCGTGAAGCACTGGCGGTTCAGTTGGACGTGGAGCGGCGCGATGGCCCGATCGACGATTCTGCTTCCCGCTTCTCGGATCAGCGGATCGTTCTGTTGATCACATTGCGCGAGGGGGAAGTATTAACCGGCGAATTGCGCAAACAAATTCGAACCAATCTAGCACGCGGTGCGTCTATCGCGCACGTGCCTGATATCATCCTTGCAGTCGCGGCATTGCCCACCACGCATAGCGGCAAGCTGTCAGAGATCGCTGCGCGCGAGGCCATTAA